>NZ_JACHZA010000009.1:0-211813 GCF_014193305.1 Rhizobium sp. BK181
GCGATGGAGCGTACCGTGCCTCTTCCCGACGGAATCGACCCCGATGCGGCTACGGCCACGTTCAAAAATGGTGTGTTAACGCTCGTAATTCCAAAATCACGGGAAGTGCAAGCAGACACAAAGCGCATTCCTGTCCAGGCGGGTTAAGCCGTCCTCCCCTCGCAACCCGCCATATTGTCCGCAACCGTCCCCCGGTTGCGGACATTTTTAGTTCTGCTCCGGCTAACGCCCGTGAAGTCTTCCCAACCAAAACTGATAGCTGTCAAGTCGGAGGCTGCACATGTGAGCTAGCTTCGTAATGCTGCGCAGGCAAAACCACCTTCAGCGTAGCCTAATCACTCAATACGGAGGATCGCGACATGACAACAGATAGCGACATCAAACGTGATGTGGAAAGCGAACTCAAATGGGATCCGGACATAGATGCCTCTGACATCGGAGTGGCGGTGAAAAGTGGGGTCGTCACGCTCAGCGGCTTTGTGCGCAGCTTCGCCCAGAAATATGAGGCCGAGAAAGCAACCAAGCGGGTCAAGGGTGTTCTCGGTGTCGCCAACGACATCGAGGTTCGACTGCCGTCGCTTCACGAAAAACCCGATCCGGAGATCGCACGCGCTGCCGTGGAGGCACTCAAGTTCGAGCTTCCCTACTCCCACGAAAACTTCAAGGTCGTCGTCAAGGACGGTTGGGTAACCCTCGAAGGCAGTGCCGAGTGGGAATATCAACGCAACCGCGCTGAAGCGGCCGTGCGAAAGGTCAAGGGTGTCAAGGGTATCTCGAACCTGGTGACGCTAAAGCCGCGCGTCACGCCAACGGAAGTCAAGTCCCAGATCGAGGCGGCGCTGAAGCGAATGGTCGAGGTCGACGCGAACCGCGTGACAGTGACCGCCAGCGGCGGCGAAGTGACCCTGACGGGCTCCGTGCGCACCTGGGCGGAACGGCAGGAGGCGGAGCGTGCGGCCTGGCGGGCGCCCGGCGTCACCAAGGTTGACAACCGCATAACCATCTCACCGTGATCAATCAACGTTGATGCCAGCCGCGCTTTCTACTGGCCCGGCTGGCATCCCCTGATAGAGGAGCTTGTGGCGTGCGCCGTAAACGGGACCCCGAACCGCATCTGCCCGAGACGATGGATCCAGACCAGATTGAACTGGCCAGCATAGGGTCGTTTCCCGCGAGTGATCCCCCTTCGTGGATTCCCATGTATCTCGGCCGCCCGCAGACATCTGCACGACAAGATTCCCATGAAATGGGTGATCCTCACACAGACGCCTCGGATGGCCGTCAATGTGTCGAGGCTAAATCCCCACCTGATCCCCAGTCGCCGGACCATGTCCGTGGCAGAGCGCCGAGATAGCAATGCACGATTTGCTGGCCCGAACACTAATCCTGCTCGCCGCGTCGGGACTCGCGGTCGGTTTCTTTAGCGCGTTCAGGATGCCCGCGGCCACGGGCTACCTGCTCGTCGGCGTAGCGCTCGGGCCGCACGGCTTCAACCTGATCGGCTCCGCGCAGGATACGCAGTTTCTGGCGGAACTCGGCCTGATCTTTCTGATGTTCATGGTCGGCCTCGAATTCTCGATTCCAACAGTTCTCGGCGCGCGCTGGGATGTGCTTGGCGCCGGCAGCCTGCAGGTGGGCATGACGATGGCTCTCGTGGCGATGGGGCTTTTCCTGATCGGCGTGGCGGTACAACCGGCAATCATCATGGGCGGCGCCATTGCCATGTCGTCGACAGCCATCGCCCTGAAGCAACTCGCTGAGCAGGGTGAAATCACCAGTCGGCACGGGCGGCTCGCGCTCGGAATATTGCTTTTCCAAGACCTGGCAACACTCCCGCTGCTCATCCTGGCGGACGCGTGGTCCAAGGACGGAACCCTGGCTCCCATGGCAATTCTAAAGCAGATGGCGGTTGCGACCGCGGCTCTTCTCGCCGCAGCCGTCATCGCGCGGCCATTGATCCGCCTTGGATTCTCGTGGGTACTCAAGTCCCGTTCCGCCGACCTCTTCCTTTTGTGGGTGCTAATGACTGCCCTCGGCACCGCCTATGTCGTCCATCTTGCAGGGCTGGCCCCGCCGATCGGAGCCTTTGTCGCCGGCATGGTCATTGGCGAGAGCGAATTTCGCCATCGTGTAGAGGAAGACATCCGGCCATTCCGCGACGTTTTGGTGGGCCTGTTCTTCATTACCGTGGGGATGGGTATCGATTTGTCGGCCATAACGAGCTTTCCAGGCTCGATCATCCTTTGGGTGCTCGTGTTCGTTCCCGCAAAGGCGCTCTTGGCTTTCGCGACCGGCCTCATTACCGGGGTGCACCGGGAGGCATCGGCGAGGGCCGCTGTCATTCTCGCGCATGGCGGCGAGTTCGGATTGCTCCTCATGGCGCTTGCTCTCCAGTCCGGCATCGTCTCGCCTGAATTGGGCCAGCCGATGCTGATAGCGCTTGCCCTTACGATGGGGCTCGCCCCCCTCGTCATACAGCGCAACCACTGGGCCGAATGGCCTTTCGGCCGTCGTGATCGCCGCTTCGCAGCAACGGAAGCATCGATCCGAGCGCAAAGCGGTGACTTCCATGATCACGTCATCCTGTGCGGTTGCGGTCGCGTGGGTCGCCTCGTCGCAACAGTCCTGGAATCGGCGGATATCCCCTATATCGCCATTGAAACGGATTTGTCACGGTATCGTGCCGCACGCCGGCAATCTCATGAGGTCGTCTTCGGCGACGCGAGACATTATCGCATTCTCGAGGCGGTGGGGCTGGAACGAGCACTTTTGGTTGTCATCACTTTCGATCATCGCAACACGGTGGAGCGCGTCCTGCATCGGATTAAGGCGCTCGAAACGGCGCCGGCTTCCCTCGTTTCGACCGCTGACGATCTCGATATGGCGCACTTGGCGCGGCTCGACGCAACCGCGGTGTTCCCGGAAAATCTCGCAGCTGGCCTCGAACTCGCGGATCGCGCGCTGCTGCTGTGTGGGAAGACGCAGGACGACGCGGCTCGCATCGTGAACACGGTCAGGGCGGGGCTCGTCCAGGGATGAGAAGAAGGGTCCGAGGCCCAAGGGTATGACTGCCAATATGAGTGAACAAACGTAAACATTGAAGGAAATGATCATGGTCAAGAAGGCGCTCTATGTCCGACTGGAAGCCAAGCCGGGTTTCGAATCCAAGGTCGAGGAATTCCTCTTAAGCGCCCTGCCGCTGGTGGAGGCGGAACCGGCAACGAAAGCCTGGTTCGCAATCAAGATGGGTCCCGCGACGTTCGGCATCTTCGACGTATTCCCGGACGATGCCGGCCGCGACGCCCATCTCGCGGGAAAGGTCGCCGAGGCATTGATGGTGCGCGCGGGGGAATTGCTTCGCACGCCGCCTCAGATCGAGAAGATTGATGTGCTCGCAGCCAAGCTGCCGTGAAGCGGCGCGGACGACCGATATCATCTCCAGCGGCTGCTTGCTGAACGCTTGTGCCGTCCAAGACGCCAAGAGAGCAGAGAATTCGATTCGCTCCGTCCGCAGGTGCCGCATGCTATGGTCGCAAGCGGTGGCCACGCCGAGACGCGATGCATGGGTCGTCAGGACCTTGCTGACGATCAAGACCTCCGCGCCGGCCTAAACGGGCCTCGCCGACCACGGGACAGCGGGCCCCTTGCTGGTCCCACCACGATATAGGCGGAACCGCAAAAAACTGACGGTTATCACGGTTAGCACGGTGCGGCGATCATATCCTTCTTCCATGGCGACTTTGAATGTCGACCACCGCCTCACGAACCCAGGGCGGCTTCTCGGCGCCGGAGCTCGCTGCCTCGATCCAGGTCGCGATGGATGCGCTGGCCCCCGTGCACTGAAGCCGGCTCGGTAAGACACAGGCAGATTGTTTTGAATGCGGTCTTGCTCAGGTAAAACTGATGATCATCAAGGCCGGGAGCGTCCTCCCGGTTGGGTTGCAATCGTGCAGACGCCCGCTGCACGGCCCGGCCAGGCGATGCGCCGCCGCATCCTCCCCGAGCCTGGCCGGGCCTCCGCAGTGTCTGATTACGGACTCATTTGCAGCGCTTAAACGGGTGCATCTTGCCGTGAGAGCTTCGAGATGAAACAGGCACGACCGATCTGACCGGGCACACTTTTCTCCGCGCCGAGATCGTCAGTGCAGATATTTGCGGTCGGCCGCAGCCTGAACGATGAGGGATTTGTAGAGCAGGGCAAAGCCCTGCATCAAGCGCAAGTAGTCCTCGTGGCGCGAGGCGAAAGCATGGGCCATTTGCATCAGCTCTGGGTTGGTGCGTTCCATATCACCAATCGCTCTGACCGTGAATGCTTCGACGCCCTCCTCATCGATGTCGCGCACCAGCGCGTCACGCGTCTGTGCCGTCACGCTCGGCAGGGCATGCATGACTGAATGATCGTTGCCATCGGCGGATTGCAGGGTCAGCAGCTGGTAAAACATGCCGAAGCCGACCATGATCCGCGACGCGTCCCTGAAGTCGGATGCGCACTTGCGTGCCATCTCCAGAAACTCCGGGTTTTCCCGGGTCAGGCACGCCACGATCTCCTCCATGCATGCATCGGGACCCAAATCATCGAACTGCCTGGACACGAATTCCCGGGTCAGTTCGGTCACGCGGGGAAGAAAGCTCATAGGCTACGTTGTCCTTGTGCATATAGTTGTTACAGCCAATGAAAATAGGCGAGGAGCCGGCGGAATCAAACTTACAAATCCGTAACGGCAAGGCCACGATGAACTGTTGGGTAGTATCGTTGGCGCCTCAAACGAGGGGGCAAAGTCAGACACCATATTCTAGCGACCGAGCGGGAAGACTTTCCAGGCCTGTACAAAGCATAAGCAGTGAGGCGCGTGTGCATGAGCGTAGCGAGGATGATGTTGTGCTCGTGCGGACGACACCCGCACCGCAAATATGTGCTCATCCCGCCTGAGCAAGGCTCGCAAGAACTGAAAGCCGTTCCGCTTGGCCGAGTTGACGCACGCCCAAACGGTCCATCATGTGCGAGCGGTGAACCTCGACCGTGCGCACACTGATGCCGAGACTGAAGGCGATGACCTTGTTTGGCTGCCCGGCCACCAGTGCCTCGAGAACCTCTCGCTCGCGTGGACTGAGCGTATCGATCAGCAAGGCCGCCGCAGATATATCGTCGGCTCGACCCGTGGCCGCGCCGGTCTTCAGCGCCGACTCAATCGCCGCTACCAGGACATCGTCACTGTAGGGCTTCTCAATGAAGTCGACTGCTCCCGCCTTCATCGCACGGACCGCAGTCTGCACGTCGCCTTGAGCGGTTATCACGATGACGGGCAAGTCCGGGTTTATCAGCAGAAGGCGAGCCTGAACCTCGAAGCCGTCCATCTCCGGCATGCGAAGATCCAGCAGAACACAGCCCATGGCCAAGTCGTCCGCAACGCCGAGGAATCCCGCGGGCGTGGCATACGAGACCACCCGGAAACCAACCGCCTCCAGTAGGCGCTCCAGCGACCGGCGGATCGCAGGGTCGTCATCAACAACGTAAACGAACGGGGCGGTGGTCATCTTCGTCTCATCGCTCCTGCGGGACAGGCAGGGTCACGCGAAAGATTGCGCCGCCGCCTGCGTTCGGCTCGTATCGCAACTTGCCGCCGTGGGCCTCGACGATCGTGCGGCAGATCGACAGCCCCAATCCCATGCCGTTGCTTTTGGTGGTGTGGAATGGCTCAAAGAGGTGTTCGACAATGTCGTCCGCCAGGCCAGAGCCACGATCTGCCACCGTGATCTCGATCGACTCATGATCGAGCCGCGACGTGGCCACGTCCAACTCGCGCTGCTCACTCTCTGCCAACGCCTCATGAGCGTTGCGGATCAGGTTGAGCATGACCTGCTGAAGTTGAATTCGGTTTCCTAACACCGCATCGGCGCGCGGATCGAAGCTCAGCCGGGTCCGCACGTCGTGTGCTCCGGCTCCCACTGAAGCGAGATCGCTGGCTTCGCAAATCAAGTCGGGGAGTTTTTCAATCCGCATTTCCGTCTCGCCACGCGTGACAAACTCTCGCAGACGCCGAATGATCTCACCAGCGCGCAGCGCCTGGTCTGCGGCTTCGTCGAGCACTTCCCGGACGGTGTCGGCGCTATGTGTGCTTCTTGCCATCATCCGGCGACCGGCGTTGACCGAGTTGGTGAACGCGGTCAGCGGTTGGTTCAATTCATGCGCCAATGCACCGGCCATCTGCCCGGCTGCGCTCAGCCGGGACGCATGAAGGAGCTCCAACTGCAGTTCTTGCGCGCGAACATCCGCCCGCTCGCGTTCCTTGGCTTCGAGGGTCAGTCGCTCGAGCGCTTCCGCCAACTCGCATGTTCGTTCAGACACCCGCTGCTCAAGCGATTCGTTGAGGCGTCGAAGATTTTCTTCAAGCATTCTTTGCCCCCTCAGATCGCGGCTGACGGTTGCCATGTTCATAGGGCGACCGGTGCGCAGTTCGTCGATGCGGAACCATTCGACCAGGAAGGGAATGTCTTCCCCAGTCTTGAAATGCCGGAAATTGAGCTCGCCGAGCCAGCGCCCGGTCTCCCTTACCAGAGGCATCAGTTCGCGATGCGCGCGCGCTTGCTCCTCTGGAGCCAGGAAGTCGAAGATGCTAAGCTGGCGCGCTTCCTCAATGCCGGAAAGCCCCAGCAGGTCGCAGCCAGCCTTGTTGAGATACTGTACGGTGCCTTCCAAACGTGCAAAACCAACGAACTCGGAGGATCGCTCGATCAGACTTGCCGTACGCCGCTGCTGCGCTTCCGCATGCCCGCGCTGTATCGCGAGGGTCGCGTGGCTTGCGGCAATTCCGAGAAGCAGTCGATGCGTCTCGCTCGGAAAATGCGGGTTGACGGAACCAGCGACAATCCCGCCGCCGCCGCCAAAGCCCATCGGCACCGCCGCCATATGGAATGCCCCGCTCCCAAACGGGTTGTCGATCACGAATGTCTGCTCGTGGGTTCCGAGCCATGCAGCGCGCAGAATGCTTTCGATGCGACCAAACGACTCGACACCCACCGCCTGGCTCGTTCGCATAACTTCTACCGCAGCTTCGTCGCGCAGCCCCGGCGCAGCCACGTAAATGACATCCGCGTTGAGCATGGAGATCAACGCGGCTGCGACACTGTCGGCGATCTGCCGCGAATTGTAGTCTTTCCAGATTGCCGGCAGCGTTGAAAGCGCGACGAGATCGCGGATGCAATGCCTTAGCTCTTGCGGTTCGAAAAGCTCGTCGACCCTGAGCATGTCGCCTGATCCAAATACAGGACGCGTATCGAACCTTCAGCGCTTGTCCATAACGCCGAAGCAGAGCGGCAAGAATGACCTCCGAAGTTGCCGGGTAGCGAAGAGCCTTTCGCTGTTGCGGAACGTTCACACAGGCCGAAGGTGCAATTTCCAATGTTTGCTAAGAAAAGTTCACACCATGTATAGGCCGCGCAGCCACCGCTTCCTGGCCGGACTATATATCACCTGCCTCGATTGCCCAACGCATTTAATTCTAAGGGCATGGGTGGCTCGACATAGGAACTACGGGCCGTGGTGAGGCTTTCAGCCCTTCGTCAACCGTTGGAAAGCTTAAATGCTGCGAGTTATGAGAGCTGAAACCATAGCCGTTCAGATGCTCCGCACGGCCGACGCCGGAATTCATGTGGCCTTTGGGCATTGCGCACAACGGGGAAATGCTCTTCGCAGAAGGCGCGGCAGAGCAGAAGTCGAGCACACGCACGGACCGTCAGATTTTCATGGCGGTTCACCACGACCATGACAATTACGAAAAATTACTTAATGGCTTAGGCGGCAATCCCCCTTTACATTTTCGGCCTTGCTCGGCCGCACGCAGCGGAGCTCTCGGAGGCACGACGGTGGCAAAACTCAAGGAGCCCCTCGACGGCGCGGTTGGGCAAAACATTGACGTGGCCCTACAGCGGCTAAAAAACTCCAGGAGTCTTGGTCTGGACCTATTCCCGGCTCTAGATATCGCGATCGCCATAACGGGCGCCGACATGGGCACTCTGCAACGCTTTGACGAAAGTACCGACTGCCTTAAACTTGTTGCCAGCCGCGGTTTCTCCAGCAAAGCCGAGAGCTTTTTCAGCATCGTGCGTCGCGACACCAACACCACTTGCGCTGCGGCGCTCACGAGGCGCATGCGTGTGTTTGTCGAAGACGTCTCGACGAGTTACCTGTTTGTGGGCACTGTTGAGCTCGACATGATGAGCGCCGACGGCATTGCTGCCGTGCAATCGACCCCGCTGATCAGCAGCAATGGCCGTCTCTGGGGCATGCTCTCGACGCACTTTCGCAAAGCGCAGGTAGAGAGCGAGTTCGATCATGCTCCGCTTGATCGGCTTGCCCTCCAGATCGCGGACAGCCTGGAGCAACAAAAGAGCGTGGTGCCAAACCAGCATAATAATACAAGATCAGATCCGGGAGACTGATATGAAGTCGACGCCCCAGCCCATTCCCTTTGGCGGAACCATGCTGCGCGGCGACCGGCATGTCTGTGCGTTCTTCAACTCGGCGGCGGAAGAATACCATACGTTGCTTCCATTTGTTTGCGACGGCATCAACTGCGGCCAGCGCGCCTATCACGTCCTCCCCGATCACCACAAGGAGGATCACTTTCAGCGGTTGCGCAACCCGGTATCGACGTCGAGAAGGTGAGGAAGAGCCGGCAACTCGAAGTAGCGGTGCCAGAGGATACCTATCTCAGGACCGGGCGCTTCAACAAGGATGCCATGCTCGTCCTCATCCAGGAGGCCCTGAAGGCCGGAGCCGGTCTCGGGTTCCCCTTGACGCGGATGGTCGCGCATGCCGAAGCGGCAGTAGACGACTGGAAGAGTAGCAATGAATGGGTGGAGTACGAGATGCGCCTCAATAGCGTGCTGTCGAATTACGACGACCCGGTAATCTGTACCTTCGATGCCAATCTGCTGACGGCGCCGCATGCCATCGATATTCTTCGTACGCATCCGATGGTGATCATCGGCGGCGTCCTCGTCGAGAACAGTTTCTTCACGCGCCCGCAGGATTTCATTCGCGAGGTCCAGTCGCGAACCGGACCGACTCGATCCTATCGGGCATAGGCCGACGGCTGCACCACGCCTTTACCGGCATAGCGGCATATTGCCAAGGCGATCGGCTCACGTTTCGATCCCCGCCTCGGAAATGAAGGCGATGCAATAATCGGCTCCAACCTGAGGGTTCAGGACAAATGGGCGTTTCAGGAAAGGTTGGCTCAAGGCCGCCTTTCGGTGAGGCGAAACCATCCAAGGCGTTTTGAAACCGGGGCTTTCGTCGGTACGCGGGACGAGCCGATCGCGCACGTGCCTCTCTAACGGGCCGATCCATAGCCAGCAGCCTGGCTTTCCCGGCGCCACCACGCGCAGAGCTTTCGACATCGCTTAAATATTGCTCCTTCACAAGAACTGCGCCTTTAAAGGGTTTCTGTTCTCAAGGCAGGGGCCGGTCCGATCTCTTCAGGCCGACCAGACTGAGCTTGCGGAGAACTTCATGTGGCGCAGGCATGCGCCATACGGTTTGAAAGCTCTCCACGACATTGCGCGCCGTCACGGCGAGGCCTGGAAGGGCAACCCAGGCCGGGGCGAGGCGGTCGAGCAGGGCGGTGACGGTGATGGAAGCAGCGGTTTCGCCTTGCCGGAACGGCTGCTGGGCGGCAATCGCCACAAGCGGCTCGTTGGCCGCAAGGCCGATTGTGGCCTCCTGGCCAAGATCCACCGTCGCCATCGAAATCTTGCGGCCCATCACTTCGAGAATCCGGGCGGCAGTCATTGCCGGCGTGTCCCATACGACAAATAGGCCGGCAAGTTCGGGATGGGTTTCGGCAAGCGCCCGCGTGGTTGCTGCGACCGCTGATAGCGCCGGAAAACGCCGTACGTGCAGCGAAACATCCGGGCGGTTGACCTGCATCCATTTCACGAAGGCGATCTCGCGTTCGTTGGTTGCGAAGAAATCGGCGTCATAGCCGAGCACGCCCACCTCGGCGCCCTCGGGCAGATGCGGTGACAATCCTTCCGCCGCGATCTTTCCGAGGCCGAAATTGTCCGCCGAGATCAGCGAGACATAGTCCTTGCCTGGAAGCAGGCCGGTCGGCACGTTATCGAGCAGGACGAGCTTGATGCCGGCCGCTGAAACGCGCGCATGCGGTGCCGCGACTTTCGAGTTGGCGACGGGCAGCGATATGATTGCATCCGGTGCCTCAAGGATCAGGCGCTCCAGGGCCTCTATCTGCGCCTCC
This sequence comes from Rhizobium sp. BK181, assembly GCF_014193305.1. Classification (NCBI taxonomy): domain Bacteria; kingdom Pseudomonadati; phylum Pseudomonadota; class Alphaproteobacteria; order Hyphomicrobiales; family Rhizobiaceae; genus Rhizobium; species Rhizobium sp. BK181. Next base: position 10,260 of record NZ_JACHZA010000009.1, read on the forward strand.
GGGTCGAAAGCGCAATCGACCACGTCGATCACCGCGACCCCGCAATTGCCGAGCGTGCCGACGATGCCCGAAAGCTGCTGCTTGGCCCAGTCGCTCTCAAGCGTGTGCAGCACGATTGCGACGCGCAAGCCGCTTGCCCGCGCCCGCTCCATGTCTTCGGGCAGGAGCAGCACGCGCTCGGGTGCCGAGGCGCGTTCGCCGTGAGGTCCAAGACCGGTAATCGCCATTCAAATCCTCCTCACATGTCCGGCGGACGGACACTGTCTCCCTTGATGATCTTCCGCTGGGCGATCTCGGTTTTCATCTGCTGGAAAAGCGGATGCGTTTGGGGCTGGCCCGACATGATCCAGTCTCGCAGCATCGGTGCCGCGAAGAGGCCTTCGGTCGCGACGATGGCGGCCCCGACAAGCCCCGACGAGCTGCCCATCTGTGAGCGGATGATCTGCAGATCGCGGCTGACGAGCGGATGGCAGGCACCGTAGATCGCCTCCCGCGCGGAGGCGAGAAGAATGTCATTGGTCTGGGCGATCGAACCGGACAGCACGATGAGCGCCGGGTTCAGCATGTTGGCGAGCGTCGCCACCACCTGGCCGATCAGCCGGCCACTCTGCGACAGGATCTCGATTGCAGCCGCATCGCCCATTTGGGCGGCTTGGGCGACTTCGAGCGCCGTGATATCGCCGCCCCGCCGAACAAGCTCGGCGAGGACTGGGCTCGCTCCGCTCTCCGCCGCAAGCCTGCCGTCCTGGGCGATGTGGTCCGATCCCGCCATCGCCTCAAGGGTGCCGGCCCTGTCGCCTAGCGTCACCGGTACCGAACCGATGAGGCCGACGGTACCCTGCGCGCCGCGAAACAGCGTTCCGTCGCTTGCCAACCCGGCGCCGATGCGTTTGCCGACCTTGACCAAAAGCATCGTGCGTTGATTGCGTCCGGCACCGGCGTGGAGTTCGCCCATCGTCATTGTTTCGACGCTGGAGCGAAGCCAGACTGGAGCGTTGAAGGCGGCGACCAGCGTTTCCACCAGCGGAAAGCTCTCCCAACCCGGAAGGACACCCGGTGTGGCACGCTGGAAAAGTGTCTCGCCGCCGTCGGAGACGGCGCCGGGTACGGAAATGGAAATGCCGTAGAGCCGAGGATTTGACTGCCGCTCAAGAATCCAGCGGAACAGCGTCACCAGCCGTTCTGCAAGGGCCGACGCCGGCTGAGCGAATTCGGTTGTCTCGTGATGCTCCATCAGCAGCGAGCCGGAAAGATCGGCAACGCCGACGCCGAGTGCGGTCTGATCGAGCGTGGCGACGAGAATGCGTCCGCGATCCCCGGAAAACCGCACGAGGCGCGGCGCCCGGCCTCCGGTGGCGGTGGCGAGCTCGCTTTCGTCGACCAGTCCGAGCTCGCCGAGCGTGGCGAGCCGGTCCGCTACCACGGCACGGCCGAGTTCGCTTTGCCGTTCGATCTCCTGGCGGGTCGTCGCGCGACCGGTCCTCACGAGATTAAGAATGTCCACGAGGCTCGGGGCAGCGGTTTCCGAGACGCTAGGGCGGCCCTTGCGTCGTGGGCGGATGTCCGCCTCCACAGATGCCATCCTTGGCATGACCGCATCCTTTCGCCCGCGATTCCGATCTCGTCTGAAGTGATAGCCAGCAAGCTTTCGGCTGGCAACTTCAAACTTTTGTATTAAATCTGCAAAAGACTGGGTTAATATGTGTTTAAAATGTTGACATAGATTTTTTGCCGACGTAACACTCGTCGCACGAGTTGAAGAGTCACTGGGAGGAGGCGCCGATGTCGGAATTCAAGCTCGCCTATCATGCGAATTGCTGGGGCAACCTCGGCGGAGACGCCGTTGGCGTTACATCGGTTACCAATCTTGCCTATCGAACCTTTGGGGACATGCGTCGTGCCTTTGCCGATATCGCAAAGGCCGGTTACGAAGGCGTCGAGCTCTTCGACGGCAATCTGCTCGATTTCAGCGCAGCCGACATGCGGACGCTGCTTGACGACAATGGGTTGACGCTCGTCGCGACCTATGCCGGCGGCAACTTCATCTTCGACGATATCCTGCCGGAGGAGCTTGCCCGGGTTGTGCGTGCTGCGGATCGCGCCGCCGAACTCGGCGCACCCCATCTCGTCGTCGGCGGCGGTGCAAAGCGCTTCGACGGCATCCGCGAGGCGGATTATCACAAGCTCGCAGCAGCGCTCGACCGGGTAAAGGAGATCGCCGAAGCGCGGGGTCTTGCCGCCCACTACCACCCGCATCTCTCGACAATTGTCGAGGGACCGGCGGAAGTGCGCAAGATCTTTGCACTTACCGGTATCGACTTCTGCCCGGACACGGCCCATCTCGCCGCTGCCGGTGGCGATCCGGCGGCGCTTGTGCGCGAACATGCAGCGCGCATCTCCTATGTCCATCTTAAGGGTTTCCAGAAGGAGCCCTTCGCGTTCACGCCGATCGACCGTGGCGACATCCCGACGGACGGGATCATCGCGGCCCTTCGAGAGACCGGCTTTGCCGGCTGGGTTTGTACCGAACTCGATTCCTGGCCTGATCCGCTTGAGGGAGCGAAAGCGAGCATGGCCTATCTTAAATCGGCCTGACGGTCGTGACCGGGGCGGGAGCCCCATTTTGGGAGGAGAAAGTGATGATAAAAAGACGAGCTCTGTTAGGCACGGCCGCCGTGCTGGCGCTCACTCTTGCATATGGTGCACCGGCATTTGCCGATCCGGATACCGCGCTGGCGGAGCTTCAGAAGACGGTTCTTTCCAAGGGACCTTCAGGAGAATCTCCGTCGCCTGCCTCCGATGTCACGTTGAGCGATGAGGAACTGGCCAAGATCAAGGCGATGAACGCGACGGCCGCCATCGTCATGCATTACGGCGGCAACGACTGGTCGCGCGCCCAGATCAACGGCTTGCAGACACAGTTCGCCGCCATGGGTATCAAGGTCCTTGCGGTGACCGACGCCGGCTTCAAGCCGGAAAAGCAGGTCTCCGACATCGAGACCATCATGGCGCAGAAGCCGAGCATAATCGTATCGATCCCGACCGACCCGACGGCGACCGCCGGGGCCTACAGGGCGGCGGCGGAGGCTGGCACCAAGCTCGTTTTCATGGATAACGTGCCGACCGGCTTTGTGGCCGGGAAGGATTACGTGTCAGTGGTGTCGGCTGACAACTACGGCAACGGCGTCGCCGCTGCGCATCTCATGGCGAAGGCGTTGAAGGGGGAGGGTGATATCGGACTTGTCTTCCATGCTGCCGACTTCTTCGTCACCAAGCAGCGCTACGATGGCTTCAAGGCGACGATCGCGTCCGACTACCCCAACATCAAGATCGTGGCCGAGCAGGGCATCGGCGGACCCGACTTCTCGGGTGATGCGGAGAAGGCGGCGTCCGCGATCCTCACCTCCAACCCGAACATCAAGGGCATCTGGGCGGTCTGGGACGTGCCGGCCGAAGGCGTGATCTCGGCAGCGCGCGTTGCCGGCCGCGACGATCTCGTCATTACCACGATCGATCTCGGCGAGAACGTGGCGATCTCAATGGCCCAAGGCGGTTTCGTCAAGGGGCTTGGCGCACAGCGGCCTTATGACGCCGGCGTGGTCGAAGCCAAGCTTGCCGGCTATGCGCTGCTCGGTAAGCAAGCGCCCGCCTTCGTCGCGCTGCCGGCTCTGCCGGTGACGCGTGAGACGCTGCTCGATGGCTGGAAGGCGGTTTATTCGGCCGAGGCGACTGACAACATCAAGTCAAGCCTCGGACAGTGACCGACCAGGCACGGGGCACCCAGGGTGCCCCGTGCCGAAAGACATGATCCGGCTTCGGCCGGTAGACGGAACGTGGCTCGCTGCAGCCGACCTCTTTCAGGAGAAAACTGATGACCAAAGTGATGAACGTCGCCATGATTGGCGGCGGCTTCATGGGCAAGGCGCATGCCATGGCCTACGCCTCCATGCCGATGTTCTTCTGGCCCGCACCGGCCATTCCCCACCGCAAGGTCGTCGTCGACGTGACCGACAGCACGGCGGACGAGGCGCGTCGGCGCTACGGCTTCGAAGAGGCGTCCTCGGACTGGCGGGCCGTCGTCAACCGGCCGGATATCGACGTCGTCGATATCTGCACGCCGAACAATGTGCATGCCGAGATCGCTATTGAGGCCGCTAAAGCCGGCAAGCACATCATCTGTGAGAAGCCGCTCGCCCGCACCGTCGCGGAGGCGAGGGCGATGCATGACGCGGTAAAGGCCGCCGGCGTCATCCATATGGTCGCCTTCAACTACCGCCGGACCCCGGCCGTGGCGCTTGCGAAGAAATATATCGAGGAGGGCCGCATCGGCCGTATTCTCAATTTCCGCGGCACCTATCTGCAGGACTGGTCTGCCGACCCCGATTCACCCCTTTCCTGGCGCTTCCAGAAGAAGATTGCCGGCTCCGGTACGGTCGGCGACATCGCCACCCATGTCGTCGATCTCGCCCACTATCTCGTCGGCCCGATCGCCGAGGTCAACGCGATCACCACCACCTACAACAAGACGCGGCCACTACAGCAGGGCGGTGTCGACAAGCTCGGCGCGGCAGAGAAGGCCGCGGACGCCGAACGCGGCGAGGTGGATGTCGACGATGAGGTTGTCTCGATGCTAAAATTCGAGGGCGACGCGATCGGAAGCCTGGAAGCCACCCGCAACGCCTATGGCCGCAACAACTTCATTACGCTGGAAATCCATGGCACCAAGGGTTCGATCCACTTCAACTACGAGCGCCGCGACGAGCTTCAGGTGATGTTTGCCGACGATCCGGCGGATGCCCGAGGCTTCCGCACCGTCTATACCGGTCCGGCGCACCCCTATGGCAACGGTCTTTGGCCAATCCCCGGTCTCGGCATCGGCTATTCGGAGACGAAGATCGTCGAGTGCTACGATTTCTTCTCGGCTATTGCGAAGAACCGGCAACCGAGCCCGAACTTCGAGGACGGACTGCTGACGGAACTCGTCGCCGACGCCCTCATCCGCTCCGGCGAAACTGGAAAGTGGGAGAAGGTGGGATGACTGCGAGCGCCGCTGCCGTCCGCATGACCGGCATATCCAAGGCCTTCGGAGGGGTACGCGCGCTCGACGACGTGTCCTTCGAGGTCTTGCCCGGGGAGGTCCATGCCCTGCTCGGCGGCAATGGCGCCGGCAAGTCGACGATCCTCAAGGTGCTTAACGGGGTACATCGCCCCGACCAGGGCGCAATCGAGGTCGGCGGCTTGCCCCTGACGACGCATTCGCCGGAGGCATCGCGCGCGGCCGGCATCGCGATGAACTACCAGGAAATGAGTCTGGTTCCGACTTTGACGGTTGCCCAGAACATCTTCCTGACACGCGAATGCCGTGACGGCACGGGGTTTATCGATGACCGGGAAGCCGAGCGGCGCGCAGCGGACATTTTCGCGCTGCTCGACGTCTTCGTCGATCCGAGGGCCGTGGTCGGCGATCTCGGCGCCGGCCAGAAACAGTTGACGGAGATCGCCAAGGCGATCTCGCAGGATGCCAAGGTGCTGGTTTTGGACGAACCATCGACGGCGCTTGCCGTTCCCGATGTCGAGCGGCTCTTCATCTTCCTGCGCAAGCTGAAGGCGAAGGGGGTGGCAATCATCTATGTCAGCCACCGTATGGACGAGATCGCTCGCATCGCCGACCGCGCGACGATCCTGCGCGACGGTCGCCACGTCATCACTTCGCCGCTGAGTGAATTGCCGATCGACACGATGATAGAGCATATCGTCGGCCGACGCTCGAAAGGGCTTTCCGACGTCGAGCGCGGCGAGGCCGTCAAGGGCGAAGTGCTGCTGCAACTCGCAAATGTCAGCGGCATTCAAAAGCCTAAGAACATTTCCCTGACGCTGCACTGCGGCGAAATCCTGGGGCTCGCAGGACTGCTCGGCTCGGGCCGTTCGTCGCTTGCGCGGGTGATCGCCGGCATCGACCCGGCCGTCAAGGGCGAGATATATATCAAGGGCCGCGCCGTCACGATCCGTAAGCCGGGCGACGCGATTGCCGCGGGTGTCGCGCTGGTGCCGGAAGCGCGTGCCACGCAGGGCATCATTCCCGCCCATTCGGTTGCCTCCAACATGATCCTCGCCGTCATCGACCGGCTTTCCACGGGTGGCCTCGTTGATACCAAGGCGGCAAACAACCTGACTGACGCGCAGATCGAGCGCCTGCGCGTGAAAACGGCGAGCCGCGACCACGCCGTCTCGACGCTTTCGGGCGGCAACCAGCAGAAGGTAGTTATAGGTAAGTGGTTGGCCACCAATCCGGACATCCTCATCCTCGACGAGCCGACGGCAGGCATCGATATCGGTTCGAAATCCGAGATTATCCGTCTGGTTCGCGAGCTTGCCGCCGCCGGCAAGGGCATCATCATGATCTCATCCGAACTTTCCGAGCTTTTGACCGCCTGCGATCGCATTCTCGTGATGTCCGAGGGGCGCGTGCACCAGGATCTGGCGCGCGAGGCACTGGAAGACCCGGCGGTGCCCCCCGATGATCTTGCGCACCGCCTCCAGGCGGCCGAACAGCGGCTGCAGATCGAAATCCAGAAAGCCCTTGCGGTTCAAGAGGTATCCAATGGCTAACGCCTTCTTCGCCAACTGGCGCCAGAACATCATCTACATTGGTTTCGTGGTCATCTTCGTCGTCTTCGCGGTGGCGTTGGCCGACAAGGGGTTCCTCAATCCGAACAATTTGCTCAACATCGTGCGGCAGACGGCCATGATCGCCGTCATGGCGATCGCCATGACCTTCGTGCTCTCGGCCGGTGAGATCGATCTTTCGGTCGGCGCGGTCGCTGGCCTTTCGACCGTCACCGTTGCCATGGCGATCGCCGTCGGAGGACCGGTCGCCGGGGTCGGTGTCGGCATCGCTACGGGTCTTGCGGTCGGTATGTTCAACGGATGGTTGACCACCCGCATCGGCATTCCCTCGTTCCTCACCACGCTTGCCATGATGGGCATCGCCAAGGGCGTCGCCATGTGGGTTTCCGCGACGGCTGCCGTGCCGATCCTGTCGCCCGGCTATTCGTGGCTCTTCGGCGGCGGCAATCTCGGCCCTGTGCCGGTACTGCTCTTCTGGATGGCCGTGCTCGGCGGCATCGGCCACATCGCGCTGCGGCGCTCCGGCTTCGGCCGGCGTGTGTTGGCGACCGGCGGCGGCGAGACGGCGGCGCGCTATTCCGGCATCGACACCAAGGCAATCAAGTTCAGGGTGCTGGTCATCTCTTCCTCCGCGGCAGCGCTCGCCGGCATGCTCTACGCGGGACGCCTGCAGTCCGGTCGTTTCCAGCTCGGCGAGGGTGATGAACTCTCGGTCATCGCCGCGGCGGTGCTTGGCGGCACGAGCCTTTTCGGCGGCAAGGGAACCGTAATCGGCACTATCGTCGGCGCCCTGATGATCGGCCTCATCAATAACGGTCTCATCCTGATGGGGCTAGAATTCAGCCAGCAATTGATCGCCCGCGGCGGCATCATCATTCTCGCCGTAGCGCTCAGCCAGAAGCGGAGCTGATACCATGACCGTTTCGCTCATTGCAACGCTGACGGCCCGTCCGGAAACGCGAGATGAGCTGTTGCACCTTCTCGTCAATCAGGTCGAGCCTACCCGGTCCGAACAAGGCTGCATCGACTATAACCTTCATGTCGATGCGGGCGATCCTTGCGTGTTTGTGTTCTACGAGAACTGGAAGAGCCAGGCGGATCTCGACGCGCACATGGAAATGCAACACCTCAAGCCGCTGCTAAGCGAGATCGACCGCTTGCTCGCAAAACCGATCGACATATGGCGGCTACTTTTGGCGGAGGCTACTGGAATAAGTCGGTCGGACTGCGTCTAAGCCGGGACACGGGCAGACCATCGCTAGTCTGTAGTCTAAGTCTAGGCGCGAAACGGCGAGGCCGCGCCTGTGCAACTCGGCGCTGGTGCGCGCGGCTTTGATCGTCCCTGTTCGACCTATCAAAGGCAGGGGTGCTCATCTATTATTTTCCGACGCGTCGATCGCCTCCCGCAAAGTTTCCGCGAGCTGCCGTCGCGTATAGGGCTTTGCAATTGGCCGGAATCGCGACGTGGCGCCGATGCGTTCGATGTCGGCGTAACCTGTGGCCAGGACAACCGGCAGGTTCGGATGACGCGCCATGATCTCCCTCGCCATGGCGTGGCCGTCAATCGGGCCGGGCATGACGACATCCGAGAAAACCAGATGGAATGGGCCGTCGGTTTCCACTATCCTCAACGCTTCCGTTGCATCACCGGAGCATGTGACGGAGTAGCCGAGCGAAACGAGTATATCGGCGGCGAAATCCCGGACCATAGGATCATCCTCCACGACGAGAATGCGCTCACTGCCACCCTTGAGCAGCCCATTCGAGACAGGCTCCGCGTATGTTTCCATAGACGCAAGTCGGGGAAAAGACAGGAGAATGGTTGTTCCCTTGCCCGGCTCCGATTCAATTTCGATCCCGCCCCCTGATTGTCGCACGAAGCCGTACACCATGCTAAGACCTAACCCGCTGCCCTTGCCGAACGGTTTCGTGGTGAAGAAAGGCTCAAAGGCCTTTGCGCGCGTCTCCGCATCCATTCCGTCGCCGTTGTCGGAGATTTGGATCACCGCGTCGTCCCCGCTTTGCGCCGTCGAGATCACCAGCCTGCCACCATCCGGCATTGCGTCGCGTGCGTTGATGCACAGGTTCATGATGGACGCTTCCAGTTGCGCGGCGTCCGCTCTGACGTGACCTGCGGCCGGATCAAGCGCAAGGTGCAGGATGATCGTTTCGCCAAGAGCAGTCGACAGCAATCCCTCCATGGCCCGTATGGTTCTGTTGATGTTCAGCGACGCCGGCTCGAGGGGTTGCCGGCCCGCGAAGGTGAGGAGCTGGCGTGTGAGGGCGGCGCTTTGCCGCGAGGCCTTGTGGTTCAATTGCGCGATTGCAGAAAGTCGCGGATCGGCAATCTCGTCGGCTAATGTCTCCGCAGTCCCGATAATGACCGTCAGCAGGTTGTTGAAATCATGGGCGACGCCGCCCGTCAGTTGTCCTATCGCTTCAAGCCGCTGCGCCTGCAGCCGTTTTGCCTCGTTCAGCCGTGTCTCGGTGATGTCCCGAATGCCACCTACCATCCGGGTCGCATCGCCTGCGCCATTGCGGATGATATGGGCCTGATCGAGGACCTCGGCATAGGTCCCCGTTCCGCGGCGGAAGCGAAATTCCTCCTGCCACGTTTCTGCTCGCCCATCAATTGCTGCATGCACGCTGGACACTACGCGTGCGCGGTCGTCCGGATGGATCTTGGATTCCCATTCCCGAAAACCGTCCTCCACCGATATGTCCTCATGCCCGAAGACGGAGGCCATATTGCTATTCCATTGTACATGACCTCTTGCAATGTCCCAGTCCCAGATCGCGTCTGTGGTCATCATGGCGACGATCGAGAAGCGTTCCTCGCTTTCAGCCAGCTTTTCTTCCGTTCGCTTTCTGTCGGTGATATCGCGACCGGTCGCGACAAAATGGGTGGCGCGACCAGCGGAGTCGACAATGGGTGCGATGCTCATGTCTACCCAATACTCGCGGCCGTCCTTTGCGTAGTTGACAAGTTCGGCTCGGATCGCTTCCGACCGCGCGATGGCGCTGTTGATCTCGTCGATGGTGTTGGCGTCAGTCCGCTGCCCCTGGAGAAAGCCGGGGGAGCGGCCGATCGCGTCGTGTGGGGAATAGCCGGTGATCCTGACGAAGGCCTCGTTGAGGTAAACGATCGTCTGGTCGCCCCCTGGCTGGGATGCGGCCTTGGTTATCATGACGAAATCCTCGATTCTCGAGATTGCCATTTCCAGCAGGTGCAAGTGCTGATCGGCCGCATGCCGCTTCGTTACATCTCGGAAATACACAGTCAGCCCTGCCGGACCCGGATAGGCGGTGACCGAGAACCATGCGTCCAGGGACTCGTAAAATACTTCGAAATCGGCCGTCTGGTTTTCGCGGACGGCGCGCTCGTAGTGCTGACGGATGATCCCCGAGGAGGCCTCCGGAAACTCCTGCCAGATCAGGCGGCCTAGAAGCCCCGATCGCGGGCGTTCCAGCAGACATTCGGCCTGATGATTAAGATAGGTGAAGCGCCAATCGGTATCGAGCTGGAAAAACGCATCGCTGATGTTCTCCATCGACTCCGCTAAGCGCCGCTCAAGATCCCTTGCCGTATTTTCCAGCCGCTTGCGCTCATCGATATCCTGGAGGGCACCCTGTATTCGGGAGATGTGGCCCATCTCATCGCGGATCCCCACGCCGATTGCGCGAACCCATTTCCGCCGGCCCGTGCAATCAATGATCTTCACCTCGGTATCGTAGGGTAGACCGGTCGCAACGCAGGACTCGAAGTGCCGCGTGATCGCATCTCGCCATTCCGGCGCAAAATAGCCGATCCCTTCCTCGAAAGTAACCGGCCTGCCCCTTGGTCTCTCGTGGATCGCCCAGGTTTCATCCGACCATTCGATTCTCCGGTCCGGCAGATGCACCACCCATCCGCCGAGCTTGGCGGCCTTGCCGGCAATCTTGAGAAGAGCCTGGTCTCCAATGATATCGTGCGACCGTCGGGGAGCGTCGCGATGCAGGACCCCATCCTGACGGATTCGCCAAGCCATGATCAGCGTTGCGCCCATCACATAGAGCCATGCAGTCGTCGGCAGCCATGTCACGACGAAAGCGGAGATGGCGCCAACCAGCACTCCCCAGCAAAATCGATCCCTTGCACATTGCCTGAGACCGGTCATCAGGATGCCATAGCCCTTGCCAGCAGTTGCGTTTTTCCATTGCACGACTTGCATCCTCCTCAGACCTCGCTGATTTCAACCTCTCGATAGTCCCAAGCGATGCCGCAATCCATGAGGGATCACTAAATTTTACCTTATTTAAACTTGGCGCCACTGTCGCTTAACGGTGAGACGTTCTAATCGATGCCACCAACTGCCACCTTCCGCCCGCGGATGAGGTTCCGGCAAGCATGGAGGTCACACTGTGAAAGCGACAAAGAGAACGACCTATCTCAACCGCGTAGAATCCGACTACTTCAGCCGTAAGTGGTACCGCCGAAGCGTTACGCTCTTCTGCAATCTCCTCTTCACCGGAAAATGGATGCGTAAGACGCAAATCGTACGCTGCCTCGTCATGGAGATCAGCGAGGGTGGGGCGACGGTGCGGATTGGAAAGTCGCAGATTCCCGATCACCTTTACCTTGTTTTCGGCAGGTTTGACGTCTTGGTCGGCAGTATCGTTGTTGAGCGCGATCCGGGGGTCCTGCATCTTTGCTTCGTCAAAGAATTGAGGCCAGACTTCGTCAATCGGCTGGCACGTATGAACTCGTCGTTTTCCACCTTGGAAAGCCTCAGCCCAAGAACCATATCAGTTAGCGAAAACGTGCTGCCCATGCTGCGCCCAATGCCAGCCCCGCCCTATGATGGAGAGGAAAGAGGCTTTGGTTACCCCACCAAACATTCGAAGAGACCATGAACATAATGATCATCGAAGATCAGCGAGACGTCGTTGATATGTTGCGATTGAACTGGTCGGATTCCCGGGACCGGCTGGACTGTCTTGCATCCGTGAGGCAAGCGAACCGCTTCATTCATTCAAACGAACTTGCTGCCTATGATTGCATCCTCATCGACATCAACCTGACCGACGGGAGCGGCCTGGAGCTGCTTCGTGCAGCGCGCTCACGCTCCGACGTGCCTATCATCATGATCTCGGGCGTTGGAGACGCCGATAGCCGGGCGGACGCCATCAGTGTCGGTGCGGATGACTATGTGATGAAGCCGTTCAGCGTGAAGGAACTGCGCGCCCGTGTCCATCGCCTGCACGAAGCGCGATCAAGCCGCAGCACTCTGCGGCAGAGCGTTGCTTTCAAGATCGGCAATATAGATTGCGACATCGCACGCCTTTCCATGAATTTCGACGGCGTCAATCAGCCGCTGACCGCACTTGAAGGAAGGATACTGCAGGTCCTTTTCAATAGTGTGGGAGAAGACTGCTCAAAGTCGTGCATTGCACGTCAGGCGCTCTTTCGTGAACACGATCCTCGCGACAAGACGATCGACGTGTACATCAACAGGCTGCGCGGCAAGCTTGCAGAACTGGATGCCGCGAGCGGTGAGGTCATCAAGACGGTCCGCGGTGTGGGCTATCGCCTGAGCGAAATCCAACAACGGTAGGAATAGAAGAGCCATATGCTTCAGTGTGTTGACCGTCACCTGACTTCCGCGGAAACGTTTGGACGCGAAGGCCCCTCGCCGAACGAAGCGGCTCGCCTCAAACGTCTGAGAGAACTGTCCATTGTGTCGTCCGGTGCGGATCCGGTGCTCGATGCACTGGTCGAAGCTGCTTGCCTTGCGGCCGATGCGCCGATTGGCCTCATCACCTTGCTGGACGGCGAACGTCAGTGGTTCAAGTCGAAGCGGGGCATTGATGGTGTCGGGTCTTCCAGGGTGGATGCCTTCTGCGACTACACAATCCAGTCGTCGAGCCCCTTCGTTGTGCCGGACGCCGCTCGCGATGTCCGTTTTGCAGAAAACCCTTTCGTCACGGGAAACGATAGAATCCGATTCTATGCCGGCGTGCCGCTGGAGATCGAGCCTGGGCTTCGGCTCGGCTCGCTCTGCGTTCTCGATCGGGTGCCGCGACGTCTCGGGGCCGACGTACGCGGCTTGCTGGCTCGGCTGGCGCGTTGCGCCGTGGAACGTCTCCTGCAATCCGAAGACCGGTATCTGTTGACCCGGATCGATTCTGGTCGGCTCAATCGCGCGAAATTAGACAAGGCGGCGCTGGCCCTGGCGGAAGAGGCGCTCGCGGAGGGTCTCTTCGCACTCCATTACCAGCCGAAGATTGCGCTCGATACCGGACGGCGCGTCGGCTTTGAGGCACTTCTGAGGCTGAAGAGAGCAGATGGCTCGGCAATCGGTCCGGCGGCCTTTGCCGCGGCTCTGGATGACCCAGCACTCTCCAGGCGCATCGGCAGTTTTGTGCTGCAGTGCGCCGTCGCACAAGCCAGGGCGTGGGTGACGGCCGGCGTCGATTTCGGGCATATCGCGATCAACGTTTCGTCGTCGCAGTTAGTCGCGTTTCCCGACAGCCGCTGCCTTGTCGATGAAATCCTGGACGCGACCCGGTCGGCAGGACTGTCGCCTCGGCATCTCCAGATCGAGGTCACGGAAGGGGTCATGCTGTCGGAGCAGGGCGTCGATATAGGCATGCAGCTCGAGGCGCTGCGGGCGGCGGGCTTCATCGTTGCCTTTGACGATTTCGGCACCGGCTTCGCGTCCCTCGTACACCTTAAGGAACTTGCCTATGACCAGATCAAGATCGACGGCGCCTTCGTGCGTGCAATGACAAGTTCCAACGCCGACCTTGCCATTGTGAAGGCCATCATCGATATGGCAACGGCACTGGGAAAGCACGTTGTCGCCGAGGGTGTGGAAACCGTGGAAGAGCTTTCCGCACTACGAGAGCTTGGTTGTCACTATGGCCAGGGGTTCCTTTTCGGCCGACCCGCCAGCGCCTGTGATATAGAGGAGCCGCCCCGGTGGGAGAGACTAAGCGTTGATGCAGATGGGCAGGTTGTTCTGCACCGTTCTTGCGACTGGGGCAGATGCACACCGTCTTCGAGAAGCTTGGCCCTTGCCTGATTGGCATGGACGCCTGCGCGAAAGCTCACCGCTAGGCGCACACGCTGATGTTGGCCATGAGGTCCGGCACGATGCCGCCGACTCGACCGCCCTGTGCGAAGCTATCCCGCGGCCATCGATGCACTTTGCAACGGACGGCGCTCATAGCCTCTGGTCACTTGGTCGAGCTTTTCCAAGAGTCAGATACGAGACAACAAGGTAGGAAGCCAAAAAAGTAAAATTCTACAAATAGTTACGCCGCCCCTCCGACTCTATTTTCTCTGGCAAAGGCGAGCCAAAACGCCACAAAGAAGAAGTGAGGTGAAAAGGCGACCGACAGTCGCGTGCTCTGCGTAGTGATGAGCTTCAAGATCCAGCCCTAGTCTCGAAGTGGCTTAGGCCAACGTCGGGAAAAGACGGTGTTAAGCTGGAGCGAATGGTACCTCGCCGCTTTCCCCAGGGCGGTCCGCAAGTATCATAATCAATGCATCCCGCTCCCAAATGGGCGCTGCTTCAAAAACGAACTCAGGGTAGTTGCTGTCTCATGACCGCCCGACGACGGCTTCCCGCGGTGAACGACGACCTCTGTGTTAGTCACCTCATCGTGGCCCAGGCTTGGATATGCGGAGAAAGACAGTTGAGGACTGCGCGATCAATGAGTAGGTTCATGGCCGGAACCGCACGGTCTGCTGCTAGGTGGACCTGAAAGGATAAGACCGAGGTCCATAAATTGGCCCGTTACATCACGCCAGACTTCGTGCGAACCTGCAATGTAGCAAAAGAAAGGGCGGCTTATGTGCCGCCCTTTCGCGTAATGAGATAGATCACCACTAAGCCGGCCGTTCTTCGCCAGGCCGTGGCTTCCATGTGATGAGACGCTTCTCGGCCACATCGAGGAACAGGTCTATGATCAAAACGAATACCGCGAGGATGATGATCCCGCCGAACACGCCCACCGCGTCGAAGTTACCCTCAGAGCGCGCGATTAGATAGCCGAGACCGGCAGATGCGCCGAGGTATTCGCCAATGATTGCGCCGACCACGGCAAAGCCGACGGAGGTACGCAGCGAGGAGAGAATCCACGTTGCAGCTGCTGGGAAGTAGACATGGCGTAGCAACTCGGACCGCCGCGCCCCGAGGATGCGGGTATTCGACAGCACGACTGGGTTTACTTCGCGGACGCCCTGAAGCGCGTTGAAGAACGTGACGAAGAAGACCAGCGTGACCGCCAAGGCTACCTTCGACCACAGGCCGAGCCCCAGCCACAGGACGAAAATAGGAGCAAGCACCACGCGCGGGATCGCGTTGACGGCTTTAATGAACGGGTCGAGGATACGCGCGATAGAGGGGCTCAGACCGAGCCATACGCCGGCGGCGACACCAAGGCCGGTCCCTATGAGATAGCCTAGCACAGTCTCGCTGAGCGTAATGCCGACGTGCTTGTAAAAGCCCGGATCGCTTACCCAACTGATCACCTGGTTGACGATGTCATAGGGTGCCGGGAAGAAGAAGCGATCGATAAGGCCGTATGTGACGCCCAACTGCCAAGCGCCGAGGATTACTATCAGCAGTGTGATTTGGATTAGGCGGACGTTAATGGCCTGCATAGCTTTTCTCCACTTCTCCCCGTAGGGACGCCCAGATATCGCGGTAAAGGGTCATGAACTTTGGGTCGAGTTTGATCTCGGCCACGTCTCGTGGACGTTCGAGATCTACACCGAAGCTCTCGATCACACGACTGCGTGGTCCGGAAGCTAGAACAATAACGCGGTCGCCCAGAGCGATAGCCTCTTCCAGATCATGGGTGATCATCACCACCGCGCGCCGGTCTTCTTGCCAAAGCTTGAGCAGTTCGTTCTGCATCAAGTGGCGAGTGTGAATGTCCAGCGCCGAGAAGGGCTCATCCATCAAGATGACTTTTGGTTCGGTGATTAGCGCCTGCGCCATCTGTACGCGCTTGCGCTGGCCGCCCGACAGTTGGTGTGGAAAGCGTTTCTCGAAACCCTTGAGTCCAACTTTCTCCAACCAAGCAGTGACCTTGCGATGACGCTCTTCGGCTGCCACCCCGCGAAACAACAAACCCAACTCGACGTTTTGATATGCCGTCTTCCACGGCAGCAACGCGTCTTGCTGGAACAAGTACCCGATGTTGTTTTGCACGTCCTTGACGGGCGTCCCGTCAATACAGACCTCTCCTTTTGCCGGCTTCAGAAGGCCCGCGACCGCATTGAGAATTGTCGATTTACCGCAACCCGTAGGGCCCACGATGGCAAGGAATTCCCCGTTGCCGACCGTGAGGTTCACGTTTTCAACTGCGACAAAGGATCCGAACGCCATGGTGACGTTGTCTATGGTGACCATCGGGGGAAGGCCAGGTTGAGACACCGCCTCGATTTTCCTTACTGCGTTTGCCATTATTACACCCCTTAATTTTCAGCACTATGGCCAGCGGCTTCGACGAACTTGTTTGTGTACGTCGTGTTGAGGTCGATTGTGGCCTTGCCAACGCTTTCGTTGAAGCTCTTGAGCACTGCGAGAGGAACCTCGAGGTCCGCGGGCGTGAACCGGCCATCCTGCGAGAAGATTGCCTTCGCATTCTCGACTGCCTTGATGTACGTCTGCTTGTCGCCCGAAACGAAATCATCCGGGAGCTGGGCCACGATCTCCTCAGCAGAGTGATCCTTCATCCAATGAAGTGCTTTCACGGTTGCGTTAGTGACCTTCTGAATTACGTCAGGATGCTCGTTGATGTAGTCTTGGTTGGCATAGAGTACGGATGTTGGATAAATGCCTCCGTATACGGCCTTGGCACCGTCGTCGCTTCTTGCGTCGATTAGAATTTTACCCAGCTCACGCTCAACGACGATCGTGGCGGCGGGGTCATAGTTCACCAGGAGGTCGATCTTCCCTTGCTGGAGGGCGGCTACAGCCGCGGCACCAGAGCCGACGCCGATGATCGAGATATCGTTATCGGTCAGACCATGCTGCTTGAGATAATAGCGGATGAAGAAGTCAGACGAAGAACCTGGAGCAGTGATGCCGACATTCTTGCCTTTGATCGTTTCTGGCTTGGCCGGATCGAAGTCAGTATCGTTCTTGCCAGCGAGAACAAGACCTGAATTCCTTGCGAGCTGGACGAAGCCGACGACATGTTTGCCTTGGGACTGCATCTGGATCGTGTGGTCATAAAAACCGACAGCGACGTCGGTCGACCCAGCCACCAGGGCCTGGAGGACTTTCGAGCCACCCTGAGCGAAGTTCTCTGTCGTGACGTCCAAACCCTCCTCCTTGTAGAACCCGAGGCTTTCAGCCACCGGGAAGGGCAAGTTGTTGAGATTATAGGAGCCCACGCTCATGCGAACAGGGTCGGCGGCATGAGCTGCGGAAGTGAGAGACAGCGCTGTAGCTGCTGCCAAGAGATATTTACGCATGAGAATTCCTCCCTATGTGCTCGGGTCTTCGCCGGAGCGGTTTATGCAGCGTTTTCAACACGCTCTTTCGGCTTAGCGAAGGCGTATCCTTCGAATAGTCTCCTCGCGGTCCTCACAAGGCCCGCGACCGTCGATCCGTTTCGAGTCTCCAGCTGCACGTCGATCCGTCCGCTGGGGTGTTCAATACGAACTAGCGCCGGCAGTGATTGTTCGCCGACGATTTGTGCTGCTACCGTCCCTGGGGTCGTGGCGGCCGTGGCAATCCCGACGGCACCTGTGGTAGCGAGAGCAGGGTGGCAGTCATTGGGCATGAAGTATCTCACTGATATAGTTCCACCTTTCTTGGCTGCGGAAATCAAAACGGGTTTGGGGATGACCGTGTCGGACACATCTCCCATTCCCATCAATCGCCCTGCTTCAGTCCTAATGGAGGCAAGGCGGTCGATGAGCTCATGGTTCGCTGATAGCGATCCAGCGTCTTCGTAGCCAGTTACGCCTACGTCTGTGGCGCGAACAAGAACCATCGGAATTGCGCAATCGATCGCAGTGACTTCGACCCCGGCGATCACGTCTAGCGGCTTGCCCGTAGGAAAGAGCTTTCCCGTCTTTGCGCCGGCTGCGTCCAGAAAGGTGAGGGCGATCGGCGCGGCGAGGCCCGGAACTCCATCGATCGACGCGTCCCCCAGATAGATGACTTCGCCTTTCCGGGTCGGGACCTTAGCCTCGATGATCTTTCCCGTGTTCACGTTATGAATCCGTACGAGCGTGTCGAAATTACCGGCGGGCACAAGTCCAGCCTCGATCGCAAATGGACCCACAGCGGCGAGCATGTTGCCGCAGTTCGGTGAGTAGTCCACGAGCTGTCGATCGGTCCGCACTTGGGCGAACAGGTAGTCGACGTCTGCCCCCTGAACGCTGGCGGGACCGATGATTGCAACTTTAGACGTTACCGGGTTTCCTCCTCCAATTCCATCAATCTGCAACGGATGGCCCGATCCCATGATGGAGAGCAGCGCTGCGTCACGACCAGCTTGATCTGCGGGCAGATCGGAGGCCAGAAAAAACGGGCCCCGCGAAGTGCCGCCGCGCATAAGGACGCAAGGTATGCGTATCAGGTCGTTCATTACATGTCCTCGAATATTGCGTTAGTCGGATCAATCCGCCCGCTTATTGCAATATGCGAAACATCAGGCTATTTGTTAAATGCAATCTTTGAGGGGATTATTGCGAAATGAGCATCAATTGCGAGATTCTGGATCTCCGCGCTTTCCAGGCAGTCGTGGATCTCGAAAGTTTCAATCGGGCCGCCGAGGCACTCAATATCTCTCAACCAGCTCTGACAAGACGCATTCAGAAGCTGGAGCAGTCCATCGGCGCGCCACTACTCGATCGGACGACCCGTCACGTTGCAGCGACAGCCACAGGGCAGGAGTTGCTTCCGCTGGTAAGGCGGATGCTCGAGGAGTTTGATGGCTCGCTCTTTGCCTTAAAGGATGGAGGGTCTAAGCGCCGCGGACTAATCACGATGGCCTGTGTTCCGACCGCGGCCTTCTATTTTCTGCCCACGGTGATCAAGCAGTTCGGATCTGACTATCCCCATATCAGGCTTCGTATACGTGATTTGACGGCAAACGAGGGCCTTCAAGCCGTGGCACGGGGGGAGGTGGAATTCGGAATCAATCTGATGGGAAATTCGGACCCGGATCTTTCCTTTGAGCCATTGATCGATGACCCGTTCGTGCTTGCAATGCGCAGGGATCACCCCCTTGCAGCTCATCAACAACTGAACTGGGGACAGCTCGATGGCTACCCACTCGTTGTCGTCGATCGATCAAGCGGAAATCGGGCCTTATTGGATGGCGCGCTCGCGAAGCATAACCTCAGGCTGAACTGGTTCTATGAGGTCACCCATCTCAATACTTCATTGGGGCTTGTCGAGGCTGGGCTCGGCATCTCAGTTCTTCCAAGACTGGCGACCCCTCAGGAAGAGCACCCGTATTTGGTCTCGCGCCCTATCGTTGACCCAGTGGTTACGCGCACCATCGGGATCGTCCGCAGACGCGGCGCGCAGCTGTCGCCCGCCGCCGAGAAGTTCATTGAAGTGCTACTCAAGACTTGGAAGGACGGGACGCCCGTTCCGGCTGTTGCCTAGCATTCAATGCGTTGTTCGCGGAAATATGTTGAAGCCGGAAGTATCCGAACTCGCTGCGGGCGGAACGAGGCTGCGTCTTTACTACCCGCCTAAGTTAAGAGGCGCAGGGATGCTCCTCCGCTCGAAATGGCATCGCCGTGGCGGCTGGAACTCTCACTGCTCGTTGATGCCGCCGTTTGAGAAAGGACTTCCGTCGTCCCTCGCCGCGATCAAAAGGATCACGGGCGTCTCATGGGAGAAGATCGGTTCTGTGCTTGGCTGCACAGGGCAGAATGTCTACAACTGGACCCGAGGCGAGCAGGTCAAGGTCGACAACGCCGCTTCCTCGCACAGCTTCGTGAAAAAGATGGTCTACATCGATCGTGGCAGCCAGGCGAAGTCGCGTGCTCGAGCGCGAGGGAGCTCTCATACGTATCCACATTGGGCAGAAAATACAGGAGCACTGATGGAGGGATGGCGCCCCTTGGGGTAAACGAACTGGCGAGGTGAGGGACGATCATGGAGGAACACTGCCGACCCAGCAGCTAAGGTGCGGTGAGAAACGGGAATGGCAACATCTCCGACTATCTGTATACTCGCACGAGTGACAGCTTCGAATTACGATTGGAAATGCAGCGCCGCCTCGCCGCCATCCTGATAGCCGATGTCGTCGGCTATACTCGTCTCAGCCAGCTCGACGAGGAGGGAACGCGCGCCCGTTTTCAGGCTGAACTGCGTGATGTCTTC
Source organism: Rhizobium sp. BK181 (assembly GCF_014193305.1). NCBI lineage: Bacteria > Pseudomonadati > Pseudomonadota > Alphaproteobacteria > Hyphomicrobiales > Rhizobiaceae > Rhizobium > Rhizobium sp. BK181. The sequence continues at coordinate 30,239 of NZ_JACHZA010000009.1, forward strand.
GAGCCAAAAATAAGCGAGCATCACGGACGTCTGGTCAAGCTCATGGGCGACGGACTGTTGGTGGAATTCCACAGTGTCGTCGACGCCGTTCGGTGCGCCGCCGACGTGCAGGCCGTCGAGGCTGAACGAAATGCAAAACGGATGCCAGAACGTCGGCTCGAATTTCGAGTAGGCATCAATCTCGGGGATGTGATCGTCGAAGACGACGACATTCAGGGCGACGGGGTTAACATCGCCGATCGGCTGCAGGGGCTAGCGGAGCCCGGCGGAATTTGCGTCGCCGCCAGCGTGCACGAGCAGGTCACGAACAAACTCGACTTCATTTTTGAGGACCTCGGTCCACGCAAGGTCAAGAACATAGCCGAACCGCTGCGCGTATTTCACCTGCGCGGGCGTGCCGACCCCGCGAACCAGCCGGTGCGTGCGCCGGCCCCCATGCTCGGCAAAGTCAAAATCGCTGTTTTGCCGTTCGCAAACATGAGCGACGACCCGCAGCAAGTCTATTTCAGCGACGGTATCACGGCGGATATCACCACCGAGCTGTCCCGCTTCCGAACCCTCTTCGTCATCGCCCCCAATTCGGCCTTCGCCTTTCGCAACGAGAAGATCAGCATAGCTGAAGTGGCACATAAGCTCGGCGTGCAATACGTCGTCGAAGGCAGCGTTCGCCGCGCCGCCAGCCGGATCCGGATCACGGCCCAGCTCATCGATGTGGTGAGCAATGCACATCTCTGGGCCGAAAGGTATGACCGGGAGTTGGAGGACGTCTTCGCGGTGCAGGACGAAGTCGTGCGGACGATCGTGGCGACCCTCGTGGGACAGGTCGAGGCGGCGGGCGCCCGGTTCGCCAAGCGCAAGCGGCCCGATGACATGGTTGCTTACGACTATGTCCTGCGCGGCCTCGAGGAGCTGAACCTGGAGGGCGAGGAGCATAACACGCAAGCGCGATGTCTGTTCGAAAAGGCGGTTGAACTGGATCCAGACTATGCGGCTGGTCATGCATGTCTCGCCTTGGCGATCTACGTGCAATGGGTCGGGCCGCGCTCGTCGGGGGAACTCGAGCGTGCGCTCGCGAGTGCGCGTCGGGCGCTCGCTCTCGACGACAACGATACCCGCTGCCACAGGGTTCTGGCCCTCCTCTACAAGCGGCTTGAACAATATGATCGAGCGGAGTTTCATTCAGAGAGGAGCATTTCTCTCAACCCCGGTGACGCGCTATCCGCGATGTACCGAGCGCAGATGTTGCGAGACCTCGGGAGAGCAGATGAGGGCGTCGAATGGGCTCGCAAGGCGATGTCGCTCAACCCGTACCATCCCAACTGGTATTGGCGTTCATTTGCGTACGTGCTGCACGATGCAGGACTCTATTGCGAAGCTTTGGATGCGTATAGCCGCATAGTAGACCGCCCCTCGTTCTACCATGCCTATGTCGCAGCCTGTCACGCCAAGCTTGGTCAAATCGAGGACGCGCGGAAGCATGCTGCGATGGCAGTCGAAGCGAAGCCCGATTTTTCAATCACGGAATGGGGCAAGAGGCTGCCTTACAAATTCGACGCCGATCGGCAACGATTCCTTGATGGGCTTCGTAGCGCAGGCCTTCCTGAATAAATCAAGCTCGTTGGCCATCGTTTCATAAAGTTAGCGACCTGGCTCACGCCGTAAGAAAAGCTGCCCCGAAGATCGAAGTGAGCTGCTGGTCACCACGAAGCTCTGGATCGACCACACGCCATAAAAGGGTGCCAAAGCCACTTTAGCCGCCTTGTCTCACCTCTCCTCGACGTGGCTCAGCGCAGAGGCACAGGCCAGTCGCTGAGCGTTCTCAAGCGAGCGATCAGTTCAGCCGATCGGCCTCGTCGGGTGCGCCACCAATGTCCATATCTACCTCTGGCGCTGTGAGAGGAGGACCGGCGATGAAGATATTGAGGTCCTAGTATGTACAGGGACCCGGCCAGACTCTCGGTGTCTTGGTGCAGTGGCCGAACGGTGTCGAGGTCTTCATTCGTCCTACGACGCTCCACAGGTTCGGGCCCCTTCTTGGCAGGTCCTTCACGCCAGTGACATGGCGGCTGGCGCAAGTGTAGGCGAAGCAGATGCACCTTTGATTGGATCGCCGTTCGCCAGTTTCGCTGAAATCGGCGCAGACTTCTGAACAACGATACCGTTGAAGGTAGGCGGCAATATCCGCATGAACGTGTTTTGCGAGGGGGTAAGCCGTTATTATAGAGGGGTTGCGTTTAGGATCACACCGCACCCTGATAGCGTTGACGTCTGCCCCCGATTCGACGAGCGCCTTGACGCAGTCGAGGCAGTTGCTGGCGACCGCGAAGTGCAACATACCCTCGCCACGTGGGGCGGCATTTGGATTGGCACCATGTGCAACCAGCAAGCGGAGGTGATCCGAAGACACCGTCAGGACGGCAGCGGTAGAGGCGTCCGAGCGAGGACTCCTTTTTCACGTCGGCCCCGCTTTAACAAGAGGTTCTGCTGCATCGGAATGGCCGCTACGCACCGCGACAACGAGAGGCGTGGTTGAGAGAGCGCAATGATATTGGAGCCAATCCTCGAGCCTCCTTGCCGACCCAAAATACTTCCCAATTTCCTATGAGTGAGCAGGGCGCACACTCGGCTCCGACTGATCAACGTGGGAGAATCAAGTAAAGAACCCGTATGCGTTCGCCGGCCTTTTCAAACTTCGCACCAGGATCGCGCCGGTTCATGGTGCATCAAGAGACTTGCTGTTAGGGCTTGGTGTCGTCTTGTTGATCTCGAACACATTTATCTACCGGGCTGGCGGAAACTCCAGCCTCCGGACATCATAGCCAAGCTCGTCGGCCTTGCGGACCATCTTTCGAAGGAGCGCCTTGGAAGGAACTGTTCTCGAATAGATCCAGAGATTGGTCATAGCTGGGTTAGCACTGATGAACCAGGATTTATCAGGTGATACATAGAGTACCCAGTAGTTGAAGGTGATGAGCCATGGATAACGGACGCGCATCTTTGCGTTTGTCGTCCCGAAATCCTGGATCTTTCCCGTGCCGCGGACGGTCTTCAGCCGACCCTTGGGAGTACCGTCGTGGCAGCCATCCTCGACCATAACCTCGCTCGGCGTTTTGCCCTTTCGGTAAGTCGAATAACCCGCAACGCAACCGTCTGTGAGAAACATCGGAGTCCGCCCAACCTCCAGCCAAGTCCCCCGATAGTGGTCGGGTCCAACCTTGACGACCTCGGGCGCAGCGTTAGCCTGCGTTCCGGTAGTAAGAGCCAAGCTAACCACAGCAGTCAGAAGTGCCGCGAAGCGAGTAGGCAACATGTTACTCTCCTAAGATTACCCGTGCTTTTGATGCTCATTTCCAGCGCCGAGTCCGGCAGCGCGTAAGTTTCCGGCGGAGCGGAGCGCGATAAAGGTTGTGAGACCGGCGACCGCAAAGGCGTTTAGGCTTAGCAACGTCGATAGATCATCGCGGTCCCAGACAGAGAGCGGCGTTCCGATGCAGTTTCGGGAATACACGAAAATTAGGAAAACGATTAAGGCCGCGCAGCGTTGCCACCAAAGCTCCTCAGCTTTGAAAGACACCGCCACGAGCAGGATGCACGCGGCATAAAAAAGTTCGGTACCTGATGCCGGACCAAAGAGCTTCGTTTCGAACAGTGTATCGACGGTGCCGACAAGGGGAAGGGAAACGCGAGCTGCCAGGCTTGACCGCCGCGCTATGAATGGGATCGCGGCAAAGAATGGTGTGGCGATTAACGTGCCAAGCGATGCCGCGGCACCTTCTCGGGCAAGATACCATACGTAAACCGGATAGAACGGTTTGTTCAGTACAATGATCCACGCGACAGTAACGCTTGCCTGGGTCAAAGGGTCCAACGATTTTCGCGCACCGTCGGTCACGGGGTCGGAACCAATAGATAGTGGCCAACGCCCCAGACGTCGCCGTTGTCGTGGCCGAAGAGGCCGGCGGTCGAGAGGAAAAACAACCGCCAACGGCGAAGCCACAACGACGCACGCTTGCCGTAGACCTGACGGAAAATGGGCTCGATGCGCTCGATGTTGCGATCGAAATTCGCCAACCAGCCGAGTGCCGTGTGGCGATAATGCATGCCGGACCAGCGCCATTCCTGCTCCACTTTGAATAAGTCGCCGAACCGATGCGGCAGATCGTGTGCCGGCATGATTCCCCCGGTGAAAAAATGGCGGGCGATCCAGTCTGTCGGATCGTCGTGATCAAAGCGGTAAGACCGATCCTTGTGGGTGAAGACATGCAGAAAGAGTCTTCCATCCGGTTTAATCCAGGCACGGACACGCGCCAGCAAGGTGCGCCAGTTGGACATGTGCTCGAACATTTCTACTGAGACCACGCGGTCATGGCGATCGGTTGTCGCATAGTCGTTCATGTCTGCGGTTATCACCTTGAGGTTCGTCAGTCCGCGATCCCGCGCACGCCCACAAATGAATTCTCGCTGAGAAGCGGAATTCGAAACCGAGGTTATTTTCGAGTTCGGAAATCGCGTGGCGAGATGCAGTGACAGCGATCCCCAACCGCAACCCAGTTCGAGGATGCTCATGCCATCTTCGATCGCAGCGTGGTTGACCGTTTCGGCAAGCGCATGGGTCTCTGCTGCCTCAAGAGCGGTGCCGGCGTGCGGATAAAGGCCGCAGGAGTATTTCTGCTGCGGTCCGAGTACCAACGCGAAGAACTCCGCAGGAACTTCGTAGTGCTGCTGGTTGGCATCGTTAGGGTGGGTCGCGATGGGAAACCTGCTCATTGTCTCGACGAACTCTTGCTCCGTTTCGACCGGGGTCGCGGCAAGCTTGAGCTTGGAGCGCCGACAGAGGAGCTCAATCCCGGCGAGCGTCATGCCGTCGGTGAGCGGAGCGCGTTCGGCGGTATTTATGGCGAAGGCCAATACATTCATGACTGTTTTCCTTGATGGGCGATGCCGGATTTTCGAGGACCAGGAAAGAAGGCGTTCACGCGTCCCTGCAGCGCGCGGAACTTATCGCCGCGCGAGCGCATCATGTGTTCTTCAAGAGGCGGGATGCCGGAGACACGCACGAGCAGCCAGTACATTAGCAGCGGCGCGAGTAGAGACAGCCAGCTCCATGGTGTGGGGCCTAGCGCAAAGAACGGCCAACAGCACCAGAAAAGCCATTCGAAGAAGTAATTGGGGTGGCGTGAATAGCGCCAGAAACCAGTTTCGCAAATTTCAGTCTTTGCTTGCGGCGTCTTGCGGAAACGCGCCAGCTGTAAGTCGGAAAATGCCTCTCCAGCGAGCGACAGTGCAGCGACCAATAGCCACAGTCCATCTATAAGCCGGGGAAAGGGTGCATCGTTCAGTGCTGCGAGATAAACCGCAAGGACCAAAACAAACGCCACCACGGCCTGGATCTGCAGGAAGACGAAAAGCCGCCAGGCGGCACGATCCCCCCATTCCTCCATGAACTTCGCGTACCGGGGATCTTCACTGCCGCCCCTGGTTCGCGATCCAATATGGCCGCCGAGCCGAAGCGACCAAGCAGTGATGATGACGAGCGCGGCGATGCGCCTATCGAAATTTCCATTGGCGGACAGTGCGGCAAAGACCCCGCTGCTGCCGACCGCAAAAGTCCAAATCGTATCGATCCAACCACTCAGGCCCGTGGCGCGCTGTACCGCCCAAGCGATCGACATGGCAACCGACAGCCAAGTTGCGATTATGATGAGAACATCCAACTCCATCATTTCCTCGATCAGCTCGAAGCGATACAGCCGATGTCTACGGACGCATTAGAGTTTTGGTTTCGAAAAACTCCGAAATGTTCAAAAATTTTCGATTCATGAAACCAACCCGGGCAATTTCTCGTATGTAAAACAAAGCAAGGCCACGATCGATGGCCGGAGAAGAGGGTTTAATGGCACTCTCAGATCGGACTGAGGGCGGTAAGCGATATGGCTTATCCCGTTCGCACAGGTATTAATCGCATCTAAATTAGCGTTGCAAAATGACTCATTTCCCCTCCTGCGATAAAGGGAGGGCATGAGCGAGAGCCTGTTTCCGCCACGCTGGGCGAACGACAAGCCGCCATCGCTGGAGAAGTTCACCTCGGACTTCGCCGACTATTACCCCTGCGCGGAATATCTGGCGAAGAAGCGTTGGAAGAGCGGCTTGCGATGCCCGTGTTGCGGAGGGAACCGTGCCTGGCGGTTGGAGGCTCGCCCATGGGTTTGGGAATGCCAGGGCGTTGTCGTCGATGATAACGGGACGCGAACTGCCACGGGCTGTCGCCACCAGACCTCGCTCGTCGCCGGAACGGTGATGCATGGCACGCATCTCCCGCTCCGCATCTGGTTCCTGGCAGCCTACCTTCTCGCCACCCACTCGAACGGGATGTCCGCCCTTCAACTCCAGCCGAAGCTGGGCCTCGGCAGCTACAAGACCGCTTGGCTTCTACTTCACAAGCTCCGGCGGGCAATGGTCGATCCCGACAGGCGACCGCTACGTGGCATGATCGAGATCGACGAGACCAACGTGCCGTTCCGCCGCAAGGACGAGCCAGACGGTGGCGGTCAGGGACGCAGCCCCATCGGCAAGATTTACATGATTGGAGCGGTGGAGGTGGAGGCAGGAAAGTACCCTGCGCGTTGTCGGCTGCAGCGCATCGTCAACATCAATCGCGAGAGCCTGCACGCCTTCATCCGGGACAACACCGCCGTCGGCAGCCTGCTCCTCACCGACGGCAACACCGCCTACAGGAGTTGGAAGATCGTGGTCACCAGGCGATCAACCTGAGCGCCGTCGATGCACCGCCTGCGCATGAGGTCCTGCCGTGGGTGCACCGCCTCTTCGCCAATTTCAAGCGGTGGAGCTACGGGACGTATCACGGTGTCCGCGACAAGCACGTCGACATTTACGCCAACGAGTTCGTCTTCCGCTGGAACCGCCGCCGACATTTCCAGACCAACGTCGACACCATCCTCGGTCTCGGTCAGCGGATTGGCCGAACGACATGGCGCGACATCGTCGGCGACACGGGCGAGTGGAAAGAAGCGCACGAGGATCAGGTTCTCGTCATGGTCAGACCTGACAGGCTCGACCGCGCCAAAGACTACGCCGTGGAACACGGTTGCGATATCTTCGAAGCACTCGACGAAGTTCGGCGGAGCGAGAAGAGGTGGAAATATCGGCGACGGGCACCCACACGTTCCGCCCTCCCTCCAAGAAGATCAGGGGAGGAGCAACACGAGGCGGTATGTCCATCCGCCGGGTCTGGCTCCAACCAAGATCATCAAAGGGTATCTGCGCCATATTCCGCTCGGATCGGCCATTACGGGAGCAAGGCCCAGAAAGCAGACCGAAGCGAAACTGGCAAGATTTACGGCTTAAAGGTGCTGGAAGAATCATCATACGACCCTTTCAGCTCAAGGTCGTCTTCGAGGTCTTCCTCGACATCAGGAGTTAACTGAAGCATTCGACCATGGCGGACTGCGATGATGTTTACGTCCCGATCTTCGCGCATGTAGTCGAATAGGTAGGCATCGACGACGAGCGTAAGCCCACCCTCTATTTGGAGCCCATGCGTCACGTTCCCCGCATCGGCGAAGGTCCTCAAGACTTCCTTCGCGCGTCTTACGGTATCTGCGAAACTGCGAGCGGCATGGGGATTGCGACGTCGAAGATAGGCCGCTTCACTCCTGACGAAGTCGGCTGCATCTTTTGAGACTTTCACTCGCGTCATGCAGCCTGTCCGGCAACGATTTTGTCTACATCAGCGATGAGGTCATCGATGTCCTCATACTCGCCAGCCGCGATCTGATCGCGGCCACGAACCGCAGCCAACACATCCGCCCCTTCGTTGAGGAGATACGTCTTCAGAGCGCGAACGATGATGTAGCTTCTTGAGCGATCGGTAGCTTCAGCGATAGCCTCGATGCTCGCAACCACATCCGAGGGGACGCGGAGCGTCACAGATTCCGATCCTTGCGACTTGGTCATAGAACGTCTCCGATTTCTCAAACTGCAAGACAATGTAAGACAAATAGCTTGACTGGTCAACTCGCCTGAGCCTGTTGTGGATCGGCGCTGCAACCTGGCGCATTTTCATCCGATTCCTGTAATCCTCTAATTGGCGTCGTACTGAGTCGGCTGCCCGCTAACACTTCATCAGGTATCAACCTGTACGAACGGGATAAGCCTTTAAGCGATTGAAGATAGCAGTTGTGGGGAGTGGGATTTCTGGCCTCCCTGCGGCATGGCTGTTGTCGCAGCGACGCGAAGTCACCGTTTTCGAGGCGCCGGCCGCACTGCCAGATGGGCAGGAAGTGTTTGCATGACAACGGTACCAAAATTGGTGCTTCTACCTGGCCCGCATTCACCTTCAAGGCCGACGCGCCATAGTCTTGCCAATAGCATCTGCTCGCTGCTCCTCGATCTAGACGAACTCGAGGCAGTCGACCGACGGCTGAAACTGTTCTGCGTCGACCGCTTCAACCCCTGCTCATTTCACTGCAAGGATCGAGGAGATCGATCTGGTTTCAACCTGAAGGGGCAGGTGGCCGCCTCTTTCGTTGCGTCCTCTGATTCCGAAGCGCCGATTTCTTATCGCACGCGCGTGATCCGACCATGCTTCAATTCGATGGCGAGTTTCAAATGGGGGCGTGGGCTCCATGAGCGAGTGATCCGTTTCCTTTTTCCGACGTATTAATCATATGTTGTTACGAGCGTATTCTGAGCCGGGAATCGATGGCACCGCACAAACCGTTTTACAACGGCCAGGCGGACCATGTTCGCTGTCAAGGGTATCAATATTGCCTAACAATACGGGTCAAATGGATCGCGAGTTGATCAACGCTCTGATGAAAAGGGTTGGAGACGATCGGGACAAGCAGGCGTTTGAGGCGATCTACAGGTATTTCGTTCCGAAGCTTAGATCGTTCATGTCGCGGACGTCCAAGGAGCCTGCGGTGGTCGAGGAGTACGTGCAAGAAGCCATGGTGCAAGTCTGGCGGAAGGCGCATCTATTCGATCCCGAGCGGGGCCAAGCTTCTACGTGGATGTTTGCGATCGCGCGAAACGTCAGGATTGACGCGTTGAGGCGAGGGCCGAAGCCGGATTTCGACCTTGAGGACCCGATCTTCCGGCCGGACGACCTGGAACCAGCAGACGATATCCTTGTTCGAACTCAGGAGGCTGACGCGCTGGTCAGGGCAATGAGCGAGTTGAAGAAAGACTATTTCGAAGTGCTCAAACTTTCATATTTCGAAGGAATGGCGCACGGCGCGATCGCGGTTCGCTTAGGTATACCTTTGGGAACGGTCAAATCGAGGATCCGCCTGGCATGCGACCGGCTCCGGGAAGCGCTGAGGGACCTCAAATGATCCGTCATCATCTGGACGACCACTTCCTCGGTGGGCTCGCAGCGGGCAATCTCGAGGCTGGTTGGGCCTTGGGTGCCGCAACCCACCTGACGATGTGCTCCTCCTGCCGCGCTATGTTCCGCAACTATGAGTGCATCGGTGGATATTTTCTGGAGACAGAAGTGGCCGATGGGAACCTCGATGACGGTTGGAGCGATATGACAAAACGTATCATCGCAACGAAACCCGATGAAGCGCCTCCGAAAAAGCAAACTCGCAGCGCGAGCGCTCTGTTGCCCGAGCCTCTCGCGTCGTACGTCGACATGGCTGGTGGATTGAGGTGGAGGGCTCTAGGGCGTGGCGCGGCGCAAATGATCATCCCGACAGAAGATAAAACAACGATCGTTCGCCTTCTCAAGATACCGGCAGGCCAAGCTGTGCCCGAGCATTCGCACAACGGAACCGAACTCACGCTTGTGCTGGATGGAAGCTTTGAGGATGAGATTTCCACCTTTGGCCCGGGTGACGTCGAGATCGCCGACGGCTCATTCACGCACACCCCCAAAGCGACGGATGCAAAAGATTGTATTTGCCTTGCGGTTACGGACGCGCCGTTGAAGTTCAAGAGCTTGTTGATGAGGGTTCTTCAGAAAGCTTTCCGCATTTGATTCAACATCAGTAGGCTGCTCTCGTTGACGCCCAATCGGACCGGGAAGGACCAGATCCAACACCTCCGATCCAACCGCCCGCGCGAGGGCCTTTGAAAGGTGATGCAGCACCCTTTTAGCGAGATGACCACGCGACCACGCCGGGTTGAAGTGATCCGAAATTCCCCTGCTTTCGTACTTTCCTTGAAATACGAAGGATTGTTCAATGAGTCAAAGAAGCGCGAAGGAAAAGCTCGTGTCTTTACGGAAGGCAGTTGGAGGCACGAACTCGTCGGGGTTGATGTTTGCTATCTTAGCAATGCTGGCCTTCGCCATCGCTTCGCCAGTGGCAGCGGCGGACATGACAGGGCAATGGGCGAGGGGCGACGGAAACGCGCGGGTGAAAATCGCATCCTGCGGCTCCAATATGTGTGCAACAAACCTATGGATCAAGCCCGGTACCCCACGGGAAAAAGCCGGCGACACGCTCGTCATGACAGTGCGACCAGACGGCGGCGGCCTGTATTCGGGAACCGCCTTCGATCCCCAGCGGGGACTTACCTACAAGCTGACGGTGGAAGTAACGGGGCAGCGGATGACCACGCGAGGATGCGTGCTCGCCGGCATAGTCTGCAAGGCCGTGACGTGGCAACGGTTCGAATGACGACGGGCTTCATTTACAACATAGATCTTTAAAAGCGGTCCCATCAGGAAAACTACAAGCTCCGTTCTGCCGCCATCGTCGGCTTTCGTTCTGACCTTTTACCTTACCAAACTATTTCGGATTCGTCATAAGCTAGAAACCTTCCGCTCGAAATTGTCGATGCCGAGTCTAGCGTCTGTAGTATCATCTGCGCAGCCTCCGGCGGCGAAAACCGGTCATAACCGCTCGAAAATCGCTCAGAAAGGGTTGTCGCGACAGTCCCCGGATGGATTGCCAAAACGATCGCGTTTGGATGTGTTCGCCCAATTTCGATTGAGGCTGTCCGGACGATTTGATTGAGAGCCGCCTTAGAGGCTCTATAAGAAATCCAGCCGCCCAAATAGTTATCGCCAATTGACCCGACACGAGCGGAGAGAACGCAAATGAGCGCGCGATCTCTGCGCGGTATCAACGGAGCAAAATGCTTCAAGAGGAGGGCCGGACCGATCGCATTGACTGCGAACTGATTTGCCATACTTTGTGGGCTCAATTGCTTTAGCGACTTTTCAGGCCCGGCTCCCTGGATCGTCAAAGCTCCCGTCGCGCAAATCAAAAGGTGAAACTCTCGGTCCTTAAGCCGCGCCGCCCAGTTCTCGATCGTCGCTTCGTTGGTAATGTCGATTCCATCGTACGAACGAGAAAGGGCGACAATCGAACCGCTCCTTGTGTCGTTCTCGAGAGCATCGACAAGGGCCGAGCCGATGCCGCCAGACGCGCCGATCACCAGTGCGTTGTAGTGATCTGGCAGCGATTGCATAATCTCCATCGGTTCGCTCCACGCCAGGCGTTACTGCGTTCACTTCCGCCGAAAATTTTCTCGATAGCCGTTTCGTGGTCAGTCTTGGTAGTCACACGCTTCGCACGCCTGACATGTCTTCACCTTTGTCAGCCGTGACCCAGCTCACCCAAGCATGCGGCCGGTCCACAGCCCATGGAGGCCAGTCGTGCGTGGAAAGCACTTAGGCCTGCTTCCCATCGCAGGCCAACCCCGGCTTATCGGCCTGAAACATTCTACGGTGCTCCGGCGAAACCGATCACTCGCCACCCAGCTTTTAATCATTAATGGCAAGGCCCGCCTAGTTTAAACGGGCAGCGCAAAAGCAGCTAGGCCAGCTGATGGTTCCTTGATCGCCAGCAGCCAGCCAGATCCCGCTCGTGTGGCGCTCGTGCCGAACCGCCAGTCAGCGGTTCGGACAGTAGCCAGCCCCAATGTAGCCAAGGGTCAGTGCGTCAGATTATTGGAGAGAAACGCCTTCAGTCGCTCGCTCTTGGGATGCCCGAAAATTTCCGCTGGATTGCCCTCCTCGCCGATTACGCCATTGTGCAAAAACACGACTCTGTTTGCGACTTCTCTGGCGAACGCCATCTCGTGCGTAACGACGATCATCGTCCTCCCTTCGTTGGCGAGCGACCTCATTACCCTAAGCACTTCGCCGACGAGTTCGGGATCGAGCGCCGATGTTGGTTCATCGAAGAGGATGATGTCTGGCTCCATCGCAAGCGCTCTTGCAATGGCGACCCGTTGTTGCTCACCTCCGGAAAGCGACGTTGGATATGCATGTCGTCTATGCCAAACGCCCACCTTTTCGAGGTATGCCTGCGCTTTCTCGGCGGCGGCACTCTTTGACACTCCTTGAACTTTGAGGGGTCCAAGCATGACGTTCTCCAGCGCTGTCATGTGGCTCCAAAGGTTGAATTGTTGGAAGACCATGGCGATTGACGAGCGAAGACTGGTCAACTGACCTCTATCGGAGGCCGAAAGATTTCCGCTCCGGTCTCGAACGAGGCGCAGAGCGTCACCGTTCCATGTGAGTTCGCCTTCTGTGGGGCGCTCAAGCATGTTCAGGCAGCGCAAGAAGGTGCTTTTCCCGGAGCCCGAGGAGCCGATCATGGAAATGACGTCGCCTCGTTTTGCGGTGAGCGAGATTCCCTTGAGAACTTCAACAGTTCCAAAACGTTTTTTGATATTCTTAGCTTGTAGCATCGGCGTCACCGAATGTTCCTTCGTCATGGGCTTAGCAACAAGCCCGTTCTAATCGGGTCTTTGCCCGCGATTTTACCGAGGCGTTTGCCTACTTCCGCGATCCGTGTGTCTGCCCGGGCATAGAAGATGCCGGAAGTTGCTGCCTCTATGTGATCTATTCGGCCCGTCAAAGGATCGATAATGTCGGCGACGATGTCGCCTCGATTGATGAACTGTCCTAGCTGACACCGATAGGAAAGCAGCCCGGCGGCCGGAGAGATCAGAGCTTGAGAACCGGAAAGCGGCGTAGGTTCGCAGAGCATCTCAGGAGGCTTCTGCATTTCGCCTTGCACCACGCCAATTGCGATCAGGAACTGGATAATCGCGTCGGCATCTTGCGCCGCAAGGTCAATTTGAACGTCTGATCGCCCCCGTAGCTCGATCGTAGTTGCGACGCAGCCAACCGGGATAGCATGACGGCCGTACAGTTGGCGCAGTGCGACCCACGGCTGGGAGACGGCCTCGTCGAAGGGGTTGTCACCAGAAACCTCGGCGATAAGCACCGCGCGCGCCTTTAGAAATGCTGACAGCGCCTCAAGTGCTTCAATGAACTCCGGTTGGGTATAAATGTGGACCTCGGCTTCCCCATCGCAGTGAAGGTCGAGTACGTAGTCTGCATCGACAGATGTCTGCAGAATCCTTTTGCGAAGCAAATCAGCAGGTGTATCGGCCGGCCAATCGTCCACTTCCTGGCGAAGGGCTTCGCGGATGATCGCCACGTTCTCCTTGGGATCTTCCCCGAGGAGGCAATCCAGCCTACTGACGACGCCGAGGGTGAGGTCCGGATAATGCCGGTTGAAGTTTCGGCCGTCGTAGACGTCAAATCGGCCTTCTTGCTGTCCGAGGCCGAACTGCGACAAACCTATGGGATTGGCAACAGGCACTACTGTCACCCGACCGCTTATTTTGCCTGTCTGTTCCAAAATCAGCAGTTTTTCGCATGTCATCCTCGAGACGAGCATTCCTGGACCTTCGTCCGCATGTAGCCCACCCTGGATATAGACATGCGGACGGGCATTGGGATCGCCAAACGTGAAGGACTTCAGGAGATGAGCCGTCCCAATTCCGCGCCCCTTAATCTGATATTCGGTTTCAAGCATGAATTTCACGATCCAATTTCGGATGTTTTGAGTCAAAATTACTCTTTAGTGAAGACGAGAGGTGACGCAGAAAGCGATGCTCCAGCATCCTGAATGCCCGTGCTAGGACGATGGTCAGAAACAGATAAATCAGGGCCGCTACGCCAAAAGACTCCGCAATGACGAGGTAGTTTGTGTAGACGTCCCGCGCGACCCGCATGACTTCTACGATAGTGACTGTGCTCGCCAACGCCGTTGCGTGCATCATCATGATGACCTCGTTGCCATATTGGGGCAGAGCCCGCCGCCAGGCTGCGGGCCATATCACGCTGGTGAAGACGGCCAAGCGGTTAAGGCCGATCGATCGCGCAGCTTCGACTTCGCCTCCAGGGACGGCTCGAATGGCACCAGAAAATATCTCGACTGTGTAAGCGGTGGTGTTCAAGCTCAATGCGAACCAGGCGCAAAACCACGGCGACCGGAGAACAGGCCACAGGGCGCTTTCTCGAAGAACGGCGAACTGCGCCAGCCCATAGTAGACGATGAAGAGCTGGACCAGAAGCGGCGTGCCGCGGATGACGTAAGTGAACAGCCACACTGGTCTTGAAATCCAAAACGAATTGGAGGCGCGGGCGACCGCGAGCGGCACCGACAGTGCAAACCCAGTCAGCGTCACCAGCGCGAGAAGAGCCATCGTAATCTTGAGGCCAGACAGGAATGCCGGCAATGATTCCAGGACTATGGACCAAGTTATCATGTGGCACCCAATGTCTTGACGCCCCTCGAGAATCGGCGCTCAACGAGTTGGAAAATAACTACGGAAATCGTGGTGACGGATAAATAGATCAATCCGATCAGCGCATAGAAAGTGAACGGCTCTCTCGTGGCGGCGGACGCCAGATCGGCTCGGTGCACCATATCGTCTAGGCCGATGATCGACACCAGGGCGGTTGCCTTGAGCATCACCAACCAATTATTCGTCAATCCAGGTATCGCGTGCCGCATCATCTGGGGCAAGAGAATGAACCGCAGGACCTGCCTTCGGCGAAGGCCGCACGAAAAAGCCGCCTCGATCTGTCCCGCTGGAACGCTTAAAATAGCCCCGCGAAACGTCTCGGTCAGGTACGCGCCGAAAATGAAACCCAGGGTCGAAGTCCCGGCCAGAAAGGGATCGACATCCACGTAGCCCCAGCCGACCCGCTCACCGAACCTGTTGAGCATAATTTGCCCGCCATAGAACACGACAAGCATGACCAGGAGATCCGGAAGCGCACGTACGACCGTCGTATAAGCTGTCGCGGCTCCCCTTGCCAAACCGCTGCCATAAACCTTCGCCACCGCCCCGACGAGGCCGAGAGCCGAGGCAACCACCAGGGACGCGAAAGCGACGGAGAGCGTGACCTTAAGCCCCGAGAGAATCATGGGCAGGTAACCGTAAAACAATATCTTGAACCCCCGTGAGGCAGCTCCAGCGCCTTTTTTTGCCTGCGCTGGAGCCGAACGCACTTACTTCCTGGCGGACAGCGGCGTGACGTCGAAATCGAAATACTTCGCAGCGATCTGCTTGTAAGTGCCGTTCTTCATCACGTTTGTTAGCGCCTCGTCGACCTTGGCCCGCAAATTGTCGTCGGCCTTCCTGAGTGCTATTCCCACACCGCCGTCGGTTCCCTCATCGAGGAATAGAGTATCACCGACCTGTGAGAATCCTTTTCCTTCAGGTTTTTTCAGGAACGACTCGGCTGAGACGACAGACGAGCCGAATGCGATGTCTCCGCGACCTGCGGCAAGTTCGAGGTAGACCGCTGGTTCCTTGTCTACTGCCAGGACATTGCTGTCGGGGTAGTTCTTCGCCAGATATTCTGCCCGGGGCGAATTTCTGAGGACGATGATCGTCTTGCCCTTGAGGTCCTCAGGCTTCCAAGACTGGAAAGCGCCGTCTTTCGCGATCCAGCGCGAGGGAACATCATAGTACGGTTTCGAGAAGTTGACCGCCTTTTTGCGTTTCTCGTTGATGCTCATGGAAGCAACGATCATGTCGAACTTGCTCGCATTCAGGGCTGGAATCATGCCGTCCCATTCCTGCTGGACCATCGCGCACTTTGTCTTCATCTCCGTGCAGATCGCGTTGGCAATGTCGATGTCAAATCCGCTCAAGGTCCCATCGGGGCTGACTTGGGAGAATGGGGGGTAGTTGCCTTCAACTCCCACTCTGACCGTCGCCTCCTCGGCACGAAGATGCGTTGCAAATAGTGTTAATGCTATTACCCCAGCAATTTTCAGACGCATAGTTTCCTCCTCAGCGTTAGTATGCTCTAAGGATGGCAACTTTTTTTCACGGTGTCAATTTATGAAAACAGATTCCCATAATCCAAAAGTCTGGTCAGCGGAGTCAGACCGCCAATTCTCGACTTCGAAGCTGGGAAAGAGAATCTCGCGATTACTCAGGGAGGGAACCGCGTCCCAGCGTCAACTCTCGGAGTTCACGCTCAGGGATCCTGTTTTTGTAGCAACCCGGGGCATTGAAGACCTCTCGCAAATCACAGGCGTCTCGACCTCGACAATAAGTAGGTACGCCCGGGATCTGGGTGTTGCCAGTTTCGCCGAGTTTCGGGCCGCTGTCGGGAATATCATCGGCTCGCTCATCGCGCCTGTCAGCAAGCTCAACGAAACAATGAGCGATGACAGCTCGCGGAACGGGGCGGTTGAAAGAAGTCTCGCATCAGCAGCAGTTTTGGTTGCCCAACTTCAAGAGACCGAAACCGCGAACAGGCTGAAGGCGGCATCCAGAAAGATAGGGTCAGCCAATCGTGTGTACGTCGTCGGTTTCGGCTTGAGCGCGCACTTGGCGGCGATGTTGACGTTGGGTTTACAGCCCTATCGAGAGAATGTCGTCAATATTGCGCAGTACGGTGGTACCGAATCCGCTGCGGCGCGCCTGGCTTCGTCCACCACGGGAGATCTCGTCGTAGCGATTTCTTTCCCTCGTTACTCGAAAGACGCGGTTGAAATGGTCCGGTTCGCACGGGAGCGAGGTGCAGAGGTAATTGCTTTGACCGACTCCACTGCATCACCGATATCCGAATACGCGAATGAGTTGCTGCTCGCGCCCGCTCAGCATCCGGTGATTTCCAGCAGCAGCGTGCCAGGTCTGGTGTTGATCGAGGCCTTGGTTTCAGAGTTTTTGATTTCTGACCCAGAAAACCTCAAAAAAGCCGAAAGACTTGCAAGTGCCATAGCAACTTATCTCGCGGGCAGCGGCTGATCAGAACATACCAGCGACGTCAGCGACGCAGTGTTATAGGTGACATCGCCAGCGGGGGGCGGCAACAAGCGGAAGGTTGATGTTCCCGGGCTCGAGGGCGTGATCGCTACTGCGGCGTCTTCAATCCTTAGTCTCACCCGTATTTGCGACCCTCTTCTCTGAATTCGAAACCTGCTACAGGCCTATCGCAACGACTCAAGAGAAGTCATGCCGCCGCCTCAACTGAGAACGCTTTCGAAGGTGGCCGCGCAATTGTCAGCAGCCAAGGTTGTGCGCTAGCCTGCGGATTTGGCGGCGGATCCTGCCGCGGGAAGCGCGATCGATCCGTTAAACTATTTCAGCTCCTGAGCAACTGGGGTGTGGAGCTCAGAGCGCAGATGGTTAGAACACGGCGCCGTATCTGACCACGTGCCCGGCAGCTACCTTCGTCATCGTTTGCTAGACCAGGCCGCGCCTTGAGACGCACTGAATCCGAGGAAGTCGAAGGCGATAACCCGGCGCCCGGCGGCACATAGGAGCGGAGAGACGTCCCTATCGATACGGCTATTGTCCGGAAGCCATGGATCATCACGAACGCTGTGCCGCCGCCGGGATAGTCGCGCACGTAGATCCGATGTCCGTTGCGTTCGACATGTTTCTCGGCGAACCCGGTGTCGTCGTTCGCGTAGGCGTTTGATCTCTTCTGTGTTGTATCCATTGGCGTCGGCAGTCTGGAGCCGCAAGAGTTGCAAACGAGGCCATGAGAAGGTCGCGCCGGGTAGGGAAAGGCTTTCGGTGTCCGGCATCTTCCTCTCCTCGCAGCACGGCTGGTGCTGCTGGTAAACGGCTGGCCCACGTCCGGCAGCAGGCGGCCGCGCATATCTCTGATACGTTATTCGAATGAATGGGTCGGCCCGATCGAAGCTTCGACCATTCCGGCTCGGCTTCGTGATACACGTTAACGCGAGTTCACTAATGGTGGTAAGTGCTGCGAAAAAAACTATCGGTTGACTTCTTCCAGAGTGTCTCTATTTTTGCTTTATCGATCTCTTGCTTGCCAAGCTTTGTCTACCGCGCGATTGGCACCGCGCTCTATTCGAACCTTCTCTTTCAGAAGCAGTCGTAACGTCGTCCGGGAAGCGCAGCTTCTGCGGTCCTGCACTCTTTGCTTTGAAAGGGTTCATCATGACCATTGGCACAGCAAGATGGTCCAACTCCACGAAGGGCTTCGGGCGGCGCGGACGCGCTCGTTCACATCTCTGCCGTCGAACGCGCCGGAATGCGCGAAATCGTAGAGGGTCAGAAGATTGGTTACGAGCTCGAGCGCGACATCAAGTCGGGGAAGATGTCGGCCTGCAACCTGCAGGTCGCCAATTGTGACCTGCCATCTCTTTGACCACGGATCTAGTGGCACTGGGACGGCATGATTATCTGAAAGGCCGGGCAGGTTGCTCGGCATTTTCCTATCCATCGCTTTGCAGACTAAGGAAATTTTCATGACTCAGACCTACAGCAAATCCCGGCAGCAGGCCGAAATTGCGTTTAGCCTTATCCAGTCCCAGTTCTGCGCGCACGGCCAAGGCGTCCAGGAACTGGAAACTGAAGAGCAAGCGCGCCAAGTCAAAACACAGCGTCTTCGAGACGCGCGGCTAGCGCGGGACGCGCAGGACCATGCTAGCCGTTGAACGACCACTACGCAGATTACTAGCAGCCCTGGTCAAAACTCTATTTCGACACTGTGGCCAGGCGTCGCTTGATTCCACAGGCTTGGTGCAACGGCCACCGACGTTGCTCCTCCCAAAAATGAACCCTTCGCAGCGTCACTGTGAAATTATCATTCGAATCGCCGACGTCACGTCCTGACGTTTGTATGGCTTGCCCATGAAAGGAACGTCGCGTGGAAGACTGGCACCGGGCAGATTGTTGCCAGATGTAATAATGATCTTGATTGGCGGCCAGCGATCCCGAACAAACGCGGCGAGCCGCAGCCCATCCATGCTGCCGGGCATGTCTATATCAGTGAAGATCACCTGGATGTCCGGGCGACCCTCGATAATCTCAATCGCTTCATCTGCGCTCGATGCCTCGAGCACGATGAAACCGTCGTCCTCAAGATCTGCGACGGTCGACAAACGCAAGAATGGCTCGTCTTCCACGACAAGCACAACTGGCTGATAGTCAGGCACGTTTGCTCGCTTTTCTCTTTGGAGGAATGCTCTAGGGCAAAACCGCGAGGGAATGTACGTTGGCGTACAAACGCGCCATTGACTGCCTGGTTCCAGCCAGGAAATTTGCGACCGGAAAAGCGTGGCGACATTCCTGTCAGACGCCAAGAGCGAAGAATGAGTGAAGGGAAAATGACCGAGGTCCTCAACCGGCGGGATTCTTCACACCCAGAGGTTAGGAGAACGTCGCATTCCCTTGGTCGCCACGGACGCGGAGAAACGCTTTCGACCGCCGTGCCTGCATCGCCCGGAAAGGATCACGGTTCTCAGCGACAGGAAACTCCTGTAGTCTAAGTGTGCCGGACGCGCGGTGAGAGCAACGAAATACTGCCGCCAACGTTTTGCCTGTTGGTATCAAGGTAACGTCGTCGCTGCTGGTGTGACAAGAGAAAGATCGCATGCCTCGCTTCTACTTCAACATCGTCATGAGCAGCGGCATCCAGGAAGATTTCGAAGGGACGGATCTTCCCACCTTGGACGCGGCGCGCAGCGAGGCTATCAAAGACGCCCGTAGCATCATGAGCAATGCGATCCTGATGGGGCAGGACGTTTCGTCACGCTCGGTGGAGATCCGTGATGACGCCGGCGACGTTGTTCTGTCGCTGCCATTCCGAGACACCATAACGCGCAGCGAGTGATCGGTATCGACTCACTTTACCCTAAGCGGCAATCCTAGAACTCGCTCATACTCGCGTTCGGGAATCCCATAGCTGCCGCCTGCGATAGTTATCAGCTTCTCTCGATCCCGCACGTGGATGTTTCCGCGTGTGGACCGAATGGCCCGTATACCTTCCAGGACGTGAAGCTGTTCGGTAACACCCGAACGACGAACTCCCAGCATCAGCGCTAGGAACTCGTGGGTCACACCGAGATTGTCGCCATCGAGGCGATCATGGCACATCAAAAGCCATCGAGCCATCCGTTCCTGCATATTGTATCGGGCATTGGCCAAGGCCGAATGACTGAGCTGGACGACGGTGGTATGAAAATAACGAAGAAAAAAGGCCCGGGTTTCCTCATCCTCAGTGACTGCTTTCATGAATAGCGATGCTGGGACGCGGATGCCACTGCCAGCCACTTGCATGAAGGTCCGCCCGGGCGCTCCCTCTATGGCGAGCATCAGATGCATACCGGACGCGCCTTCCCGGCCGATATGCCCCACTTCGATAGCTTCGTCGTCGGAACTGGTGACGACCATGGACCCAAGGCCGCTCTCCAGAAAATAGATGTAGTCAGGAGGGACACTATCCTCGACGAGAACATGTTTGGTGGGCAGGTCGACGCGCTCCATGCCGTGAGCGAGCCGGCCGAAGGTTTGCGCACTGATCGTCCGCAGAAGAGTGTTGCCGACATTCGATTGGTCGAGGCGTACCATTTCTTGCTCCATGCCGGAGCTTGGGTGTTACCAAACGCCTATGAATAGAAGTCTAACCGTACGGCGTGGTCAAATGTTCCGCCAGCCACAGCAGGTTCGTACGATTTCGGTGTTACCGTGCGCAAGGCATTGTTCTAGTTTTTCTTAACTTGCGACCCACATCTCTTTGCCGTTTCGCCCAGCCACAGCTTTTTACGCAATCGATCTGATAAGGCGGGGCTTTAACGCAACGGCCGCCAGGAAGTACGGGAGGAATTAGGCGTTCCGAAACACGACTCCCGCTTGAAGAGCTGCGGCGAGAAATGCGGCTTGCGCTTCTCCCTGGCTGACCGCCCCTCTAAGCGCGCCGGCACAAGCCTCCATCGCCGAGATAAAGGTGGTGCCGGTGGTAACTGGCCAGTTCTTGAGAAGCAGCTGAAGAGCTTGCTCTGCAGACGACACGGTGTGGAATGACCGGTTGCGCTCTACAATTACGATGACCCATTCAAGTGTTGACATAAGCGCGTGGCCGGCCAAATTCGCGGATTAGTGGATTACACGATTAGCCCGCGCACAATGTGAGTGAGAAACATTCGTCACCCGCGCGATCCTTCCTCGAATCCCGCTTGTCAGTCTACATGGGCAGTTGGAGAAGCAAGGCCGTTCCCCGACGTTTCTATGGCAATGGCAGTCCCTGAATAGAGGCGCGCGTCCGCTCGAAGCTCGGTGGAGACATTGCAGAAATCGTCGTGCCGAGGACCCTTTTCAGTTCCCTGGTTAGGTCGTCGGCGGAAGTCATCCCACCTTGAAAGCGTTGTATCAGAAGCTTCGCCGCAAGGTCGTATCGCTCAGGATGCGCAACACTTTTGGCAGAATTGTATCCAGCTTCCTCCAAGACGCCTTGCAGCATCGTCAGGTCCCTGGAATGTAAGACGTAGCCGAGTGGGGAAGACACTGACGTCCTCCTTCTAATTGGGGCGAGGGCCCAAGCCCTAGTCAGAAGCGCCCTTAACAATGGCTGCTGATGAAGTCATCATGCCCGAGAGTGGCTCGGGATGCAAAGAAATTAATGCAATTTTTTGTTTTTATCAGCCTTTCAGCAAAACCACAAATTGAGATTGTATTTCCACGGGGCTTCGGCAGCGTGCTCGGCTTCACGGGGCGTCGCTCAATGCCATCGACAGGGCCAGTAGGTCCACCACTCTTAGAGAGAGGCATGGTAGCTATCCTCTTGCAGTCCACCCGCAGGTTCGGCACGTACGGGCAGAATTGCGCAGGCTGTCCATCAGCAAATTATCGGCAAGCGCAGGAGTTTGGTTACGCTTTGTGGGTCGCTTCGGAACTGCAAGCGGAACTAAGGTACCGCACCATTTCATCAGTGGCGGCGGCAGAATATGGATCGACAGTCTGAATACGGTCAACGGCCACTGTCATTGCCCAGCGGCCTTCATCACTATCGATATCCACTCGACGTGTTGAGCACCACTCTTGAACCGCGTCCAGAACAATCTTCATTTGAAGTTCATCGAGAGAGGAAGATAAAGACTTCGTCATGTCCGTGCTCTCTTGGTCGGCAAGAGCACAGTTATCTCTCAAGCGGTCCCGCCAGTTGTCTATGGGCCGACCCGGGATACTTAGGGTGTTAGAAATAAAAGGAAACGCGAAGGGTTTGACCGCCCCCGCCTTCTAAGTTCATTTTTTTTGCCTTATTTAATCGCTGGATGGAAAATCGTGGCGTCCCAGACGCCTCCTCGCCGACGAAAAGCCGCTCGCAGTCGAGAGGCGCCCAGCCGCGCGATCGGGCGCATGTGAAGGGGAGGGTGGGCGCCCGTTGGGAAGTGCAGGGACCGGGGCAGGGGCCCGGTTTTGAAATCCAGTTGATGCGCGGTACACCGTCTTATCATGGTTCCCAGGATGCCGCCCAGGAGAACGCCGTCGACCGACAAGAGACGATTAACATCAGCGCATCACGCTATGTCAAAGTTAATTGCGGCCGTTCTTAATCCTCCATAGGGTTTTATCTATCGGTCGGCATCTCCTGGCTACGATCGACAGGAAGCACACGAGTTGCTTTCGCCCCTCTAAGTTGGAGGGCGATGAGTGTCGGAAATGCTCCGTACAATCTCGTTCGATGATCTTTCTCCGGTATTCGACGCGTTCTCCCAGTGGTGCAAGGAGACTAAGGTTGATCCGAACAGTCTCGTGGGCAGCGTTGCTGCGTCCAGACTATTGGACCTTTTTCTCAAGGGCCATAAGACATCCAGAGATCTTTTGGCAGCCCTAGGGCCACTCCGCCCGCCGTCAACAAGGCCTGATCAGTAGCGTCTCCAGGAAAGCTCGTCGCCAGAACCAGATCTCAACACATTCGACCTTGCCCCCAAGTTTTATCCAGTTTTAAGTTCGCTCCGGCGGTCTCTTGAAGTGCTACCTAGCGCGCAATAATCTGAAATTGCGAAGCCTCCATGGCCAGTCTAGTTGGGATTGGTTGTCGCCGCTCGCAACCGTCGGACGAGGTCAGAAATCCGTTGGTCTTGCGGTCTCAGCCTTGCCAATTGCTCCGCAAACTTCAACGCCTGCGGCAGCAGCTGCAGCTTCAGACTGTATTCCAGTGCCAGGCCTGAAATGGCCGGATCGGACGTCTCGGATGCCCAGTGATCGAGCCTGTTCAGAGCCTCTTGGGTCTTTCCGATTGAGTCCAGCGCGACGGTAAGCGTCGTCTTGTACCGCGGGCTCCGGGGATCCAGCCGCACCGCTTGTTCAAGCTCGACAATCGCATCGTCCAGTCGCTTGCTGCGAACCAGAGCGAGCCCATGCCCAAATCGCAGCTCCGCGCGCTCCGGCGACACTGAAATTGCTTCGGCGTAGGCCTGTTCGGCCTTATCGTTCTGCCCGATGGCACGATAAAATTCCGCAAGGTTGACGTGGACACCTTCAAGTGTCGGGTCAAGGCTAATCGCTCGTTTGAAGTATCCCTCGGCCTCCGGTATACGGTGTTGGCCAAACAGGAAGAATCCGTAATTGCTCTGCGTCTCTGCAAAATCAGCGTTTGAACTGACGTAGCTGCGCAGGTCTTCGACCGCGGCCTCGAAGCCCGGTCGTTGGCTGCCGAACACCTCGGCGGGCGTGTTGCCGAGAGCAGTCGCCGCTGCGATACGAACCGCTCGCATTTCATCACCGAGCAGATCCCCGATCGCATCCAGCCTGCGCTCCGGCGGAATGTTCGATGCGGCCTCGGATGCGCCGAGTCTGACCAATGGATCCGGATCAGATGATGCTGCGTGAATATCTGCGGTAACATCCTCACCTGCGATCTGGCTCAATCGGGTGATGGCGCTTCCCCTTATGATTCCCGGCTGATTTCGGTCATTGACGAGCTTTCGCAATGCCTGCTCCGCTGCTTGCGTGCGGTTTTCCAAAGCTGCGAATGCGTGGGTGATGGTTGGACGATTGCGCCAGCCAAAATCGTACCATCTATCCATGGTCCTGGCGGCCCAGTCATCATCTTTATCGGTATGACACGTCGTGCATGCGTTCGGCGTTGAGAAGGTCATCGACAGATCCGGCCGGGGAATGACGAACGAATGGTCCCGTCTCGGATCGACCTTCATGTATGTCCGTTCGGGCATATGACAGTTGGCACATTGCGCGCCGGCCGATCCGACAGGATGATGGGTATGAGAAGGGTCGTCGAACAGGCCGCTCGGATCCTGCTTGACGAAGCGGTCCAGCTTGGTCTGCGTGTGACACTGGGTGCAAAGCGCGTTGCCTTCGGTCTTCAAACCCGCCTCATGTGGACGATGACAATCAAGGCATGTCACTCCAGCCGCTGCCATTTTGCTTTGCTGAAACGAACCGTACTCAAAGACTTCATCACGTATCTGTCCATCGGGAAAATAGAGATCGCTTCGCAGCAATGCGGGAGAAAAGTAGTCGAGAAACGGCTTTCCGGGCTCGTAGCCGTCTCGAAGGCGTACTCGTCTGGAATGGCAAGCCAGACAGGCATTGGCATCGACCCTGGAAAGTCCAGGGTCCGCCTGATCACCTGGATGGTCCTGGCCCTTTGCCGCCCAGGCGACATGTTTTGCACCAGGTCCGTGACAGGACTGACAGCCGATGCTCGTTGCGACATAGGTCGATTTGTATTCGTTCGTCGCAGGTTGGAAGTTTGCTTGAGGGTCGGTCGAATGGCAGTCGATGCAGGTGCGGTTCCAACGATAAAACGGCCCGGTCCAGTGATAGGTCGAGCCGGGTTTGCGCGGTGTGTCATTGCCAAGCCAGAACCATTGCTTTCCGGTCGTGTCCCATGCGACGTCGAGTGCCTGTAGTCGTCCTGCGCCGGTTTCAACGAGATACTGCTGCAGCGGCTCGTAGGCAAAGGTGTATCGAACTTCGAACTCGGTTTCCTTTCCGTCCGATCCTTCGGTTTTCACGAAGAACCGGGCATCGCGGCGATGGAAAGTCGTTACAATGCCATCGTGCTCATACCTGACATTGTTGAAATCACCGCGAACTGTACTGCCGTTGGCAAGTGCCATTGCGTTGGCGTGGTGGGATCGCTTGAAAGCAGCGGCTTGATCTTGATGGCAGGAAGCGCAAGCGGTTTCATCAACGAAACCATTATGCATGCTTATCCGGGGGTCAGGACTGGAGGCAGGGACAGTGTCGGCAAAAGCGCTCCGTCCCAGGAACAAAATCATCAGAAGGACCGGCAATACTGTTATCCACGCGGCCAATGACCGATCGAACGTTATCACTCAGCTGCTCCAACGCTGCTCTTGTGGAATGTCACGCCGCCTGGCGGCGTGACGACGGCGGGCATCAGTAGCACGGCGGGAAGGGATAGTAGCCGCACTGCTGGTTGTTGTAGTAGTTGTTATAGTAGTAGGGGCGTGTTGCTGCCGCGCCGATAGCCGCGCCCGCTACGACACCGGTGGCGACAGGGGCACCGCGATACCAGGCGCCGCGATAGACGGGGGCATGCCAGTAGGTGCCACTCACACGGTTGATGTTGGTATCGCCGGTATGAACGTCGTCGTCTCGAAAACCTCCACGGAAGTCGCCCCCTGCAAAATCACGTCCGCCAAAGCTACCTCCGCCAAAGTCGCCTCCACGGAAGCCACCGCCGCCAAAACTTCCTCCGCCAAACCCACCTCCGCCAAATCCACCCCCTCCGCCGAAGTGATCAATAAAGACTGCGGCCGGCCCCGTCGCGCCATTGAGGCTTCCCTCAAGAACGGTGATGTCGAATGTCAGCGTCGTGCCATCAAGTTTCGGGGTCTTCAATGTCACGACAGCGTCGCTCACATCAGACCCGTCGCCCCCCAGCACCGAGACCGTCGCATTCGGTGGATCGACCGCGAAATTGTCCTTGCCATCGTCCCATTGCATGATGAACTGATCCGTCATCACATGTCCGGCAGCCCGTACCGGCCGGTCGGCAAACACGATCGAATTGGCGGCAACGCCATTGAGTACGAGTTTTCCGTTTTCAATCCGAGCGCCCGCAGAGTTGATCACTGCCAGAGACGGTACCGGCCCGGTCGGCGTGACGACGCCGATGCCTTTTTCGAGCGGTACATGCGGCTTTTTCGGAGCGTCCTGCGCATGGGCATTACCAAGAGCAACGCCTGCAGTAACGATCAGGCTGGCAATCTGAAAGACGTTCATGGCGGTAGCCTCCAAGGTGGGGACAGGTAAAAGCCCTGTCCATACTTGACGTGATGATGGAGCTCAGCTCGACACTGTTGCTGTCGTCCTGACGCAAGTCGCCCGGTCTCAATCCTTGAAAACCTGCTTCCAGTCGGCTTTCATGTCGATCAAGGTCCAACCAGTTATCGCGGCTGCGTCGAGGGCCTTGTCCAGGCGCCCGAAGTCCGTTTCGCGGTCATATGCATATTCACGGTCGGCATCGGTATGATGAACGAGCATGCCAAGGCGCGCGGGCGCCCCTGCCATGGTTGTCCACTGCAGCATTTCGAGGTCGCCATCCGAGTTGCCGAAGGCGGCAATCGGCCTTTGCCCGATCGCTTCATTGATCCCAACCGGCTTCCCGGCCTTGTCGTCTATAAAATTGACCTCCGGAAGCCGGTACAAGGTCGGCATATCGTCCTGCATCCTGAATTCGGTCTTGATAGAGGAACCGATCACCTGTTCCGGGGGCACGCCATAGGCCTTTTCTGTCCACGGCCGCATGAATTCCACGCCGCCTCCCGAAACAATGAAGGTCTTGAATCCATTGGCGCGAAGATAGGCCATCAGTTCGACCATCGGCTGATAGACAAGTTCCGTGTAAGGACGCTTGAACTTCGGATCTCGTGCGGTGAAAAGCCAGTCGGTGACAACCTTTCTAAACTCGGTTGTCGTCATTCCCGCATGGGTCAGCATGATGAGTTCCACGAGGCCTTTTTCGCCTGACGCGGCGAGAGCCTTCATGTCGCCGTCAAGCACGGCCTTGAACGGTTGTGTATCTTTCCATTCCGGATGCTGCGGAGCGAGCGTCTTCACGCGATCGAGGGCGAAGGCAAGCTGCGTGTACATCGGATGCTCGACCCAAAGAGTGCCGTCATTGTCAAACACCGCGACCCGCTCCGCCTCCGTTACGAAGTCCGCAGAGCCCTGCTTTGTCACCCTACCAACGAAGGAGACGATGGCGGCCTTTGACGCGGTCTCGTTCCAGGAAGGCAACGGGTCACTCTGTGCCCAGGCGGTTGTCGGCCCGGCCCACAGAGGAAGACCGATCGCGAGGATGCCATTTCGTGAACTTGTGAGGAATTTGCGACGCGTGGCCTCCATTTCGGCATCCTCCTGAATTGCTTATGTCACTTGGGGAAGTGGCGGCCTTGTTGGCCCCACATCGGGATGAGTTGCCGCTCGGCAAGGTGGTGGATGCGACCGCAAGCTCGTGTGTACCCGCTGGATACTTTGAGAGTTCGAAATCGTGATCGGACGAGTGCAGCCCCAACTCCACCGCCCCGATCCAGCCAAAAAAGGTTCTGCTACTCATCTCAAATCCTTCCATTGGATGTCGGTTGATACGGGTGTCGCATGGGGCGGAACACGACCTCTTTTCGAAAAGACCGCATGGCGCGGCGAGGGGCTCCCGCTGCCATAAAACCGTATCCCATGGCGTTTTTTTTTCGATATTGCCCTTTCGGGAATCAAAGCCCGCGAGCAATCAACGGCAGTGTTTTCGTCGGTGGCACTACCTCGCCGCCGAGGGAGACAGGCCAGTCGGACGACAGGATGAAGGATGCAGTTTTGCCGCTATTATGGCTGACGCTGAAAGAACTTGCGCCTCAGTCGGGTAACGACGAACCGGCTTCTCGCTAGAAACAAAGTCACCTTGTCAACACAGTCGGTTGTTGCGTGCTTTGTCGGCACCTTCCGCCTGCAGGCAGTCTGGTGAGACCGCCTGCAGCAAGATCGGCTCCATCAGTTGCCGGTACCCTTTGCCGCCGCCGCAGCCTGGGCCATGCGTGTCTGCATCTCGGCCTTGACGGCGTCCAGATTGAAGCTGGCGCCCCGCTGCATTGGAGGAAAGTCAAGGAAGGTCTGGAGTTCCTTTCCGACCAATTGCTGAACGAACACGAAACGCCAGAATTGGTATTTGAACCAGTCGAAGTACTGCTGCCCGCCTTCTTTCGTTCCGTTGTTGGGCCAACCAGTCCGCTCGAACGGGTCGAGTCGCAGGTTAGTGATGTAGGGAACGTCAGGATGGGTCTTTTCGCCAACCCATCCCTGGGGCTGGTCGATGAAACGGAACTTGTAGTCGTCGATGCGCACCGCGCCGACCGTGCTTTCACCGAGGTAGAAGATCTCGTGACGTGCAGACGGTCCCTTGCCGGTGATAGCGGCCGTCTGATCGTAGCCGTCAAGATGGTTCTTGTATGTCCGGTCTCCTATCGTTTTGCCTTGCAGCAATTCGTTGGTGATGTTGGGATTGCCGGCTGCCGCAACAAAGGTCGGCAACCAGTCCAGACCGGAGAAAATGCCGTTCTGCACCACGTCCGCCGGGACATGTCCAGGCCAGCGTAGAAGTGCAGGCACGCGGAATCCACCTTCCAGAACGGTACCCTTTGACTGCGCAAAAGGTGTCTGTCCCCCATCGGGCCACGTGAACACTTCCGTTCCATTGTCGGTCGTGAACAGGATGATGGTGTTGTCGTCCTCGCCAAGCTCTTTAATCTTCTGCATGACGAGCCCAACGTCGTCGTCCAGTTGTGCCATCCCGGCTTCCTCTTCCGACCAGCCGTTCTCAGCATTTCGCATCGCCTCGTACTTCGGAGAGAGATGGGTGACGATGTGCATACGGGTGGGGTTCAGCCAGACGAAGAAGGGCTTGTTGTCCTGCTTGGCCTTCGCCATGAAGCTTGTTGCGAAGTCGCGGATCTCGTCGTCGACCGTTTCCATCCGCTTGGGATAGAGAGTGCCTGCATCCTCGATCCTCTGCTTGCCGATTTTACCCCAACGCGGCATCTCGGTTGGATCATCCGTGTCAGTCGCCCAACTGTGAACCATGTTGCGCGGCCCGACCACGTTCAACAGATCCTGCGGATAGTTCGGATGAGCCGGATCCTCCATCGCGTCGAGATGGTAGAGGTAGCCGAAGAACTCATCGAAGCCGTGAACGGTCGGCAGGAACTCGTTCTTGTCACCGAGATGGTTCTTGCCGAATTGGCCGGTGGCGTAGCCCATTGACTTTAAGACAGTGGCCAAAGTCACCGCCTCCGCCGGCAGGCCAGTCGCGGCGCCGGCCTGCCCAACGGTTGTCATGCCCGTTCGGATCGGCAGCTCGCCGGTGATGAAGTTGGCCCGACCCGCCGTACAACTGGCCTCGGCATAATAGTCCGTGAACAGCATGCCTTCCTTGGCGATCTTGTCGAGATTGGGGGTGCGGCCGGCCATTAAGCCGCGGTGATAGGCTCCGATGTTCCACATGCCAATATCATCGCCCATGATGACCAGGATATTGGGTTTCGATTGCTCTTGAGCCCGTGCGGGCGCTTGCCCGCCGAACAACAGCGCACTGCCACATAGCAGGACGGTCGCCAGAATGCCTTGTCTCATCGCATTTCTCCCTTGAGTTTCCGTCGCCCCACTTGACATAAGGATCCAGTCCTCGTCGCACCCTGGACGCGAAGACGCGCGAAGAAATTCCAGGGTGACGATTGAACAGGACGATCCCGGAGATGCCAATTCGCCGAGATAAGAGGAATTTCCGATGCGTGCCCCCGACAGCCTCCTTTCATTACCGATGTTGTGCGGTGGCGGCGGGGTAGGCCGCCAGATCAAATTCAGTTGCCGCTCGGCAAAGTGATGGATACGCCTTCCTTCGCAAGCTCGTCTCGTACCCACTGGAACCGTTGATAGTTAGAGATCGTGATCGGACCGGTGTAGCCCATGCTTTGCAGTTTTCTCGGCGGATATTCGATATAGGTCGCCATGATTTTCTTCAGTTCTTCACCCATGACGACGCCCATCCATGTCCGCTCGGTGAAGTTGTTCATGAAGATGTCATAGCGTTCCTGGGGATCCTGCCAGAGGTCGAACACCTGCGGCACTGTGGCGACGTATTTGTCCGGTCCCTTCCAGCCGAGGTTTGAATCGACCGCCAAACCACCGGTCAGGGCGCCGTCATCGCCACGAAGATTGAACACAAACTTGTAGTTGTTCACGCGTATCGCGCCGGGCGAAAGCTCGTTCTCCGTGAAGTAGAACCATGACTTGCGCTCCGACTTTCCTGTACCGAGCAGGATTGGCGACATGTCGTAGCTGTCGAAAATGATCGGCTTGTCCTCGCGGTCCTTGTCTGGCAAGGGAACACCGCCGACCGAGGCGAAGGTCGCCATCAGATCGAGGCCTCCTACGATATCGTGATTTTTGCTTCGCGGTTTGATCTTGCCGGGCCACACGGCAACGGCCGGAACCCGGTTTCCCCCTTCACGCAGCGTACCCTTTGTGCCGCGCAATGGGGTATAGCCGGCATCGGGATAGACATCCTGCCAGGCCCCATTGTCCGTGGTGTAGAAAACCAATGTGTTGCGGTCCATTCCGGTTTCACGCAACTTGTCCATGATCCGGCCAATTCGGGTGTCGAGTTCGACGACCGAATCCGCATACTTGCTCTTCGACAACGACCTGTGCTCGAATTCCGGCGCCGGCATGTTCGGTTGGTGGACCTTCATGAAGTTGACGTTGATGTAGAAGGGCTCGTCCGGCTTCTTGGCGGCCTCATCGAGGAACTCCAACGCAGCCTTCTCGACATAGCCGTCGAAGTACGGAATGCCGACCACGCCTTCCTTGCCGTCGATGACAGGTGTATCGACATACTGGCCATTGATCTTAAAATCTTCCGTCACCGGACCACCGGCTTTTCCCGACAATGCCCCCTTGGTGACCTTCTGGAACATCTCCCGCAATTTGGGATCCATATCGGGGAACCAGGTCGGATCGGCGTAAGTGTAGGCGTTGAGGTGGTAGAGGCCCGCATAGCGCATTTCGTCGTAGCCCTGGGCATTGGGCAATGCGTAGTCCGACTCTCCGAGATGCCACTTCCCGGTGAAATAGGTGTGGTAGCCACCGCGCTTCAATACCGATCCGAGTGTCCACTCTGCCGCAGGCAGGCCGCCGCCCTGGCCCTGGAACGCGACCGTCGTCATGCCACTGCGGTTCGGGATCCGCCCCGTTTGCATCGCGGCGCGTCCAGGGGTGCAACTGGGTTGCGCGTAAAAGGAAAAGAAGGTCATGCCCTCATCGGCGAGCCGGTCGATATTGGGGGTTGGCATGCCGCGGCCTTCGCCGCCGCCATAAGGGCCGAGATCGCCCAAGCCGGTATCATCCGAAACGATGAACAGGATATTTGGTTTACGCTGAGGCTCCTGAGCTTGCACGGGAGAGGTCCCGCATAGCATCGTGAGAGATGCAAGGGCTCCGATGCAGACAAAATAGGTTCTGCTACTCATCTCAAATCCTTCCATTGATGCCTGGATTGACGACGGTGGCTACGCCCGCATCAACTCACCCGGGCGGGGCTTCAAGCGGTCGAATGATAAGGGGAGTGTGCTCCAGCCGACCGGAGCAGATCCTACTCGATGCAGGAATCCGCCGAAATTGCCCTTTAGGGAATCCGGGCAATCATCAGTAGTATTTCGGTAGGTGACACTACAGCGGGCAGCTGTTATTGTTTGCCCGCCTTTGGGGGGCGGACAAATGTGTTGGGGCGAAGCACGGGTTCGAACTCAATATACCAGGCTTTGGCTGGCGACGATCTTGTTCGTTGCATTCAACTGCTTTCCCGCCGCCTCCGAAATACTCCCCCCCGTTGCAGGCCGGGCACCACGCATCCTTATTGTCTACCCCTATGACGAGAGGATCGTGGCAACGACCGTTGCCGGAGAAGCACTGCGAAGCCGCCTGATCGAGGCGACGAACAGCAGGATCGACCTGTTTTCCGAGTTCCTGGATCTATCAAGGTTTCCGGAAACCGAGCATGCCAAACGCATGGGAGAGTACCTCGCCAGAAAATACGAAGCTCGTCGCCCCGATGTCGTCGTTGCCCTCGGAAAAGAAGCCGCCATCTTCATAACGGCGAATCGGGACGCGATTGCTCCCGGTGCGAAAATAGTCGCGGCCGGTTTCGGCAGCTCGACTGCAGAAAAGATCGGCCTGCCGCAGGAGGTGATCGGTGCCTTCTCAACCTTCGACATTCTGAAAACCGCGGAGATGGCCCGCCGCCTCCAGCCAGACGCCCGTCACCTCTATATCATCGGCGGATCGGCAGACTTCGACCGGGGATGGCTGGCATCGGCGCGCGCCGCTCTTGGCGAGTTCGCCGCCCGTTATGACACGACATATTTGGAAGATCTGACGATTGACGAGTTTGTCGACCGATCAGCTCACGTGCCAAGGGATAGCATTATCCTTATGCTGACGATCTTCAAGGACAGGACCGGCCGCAATTTCATCCCACGCGAGGCCGTCAGGCAGATCGCAGCGACTGCCAGTGCACCAATCTACGGGCCCTATCAAACCTACGTCGACTATGGTGTTGTCGGAGGCAACACCGTCACATTCGATAGCCTCGGTCAAACCGTTGCCGATCTGGTCCTCAATGCGATTGCCGGCAGACCGGGGCAGGATGTCGACGCACCTCAGACCTATTTTGCCGATGCGCGGCAATTGCAGCGCTGGGGCCTTTCGCTGCAGAACCTGCCAGCCGGCACAATCATAATGCACCAGAAAATGAGCCTCTGGCAGGAGCACTGGCTGGTGGTGACAGCGACATTCGGTGTCGTAACGATGCAGGCAACCGTCATCGCCATTCTGTTGCTGGAGCGGCGCCGTCGTCGTGCAGCAGAGAGCAGGGCCCGCATTCACCTGCTCGAAGCCGTTCACCTGAACCAGTCGGCAACAGCGGGAGCCCTGTCTTCGTCGATCGCCCACGAGCTGAACCAGCCGCTGTCAGCCATTCGCAACAACGCTGAGGCCGCGTCCGAATTGCTCCGGGGGAGGAGCCCGGACCTGCAATTGATCCAGCAGATTCTGGTCGACATCCAGGAAGACGACAAGCGGGCAAGCGACATCATCGGCAGGATGAGGGGGCTTCTGAAAAAGAGAAGCGACATCGATTGGCAGGAGTTCGACCTCAACGACGTTACTTGGAGTGCCATTCAAATCATCCACGGGGAGGCGGAACGGCGAGGGGTCACGTTGAAGGCGACCGAGGCGGCCGACAAGCTCATGGTCCGCGCCGACAAGGTCCACGTGCAGCAGGTCGTCCTCAATCTTGCAGCCAACGCAATGGACGCCATGTCGGAGGTTGCACGGGTGCGAAAGACCTTGACCTTCATAACGGGCGTATCAAATGACAGGGCGGCCCTGTGTGTCGCCGATACCGGCACAGGAATACCAGAAGACTGTCTGCCCAGTATATTTGAGCCTTTCTATACAACCAAGCAGGCAGGGACAGGCCTTGGCCTTTCCATAGCGCGGGCCATTGTTGAGACCTATGGTGGCGCGATATCAGCCTACAACCTGCCTGAGGGTGGCGCGATTTTTCGTATAGACCTGCCTCTGGTCAAGCGGCAGGAGGAACCGGAATGAAACCGATCATCCATATTGTCGATGATGACCAATCCTACCGTATTGCGACCGAGAGGCTGCTTTCGGCTTATGGGCGCACAGTCAGGGGGTACGGGTCCGGAGACGAGTTCCTGGCTTGCGTGGAAGACGGCGCGACGGGCTGTGTTCTGCTTGACCTGCAAATGCCTGGGCTGTCCGGTTTGGAAATTCAACAGCAATTGCGGGACAGGGCGCCGCTGCTTCCGATCGTCTTTCTCACCGGAGAAGGAGATATCAAGGCAAGCGTTGAGGCGATGAAGGCAGGTGCCGAGGATTTTCTGGAGAAACCAGGTTCTGCAGCGGTCCTGCTTGAGACGATCGAGCGTGCGCTCAATCGATCTGAAAAGCGGCGGGCGCAGCGCGAGCATATCAAGGCGCAGCAAATGCGGGTGAAGAGCTTGAGCCTGCGGGAAACCAGCGTTTTCGAGATGATCGTGCGTGGGCAGCTTAACAAGCAGATAGCGTTCGCGCTTGGCATATCTGAGCGAACCGTCAAGGTTCACCGCCACCAGGTGATGGAGAAGCTCGGAGCACGCTCGCTGGCCGACGTAGTGTTGATTGCGGCAAATGCGGGTTTCGTCGACCGCCCTGCGGGAGGTTCAGAGCCATGATCGATGGGTTTTCCCCTTAGGGCAATATCCCCCAACCGCCAACACGCCTACAGTGACCCATCGGATCTCGCGCACTTTCACGTGGAGGGCCTGAGGTGGGAAAGAAGAGCCGTACAGTGGCTGTCGTCGATGATGACGGGAGTCTTCGCCGAAGCGTCGCACGGCTTGTAAATGCTTACGGGTTTTCGGCCGTCGAGTACGCATCGGCTGAGGCCTTTCTCAACAGAGATCCGGAGGCTGCGATTGATTGTCTCGTGTTGGATATCGATCTGGAGGGGATCACCGGTCTCGAATTGCAGTCGAAGTTGGACATGGCTGGTTCAACGCTGCCCGTCATATTTATCACTGCCCTCGAGGACGAGCTCCTGAAGAAGGCCGCCGAGCGGACGCGGTGCATTGCATATTTGCAAAAACCGTTTGCAGGAGCCGCTCTCGTCGCCGCGATCAACAAGGCACTGCAATCGTGATTTTGCAGATAGCACACATGTCGAATGGCGAGTGCCAATGGATCTATCTCAGGCCATGACATGAACATCGATCTAATTGTAGGTCGTGCTGGACGCGCAGCTCCGGTTGCGGTGCTTGCAACATTACTGGCGATCGCCCTTTTGTGGCTGTACGACAGCCCAGGGCTCGGTCGCAACCAACGGAAGTAACCTGGCAGCCGCGTGCTTTGTGGCTAAGCGCGCCAACACGCTCAAGCGTTTGGCGACAATCAAACGCCTTTCGCCGAATACTTTTGTCAAAAGCACGCGCAGCAACCAGATCAGCTATGTCTATGCCGATCCCCGGCTGCAAACGGAACGGACGGCGTGGTTGGAATCGGTGCTCCTTTGGCGGATCTATTGTCCTTGTGGGAAGTCCGCGTCGCCGCGTGGCCGTTTCGCTTCGGGTTTCCCGGACAGTTGGGCGACGATCTCGGGGATTAGTGCAGATCTGAGGGTAACAGACGGTGCACTTAAACACTGCAGTGGCAGTTTGAAGGTGTCGAAGAAGCCGAAAGGCCTTATGAGACTGGCTGTCTCATCGCGTTCAGCTCGATAGCGAACAATTCCCAACGGCCAGAGCTTTCGTTAAACAGGCGCCCATGCTCACACGATTCGAAATTCAAGCCAGTCGGGATGGGACAAATCGTTGGGCCATCGTTGACAGGACGACGGGCTTGGTCGCGGTCGTCGGCGACGTGCGGATCAATTCGCTCGATTGGGAAGAAGCTGACGACCTGGTGGACCTCCTCAACCTCCTCTATCTCGAGCAGAAGTCTGCCATCGTTCACCAGCCGACGGCTGGTCCCCACACTGACAGTGTCCCCGAAGTCGTTCGTGAATGCGATACGAGATAATCTCCCCACGACCGATCGCTCTCGGTGAGCTGCGGAGACAACACACAGTCGCCGATACCTAACATCGCATGACGAGCAACGGCGGTTGCCATGATCCCGTTATGATAGTCGCGACACACGGGTGCCGCTTGTTCATATCAAAATCTGCCCTTCGTCGAACGCGCCTGCAGCCTCATCCTGACGAACGCGTTGAATCGTGCGGGCGGGACGTCGGGCAACGCCGCTGGTCCGCTGCACAGCGTTGGGCCCAAGCACGGTCAAGACCAAAGTGCTGGTCGTGATCATCTGGTGGAGCCGATGACGTGGTGGAACAAACGCGGACGCGTATCGTTTCGCGGACAGGGAGAGGTCACCGGGCGGTACCTGCCGCCAACGTAATCGAGCTTACTGCGAAGTCGGGGGAAGGTTTGCAGCGGAAACGGGATGCACTAGGGTCGACTGGCGCGCGCCTCGAAGGCTCGGTCAAGCCACCTAGGCAGGCCATTGATTCTTTTGCCGATACCTTCGATCGGCCGGGGGTAAACGAGCCATTGCGCTTGCGTCGAGCCTGCTGGACTTGCGAATGAACGACAGAGGTCTAGTTACCCGAAAAACACGCAATTGGAATTCCACATGGCCATCGACCCTTTAAAGCGTAGGCAGACCGAAGATCTGAACCGGAGCGAGGAGCAGTTTCGTCTTCTAGTCGAAGGCGTGACCGACTACGCGATCTATATGCTCGATCCGAATGGTCACGTATCGAGCTGGAATGCAGGGGCTCGCCGCATCAAGGGGTACGAGCCAGAGGAGATCATCGGAAGGCATTTCTCGCAGTTCTACACCGACGAGGACAAGGCCGATGACCTGCCAAGAAGGGCGCTAGAAATCGCCGCATGCGAGGGCCGGTTCGAAAGGGAAGGCTGGCGGGTCAGAAAAGACGGGACGCGCTTCTGGGCGAATGTAATCATCGATGCAATCCTTGCCCAAGATGGCACGCTTATCGGTTTTGCCAAGATCACACGCGACATCACCGAGAAGCGGCAGTCGCAGGAAGCTCTCGAACGAGCACAGCTCGAACTCTTTCAGGCTCAGAAGATGGAAGCCGTAGGCCAGCTCACTGGCGGTGTCGCGCATGATTTCAACAATTTGCTGATGGCCATACTGGGCAGCCTCGAGATCGCGAAGAAACGGGCTCTTGCGGGTCAGGACAATGCCGATCTGATCGAGAACGCCCTCCAAGGGGCGAAGCGCGGTGCCGCCCTGACACAGCGGTTGCTTGCCTTCTCCCGCAAGCAAGAACTCAAGCTCGAGCCTGTGGACGTGTCCGACCTCGTGAAGGGAATGGCCGGCCTGCTTCAGAGGTCGATTGGCCCCTCTATCGAAATCGTCACGAGCTTTCCGCTTGTGCTGCCGAGAGTTCAAGCCGACGGCAACCAATTGGAGACCGCACTCCTGAACCTGGTGGTAAACGCGCGCGACGCCATGCCTCGTGGTGGCGTCATCATGCTCTCGGCCAGAAAGCAGTCGGTTCGCAAAGCTGAGGGGAAAGGTATTCAAGGAGAATTCGTATGCCTGAGCGTGACGGATGACGGCGAGGGGATGGATGCTGAGACCTTGGAGAAGGCGACGGCGCCCTTTTTCACCACCAAGGGAATAGGCAAAGGCACCGGACTGGGTCTGTCGATGGTCCAAGGACTGATGGCTCAGGGCGGAGGTGCGCTCGCTCTGAAGTCGTCCCCTGGAGGAGGAACCACCGCCGAACTATGGGTGCCTCTGGCAGAGGAAGGGGAGGCGATCGAGCCGGACGTGCACCCTGATACTTCCAGCGTGCCTTTACTGCGGGAACTCACCGTGCTTGTCGTCGATGACGATGCGCTTGTCCTGATGAATACCGTCCTGATGCTGGAGGATCTCGGTCATAAGACATTGCAGGCGTATTCTGGCGAGGAGGCGCTTCGGCTCCTGGAACAAGGGCCGCTGCCAGATCTGGTCGTAACCGACCATGCCATGCCCCGAATGACTGGTGGCGAGCTTGCCGCGGAAATAGGCAAACGGCTACCCGGCCTGCCCGTCGTTCTTGCCAGCGGATATGCGGAAATTCCAGGCGGCGTGTCCCGTGATCTGCCCAGACTGGCGAAACCCTTTACACAGAGCCAGTTGGCTGAATCCGTGGCGTCCGCAATCTCGTAATGGAGGCAACGCCAAGCATTGCAGAACCGCACCACGTTTAGCGAGTTCAGGAGAGGCTGCGCTGTCTGTTCAATGGCCATCCTCAACGGCTTTATGACTAAGGTTCCTGGCTCCTCCGCCAGGCGATGATGTCGATCCGAAGATCGCATTGGGGGCATATTTGTGAGCTTCGAACGTTGTTCGGCGAGGGGTTATGCCTGGAGGCACCCAACGTTCCCAAACGGTGTTCATTTCGGCAAATGACCGGAGATCGCGGAGCCAAATATTGGCCTGGATCAGATCTGACTTGTCTGTGCCTTCCGCTGAGAGGAGAGCATCAACGCGTTCAAGAATCTCGGCAGCTTGTGCACCAACGCTGCCTCAGGCGGCGGAGCTGGCGGTCTGGCCGATGATACGGACGGTTTGGATTGGCGACTCCTCCTCGTCGACGGACGAGTGCTCGATAGCCATCGGCCAGTTTCCCGTTTCAATTGGCGCGTCTGCTGGGCGCCGACGGCGCACCTCTTTGCGTTGGGCGAGAGTGGCGCCAGCAGACAAAGCCATGGTTACGGCCGCAACAGGCAGAATGGTTTTCATTGTCGCATCTCGGATTTGCACGTGAAGAACGCGACGCGCCGAGGTTGGTTGCAGCAGTGGTGGGAATGCAGGCGGGTTTTTAGGTGCTAGCTATCACAAAGCCGCGGCCGTACAAGTGTCGTCGACCAGCAGCAGCGATACCGGAACAATAGGACCTTCCTTGACGGTCCTGGTGACGATGTAGGTGAAGTAGCGGGATATGCCAAGTTCCCGGTCGAGAAGCTCATCGATCAGTCGCTGATAGGCATCGATATTTGCCGCGACGATCTTCAGGATATAATCGATACCGCCGCCGACCGACCAGCAACTGACAATTTCCGGGATCTCGCGGATTGCTCGTTCGAACCGATCGAAATCGGCTTGCCGATGGTTTGAAAGCGTCAACTGGACCATGACGTTGCTAATGGGTGCAACCCGGCGCAGCGACAGCTGTGCATGATAGCCGATGATTATGCCAGCCCTCTCCAGCTTTCGTAGGCGCATCCAGCAGGGGGTGGCAGAAAGCCCCGCCTTTTCGGCGAGAGCCAGTTTCGTGATGCGACCGTCGCGCTGGATTGCGTCGAGTATGCGCAGGTCGATCGCATCAAGCTTTATGGGCGAGCTCATCGGGCATTATGGAGCCAAGCGCCCTTCTCTGCTTCCATTTCGGCGATATCCTGGAAACGATCGGCAATGCGCGCGTGGGCTCGTCCGCTGTCGGACGCACCGATCGCGACGATAATCTCGTCCGGTCCCGGCGCATCGGCAATCTGGAAGTTGGCGGTCAGAAAATGGGAGCGCTTGCCGTTCTCGCTCTTGTGCATCATCGGCAAGCTCAGCAGAGCTCCCGGGGCATTGCGGGTGTTGGTAAACTCGAGATAGTTGGTACCACCGATCGCTTCACGGAATGGATTTCCAAAACGGAGCGTGTGGATCATTGCCGAGGCATGTTCGATCTCCCCATGAATGCCAACTGCTGCGGCCTTGCCGCAGGCCTCGATCGCCTCAGGTCGCATCTGTCGTAACAGCCGATCCGTCATCTCGTGGCTGAGCTCGCCGGCAATGCGGATGATTTCCGGCCTCAGATCCTCGACATAGCCGCGGCCAGCCCATGGGTTCCTGATCACCGCCGCCACCACGACAACATTGGCGGGGCGTGGTGCCGCCCTGCCGCCCTCCACCAGCGTTTCTTCCAGGAACGTTGAGATCTTCCGGATGCCGATCGTCATAGATGCGCCAATTCGAATTGTTGAGATTGCGCCCAACATTAGCGCGGCCACCAGCGGGGTCTTCCTCAGTTTGGCGGAAAGATTCGCTGCAGGTTTCATTGAAACCGAGTAGACTTGTCACTCCCGCCTTCGCAAAGAATGGTCAATCTGGAGAGACGAGCTGAGTTGGAACAGAAATCCCGGATATTGTCGCTCCGCGACGTCGCCAGCCAAATCAACAGCGGCGGCGATCTTCAGACCGTGCTGCAGCAACTCATCGCGTCAGCCTGTCGCCATGCCAATTGGGCGCTCGGTTCTATCATGGGCATTGACGCTGCCCATGGTTATGCGCATGTCATCGTGCGCTATGACCCGACGCTGATCGAGCGGCAGCTTCCGGACAAATGGGAGCTGGCGACAAGTCCGTCCTTGATCGCCCTACAGCGCAACGAGCCGGTCTATATTCGCGACGCCCGCGAATCCGTCGAGTTTCCAGGCTATCGCAAGGAGGCCTTCGAGCGTGACTACCGGACGGTGGTCGTCCTGCCGATGAACTGCAAGGACGCCGAGGGCCGTCCGATGGTGCTCAGTGTCATATCCCGCCAGATCACCGAGGTTTGCGAGGATGACCTTGCCTTCCTAAGCGCCATCATTCACATGGGTGCCATTGCCGTCGACCGCGAGCATCGTCTCGAAGCCGAAAAGCGCTCCGCGCAGCGACTGGAGCGCGCGCTGCAGGCGCATACATCACTCCTTGAGCATGTGTTGAGCGACGGGTCGGTCGCACCGCTTTCGGCGATGGTGGGCATGATGCTTTCGAACCCGACGATCGTCGTCGATTTCACGGCCAACCAGGTCATCGCCGGACGCCCGCCAAACGCGCTTTATGATGAGGCGGCATGGCAGGAGGCAGCGTCTACTGTTTTCGCGCGCCCGCTGATGAAGGCGGCGCGGGAGGCGATCGGGCAGGGCACGTCGGATGCGGCGAGCATCTTTCTCGATGACGGTAACCAGCGCTTCAAGATCTCCGCCCGCATCGAGGCGCTGATGGTCGACAACCAGCTCGTCGGGGCGCTGATCATCTTCCCAACCCTGCGTGAGTTCAGCGATCTCGACCATTTGATGCTCGACAGCGCCAAGTTTGCCCTGAGCGTCCAGATGATGCGCAGCTTCATCCGTTTCCGCTTCGAGACCCGCACCCAGACGGAGCTGTTCTTCGAAATTGTCGAGGCACGATGGCGCAATGCCGGTGATGTCGCCCAACGCGCCCAGCGGCTGGGGCTTAATTTCGCGACACCCCAGCAGATGATCG
This sequence comes from Rhizobium sp. BK181, assembly GCF_014193305.1. NCBI lineage: Bacteria > Pseudomonadati > Pseudomonadota > Alphaproteobacteria > Hyphomicrobiales > Rhizobiaceae > Rhizobium > Rhizobium sp. BK181. The sequence continues at coordinate 71,162 of NZ_JACHZA010000009.1, forward strand.
TTGTCGATTTTCCGGAAAAGACGAAGACCTTCGGCGGTGCGTCCATCGACGTCGAGCATACGCTGGCGCGCATCATGCAGCAGGCATCGGTGCAGGCAAACCTGATCGCCATCGATGGCGGTGTCGTCTGCCTCGTGCCCTATGATGCGGGCAAAAGGCAGGAGCGGACCGCAAAACTCACGCGTCGCATCGCCGAAGAACTCGCCCGCTATTTCGACGAAGCGCCGGTTGTCGTGGCGGGGAACCGCTGTGCCGCGCTATCCGATTATCCCCCCGCCTGGGAACGCTGCAGCCGGATGATCCGCATTGGTCGGTCCTTTGGTCTGACCGGTGCGGTTTCGGCACAGGACTTCGGGCCACTGCCGATGCTGGTTGCCGCGTCGGAAGCAGGCGATGTGCGCAGCTTTGTTCATGATAGCGTCGGCCAGATTGCAGAGCATGATCGCGAGAACGGAACTCCCTATCTCCAAACCCTCTCCACCTATCTGCAGGAGGGGTGTCGCAGCCAGGCCTGTGCCGATACGATGGGCCTGCATGTGACGACCCTCCGCTACCGGCTGTCGCGCATCCAGGATCTCTTTGGGGTCGATGTCGAGACACCTGAAAAGCGCTTCGCCATCGAGCTGGCGATCCGGCTCTACGGCGTTATCGACAACCGCGTGGCCACCGAAAAATAGACCCCCTGCGCTTTGCGCAAACACCACACAGCTGTTGCACGCTGTCGCTTTGCGCCGTCCACTCACTTCCTGCGTTTCGCAGGAGAGGCTTTTCATCTGTTCCAGCGAAGCGACGGAAGAACGTCGACGACGGCAACGGTAGCTTCTCCTGAAACCAACGGAGGAGGCGCAACGGAATGGCGGAGACAACGGCAAGGGCGGATGCGCCGATTGACCCGATCGCGTTGCGACGGGCTTTCGGAACCTTCGTGACGGGCGTGACCGTGATCACCACCCGCGACGAAGACGGCACGCCACGTGGCATGACCGCCAATTCCTTCACCTCGGTCTCGCTTGACCCGCCCCTGCTTCTGGTCTGCGTCGCCAAATCCGCCTCCAGCTACCAGGCTTTCACCAATGCTGGCTGCTTCGCAGTCAATATCCTGCATGAGGGCCAGGTCGATGTATCCGGTACCTTTGCATCGAAGTCGCCGGACAAATTCCAGTCGGTCACCCACGATCATATCCATACCGGCGCACCCGTTCTGACCGACAGTCTAACCTGGTTCGATTGCACTACCTACAACACGGTCGATGCTGGAGATCACGCGGTTCTGATCGGGGAGGTTCGTGCGTTCGGTACGAGCCCGACAGCGCCGCTCGGCTTCTGCCGGGGTCGTTATGCGAGCGTCAAGGATCCGCTGCCTGCCGGCTGGCTTGCCTCGCATGGAATGATCATCGGCTATCTGATCGAAGCGGGCGATAGTCTGTTGCTACGCTCCAATGGAAAGGGCGGCTGGGTGCTGCCGTCCGCCCGCCGGCGCAAGGCCGATAGCCAATTGGTGGTCGAAGGTGGTGAGGCTCTTCGCCTCGTGCCGGAAGAGACATTCCTCTATTCCGTCTTCGACGTTGCCGACAGCGATCCCGGCTATCTCGTCTACCGCGCCCGACTGGCAGGCGAGGGGGCTGGCAGCAACCTGTCCGCCGACCTCCGCTTCTTTGCGATCGACGATCTGCCTTACGAGGCGATCGCCACCCATGAACTGCGTTCGATGCTGCGGCGCTTTGTGCGCGAACGGCAGGCCGGACGCTTCGGCATCTACATGGATTCCGACGATGGCGGCCGCATTGCGATGATCGACGGCGAAGCCCGTTCCTGGATCCACGCCTCCCAAGACCAAGGACAATGACATGAAGACAACAGTCGCCTCCATCCAAGGTTCGCGCCAGCGCCTGTTCATCAACGGCGAATTCGTCGCCCCGAAGAACGGCACTTACATCGCAAGCTATGATCCGACGACGGGTCACCCCTGGTACGAATTTGCCGATGCCGAAGCCGACGATGTGGGGGCGGCTGTCGCCGCTGCCAGGGCCGCGTTTTGCAATCCTTCATGGCGGCGCATGACGCAGACTGATCGTGGCGCTCTGGTCCGCCGTCTCGCCGAGCTTGTGGGGGCGAATGCCGACATCCTTGCCGAGATCGAAACGCGCGACAACGGCAAGCTCCTGAAGGAAAGCCGGGCGCAGATGCGTTCGATGCCCGATAGCTATCACTATTTCGCCGGCATGGCCGACAAGCTGCAGGGCGACACGATCCCGATCAACCGCCTCGACACCTTGAATCTCAATCTGCGCGAACCCCTCGGCGTCGTTGGCATGATCACACCGTGGAATTCGCCGCTGATGCTTTTGACCGGCACGCTTGCGCCGTGCCTTGCCATCGGCAACACCGTCGTCATCAAGCCATCAGAGCATGCAAGTGCTTCAACGCTGGCGCTTGCCGAACTGATCCACGAGGCTGGCTTCCCGGCAGGGGTCGTCAACGTCGTGACCGGCACCGGCAAGAGTGCGGGTGAGGCGCTGACCCGTCATCCCGGGGTCTCGAAATATGTCTTTACCGGAAGCACTGCCACTGGTCGTCGCATAGCGGGTAACGCAGCGCAAAACCTCGTTCCATGCTCGATGGAGCTCGGCGGCAAGTCACCACATGTCGTCTTCGGCGACGTCGAGATCGAGCATGCGGTGAACGGCGTTGTTTCCGGTGTCTTTGCCGCCGCGGGCCAGACCTGTGTCGCCGGTTCGCGCTGCTTCGTCGAAGCCAGCATCTACGACAGGTTCATCGATGCGCTTGTAGAGCGCACCCGGCGAATTCAGGTGGGTCTGCCGACGATCGACGATACCGATATCGGTCCCCTGGCGCTCGCCGACCAACTCAAGAAAGTCGAAGGCTACGTGGCATCAGGCCTCAGGGATGGCGCCCGGATCGCTGTCGGTGGCCGGCGCCTGGAGAGGGAAGGGCTTGCACGAGGGGGCTGGTATTTCGAGCCGACCGTGATGGTCGAGGCGCAAAACGACATGGGCTTCATGCGCGACGAGATCTTCGGGCCAGTGGTCGGCGTCATGCCGTTTTGCGACGAGGCGGAGATGATTGCCCTTGCCAATGACAGCACCTACGGCCTCGCGTCCGGCATCTGGACCAAGGATATCGACAGGGCACTGCGCTTTGCCAACCAGATCGAGGCGGGAACGGTCTGGGTGAATACCTACCGTTCGGCTTCCTTCATGTCCGCCAATGGCGGCTTCAAGGAAAGCGGTTATGGGCGGCGTGGCGGCTTTGAGGTCATGCACGAGTTCTCGCGCCTGAAGAACGTCATCATCGACTACTCGGGCGCCATGCAGGATCCCTTCGTCATCCGCCTGAAGTGACCGGTCACCAGAAACTGAACCCCAAGGGGAGGCTAGCAAATGAAATTCGCAGTATCGCTGACCATGGAACGCTTCTCGCCTGGCGTGGCGATGTCGACGACCAGGAACAACCTCCTGCACCTGGCGCGGATGGCAGACGAGGGCGGGTTCGAGGCGCTGTGGACGGCCGAGCACCATACGATCGAATGTACGATCTCTCCCAATCCGTTCCAGACCCTCGTCTGGCTTGCACAGCATACGGAAGAAATCCGCCTCGGTACCTCGACCCTCGTTGCCCCGTACTGGAGCCCGATCCGTCTCGCCGGTGAATCAGCGCTTTGCGATCACCTGACCAACGGCCGGCTGGAATTCGGTATTGCCCGCGGTTCGTACCAGTACGAATTCGACCGGATGGCAGGCGGCATGCCGCAGCAGGAAGGCGTCGCCTACATGAAGGAGATCGTACCCGCGGTTAAAAAGCTTTGGGCCGGCGACTATGCCCATGACGGGCACTACTGGAAATTCCCGACCGCCACTTCGGTCCCGAAGCCGCTGCAGCAGCCGCATCCGCCGATCTGGGTTGCAGCGCGCGATCCGGGAACCTTTGACTGGGCGATCGCCAACGGCGCGAGCATCCTGTCGACGCCGCTTTCATCACCTGCCGCCGAAATCCAGGTCCTGTCCGACAAGTTCCACAAGGCCGTCGCCGATCACCCGGAGGTGCCGCGTCCGCGCTTCATGATGCAGCGCCGCACCTGCGTCTACGACAAGCCCGACGGGTGGGAAACTGCGGTAAAGCACAGCATGGACTATGGCCGCGCCTTCGAGAACCTGATGCAGAATATCGGCAGGGTCCACAATGGCTTTCCAGAAGCGGTGCCCTACGAAGCGGTCAGAGGCAAGGACAACTACAACCCGGACAATATACGAAAAAACCTGATGTTCGGCACGCCGGAAGAGGCCATCGAAAAGCTGCTCGTCTTTGAAGCCGCAGGCGTCGATCAATACTGCCTCGGACTGACCTTCAACCTTCCGTTTGAATTGCAGAAGCGCACGCTTGAGCTGTTCATCAAGGAAATCATGCCCTTCTTCGCCGCGCGAGAGAAGGACATGCAACGCAAGACGGCGGCAGGCTGACATGACAGAGGCTTTGCGCCATACCGTTGGAGATGTGACGCTCAACTACCGGATCGAGGGGCGCGGCGAGCCGCTGGTCTTGATCCATGGCGTCGGGTCCTACCTTGAGGCCTGGTCCGGCGTCGTCGAACGTTTGAAGGACCAGTTCACCATACTGACCTTTGACCTGCGCGGCCATGGCCAGTCCAGCAGGGTCAAAGGTCGCTACGAGATCGATGATTTCGTCAACGAGGCACTGGCGCTCGCCGACAGGGCAGGCTTCGGGACATTCAATCTTGCCGGATTTTCGCTCGGCGGCCTGATAGCCCAGCGTCTTGCCCTGACGAATCTCGGCCGGCTTCGCAAGCTGGTCCTGCTGTCGACCATTGCCGGACGCACGCCGGACGAACGCACGCGGGTGCTTGAGCGGCTGGCAGCCTTGCGGGCCGGAACGCCTGCCGACCATCACAACGCGTCGCTGTCGCGCTGGCTGACGGAGGATTTCCAGGCGATGAACCCGAAGGTGATTGAACGGCTGCAGCTGCGTGACTCCGAAAACGATCCGGAATGCTACGCCGCGGCCTATCGGGTGCTTGCAGAAACCGACTTCGGCGGCTTCCTCGATCAGATCCGCTGCCCGACGCTGATTGCAACCGGCGAGGACGATGCCGGGTCCAATCCGCGCATGGCGCGCTACATGCACGAGCGCATTCCGGGCTCGGCGCTCGCGATCCTGCCTGGCCTGCGCCACTCCATTCTGATCGAAGCACCGGAAATGGTGGCGAACCTGATGCGCGGCTTCTTCAACCGCAAGGACCCGGCCCATGGATGAAACGTTGCGAAAGAGCGGTGAAGCGATCCGCCGAAAGGTTCTCGGCGACGAGTATGTCGATCGAGCAATTGAAAGCGCCGACGGCTTCTCTGCCTCACTTCAGGACGTTCTTAACGAATATTGCTGGGGAAAGGCCTGGACGGATGACGGGCTCGACCTAAAGCAGCGCAGCCTTCTCAATCTCGGCATGCTGGCGGCACTTAATCGCATGCATGAATTCGGCATCCATTTCCGTGGTGCGATCCGCAACGGGTTGAGCGACGACGAGCTTCGCGCGGCGCTTATTCAGATTGCCATTTACTGCGGCATTCCAGCCGGGGTCGAGGCGTTCCGGGTGGCCGGTTCGGCCCGCGACAAGATGCGGCAAAAAGGAGAACTCTGACGTCCATCGACCGAGGTGAGACGGCTTGCCTCTGCTTCACATTGCGGAAAGGCGCAACGGTCTCTCCGCCCCAAGATCGGCTCAGGGTACTGGCCCCCTGCGCCGGGAACGAAGAATGACAACAAAGGGAACCATCGCATGATTAGACTGACGAAGATTACCGCAGCCGCAGCATCGCTTGCGCTTGCCTTTTGTGCCATGCAGGCAAATGCCGGTGCCGTGCTCGACCGCGTCATGGCAGCCAAGGATCTGAAGGTTGCGACCGACGCCAACTGGGCACCGCAATCCTTCATGAACGAGAAGAACGAACTCGATGGCTTTGACATCGATGTTGCCAAGGACATTGGCAGGCGCCTCGGCGTGAAGGTCGAATTCGTCACTCCGGGCTGGGACATCATCACGGCAGGCAACTGGGCGGGCCGCTGGGACATGCATGTCGGTTCGATGACGCCAACCAAGAAGCGTGCCGAGATCTTCGATTTCCCGGCCGTCTACTATTACACCCCAGCTGCCGTTGCCGTGCACAACGACAGCAAGGCGGCCAAGGTTTCGGATCTCGATGGCAAGGTTGTCGGTACCACTGCCACCTCGACCTTCGAAGCCTATGCCAAGGGCGAGCTAACGCTCGATGCCGCCGGCGCGCCGCCCTTCAAGTACGAGTTCAAACCGAAGGACGTGAAGTCCTATGCCAACTCGACAACTGCTTTTGACGACCTGCGTCTTGGTGACGGGACCCGTCTCGATGCCGTCGTCTCTTCGTTGCCAAGCATCCTCGATGCACAGAAGGCCGGCTATCCGATCAAGCGGATCGGTGATCCCGTATTTTACGAGCCGCTCGCCGTCGCGATCGAGCACGGCGACAAGGATTTCAACGACAAGATCGCCGAGGCCGTCAAAGGGATGCAATCCGACGGCACGCTCAGCAAGCTGTCGGTCAAGTGGTACGGCGTCGACTACACGGTAATAAAATAACTGGTGCATCCGACGGTCCGGGAAGCCGGGCCGTCTTTTCCGCCGAAGGGACAGGAAATGCTTTATCCCGATACAGTTGAGTCCGAGATAATCGTCCACAAACCATGGTTCGTTGCGACCTTGTTTGCGTTGGTGCTTGCGGTCTTCCTGATGTTCAACCTCAGCGGCACGACGATGGGGGAATTGATGCGACCCGTCATCGGTGATCCGGTGACAAGTGGTCTCTATGGCCGGTTTGCGATTGCCTTCGTCGTCGCGGTGATGTTTGCATTGAACGTGGTGCTGATCGGCTTTGCACCTCTCAGGGTGCAGATCGCCATCGTCTGGTTCGAGCTGCTGTTGTTGTTCTTGGCCTTCTTCGAAACCTTTCATCTCAGCCTGCCCTTCATTGAGGAGAAGCTGCCGTTCCTGATTACACAGGGGTTGGTGACAACGGTCTATGTCTCGGCTGTATCGATCGTCATTGCTTCGGCCATTGCGATACTGGGCGCCGTCGCCAAGCTTTCCACCAACGGTTTTGCCTATGCAATCGCGAGCTTTTACACCTCCTTCTTTCGCGGTCTGCCGCTTCTGATGCAGGTCTATCTGATCTATCTCGGCCTGCCGCAGCTCGGCTTCGTAATCGATGCGGTTCCGGCCGGCATTCTCGCGCTATCGCTCTGCTACGGCGCCTACATGACCGAGATTTTCCGCTCCGGGATCCAGAGCATTGATCGCGGTCAATGGGAAGCGTCACGCTCGATCGGCTTCGGTTTCGGCATCACGATGCGCAAGATTATCCTGCCGCAGGCTCTTCCTGTCATCATCCCGCCGACAGGCAACCAGTTCATCTCGATGCTGAAGGACAGTTCGCTCGTCTCGGTCATCGGCGTCTGGGAGCTGATGTTCCTTGCCCGCACGCTCGGCCAGAAGACCTTCCAGCACATGGAGATGCTGATCTCCGCCGCCATGCTTTACTGGATCATGTCGATCTGCCTGGAACTCATCCAATCCCGCATCGAGCGCCACTATGCCAGGAGCAAAATCCGATGAATGGCAACAACATCATTGAAGCAAGGAACGTGTCAAAATGGTACGGCAGTTTCCAGGTGCTGACGGATATCAATCTGACGGTCAGCAAGGGCGAACGCATCGTTGTCTGCGGTCCGTCGGGATCGGGAAAATCGACCTTGATCCGTTGCTTCAACCGCCTCGAAGCGCATCAACAGGGCGAAATTACCGTCAATGGCATCACACTGCACGACAGGATGCGCAATGTTGGAGATGTGCGCAAAAATGTCGGCATGGTGTTCCAGCACTTCAATCTATTCCCGCATATGACTGTGCTCATGAACTGCATGGTCGGGCCAATGTGGCTCAAGGGCGAATCCGAGGCAAAGGCACGCAAGACGGCGATCGAGTTTCTGGAACGGGTCCGTATTCCCGAGCAGGCAAACAAGTTCCCGATCCAGCTGTCTGGCGGTCAGCAGCAGCGAGTGGCGATCGCCCGTTCACTTTGCATGCAGCCGGCCGTCATGCTGTTCGACGAGCCGACCTCGGCGCTTGATCCGGAGATGGTGTCGGAGGTGCTGGATACCATGACCAGTCTCGCCAGGGACGGCATGACCATGGTCTGCGTCACTCATGAGATGGGATTTGCCCGTGCTGTCGCTGACCGGGTTATCTTCATGAATTCTGGCCAGATCGTCGAAGAGGGAAATCCGGACGACTTCTTCACAAATCCGCGGCATGAGCGGTTAAAGCTGTTCCTGCGCCAGATCCTTAAGCACTGAATGGGGCGCCCGAGCAGGAATTTTCCGCCTATGAATTGGTTTTAATCCACGCGCCGCCAGATTTACATCTCGGCCAATGGAGTTCGTCTGATAGGTGGACGGAGTACTTCGGACGTAGAAGAGCCGTTGCGAACATTCGCCATTACCATGCGCTTCCACATCAATATCCGGACGGCCGAAATACGACAACCAGGACGATGCGCGCTGATGGTCCCGTCGCTGGCCGAATGCTCTTTCGCATTCCTCATGAGTCAATCCTCCATGCTGAGGTAACTCAAATGGCGAACATGTGTTCCGACGAGAGTTATGCTCGGGTGAGTTCGTCCATTCCCTTCAACGGCGGAAGGGCAGTCGCGGACGAAGACCCCTGCTTTTATCTTCTTTGTATCGTCAGCCAACGTCGCGTCGGCTCTCCGGCCATTTAGAACAGCTTGACGTCGGTCAGAGTCTCAAGCTTCCTGATCAACTCGTCCTGATAATCTGGATCCGTGACTTCGTCTGCGGGCTTCCGCTGTTCGCGATGGTACCAATAGCCTCCGCTGCTCCTGGCTTTCTCATCGTCGCTTGTCGCCAGCCACACTTGTGTCTGATAGCCCTCCCTCAGATTGTCGGGAGCGCCGGCACCCCCCATTTTTGTCGGGACCCACCCGGGATCGACGGCGTTGCTCAACACTTCGGGCCAGTAACGTGCGACAGCGGCAGCAAGCGCTGCAACATGGAGCTTGCTTTCTGAATACGCGCGACCGGTGTTCCAGGGTCGGCGTCTCCAGTCGATATCCTCGATTTCTCTTCCGCCGCTCTGATGCATCCCGCTGCTGAGGTAGACGAGCCGTTTCGGCCGCTCGATCAGCGCCGTCAAAATGTAGGGCACAAGCGTATTCACAGCCAGGACTTTGGGATGCCCTTCGGGAGTGTCACCGCGCGCAGGCTCGGAGTAAATTCCAGCATTGTGAATGACAGCGTCCATTCGGCCAATTGTGTTGAGTTGATCGGCCATTGATCTTGTTTCGGCGCCGTTTGAAAGGTCGCCCACCACGACACCAAGAGACTTCGCGGCGAGTTGGCCGATTGCCTTCGTCCGCTCTGAAGAACGGGCGTGAAGCACCACTTCGTGCCCATTTGTGATGAGTTCTCGTGCTGCGGCCAATCCCAGGCCATCGGTCGATCCGGTGATGAGGATACGGCTCACTTGGCAACTCCCATTTGTTAGATCCCGCACTGCACATAGGCGAGGAGCGGCCCAAGTCCAGTTTTCGGCGATTGCTGGAGAAGCTGTCCGTTGGCTGTTTTGTAATATAGATAGGAAGCAAAGGCCGTGCGAATCTCGAGTTTTCACTCCGGCGACGAAAGCGGCCAAAAAAACCGGCCACAACACCCCGCCAATTTTCCCTCAACTGCCTTTATATATGGAGAAATAGCGTTATCGAGTATGGCCATAGAACTAGGGCAAAAGGTGGCCAAGCAGTGCGTGATGACCGCAAAAGCATCGGTATTTTCGAACCCCTCATTGTTTCCCAAGGAGCTAAGCTAAGCTAAAATCCCATGGGGAGTGAATAGCGGTCGTCGCTCTGGCAAAGTGAGGCTGCGATAACGCACTCCTCATAGGAGACGCCGTCGCCGTTATGGAAACTGTCACTTCCCAACCGCATGCGCCGGCCGCTCTCCGCACTGATCTTGCCGCAATATTCGTATTATTGGAACTCTCTCGCTCAACGTGGTTGATCACATCGTTGTCGCCGGGAAACGGCGGGATGTCGAAGCACTCGGTGGCTGGCGGCGATGTGGCGGCATTGCTGCATCGTTTTGCTCAGCCCCAAGAGAATATTCGATCCCTACGGGCAATAACTCGAGGCTGCGACCAGGGGGTTGAGGAAGACGCGCGGGATCACTGCGAAGCCCGCGGCCTTCGGACCGACAGACATGAAGGCGGTAATAGTGGTCGGCGCTCTCTCATAAAGGGTCCGCGGCGAAGGGAGGAGCAAGCGCGAGGATGGGGGCTATTTTGAAGAAGAATCGGTCGGCTCCCACCGGATGTCCTCTTTCGTCAGGAGTTTGATGCCGTCCGCCATCGGTTGTAGCAGCCCATGCCATCCCACGCGCATGGGCCCCATTCGTTGCTGCATGTGACCGGCGATCTTTCGTTTTAGCCAGGTCAGACGCAAGGGCAGCAACAGCAGCATCGCAATCAGCAACGCGACCGTGAAGGCGATCATACCGAGGGCGACAATGAGTTGCATGATCCGCAGCGACATATTCATGGCTGAAACACGTGACCAGACTTTGGCTCCGGCTATGCACTGAGTTCTTCGAGAATACAACGGCGAAGCAGACCACACAATGCGACTGCGCTTGTGTCGCCGCAAAGACTGATCCATGCCTCATTACTTTTCGATATCGCCTACGTCGTGACTGCTGCCGGCAGTTTGTTGTCGAAGTGAGGATGGCCAGGTCGTTGCCCCTCGAGGCGAGGGGAGGCGACCTGGCCGAAAAATGGAGTGGAAATCGGGAGATGATGAACCTGCAGCGTCTGTTTCAAACAGATTTTTCACGCACGCTGTCATTGGCGCAATGATGTGCCTTAGCCTGGTAGAGATGAATGGGTTACCTCTACACCGATCGATATCAGAGGCTTCGCGTCATGGCAGAATCTCTCCATCTTACAGCTTTCATGCGCCCGGTCAGCCTGCACACCGGCGCGTGGCGCTATCCCGGATCCTATCCGGACGCGAATTTCAATTTCGCCCACATCAAGTCGTTCATCCAGAAACTTGAAGCCGCAAAGTTCGACGCCTTTTTCATGGCCGACCATCTGGCTGTCTTGAATATGCCTGTCGATGCGCTTGTGCGCAGTCACACCGTCACATCGTTCGAGCCGTTTACGCTGCTTTCAGCTCTTGCCTCGGTCACCGAAAAGATCGGCCTCGCGGCCACCGCGTCGACCACCTTCGATGAGCCCTATCATGTGGCGAGGCGTTTCGCCTCGCTTGATCACATCAGCAACGGGCGCGCCGCGTGGAACATCGTGACCACCTCCAACCCCGACGCGGCACGAAATTTTGGTCTGGACGAGCATGTCGAGCATGGCGAACGCTATGCACGGGCGCGTGAATTCTACGACGTCGTAACAGGTCTGTGGGACAGCTTTGCCGATGATGCCTTCATACGCGACCAGGAGAGCGGCATCTTCTTCGACGTGGGGAAAATGCATGTGCTCGATCACAAGGGAGCCGAGCTGAATGTGCGTGGCCCGCTCAATATTGCCCGACCCGTCCAGGGCTGGCCGGTCATCGTCCAAGCTGGCCAATCGGAACCTGGTCGCCAGCTCGCCGCCGAGACTGCTGAGCTCGTCTTTTGTTCCCCTCGTGACCTTGCTGCTGCCAAGTTGCTCTATGCCGACATCAAAGGACGAATGCCGGCGTTCGGTCGCAACCCTGAGCACCTGAAGATCTTGCCCGCGGCATTTATCGTGATCGGTGACACGGTCGAGGAGGCGAGGGCCAAGCGCGACATGCTCGACAGCCTCGTCCACTACGACAGTGCCATCGCTTCACTGTCCATCGCACTTGGACACGATGCCTCGGGCTTCGATCCAGACCGGCCCCTGCCGACGATACCGGAGACCAATGCCAGCAAGACCGGACGCGCGCAGGCAATTCGTCTGGCGGAGGAAGAGAAATTGACGGTTCGCCAGCTTGCCCAGCGTTACGGCGGCTATGCCGGGCTTGCTTTCGTGGGGACGCCGCAAACAATTGCAGATGAGATGGAGGCCTGGCTTACACAACAGGCCGCAGACGGGTTCACGGTCGTCTTTCCGTTTCTCCCGCAAGGCCTCGATGACGTGACGCAACAGCTTGTTCCCGAACTGCAACGCCGGGGCCTATTCCGCCATGACTATCAGGGGTCGACGCTGCGTGAACATCTCGGTCTTCCCCGACCAGGGAACAGGTTCTTTTGCTGATCACGGCGGGAATTCAAGGTTGCAGGAAGGAGAATGGGGCTTACAGCCAATTGCCGACGCCGGAGCGCTGCCGAAGGCCGCGGCGTGCGACGAGGCAAGCTTTTAAGGGGTATCATGCGCGGCGGGCTTCTTGCAGGATCTCCTCGGCCCCTTGGGCATGACTCTTCCCGCTCGGCAGCAAGAGCTGCTCGACGGTGGAGTTCGGGAGCAACGCGTCGCATCATCTCGCCAGAAAACGGCTTTTGAGGCGCTTTCTCGATGTTCTTCCAAGTCTTGAGATAGACCGCCTCTTGAAAAGCCTTCCTAAGCTCCCATCGCGTACAAAATTGAACCGCGCTTCGTCGGTTCGTAGCGCTCGCCAGACCGGCGGGCTTCGGTTTACATCGAGAACGGCGTTAAGGGGGATCCTTGGCGGGTCTGGTTGGCTCGCAGCAGATCTGCGCGGCCAGTCTGAGGCCTTCCTGATACTTGGAGGGGTCCATCCCGCTCTCCTTGGCTTGGGCGAGATTGTCCTTCAGATCGGCGATCCTGACGGGCCGGGCCAACTCATTTGCCAGGGCACGCGTGACGAACTCTTCATCGCTTTCCTCGGATCGTCTGGTCAGTGCGTCGACGGCCTCGATGACCGCAGGCGTGAAATCCTCGTCCCGCAAACGATCCAGCGTCCACTCGGGTGCCTTTTCGACGACGTCATGCAGGTAGGCGACGACACGCTCACCACCGCTCACCGCGTCAGCCACCCGCTTGCAATGCAGGAAATACGGCTCGCCGGTCTTGTCGGTCTGTCCCATATGGGCCTTGAAGGCGATCTTGACTGCACGCAGGAGATCCGAGGCAGGCCGATCGTCGTGTTCATTGATCCATTCGCGCTGGTGGGCAGCCATGATCGTATCCCTCCACGGGCACCGTTATTGTTTTTCCGACAGGTCGAGAAGAATTCGGGCCTCGTCAAAATGGCCATTTCGATCACCATCGGCCTCGTTCGGAGAATAGCATGTGCTTGACACACAAAACCCGACAAGATGGTGCGGCTTGTTAGTCTTGCCGAATTCGCACAAGGTATCGGTCATGTCGGGCGCAGCCACGCCTTCCCGCGCGCAACAGGTCATCCTCACTCCGGGTGGCTTCAGTTCCGGAAAGGACCGAATTGTCCCGACCGGACGTTTGTCCGTCATGAAGAAACCCCTGGCGACCAACTGACAGGTAGCCTCCAGATCCGGCGACTGCGCGAGGGCGCAAACCGGGAACCCGACGAGCAGGGATAAAGCCAGGCCGTTTCGCAAGAGCGTCTCCTCTGTCGACACTGGAGCGGGTTCTCCACCGTGCAATAACTGCCGAGGAAACCGAGAGTTCCTGCGACAGCCTCCCGCACGACCTAAGTCCTATTGCGCCTGGCGCCGATGGCTCGCATCACCAATCTCGTGGCCAGGAAGCCGGTATCGGTGCCGCCCCCTGAACGGGCGCAGGGTCTGTCCCTGAGCATGGTTCAGTCCACCGGCTCCCTCCCTCTGATCCGTCATGTCTCGTGCAGGACGTGGGCTGCCTTGACGGCTGCCGAGGCACGGTTTTCGACACCTAGCTTCACATAGATCTGCTCGAGATGTTTGTTGACGGTGCGTGCCGAGAGGCCCAGGATCTCGCCGATATCGCGGTTGGCCTTGCCCTTTGCAATCCAAAGTAACACTTCGGATTCTCTCTGCGTTAGCGAGAAATGCCGGCGCAGCACCTCGTCATCGGCGCGCGCATTGTTTGCGGTGAGCCGAAACAGATATTCATCCGCTCCGATCGCGCCCAGGAAGGCAAGCTGAAGCACGTCCTTGCCCGCATGCGAAAGGGAAAACGCGCCGTCGCGGCCGGAAGCTGGGCCTGTCTTCATCCAATCGGCAATCTTGCCGACAACCGTGTCCATGGCATCGTCTCGATCCATCGCCGCGTTGACGAGACGTGTTGCCTGTGGTGTCGACCAGTGAATGTCGCCGTTGCCCTTGACCGCAAGCAAATGCCGGCCGGCGGCGTCCAGCGCGACACGTGCGCTTTGCGTCGAACGGGCATTGCGCAGGTGCACGCCGATCCGCGCACGCAGTTCGTCTATATTGATCGGCTTGGTCAGGTAGTCGACGCCGCCGGATTCCAAGGCACGAACCACATGTTCGGTTTCCGTCAGACCAGTCATGAAGATCACCGGTATCTGGCTGATCGCCGGGTTGGATTTGAGTTTTTTGCAGGTCTCGAAGCCGTCCATGGATGGCATGACTGCATCGAGCAGAATGAGGTCCGGCGTAATGCGTTCCACGATGCTCAGCGCAGCCGAGCCCGATGTCGCGATCAGAACGGAAAAACCGGATTGCTCCAGAGCGTCGGCCAAAAATCCCAGGGCATCAGGCGAGTCATCCACCAAGAGAACAATATCGCGCGGGAGCTCAGCCAAGGGTATCTACCTTCTCGTCAAACCGGTGCAGGAAATTCATGAGGCCATTCAAATCGAATGATGCCGCAAAGGAACGGAGTTCCTCCGTAAATGGCTGATTTGCCTCCACCTTGGCAAGGTCGGCGAGCTTTGCCTCGATTCCTCTGATGTAGCCGATTTCGGCGAGCCGCAACAATTCCTGGACGTGGGCAAGACCCGGACTGATCAACGGTCGGTCGCGCCCGGCAGGTGCCGAGGGAGAAGCCGACTCCGCATAAATCCATTTCAGGCCCAGATGCACCGCAAGCTTGTCACGCAGTTGCTTGATGTCCACCGGTTTGCCGATGGCATCGCTGTGGCTGTCGTCGCTGTCGCGGTGAGCGGCCGCGTCGCCGATGTTGGCCGACAGCATCACGATTGGCGCGATCTGGCCGTTCGCTCGCAACCGCGAAACGAGCTGCCATCCATTCATGCCCGGCATCGAGATATCGACGAGGAACAGATCGGGCTGAATGCCCTCGATCAACGTCAGGCAGTCGGCCCCGCTTGCCGCGGTCAGCACGACGAAATCCAGTGGGACAAGCACCTCGCGCATCATCTCGCGATGGTCCTCGTTGTCATCCACGACCACGATCGTGCGCCGGGGACCGTCGTAGCTTACGATCTTCTTTTCCTGTGGCGGCACCGTCATTTCGCGAAGCACGGCGGAAAGCATGAGGCGAACGCGGAAGACCGTTCCGTGATCCTTCTCGCTCATCACCGAAATCTCGCCGCCGAGCGTGTTGGTCAAGAGTTGTGTGATCGTCAGCCCGAGACCGAGGCCCGGCATCGGCCTGATGCTATCGGCCTCGCCACGCTGGAACGGCTCGTAGATACGGCCCAAATCCTTCTCGGCAATGCCACGACCGGTATCGGTAACGGTGAAGGTTGCAACCTGGCTGCGGTAGCCGACATCGAATCTGACACTGCCTTCGTCAGTGAACTTGATCGCGTTGGAGAGCAGGTTCACGAGGATCTGGCGCAGGCGTTTTTCATCAGTGCGAACGAAGTGTGGCAGGACGGGGGAGCGGTCGTGATGGAAGGTCAGCCCCTTCACCTCGGCCTGCGGACGGAACATGTCGACAATCTGGTCCAGGAAATCGTGAATATTGATCTCGTTGGAATAGACCTGCAGCCGTCCGGCTTCGATCTTGGAAATATCAAGGAGACCGTCGATCAGGCCGGACAAATGCTCGGCGCTGCGGCGGATCACCTTGATCGACGACTGTCGTGGCGCGGGAATGGTGTCGTCGCGCTCGAGGATCTGCGCGTAGCCAAGCACGGCATTCAGCGGCGTGCGCAATTCGTGGCTGAGACCGACGACGTAACGGCTCTTCGCCCGGTTGGCGGCTTCCGCGGTCTCCTTGGCGGTCTGGAGCGCGGCGTCGGTCTTCTTGTGGGCGGCGATTTCCTTCAGCAGCAGGGTATTCTGGCGCGAGGATTCCTCTTCGGCAACGACACGGCTGTCATGCGCCAGCACATAAAACCAGCAGACGACGCCGGCGATGACGGCGAAGACGAAGAAGACAATCAGGATGGTTCGGTTGACCACCTCGGCGGTTTCCGGTGAGGCTGCAGAGACCTGATGGGCAATCATCGCAAGGATTGCGCCGACGGCCGTCAGGGCCAGCACCACGGCTATCCCGTAGCGGCCGAGGCGAGTGGTCAGCTTCTCGACGACCGTTCCAGGCAAAACCGCCTTCGCGACCGTGCCGACCTGGGCGTTGAAACGGCCCTTCGGCTTGCACATGTCATGGCAGCGGCTGTCGAGTGAACAGCAGAGCGAGCAGATCGGTGCCGCATAGGCCGGGCACCAGGCCATGTCCTCCGGTTCGAAGGGGTGCTCGCACACAGAGCAGGTGATGTTGGTGAGGTTCTTCCAGCTGTGACGCGGCTTGCGAGCGAGGTAGAACTTGCCCTTCGTGGCCCACGCGATCACCGGCGAGGCAATCAGTGCAACCAGCAGCGTGATGTAGGGTGCAAGCGAGGCAGCGACGGGGCCGAAGACGCCGAAATGGGCGACAAGTGCTATGCCTGCCGACAGCGTCATGGCGCCCAGGCCAACCGGATTGATGTCGTAGAGATGGGCGCGCTTGAATTCGATGCCCGGAGGGGCGAGGCCAAGCGGCTTGTTGATGAAGAGATCGGCCGAGATCGTGCACAGCCAGGCCATGGCGATGATCGAGAAGATGCCGAGCGTTTCCTCAAGCAGCTTGTAGATGCCGAGCTCCATCAGCAGAAGCGCGATTGCCACATTGAAGACGAGCCAGATGACGCGGCCGGGATGGCTGTGGGTGAGGCGGGAGAAGAAGTTCGACCAGGCAAGTGAGCCAGCATAGGCGTTCATCACGTTGATCTTCAACTGCGAGACGACCACGAAGGCAGCCATCAGCAGAAGCGCAGCGTTGTGCCACGGGATCATGTAGCCGAAGGCCGTCAGATACATCTGGGCCGGATCGGCGGCACGATCGACCGGCACGCCGGACGCGAAGGTAAGGACGACGAGAAAGGAGCCGGCCAGCAGCTTGGGCGCCCCGATGATGACCCAGCCGGGGCCCGCCAGAAACACGGCAAGGCGGTGTCGCCAGTTCCGCTGCTTCTCCGGCGGCAAGAAGCGCAGGAAGTCGGCCTGTTCGCCAATCTGCGACATCAGCGCCAGGATGACGGCAGAGGCGGCGCCGAACTCCACGAGATCGAAAGGTGCCATCGTGCCCGGCGGTCCGGACGCATGGCGGATTCCGGCAAAGGCCCGCCAGAGGTCGAATTTCTCAAAATCCATCGCGGCGATGAAGAGGAAGGGCAGGACGTTGAGGACGATCCAGAAAGGCTGCGTCAGCAACTGAAACCGGCTGATCAGCCGGACGCCGTGGGTAACCAGCGGAATGACCATGACGGCGCTGATGATGTACCCGATCCATAGCGGGATGCCGAGCGTCAGCTCCAGCGCGCCGGACATGATTGAGGCTTCGATCGCAAACAGCATGAAGGTGAAACTGGCATAGATCAGCGACGTGACCGTCGAGCCGATGTAGCCGAAGCTCGCACCGCGCGTCAGAAGATCGATGTCGACGCCGTGCCGGATCGCATAGCGACTGATTGGCAGGCCAATCAGAAGCATGGCAAGGCTGGCGACGACAATGGCGAAGAAGGCGTTGGTCGTGCCATAAGAGAGAGTGATCGCGCCGCCGATCGCTTCGAGCGCGAGAAATGAAATGGCGCCGATCGCCGTTTGCGAGATGCGTTGCGACGAGAATTGCCGGGCGCTCTTTGCCGTAAAGCGCAGCGCATAGTCTTCCAGCGTCTGGTTTGCCACCCAGCGATTGTATTCGCGCCTGACCGGAATGATGCGTTGCCGCGCTGCCATGCCTTGGTGCCAGCCCCTTTGTTCCCCTTGTCATGCGTTCGTAACACGGAATGACACGAGGCTTAAGGTGCGGCGCAGCACAAAACTGCACATTTCGCCCCGTCTCCTACGTCATATTGCGTATACGCTTTCGCACCGCAGCACCGGATAGTCCGCTAAGCAACAGTTAACTGCCGCTTTCGGCCTGTTGTCGAACAAGAAGAGGGGATCAACCAGATGAATCTCAAGTCCTATATCACGGGCGCCGCACTCGGCGCCGTCATGTCGGCCACCGCCGCTTTCCACGGAGCCGTTGCCGCCGACGACACCATCAAGGTCGGCGTCCTGCACTCGCTCTCCGGCACGATGGCGATCTCCGAAACGACACTGAAAGACGCCATGCTGATGCTCATCGACGAGCAGAACAAGAAGGGTGGCCTTCTCGGCAAGAAGCTCGAAGCCGTCGTCGTCGATCCGGCGTCCGATTGGCCGCTGTTTGCCGAAAAGGCGCGCGAGCTGATCGAGAAGGACAAGGTCGCGGCCGTCTTCGGCTGCTGGACCTCGTCGTCGCGCAAGTCGGTTCTGCCTGTCTTCGAAGAGCTCAACTCGATCCTCTTCTACCCGGTCCAGTACGAAGGCGAGGAGTCCTCGCGCAACATCTTCTACACGGGTGCAGCGCCGAACCAGCAGGCAATCCCGGCGGTCGACTATCTGATGGAAAAGGAAGGCGTTAAGCGTTTCGTGCTCGAAGGCACCGACTACGTCTATCCGCGCACGACGAACAAGATCCTGGAAGCCTATCTCGAATCCAAGGGCATTCCAAAGGAAGACATCATCATCAACTACACGCCGTTCGGCTTCTCGGACTGGCAGACGGAAGTGAAGAAGATCAAGGAGTTCGGCTCGGCTGGCAAGAAGACCGCCGTGGTCTCGACCATCAACGGTGACGCGAACGTTCCGTTCTACAAGGAGCTCGGCAACCAGGGCATCAAGGCGACAGATATTCCGGTCGTTGCCTTCTCGGTCGGCGAAGAAGAGCTTGCCGGTCTCGACACCAAGCCGCTCGTTGGCCATCTCGCGGCCTGGAACTACTTCGAGTCGGTGGAAAGCCCTGTGAACAAGAAGTTCATCAAGCAGTGGCACGAGTTCACCAAGAACGACAAGCGCGTGACGAACGACCCGATGGAAGCCGCCTATATCGGCTTCAACGCCTGGGTCAAGGCTGTTCAGGCTGCCGGCACGACTGACACGGACAAGGTTCTCGACACGATCATTGGCACGACAGTTCCGAACCTGTCGGGCGGCTATGCGACCGTCATGCCGAACCACCACATCACTAAGCCGGTTCTGATCGGTGAAATCCAGGCGAACGGCCAGTTCGAAATCGTTCAGCAGACCCCGGCGGTCGTTGGCGACGAATGGTCCGACTACCTGCCCGATTCCAAGGACCTGATCTCCGATTGGCGCAAGCCCATGAACTGCGGCAACTTCAACGTTGCCTCGGGCAAGTGCGGCGGCAAGGGCTCCTGAGTGCGTTCCACCCCGTCACTCTGACGCCTGAAGACTTCCGCCCGGCGGCTCCTGTCCGGGCGGAAGGTTCATCCCCAGACATGCAGCCTTCGAGACGAGCGGCAATCGATCCGTCGGATTGCGCCGACAGAAGGACGATGTTCCCGATTGCGCCGGAAGGCCAATGATGACCGAGGCAAGAAAGCCGATGTATCGCGCCATCAAAATCCTGCTTCTTACGCTGTGCCTGGCCTTGCCGGCCCTTGCGGCTGTGAAAGCGCAGGACGATATCCATCCCCTGATCGATGCCTTGGGCGCCGGTGATTTCCCCGAGCGCGAAGCCGCGATCAAGGCACTGGTTGCCTCCAAGGACCCGCGTGTCGGCGAAATCCTCGAGCTTTTGAGCGGCGGAAAGCTCTACGTGAATTCCGAGACCGGCGGTCCTGTGCTGGTGCAAGGTGGCTCCGAGGACGAGCCGACTTATGCAGACCCGATTTCCGGCCAGGTCGTTTCCGACGTCGATCCAGACTACATGTCAAAGGTCAAGATCAACAATTCGCTACGCACGGTGATCGCCACCGTCACGAGCCAGCTGACGCTGCTGAGCCCCGATCGAGGCGCACGGCTTGCGGCAGCCCAAGGCCTGCTCAAGGACGCCGATCCGGCAAACCTCGATCTCTTGACCGCAGCACTCGCCGAAGAGAAGGACGCCGAGGTCAAAAATGCCATGGAGGCCGCACGGGCCGTCATGGTGCTGAAGAGCGACGTCAGCGCCGAAGAGAAAAAGGCGGCGATCGACACGGTTACGGCGCGCGGAGGGCGTGAGGCCCTGACCATCCTCAATTCTGCAATGGCGACAGCCCCCGAGGAGCTGAAGGGTGAAATCGAGGCACATATCAACGCCATCAACCGCAGCCTGGCGTTTTGGGATGTCGGGCAGAATGTCTGGTACGGCTTATCGCTCGGATCGGTGCTGCTGCTGGCAGCGATCGGCCTTGCCATTACCTTCGGCGTCATGGGCGTCATCAACATGGCGCATGGGGAAATGGTAATGATCGGGGCCTATACGACCTATGTCGTGCAGGAGTACATCAGCTCCGCGTTTCCGGAGCTCGCAAACTACTCGCTCGCCTTCTCCGTGCCGGCAGCCTTCCTGTTTACCGGGCTTGTCGGCCTCGTGATCGAGCGCGTCGTCATTCGCTACCTCTATGGTCGTCCGCTTGAGACGCTGCTTGCAACCTGGGGCGTGTCGCTGATCCTGCAGCAGGCAGTTCGCACGGCCTTCGGGCCAACAAACCGCGAGGTGCGCAATCCGAGCTGGATGTCGGGTGCATTTGAGCTTGGCGGTCTCTCGATCACCTGGAATCGCCTCTGGATCATCGTCTTTTCGATCACCGTGTTCTTTGCACTGCTCTTTCTCCTGAAGCGCTCGGCCTTCGGCCTGCAGATGCGCGCGGTCACGCAGAACCGCCGCATGGCGTCATCGATGGGCATCCGTACCGGCTGGATTGATGCGTTCACGTTTGCGCTCGGCTCCGGCATTGCGGGTATCGCAGGTGTTGCCCTCTCGCAGATCGACAACGTCTCGCCGAACCTTGGCCAGAGCTACATCATCGACAGCTTCATGGTCGTGGTCTTTGGTGGCGTCGGCAACCTCTGGGGCACGCTGGTTGGCGCCCTGTCACTCGGCGTCCTCAACAAATTCCTCGAGCCTTTCGCGGGTGCCGTGCTCGGCAAGATCCTGGTGCTCGTCCTCATCATTCTTTTCATCCAGAAGCGTCCTCGCGGGCTTTTCGCACTCAAAGGAAGGGCGGTGGAAGCATGATTACGGCCTTCCTGCTCCGGTCTCTCGACCGCAAGATCATCGTTGCCATCGTCATTCTGCTTGGACTGGCCGTGCTGGTCCCCGTGCTCAACCTGATGACCGGCCCGGCCAATCCGCTGCACATTCCGACCTACATCATGGCGCTGTTCGGCAAGTATCTGACCTATGCGCTGCTGGCACTGGCGCTCGATCTCGTTTGGGGCTTTTGCGGCATCCTGTCGCTTGGCCACGGGGCTTTCTTTGCGCTCGGCGGCTATGCGATGGGCATGTATCTCATGCGCCAGATCGGTCCGCGCGGCGTCTATGGCGACCCTGTCCTCCCTGACTTCATGGTGTTCCTGAACTGGAAGGAACTGCCCTGGTTCTGGTATGGGTTCGACAAGTTCTGGTTCGCCGCGCTTATGGTTCTCCTGGTGCCGGGGCTGCTTGCCTTCGTCTTTGGCTGGTTCGCCTTCCGCAGCAGGGTCAACGGTGTCTATCTGTCGATCATCACGCAGGCGATGACCTACGCGCTGCTGCTTGCCTTCTTCCGCAACGACATGGGTTTCGGCGGCAATAACGGCATGACCGACTTCAAGGAAATCATCGGTTTCAGCGTCCAGGCGGACGGAACGCGCGCCGCCCTCTTCGCCGCCACAGCGATCTTCCTTGCGCTCTCCCTGATGATTGCCTCGGCCATCGTGCGCTCGAAATTCGGAAAAGTGCTGGTCGGCGTGCGCGATGCGGAGGGCCGCACGCGCTTCCTCGGCTACCGTGTGGAACACTTCAAGCTCTTCACCTTCGTCGTTTCCGCGATGATGGCGGGCGTTGCCGGCGCGCTCTACGTGCCGCAGGTCGGTATCATCAACCCTGGTGAGTTTGCCCCTGCCAATTCCATCGAAGTCGTCATCTGGACGGCTGTCGGCGGACGCTCGACGCTGATCGGCCCGATCATCGGCGCCATCCTGGTCAATGGCGGCAAAACGATCTTTACTGGTCTGTTTCCCGAGTTCTGGCTGTTCGCGCTTGGCGGGCTCTTCGTGCTCGTCACGCTGTTCCTGCCCAAGGGCATCGTCGGCACGATCGCCCAGTATCTCCCGCGCCGCAAGCCGATGACGGAGGCCGCACCGCCTGTCCTTCAGGGCGAGCGCGTCGATGCAAAAGTCCAGCCGGCGGAGTGAGCAATCATGATCCCTGACGTCAAACCAAGCAGCGTTCTCTATCTCAACAATGTCTCGGTTTCCTTCGACGGTTTCAAGGCGCTCAATTCGCTGTCGATCGTCATCGAGCCCGGCGAACTGCGCGCCATCATCGGTCCGAACGGCGCCGGCAAAACGACGATGATGGACATCATAACCGGCAAGACCCGACCTGACGAAGGCGAGGTTTTCTTCAACTGCGACGTCGATCTGACGAAGCGGGACGAGGCCGACATCGCCCAGCTTGGCATCGGCCGCAAGTTCCAGAAGCCGACGGTCTTTGAAAGCCATACGGTCTGGGACAACCTGGAACTGGCGCTGAACCGCAAGCGTAGTGTCTTTGCCACACTGTTCTACCGGCTCTCAAGCGAGGACAAGGCACGTATCGAGGAGATCCTTGAAACGGTTCGGCTGACCCATCGGCGTGACGAACTCGCAGCCAACCTCTCGCATGGCCAGAAGCAATGGCTGGAGATCGGCATGCTCCTGGCGCAGGAGCCGAAGCTGCTTCTGGTCGACGAGCCGGTTGCCGGCATGACCGATGCCGAGACAGCGGAAACCGCGATCCTGCTCAAGGAAATAGCCAGGACGCGGTCGGTGGTCGTCGTCGAGCATGACATGGGGTTCATCCGCGACCTCGGCGTCAAGGTGACCTGCCTTGCCGAAGGGTCGGTGCTGGCAGAGGGATCGATCGATTTCGTAAGCGCCGATCCGAAGGTCATCGAAAATTATCTGGGGCGCTGAGATGCTGACAGTCGAGAATGCAAACCTTCACTATGGCGCGGCACAGGCGCTGCGCGGCATCTCCATCAAGGCCGAGTTGGGCAAGATCACTTGCGTGCTGGGGCGTAACGGCGTGGGGAAGAGTTCACTTCTTCGCGCCGTTACCGGCCAGCATCCCTTGTCGGCCGGCAGTGTCAGCTTCAACGATGTGAAGCTTAACGGAATGCCGCCCTTTGCCCGCGCCAAGCAGGGAATCGGCTACGTGCCTCAGGGTCGGGAGATATTTCCATTGCTGACCGTCAAGGAGAACCTCGAGACCGGCTTTGCCCCGCTCGGACGCCGGGATCGCTCCATTCCCGATGATATCTTCAGCCTGTTTCCGGTGCTGCAGTCGATGCTCGGACGGCGCGGCGGCGATTTGTCAGGCGGGCAGCAACAGCAACTGGCGATTGGCCGGGCGATGGTGACGCGGCCGAAGATCCTGGTGCTCGACGAGCCGACGGAGGGCATCCAGCCCTCCATCATCAAGGATATCGGCCGGGCGATCCGCTACCTGCGCGACACGACCGGTATGGCGATCCTGCTCGTCGAACAATATCTCGATTTCTGCCGCGAGCTTGCCGACTATGTCTACATCATGGATCGCGGCGAGATCGTTCATGAGGGAGTTGCCGAAACACTCGACACACCGGAAGCGCGTCGCCATCTGACTGTTTGAGATCTCTACCATCGAAACAATTCGCCAGGCAGAGCCTCTCAGTTCAGCGGGATTGCATTGTCACCCTTGCTTGCCTGGTAAATTGCGGACAGCTCGTCGTATTTTTGCCGGATGGCCTCGGCACGGTCCGCCAGCTCAGAGCGCTGCGGCTCGGGAAGGTTCTCAATCTGGCCATGGATCGAAACGCCTTTCCAGAACGCATTTGTCCTGTTGTAGCCTCCAGGATCCAGGGTAAAGACCTCCTTCAGGATCTTCAGGTCGTGCGGGATCGAAAACGCGTCGCGCGAGTCCTCGTGACTGAAGAAGTAATAAAAATTGTCGAAGCCTGCCCAGGTGATTGCCGAGAGGCACATCGAGCACGGCTCGTGTGTTGACAGGAAGATCAGATCGCGCGTATCGGGACGATCTGTGCCTGTGATCTCGTAGAAGCGCTTCAGCGTGTGGACTTCACCGTGCCAAAGCGGGTTCTCTGTCTCGTTGTTCGTCTCGACAAGGATTGTCGAAAGGTCGGATTTCCTCATCAGCGCGGCGCCGAAAATCTTGTTGCCGGCGGAAACACCTGCTTCCGTCGACGGAATGATGCCGTTCTCCATGGTGCTGAGAAGAGCGCAGAGAAGTTCATATTGGTCTATTGGCTGTGTCATGTTGTCTCCTGTCAGACAGCGTGTGTGGCGATAGCTTTTCCGTCTGTCCTTCCGCTCCGGTGATGTGGTTCTGCAACGACCAGCGGCACCTCATTTCCTTTGGCGTCGTAGAGTTTTCCGTCGAGGAAATAGTCGCCATCGTGCAGACGGGCGATGTCCTGGTAACGGATTGTGCGTTCCGTCGCGGCGACGAAGACCGACTGCTGATCGGAATTCCCGAACGTCAGGTGGTTGAACAGAAGGTTGAGCGCGATCGCCATTAACGCGGCAGAACTGATCCCGGAATGGAAGATCGTGGCGAACCAGGCTGGGAAATGCTCGTAGAAGCCGGGCGCTGCGATTGGGATCATGCCGAACCCAATCGACGTCGCAACGATGACGAGGTTCATGTTGTTTTCGTAATTGACCTTGGAAAGGGTGCGGATACCGGTCGCTGCGACCGTTCCGAACAATACCACGCCGGCACCGCCAAGAACCGAGCTCGGCACTGAGGCAACGACGCGTCCCACGACCGGAAGCAGGCCCAGTGCAACGAGAAAGATCCCACCGGTGGCAACGACGTACCGGCTCTTGACGCCGGTGACGGCGACCAGGCCGACATTCTGGGCAAAGGCGCTCTGCGTGAACGAGCCGAAGATCGGTGCAAGGATACTCGAAAGCATATCGGCCCTGAGCCCGTCGCCCAACCTTCGGGAATCCACCTTCGTTCCAACGATCTCGCCGACAGCGAGAATGTCCGCCGACGTTTCGACGAGTGTCACCATGATCACGATGAACATCGAGATGATGGCGGCGAGTTCGAAGGTCGGGTAGCCGAAGTGGAAGATCTGGGGCAGGCCGAAGAATGGGCCGTCACCCACGTGCGAGAAGTCCGTCATGCCCACCGCGTAGGCGATGCCCGTGCCGATAAGAATGGCAAGCAGGATCGATAGCCGTGATATCGATGCACTTCCGAGTTTGCTCAGGACCAGCACGATGACCAGTGTCACAGCTGCGAGCTTTATATTCGCCGTACTGCCGAAGTCGGGCGCGTTCCGATTGCCTCCCATCGCCCACATCGCCGCCACGGGCAGGAGCGTCAGGCCAATGGTCGTGATGACGATCCCCGTCACCAGCGGCGGAAAGAAGCGAGTGATGCGCGAAAAGACGGGCGTAATCAGGAGGCCAATCAGCGAAGCCGCAACGACTGCACCCAGGATGGAGGGAATGCCGCCATTGCCCGAGATGGCAATCATCGTCGCCACACCCGAGAACGAGACGCCCTGGACGAGCGGCAGGCGGCTGCCGAAGAAGGGAAGCCCGACTGTTTGCAGGATGGTTGCCAATCCCCCGGCGAAAAGCGATGCCGTGACAAGCAGACCGATGTCGCCAGACGTCAATCCTGCCGCCTGACCAAGGATCAGCGGCACCGCGACAATGCCGCCATACATTGTCAGGACGTGTTGCAGGCCAAATGCTATATTTGCCCAAATGCTGAGCCGTTCGTCTTCCGGGTTGGGCTTTCTTACGTTTTCCTCGATGATTGCTGCCAAGGTCGTCTCCTCCGTACCTCTGCAAATGTCCCGTCTCCCGAGGGACAAACTGAACGGTAGGGTAAGAAGGAACCGTTGGCTTCCATAAAAAAACTGAAACACCTTATCGAAAATCAAAAGGGTCGCTGAGCGAGATGCCAACCACTTGTTCAGCTTTGCAACGGCGATCCTAGAAAATACGCGATTGTAATCCGGTCAGGGCGGTTGTCGTAGCTGTTGCTTCACAGCTGGTAAGTGGAGGTCGACCAGTCTTGTCTCACACGGGCCGTCAAGGCGCAGAATCCATAGTCAACAAGTTGTAAAGAATACTGTGCGTATCTTTACCACGACTGCACAGTCAAAAGACATTTCGCTTATCAAGGAGTTTCACATGGCTGACGAAATGAATGCCACTGCCAACAGCGCTACTGCACCTGCAAATGCACCAAAAGAAAAGAAGACTCGCGCGCCGCGTAAGCCGAAAACGGTCGCTGAAGCGGCCGTCTCCACTTCGGTGAGTGAACCGGCGAAGAAGCCGCGGGGTCGCCGAAAGAGCGTAGAAAAGGCGGAGGCCGTTGCTCCGGTAGTGCCTGTGGCAGCGAAGAAAGCTGCTTCGGTCAAAACGGCTGAAAAGAAGCTACCCGCAAAGCGTGGGCCCCGCAAGGCTCAGGCAGTTGCGCCTGCGTCGGACGACTTTGCAGATCTGCTGAAGCTTGAAGAGGAAAATCAGAAGCTCCGCAAGGCGCTGGCCGAGAAACTTCGTGCGGAGAATGCAGACCTGCGCAAGAGGCTCGGCGCTGCGTGATTTGAACGTCTTAGCTGTGATAGAATACTAACTTCTCCACAGCGATCAGACTGATGACCGGGCTGGCATTGCAAGCCCGGTCTCCCGCCCGGTATCATACTTGTGGGGCACCGAGTCGGGAGGCGGATCGATGAGATCACCGTGGAAACTGATCACCGGGATCGTATCCCGGGGCAAGCCGGAACTGTCTGATGAGGCCGAGCGTGAAATCCAGGCTTTGCCAGGGTCCAATGCGGGAGAGGCTGCCGGTCCGCTTCCGGCAACTCAGGCATCGCCACATTCCATTATACATCCCGCCGAGGAGGGGCCGTCCGTCGCGCCTTCAATCGGCTCAGTCGATGGCCTTGCACGACTGACGTCATTACCTGAGTTGAGGCCGATTTCCGGGCTTGCCTCGACGGACGATATCGAGCCGGTGCTGGCGACAACGATCAGGTTGGTGACGAAGGACAGGTTGAGCTTGCGCGCGGAGCTGGCGGCTTCGACCGCAGCCCTTGACGCGCTTGAAACGCATGCTCCCGACATTTCTCTCATTGCCAATGTCAATGGAGATGAAAAGCCGTCCGAGCCCGCCGAGTTGTTGAAGACTGATGTGGGCAACAAGCCGGACGGCACGGGCCAAACAACACAAATCGAGCGAACGGACGTACAGGCGCCAGCGCATCAGACAGCAGGTGCGAAGCCTCCCATAAAGGTGAGACGGCGCAATACGCGCGGAGCAGCCAAGGTATTGCCGAAGATGGATTCCATCGTCGAACCAATACGCTTGGAAGATGAGATAAACGAACTGAGAAAGCAGCTGGCTCAAAAGCTTCGTATCCAGAACGAGCAACTAAAAGCGATGCTATCCCGATTCGACGCTTATTGAGCAGGACGGTCGTTTAACGCTGGCGAATTGATCACCCCTCACTTCAGGTGAACCACCAGCTTGAAACAAGGACTATTTCCAGGTCGGTGAAGACGCCCATTCTTCATCTATTCCTTGAGAAGACTAAACACGAAGCGCGTGGACAACTCTAAAGGCAGCGCTAGATTCTTGACGATCACCAAAAGGATGGATCGCACATGACCAGACGTGATGGACAGTCAGCTTTGATCTCGAAAGCGGTGAAACAGTGGTATTCATTCTACGAAATTCAGCCGGATGAGGCGTCGTCCGAAACACTCTGCAAGGCCGCGATAGGGCTTCTTGAACAGGGCTTCGACAGTGAAGACATTGCGACGCTCCTGATCGGCAAGTACGTCGGCAAATGGGCAACCAGGATCAATGCGCCATCGTCCAACACGGTACACTGACCTGGTCTTGCACTTCAGGATAGATGCGATGGTCGATCATATTGAAACCGCCCCCTCCACATGGCGCGCCGACCTTGCGACGCAGATCGCAGATCTTGTCGATCAGTACGTCGCACTGGGCGTGAAGCAACAGGATGTTTTTCAGGAGATCATGAAGGAAGTAGGACGGCTTCGGGACGAGCTCGAACAAGATCCGGATCCTGCCGACGATGTTTTAGCATCTGACGTCATCGATGAACCATCAAACGATTGGCCCGCCGCCGACCGGGGCAGCCCTTAGCGACGCATGTCGTCAAATCTGCTCTGTGCAAAGCGCGGGGGTAACGCTCCGGTCGCGTTTTCCCTGATAGTTACAGGAGAGCCTAAACCTGCGTTGCTCTTGCCGCTATTCGCCGTAACGGGTGGTCGTTTTTCAAGCGCCAAAACTGTGCCGGCAACGGACGAGCATCACGCAACTGTTATTTGTCAGGACGTATTCGACGGTGAGGTTCGCGCGCCAAGCGGTTTGACCGACGATTGAATGAGTTCGCGAACGTATTTCGAGAGTTTGCCCTCGCGACTGGCGTCTTCGGCCTCCCAACCGAATTTCCAGGCATCGTGACGCGCCGTCCAATCTCCAGGAGAGTTATCGTCCCGTTCGGCAAGCGCTCCTGCTGAAGGTATGGATTTTCATGTGCCTTAAGACAGAGTATCCGGGCTCTTGAGCCTGCCTCCTGAAGGTCTAACAACTCTTCGATCGTCATGCGCTAATTCCTACACCCTGGAGGCATGCTACCTACCGGAATGATGGACTAAGTCCGTTTCCGACAGTCGTCGAGATATGACCGCACGCCCTGCCGTCGCGACGTCAGAGATCCTCCCACGGAAAGCTATCCAGACGTTCCGCGCCATGGCGTGTGACAAGCGCCTGCGTCTCGAGTTTGATGCTCTCGGAACCGTCCTCGGCAATGAGGCTCTCGATATTGAGGACCATTCCTTCTTCGATCAAGCCGCTGAATGCGTCATCGTAGTCGGGATGGAGAAGGATTCCGGGCCACTCGTCGGCCATGCCGGTTCCGTGCGCCGCCAAAGTGTAGCGATAAGGAATGTACGTCTCTGGAATGCGCCAGCTCTTGTCGTTGAATTCGCCGAAGGACATGCCGGCTCGGATGATCGACAGGTTGTGGTCGATCTGGTCCCTCGCTGCCGAATAGAGTTCCTTCTGCGTTGTATTCATCGCAGCGTGCCCACAGGTCCATGAGCGGGAAAGATCGGCGCAATAGCCGTACGGACCGATCATGTCCGTGTCGAAGGAGATCATGTCACCGCGTTTTATGATGTAATCGGAGCATTCCTGGTACCATGGGTTCGTGCGGGGTCCCGCTGTCAGGAGCTTTGTCTCGAGCCATTCTCCGCCGCTGCGCGCATTCTCGAAGTGAAGTTCGGCCCAGATCTCACGCTCCGTGCGCCCCGGTTCGGAAACCTCGTACATTCGTGCCATGCCGGCCTCGCAGACCCGGATCGTCCACCGCATGAGCTCAATTTCTTCCGCACTCTTGATCGAACGTGCGCGTTCCGCAAGCTCCTGACCGTCCAGCAAGGTAAAGCCATGGCTCTGAAGCTCGTGGGCAGGCGCCGGTTCGAGCCGATCCACACCGATCCGGCCGTTGCTGCAGTGAGAGCGAACGGTGTCGGCAATCTCCTCCGCCCACGCCTTCATCCGGGCTTCGACAAGATTGCCCGAAGTGAAGAAGAGGAAGGACTTTGACGTCCGGACCTCGTCGATGCCAGGCAGCCCACCATTGACGTGCTCCGATCCTTCGAATTCGAACATGATCGCCGGTCCGTTCGCGAGGATGAGCGCATATCGAGAAGGGTTATGCATGGTCCAGATGCTCATGTTCGAACAATCGAACGCATATCGAATGTTGACGGGATCGTAGAGCAGAAGGGCTGCACAATCCGATTCCTCCATCTTCGCTCGCAGGCGCCCGAGACGATACCGCCTGGCGCTGTCGAGGGTCGATGGAGGGATCGGACTGATCAGCGGACGGTCCGCTCCCTCTGGGTTGAGATAGGTCAGCTTGCGATCGTCTTTGAAGACGGGCGCGGCTGATGATTGCGACGACTTCTCCTCGCTACGCAGCATCTGTATGCCCTCGGATCAAGCCTCTATCACCGTTCGATCACAAGATCGCTCAGTGGCTTTGAACAGCACGGCAGAAACATCCCCGCGTCGATCTCGCGCTGCCTGATGCCGCCATTATGGTTCATCTCGACCGAACCGGAGACCAGCTTCGACTTGCAGGTGCCGCAGACGCCGTTCGCACAGGAGGACGGAAGCCTGATGCTGCCCTTTTTCGCAGCAGCAAGCACTGTCTGATCTGGACAGACTGCCAAGGTTTTCTTCTGCTTAGAGAACTCGACCTGATAGATCTTTCCGGCAGGCTGCACCTCGACGTTGAGGCCCGGCTCGTCGATGACAGCTGCGTCGAAGCTCTCTTCGATATAGTTCGATGAGGGGACACCCAGGGCGGCTGTGATCGAACGGGCAGCCGCCATGAAGGGTGCAGGCCCGCAGCACATGACCACGCGCTCGGCGATATCTGGAACTGCCAACTTCATGAACTCCGGAGAGATCCGTCCGGTCAATCCGGGCCAGCTGAGTTCACCAGCAACCGTTTCCGGCAGCAACTGCAGGCGCAGTCCTTTCATCCGCGTAGCAAGCCCAGACAGGTCATTGCGGAAGATGAGATCTGCAGGGGTGCGAGCTGCATGAAGGAAAACGATGTCCAAGGGTTCGTAGCGGTCTGCCAGATCACGCGTGATCGACAT
Source organism: Rhizobium sp. BK181 (assembly GCF_014193305.1). Classification (NCBI taxonomy): domain Bacteria; kingdom Pseudomonadati; phylum Pseudomonadota; class Alphaproteobacteria; order Hyphomicrobiales; family Rhizobiaceae; genus Rhizobium; species Rhizobium sp. BK181. The sequence goes on from NZ_JACHZA010000009.1 coordinate 102,347, forward strand.
GACCGGGGTGATGCCCGAGCCGCCGGAGAGCAGCAAAAGCTTCGTCTTCTGCCCCTTCGGACGGATGAAATGACCGAGCGGCCCCTGTCCCTTGACCGTCGTGCCGGGGACCAGGTTGTCGTGCAGCCAGTTCGAGACCTTGCCGCCCAGCACTCGTTTGACCGTCACGGTGAACGCATTTTCGCGATGAGGCGATGACGAGATGCTGTAACAGCGAGACTCCCCGTCCGGGCCGATCGGGAAGTCGAACAGAAAGTACTGCCCGGCGTCGAAGTTGAAACGCTTGCCCTCCGGAGACGCGAAGGTGAAGCTCTTCACGTCGTGCGTCTCCTGATGGACATCGAGACAGACAAGCGTCTCGTCGGTCTCAGGGTCCCAAACGACGGTTTCGGCGGGGATCATCTTTTGGAACTCAATACCCATGAGCGCGCATCCTATCAATGTACCAGGTGGCGAACTTGTCGAGGTTGGTTTCGGAGAACTTGGAATAGGGCCCAGGCTGGTAAGCCGGGTCGAGGGCGCCTGCATGTGAGCGGGCGACTAGATCCGCGTCCTGGTCAGTGGTTGCGATCCAGACATCGGTCAGTTTGTCGAGGTCGTAGTCCTTGCCTTCGACGGCGTCCTTGTGCACGAGCCATTTGGTTCTGACGAGCGTTTGCCCGGCGGAGAGCGGGATAACGATCGCGACGACCGCGTGGTCGCCCATGAAATGGTTCCAGCTGTTGTGACCCCACAGATGCGTGTCGCCGAGATCCTTGCGTGTCATCTGACCGAGCAGCTTGGAAGACGCTGCGGTCGCATCGTGGGTCTGGGATTCGCCCGCACCTGCGATGATGAGCCGCTGGGTGCGGAAGTTGGTGGCGCAATCGACCAGCTGTTCGACTGCAGCCGACGGGAAGCCGTCGGCCTCCCAAGCTTTCGTCCGCTCCTCGTACAGCCGGAAGTGTCCCTCGGCCTGCTCGCGGTCCTCGGGGCTCAGCGTCTCGGGGTCGAAGCCGAAGTCGAGATCGACGAAGGATACGCACAGTTCAGGATGATTGGCCGAACAGTGGTAGCACTCGCGATTGTTTTCCAACGTGAGCTTCCAGTTGCCATCTTCGACAATGTCGGTCTGATGCGCGACCTTGGCATTTCGAATGTCATAAGGTGCAAGGCGCTCGATCATCGCCTTTTCCAGACCTGCGATGTCCTCCGGCGGATTGTCGGACAAACATACATAGATCAAGCCACCGATCGACTTGAAGTTAACCGACTTCAGGCTGTGGCACCGCTTGTCCAGCTCCTTGCCCATGTGCGGGGCATAGCTCAGTTCGCCCGTCAGTTCATAGGTCCAGGTGTGGTAGGGACAGACGAGCTTCGAAACGATTGTCTTTCCGGCGCCGAGCAGGCGCGAGCCGCGATGACGGCAGACATTGTGAAGCACGCGCAGTTCGCCGTCGTCGTCGCGCAGCAGGATGAGGCTTGTCTTGCCGATGTCGACAACCGTCGCATCGCCCGGCTCGGGGACGTCGCAGTCAAGACCGACGCAGATCCAGTGTTTGTGGAAGAAGACGTCGATATCAGCCTCGAAGACGTCCTCTCGCGTGTAGAGGCCGGCCGGCAGCGAATATCCATCGGCACGTGCTTCGAGAAGTGCAGAGATGTCGGATGGGAGCCTGTTTAGCATGATGACCTCTTATGGTTCGATGCGTGGCAGTTTGCTCTTGCATCGCATGGCCCTCAACGGCATTAATTCTCACGCATGCATAACTTTGTGTAATGCGTAGGGACGATCATGAGTTTTCGCAGACGCATACCGTCGCTGACGGGCCTGATGATGCTCGAAGCCGTCCTTCGGTATCGGAGCTTCACCGCGGCGGCCGCAGAACTGGGCGTTACTCAAGCCGCGGTCAGCCGACAGATCGCGGCGCTGGAGCAGGAACTCGGGGTTCCGATGTTCGTCCGCAAGCACCGCGCGATCGAGCCGACCCCTGCGTGCCTGATCTTGGGAGCAACACTTGCACAAAGTCTTTCCAACATCGCCGACACGGTCGATGTGGTCAGGTCGTCGCAGCAGGACGTCGTATCGATTGGCGCGACGGTTGCGTTCTCCTCCTTCTGGCTACTCCCCCGATTGGCAGACCTCCGACGACAGAACCCTGGCGTTCAAATCAGGGTCGTCTCCCAGGACGCCAGGATCGACCTTGATGCCGGCGGCATCGACATTGCCATTCGTTATGGAATACCGCCGTTCACTGATGCAAAGGTTGTCGCCTCGCAGGCTGATGTCATTATCCCGGTGTGCTCCCCGGACTACCTCGCGCGCCGTGCCGCGCCCGCACTTTCTGATGCCGACGAATTTATCGAAACCGATGCCCAGGACCGGTCATGGCTTTCCTGGTCGCAATGGTCGGACGAAACGGGCCGGAATTTGCGGGTAAAGCCAACGCTACGCTTCAATCACTACACCGAGTCGATCGCGGCCGCCCGCGCCGGGCAGGGCGTAGCACTCGGGTGGAGCCTCCTGATCCAAACCTTCCTCGACGATGGCACGCTGGTCGCGCTTGAGGCAGATGAACTACCGACGGCGGATCGATACAACGTCCTTTTGCCATTAAGGACGAGAAGAACGTTTGCCGCTGAGCATGCGGCAAAATGGCTGGGCGAGGCTCTAACCTGTGCGCAACCACACTGATCCACCATCGTGGGGCGACGGTTTCGATCCCTCCGCACGACGCATCCTCGTGCACCAGGCTGAAATCTTTCGTTTCTGTATCAATGCGTCCAGATGACATCGCGCCTATGCCTGTTCTCACTCCATCGAGCGGAACTCCTTTGAGCGGAGGAAAAGCCGATTGCGTATTGATCTCAGCACGACGATAGTGGGTCTCGGTGGCATCGGAAGGGCGAGGTCTAAGCCTCCTGCAGCACCGCCGGTTTTTTGAACAACACACAAACACTGGGGGAGTTCAGATGCAGTTTGCGGACTTATTCTCCAAGCGTGTGCTCGTGGTTGAGGACGATTACTTGCAGGCAAGCGACGTAGCCCTGACGCTCGAAGAGCAGGGCAGCGAGGTTGTCGGGCCATACCCTGATCTGGAAACCAGGCTGCGGAACCTAGAGGCTACGACCGTCGATCTTGCCGTCCTGGATATCCGTCTCGGCAGCTGCGAGCTGGTTTACGAGGTCGCAGACAAGCTGGATCAAGCGCGGGTACCGTTCGTGTTTACTTCAGGTGGAAATCCAAACGACATTCCGGACCGTTTCAGCAGCGTTCGATGCTTCCTGAAGCCTTTCAGCCTTGGACAACTGGCTGCGGAGCTGGCGCTCTTGGTGGCCGAGAAAGAAGAGCGCAGCGACCGTTAATATCGCGCACGGCCTGCCGGGAGCGCTACCGTCCCAGGTAAGTAGAAACACGAACAGCCAACGAGACCTCTGCCCGGCACGATGAAAATCGCCAGTGGCCAGACAATGATAGGACCTAGCGATGATGAGGATCGGAGCAAACGTCGTCTGCTTCCTGATGATCCTGACTGGCGCATGTTATTGCTTCGGACTCACGCACTCCTTGCTCGCCACTGTCCTGTCGTAGGGTCTTGAATGGGTTTGGGATGAGCGCTCTGCTTCTTTGGCATGAGGGTCCTGGTAATTCTATGGGCAGCGTGACACCTGCGAAGGAGAAGTAAGCGGGTGACCTAACCATCCTTCACCCCCAAGGTCGTTCTCGATCAACGAGACACGGTCGGGTCGTCGGACTAGGGTAATTCGATCTCGCCCTCGACCACGTGGTTTAGATCGGTGTCATCCGCAGTCAACGTCATTCGAACCTTCAGGGTCTTGCCGCCGATTCTCCCATTGCGGACGGTCTCCTCGATCTTGCGCTGTGAGGTCACGCCGACCTCCTTCAAGAACTTCCGGATCGACATGTTGAAAGCGTCGTCGCTCATGACGGGAACTCCTCTTGATTGGCCGGAATTGTAAGAGAATGCAAATCGTCAGGGAAGCGCGACAGACGGTGGCGACAAATCGTCGAAGCCAACCGGGGCTGGCCGTTGCAGCTGCGAAGTCCGACGGATCGTCGGTCGCGCGACGCTTTTTTTCAGAGGATGCGTTGCCCTCATTGCTGTTGATGATCAGCATTTGCCCGGCAACACTGCCCGTCGTTCGGAGCCTTTCGCCCATTGTTGGCTCTGCGAGGTTTAAGCGTCAGGCAGTTCGAACTTCCGTCAGGAATGCATTCGAGTGCTTGTTTCAAACGGCCTCGGCCGTTTTCAAAAGAAGTACAAGTCCGCAGACGATGAGCGCTCCGCCCATGATCCGTGAGACCCACTTTCCGCCCGGAGCGAGTTTCTCGACGGCGATGTAGGCGGTGATGGCTGCAATCCACCAGATGTTCATGATGCCGCCGACGAACAGAAGCGCCATCAGTGCCCAGCAACACCCTAGACAATATCTGCCGTGGAGAAGACCCATGCGGAATGCGGCCGCTCTGCCGGTCCGCCGATGCTTGGTCAGAGAAGCGACCGGACTCCGGCAGTGGTCAAGACAGACTGATTTCAAAGGTGAGAGTTGGAACAGCCCCGCGCCAATAAGCACCACCGCTCCCATGAAGGCCGTTGCCAGGCTCATGTACATCACGGAAATCATGCCTCCCGCGCCCAGGATTGCCTGGATTATCGTCGCCGCAAAGCTGAACAAGGCCCAGATCGCGAGGTATCCAGCCAGGAATTCCAGGGGTGGCCCCGCACCTCGTTCCCGTTGCAGCGCTCCGTAGAGAAGTACGGTTGGCGCGGCGCTTGGCACCATCATGGCGACCATCATAAGCCACCACATGATGAAGACGGTTACCGCGTATCGAAGCGACCACATATGAGGGCCAATCATATCCGGAATGCCCGCAAGAAGCGCTCCCGCTGGGCCGGTTTCGGCCGACATGTCTGTCGGGGACATGCCCGTTCCCGCGCCCTGGAGGATGTACCAGGCAGATATGAACACGGAAAGGGCAAGCGCCGCGACCACGATCATCCGGTCGCGGGCGAGGAGGCGTTCGACGGTCGATCGTTGCATGGCGGTTCTCAGGCGGCGTGTTCGATGACACCCTTGCCGTTCATGTATACCCGGCAGATATGAACATGCGTGTCCTTGTTGTTCTCGAGTGAAATCGCACCGGAGGTGCGAGTCGTGCCGCTAGCCATTTCGGCGACCCGATATTCGAATCCGTGCGGAAGATTGATCCGCGCGCGATGCTCGGCCCCTGTCACGGGATTGCGGATCGGCTGAACCTCCATCTCGAAGAAATCGGGCACACGGACGTGACCCGTGCGCTTGTCGACATCCACCTCAAGATCGATCGGCTTGGACAACACGTCGAGTTTGGTCGGAGACATCTTGCTGAACACCCAGAACATGGTCGCCATGTCTTCGGTATCGCCGCCCGAGACAATCGTCGCGACCGCATCGCGTTGCGCCGGGGTCGCGTTCGAATCCACCACGAGCTGTATCGTTCCGTTGCCGAGATGGATCGGACCCGGCCATTTGGCGGTCATCGCCATCTTCACACCATCAAGGCGGACATCGCCGTGAAAGCCGGATTTTATGACAAATCCTACTGCTGCCTCGCAATTGCCGTTCGTCGGCAACGAGTTGAACTGACAGGGGCATCCGAAGCTGCAATTGCAATTCGCGATCTCGAGGGCATCGATCTCCCAAGGTGTCATGATTGCCTCCACAAACGGTCATTATGGCCGCTAATACAGATATCACTAATATAGCGGTGGAGGTAGTGGAACAGCCATAACGCGGGGGCGTCACCTTCGCAAAAGCGCTTCGGGCGAGGTCACGCGACGCCATCCCTGTGTCACGCAGCGGCGTGCATCTGAAGCAAAAGATTCCTGTTGGCCCAAACAAGCAAGCCGCGAGCCGATTGTTTCGGTTTTATTGAATATGTTTATTTCCGCATAGTGGGAATGATTTCCATTTCTGGGTTGCTTCCTCAGGCCGATCGGCTACGCTTGCAGTCAAGAAATGGAGGATTTCCCATGGCGAAAATGCGAGCTGTCGATGCAGCGGTTCTGGTTCTGGAGAAGGAGGGCATCGACTGTGCCTTCGGTGTTCCGGGCGCGGCAATCAACCCCTTCTACTCCGCCCTGAAGGCCCGCGGCTCGATCCGCCATATCCTGGCTCGCCATGTCGAGGCCGCAAGCCATATGGCAGAGGGCTACACCCGGGCCCGCGCTGGCAACATCGGCGTTTGCGTCGGGACATCAGGACCGGCCGGGACCGACATGATTACCGGTCTCTACTCGGCATCGGCGGATTCAATTCCAATTCTCTGCATCACCGGCCAGGCGCCGCGCGCCCGGCTCGACAAGGAGGATTTTCAGGCGGTCGATATCGCAAAGATCGCGGCGCCCGTCACCAAGTGGGCGGTGACAGTCATGGAGCCGGCGCTTGTCCCCTTCGTCTTCCAGAAGGCGTTCCACGTCATGCGGTCCGGACGCCCGGGTCCGGTTCTCATCGACCTGCCAGTCGATGTCCAGCTCGCCGAAATCGAGTTCGATATCGAAACCTACGCATCGCTCGAGCCCTACAAGCCAACTGCGACGCGTGCCCAGGCCGAAAAAGCCCTTGCGATGTTGAATGCATCCGAGCGACCCTTGATTGTCGCCGGCGGCGGCATCATCAACGCCGACGCCTCGGATCTCCTTGTCGAGTTCGCCGAGATAATCGGTGTTCCTGTCATCCCGACGTTGATGGGCTGGGGTACGATACCGGATGATCATCCCCTGATGGCCGGCATGTGCGGCCTGCAGACGTCGCATCGCTACGGCAACGCCACGCTTGTTGCTTCCGATTTTGTCTTCGGCATTGGCAACCGCTGGGCAAACCGGCATACCGGCAACGTTGCGACCTATACCGAAGGGCGGACGTTCGTCCATGTCGATATCGAGCCCACGCAGATCGGCCGCGTCTTTGCTCCGGACTTCGGCATCGTGTCCGATGCGGGCGCCGCTCTGAAGCTCCTCCTCGATGTGGCGACGGAGTGGAAGGTTGCCGGCAAGTTGCGTGACTGGTCTTCCTGGGCAGAAGAATGCCGGGAACGCAAGCGCACGATGCTGCGAAAGACCCATTTCGATCAGACGCCACTGAAGCCGCAACGCGTTTACGAGGAAATGAACAAGGCGTTCGATCGCGACACCTGCTATGTCTCGACCATCGGTCTGAGCCAGATCGCCGGCGCTCAGTTCCTGCATGTCTACAAGCCGCGCAACTGGATCAATTGCGGCCAGGCAGGCCCGCTTGGCTGGACGTTGCCGGCAGCGCTCGGCGTCCGGGCTGCCGATCCCGATCGACCCATCGTCGCACTTTCCGGCGACTACGATTTCCAGTTCCTCATAGAAGAGCTTGCGGTCGGAGCGCAACATAAGCTGCCCTACCTGCACGTGGTCGTGAACAACTCCTATCTCGGCCTGATCCGCCAGGCCCAGCGGGGGTTCAACATGGATTTTGAGGTGAGCCTTGCCTTCGAAAACATCAACGCTTTAGACGATGCCGAACCAGGCTACGGCGTCGACCACGTAGCGGTCGCCGAGGGTCTGGGCTGCAAGGCGATCCGTGTTCGCAGTCCGAACGAGTTCCAGGAAGCGTTCACCGCGGCAAAGGCACTGATGAAGGAGCATCGGGTCCCTGTTGTCATCGAGTTCATCCTCGAGCGCGTGACCAACATCGCCATGGGCACCGACATCAATGCGGTCGTCGAATTCGAGGAACTCGCCGAGCGGGGCGAGGATGCGCCGACTGCCACGCTTGCCCTCCTGGATTGAAACAGGCGATCAACCAAAACCAGATGCAGTGAGACCGCCGCATCAAATTGCCTCCAACAGAGAGACGACCCATGCCGAGATTTGCGGCCAATCTAACCATGCTCTTCAACGAGGTGCCGTTCCTCGAACGCTTTTCGCATGCCGCCAAAGCAGGATTTGAGGGCGTCGAGTTTCTCTTTCCTTATGACTTCGACAAGGAGACGCTTCGCAGTGCTCTTACCCGTCATGGCTTGACCCAGGTGCTGCACAACCTGCCAGCTGGCAACTGGGCGGCTGGGGAGCGCGGCATTGCGATCCTGCCTGATCGCATGGACGAGTTTCGTCGCGGCGTCGCCTCTGCGATCGACTATGCGACTGCGCTCGGATGCAGGCAGGTGAACTGCCTGTCTGGCATCATTCCAGCTGGCGTACCTGACGACGTGCTTCGGGCGACCTTTGTCAAAAACCTTACCTTCGCTGCCCGCGAATTGGACAAAAGCGGAATCCGGCTTCTGATTGAACCGATCAATCGCTTCGATATTCCGGGCTTCTACCTCAATACGCCCGATCAGGCGGCATCGATCATCGCTGAAGTCGACAGTGAAAATCTCTTCATTCAATACGACCTCTATCACCAGCAACGCACGCAGGGTGAACTGATCGCCACCTTCAGGAAACACCAGGGACGGATAGCCCACGTCCAGCTGGCCGATAATCCAGGCCGTAATGAACCGGGCACGGGCGAGATCGCCTACCCCTTCCTCTTCGATGCGCTGGACAGCCTCGGCTACGACGGCTGGATCGGCTGCGAATACAAACCGCGCACAACTACCGAGGCAGGCCTGGCATGGCTCGCCACTGCAAGCAAAGCGACCGAAAGCGCAAGCATTCTTAAGATCAGGAGCTAGAAAATGGCAACAATCGGATTTATTGGCCTGGGCATCATGGGCACCCCCATGGCACGTCACCTGCAGGACGCCGGGCACACGATCGTCACCTCAAGGTTTTCCATCCCGCCGCGACAGGAACTCGTCGATAACGGCCTGCAGTTCGTCGAAACACCGCGGGCGCTTGCTGAAGCCGTCGACACGATCATCCTGATGCTGCCTGATACGCCCGAGGTCAAGGATGTGCTCTTCGGAGAAAACGGCGTTGCCTTCGGTCTGTCGGCCGGCAAGCTTGTCATCGACATGAGTTCGATCTCGCCGATCGAAACGAAAGACTTCGCGACGAAGATACGCAAGACAGGTGCCGAATACATCGACGCCCCCGTCTCAGGTGGCGAGGTCGGCGCGAAAAACGCCACGCTCTCCATCATGGCGGGTGGTTCGGAGGCAAGCTTCGAGCGGGCGCTACCGTTATTTGAGCTGATGGGAAAGAACATCACCCTTGTCGGCGATTGCGGCGATGGCCAGGTCACAAAGGTCGCCAATCAGATCATCGTCGCATTGACGATCGAGGCCGTTTCTGAAGCGCTCGTCTTTGCGTCGAAGGCGGGAGCGGACCCTGGACGTGTCCGGTCAGCCCTCATGGGAGGCTTTGCGTCGTCGCGCATCCTTGAAGTGCATGGAGAGAGGATGATCAAGCGAACCTTCGACCCGGGCTTTCGCATCTCGCTCCATCAGAAGGACCTCAATCTTGCGCTGCAAGGCGCCAAGGCACTCGGCATCTCGCTTCCGAATACCGCCGCGACACAGGAACTCTTCAACCAGTGCGTCGCAAATGGTGACAGCGGGCTCGATCATTCCGGGCTCGTCAGGGCGCTCGAGCGCATGGCGAACCACGCTGTCGCGTGACCGTGACCTTGCCGGGGAACGAGGTTCCCGGCCGTTCTGACCAGTGGAGAATCCCGATGCCGGCCATTGCCGACCCCCGCGCCTTTCTGGAGGGACTGTTCGATGCCGCGGTCGCGGCCGCCGATCCGGACCGGATGCTCGAACGCTGCCTGCCGGAAACGCCGAAAGGGCGGACCGTGGTGATCGGAGCCGGCAAAGGAGCCGCGCAGATGGCGCGCGCCTTCGAGAAGCTGTGGGACGGGCCGCTTTCTGGTGTCGTGGTCACGCGTTACGGCTTTGCCGTTCCATGTGATCGCATCGAGGTCCTCGAAGCGGCTCATCCGGTACCGGATGAGGGCGGGCTTGCCGCCTCGGCCCGACTGATGTCGACTGTCCGTGGGCTGACGGAGGACGACCTGGTCGTCGCGCTGATTTGCGGTGGCGGTTCTTCTCTCCTTCCAGCACCTGCCGGGGATCTGACGCTTTCCGACGAAGTGGCGGTCAACAAGGCATTGCTTGCCTCAGGTGCCCCGATCGGCGCCATGAATGCCATCCGCAAGCAGATCTCACGCATCAAGGGGGGCCGCCTTGCTGCACTTGCCTATCCGGCACGTGTTGTTTCATTGGTTGTGTCCGATATTCCAGGCGACAACCTCGCTCTTGTCGCGTCTGGACCGACCATCGCTGACACAACATCCCGCCTCGACGCACTCCGTCTCATCGATCAATATCGCCTCGATTTGCCTGAGGCCGTTCTCCGCCATATCCGCAACGGCAAGGACGATGCGCCGCTGCCCAACGATCCCCGCTATGCCCGGAATGATACAAGGCTCGTTGCATCCGCTGCCACCTCGCTCGAAGCCGCCGCTGAGGCAGCGCGCAGATCTGGGGTCGAGGCTGTCATCCTCTCTGACGCGATTGAAGGGGAAGCTTCGGTCGTTGGCGCGGTGCATGCAGCGATTGCCGCCGAAGTCGCGCGCCGGAACCGCCCGTTTCGAAAGCCGATCGTCATTCTTTCCGGTGGCGAGACCACCGTGTCGATCAGAGGTAACGGAAAAGGTGGGCGCAACAGCGAGTTTCTGCTGTCCCTGGCTCGTCGCATAGATGGTCTGGAAACCATCTCGGCACTTGCCGCCGATACCGATGGTATCGACGGTTCCGAAGACAATGCGGGAGCTTTTGCCGACGGTACAACGGTGAGGCGACTCCTCGAAAAACAAAGGGATCCAGCCCAGCTCCTCGCCAACAATGACAGCTGGTCTGCCTTCCACGCACTCGGGGATCTTTTCCTACCAGGACCGACCGGCACCAATGTCAACGACTTTCGCGCCATCCTTGTCCAGTAGTCCGGATCCATGAAACAGGACGCCACTCTGCGAGAGGAACAGGTATGACATCCCCCCAGAGTTCGGCGCAGACGATCATCGAAATGCGCTTGATCGCGAAGCAACTGTTTGCGGCTGGTGTAAATGCGCTATCGTCGGCCGTAACGGGCCCGGTTCACCTTCATCCGCGGACCGCCCAGCTTGCCTGTCTTGGTGCGGTCAGCCGTGCCGCATTCAGGTATTGCCAGACCGTATTGGCGCCCTACGCATCCCTGGCGCCAGCGACATCGGCCTCTGCAACAGAGTTGGTCGCACGCGCAAGAAATGCTGCTCACCTGGAAGGGCCTGTTGCAATCATCGTCGGCCGGACGGGAAAAGGGCACAGCAACGAACATCATGCGCTGAGCTTTGCGCTCGCAATCGAACAGTCACCGCTGCAGCGGCCGTGGATCTTTCTGAGCGGTGCGACCGGTCGTCGTCAATGCCGCTTCCGGTCCGCGGGGGCCATCGTCGATGCCGGCACGTGCTCCTGGATCTGGCCATCTGGAGAGAGACCTCGCGTACCCAGCGACGTTTCATCGTTCCTTGCCGCATCCGGTGACCTCCTGCCGGCTGGCGTCATGTCACCCTATTCGATGAATGTCGATCTGATCATTTTGGCATAGGCGGCCAAATTCCGCGGTTCAAGCCCTCGAGACTGCTGAGGCCATCAAGCCCCAGTCGGCCGGCTTGAGGAAGGTGGGAACCGACCGATAGAAGGCCGGAACCTGCCGCCCCTCATATCCTGTGACAAATGCAATCGGGATCTGCTTCATCGCCAGGAAGGCGGCGACTGGGTAGACGGTCTGCCCGTTGAGTACGATATCAAGAAGCGCCCCATCCAGCGGTTCATCATCGGTGTCGACAATTCTGAGCGCGTCGCTCACGGTGCTGACCGGCCCCACAACGGTCACGCCCAATTCCCTTAGCCGTTCTTCTGCGTCCAGTGCGACGAGAAATTCATCCTCGACAAGCAAGATCCGTTTTCCCGACAACTCACAAAAGCGCTCCTCGCGGCTAAATTGTTTTCTCGCGACCACACGGCAAAGGCTCTCGAGCCGATCAGGAATGATAAGGCCCCGTCCATACATAACGATGACAAATCGGGCAAATTCCTCGCGCTGATCCTGCTGCGATGTAAACCAGCTCTCGGCACTGATGCAGTCGAATACACCTTGCATGATTGCAAGATCATTTCCGTCAAACGTCCCATACAAGAAGCCAGGAATCGACATGAATGGTGCTCCGAACCTTGCGACAAGCAGAGCTCCATTTTGTTTCATGCTGTGATTCGCGAATCAACAGATCATCTGCCTTTCGGAAGAACTGTACGCTAGCGCTCAATCGGTCCAACGTGCCCTCCTCGGGGGTGGTCAGCAGATTAATCGGTATAGTCAGCAAGCGTATCTGTGCGGCAGGCCTGCATGCGGCGAGCCACCCGGTGCATGACCATAGCGCGTTCGTAGGCAAAAAAATCATGGCCCTGTGCGGGCACGCAGCAATGCAACGATGCGGCGAAGATCATTTGCGGCCCGTCATTTCGAGCGAGCGGACCACTTCTTTGCTGTGCGCCACCTCGACCAGACGCTGTATCGGGCAGGGGGATGGGGCAAGGAAGTCCGCCGCTCCGGTCGCAATCGCATTCTGTGGCGTTGCATTGAAGCCCGCCTCCCAAGGCTCCTGCGTCCTTGACGAGAAACGCCAATGCCGCCCTGATGTCGCCGACGACATTCGCACACGCTTTTCCGACAGTGTCGTTGGACAGCCGGACGGAATGATCTGTTTCCTGCACCTCGAGAGGATGTTTGGTCGGGAAGACAAGCTGACGGCCAGGGCCGCCTGACCTTTGCGGCTTTGCGGCCGGCCCGCCTGATGTTGCCGGCAACCTGCCGAAATGGAGCGCGATACTCGGCCTAACATATTAGGGATTGCTTAACCTGTCTTCGCTATCGTCGTCATTGTCACGGACAGGTTATCGTGACAGGCAACACGGAAATGACAAAGGCTCGTCTCCCGTTTCGCGTGACGAGCCTTTTCTTGTTCGGGCGAACTCGAAACCTTCGACGGAAAGCTATGCAATCGAATCATGGCTGAGATCGCAAGCTCGCGCTCAAAAAGGCGGGTGCTTGTCGCATTGGCGCAAGTACCGTCGGGCGGTTTCCAAGCTTGGTCGTATGAGTAAGCGCGAACTCGACGATTTCGGTATGGCAGGCTCCGAGATCGCAAATATCGAGAGCCTCGCTGAGCAGCCAAACTCCGAGGTCATGAGTGAACTTCAAAAGGCCCGCGCTCAAGTCGCGGGCGTTTCATTGTTTTCTGGCGTGTATTTTCGGATATGCGCTGAGCGCATGTCTACGTTGCGAAGATTTGCGTACTATTTGTGCGATCGGGTTGGTATGACAATTTCAACGACGCACTACACCTCCTCCCGTAGCGCTGCGTTACGTGAAGGGCCAACCCTCCTCCCATGGCTCTTTGCATTGGACAGCAACAATCCTCCTCCCAGTTGCTGTTCTACTCTTTCAGAAGAGCCTGCCGCACCTCCTCCCGCGGCAGGCTTTTTTGCGGCATTATGGAACAATTGCCACAAGATTCCGATGAACGCTGATTCTATCTCCTGAGGGTGCCTCGGGAGGGCTGCGTATGGTCGAAGGTGCAGGGGAGTTGGAAGCGAAGCTGGGCGAGATCGGCGGCCTTACGGAAGAGCTGCAGCGGGAGATCGCAGTCCTCGTGTAATCAGCTTGGTGGCAACACCTCCTTCATGCCGCTCTTTTGCTTTCTGGCATAGCAGAACGATGCGGGCTGCGGGCCTTCCGACACCGCTCCGGTGGTATGTTCAAATTGTTTTTTGGCCTCAATGTCTTCGCAGGGCTGCGGTCACACCGCGGGGAACAGAGCCTTACGTCATCCGTTCTTCAATGACATATTTCATTGGAGTAAGTTCATGAAGACGAACGACACGAACGCTACGGCCGAACAACGTCGACCAAAGGGTGTCAAACCGGTCCCTGAAAAACCAGAGCCCGCGGACAGGGAATCCCTTGCGCCGACAACGGTTCAGCCTTCGGGCGCCAAGGACGAAAGTGAGCGTCCTGTGGTAAATCCCGTAACGGGGGCGCCATTCTAAGAGCCATCATATGCAAAGGCCTGTCGCGTCGACAATGCCAGTCTCATTTCAACCTCGCTTTTTCACGTGCATGAAAAGAATGGCTCAACCGGAGGCGGACCAATGCGTGAACGTCTAAAACTTATCTGCCTTTGTACCATGGCATCCCTTTGGTCCTCCTTCCTGGTCTCGGCTGAGGAGACAACCGATCAGATTGTGAACGGAAAGATATCCGATCCCCGAATCGCTGAGTGCGGTGTTCGTATCTCTTCCGGCCTGATCGTTCCATTTCTGGAGGCGAACGCCGATTTTGACGGGTCATACGAAATTGCGGTGTCCAAACACTCGTCCTCCGGTACGTCTCAGCCCCGTCAAACCAATCAGATCAAAGGTGGGGCGATGGCAGTGGTGCAAATTGCCGTCGATGTGCCCGCTACCGCTGAATTGGACCTGCAGATGAGCGACAAGGAGGGCCGCATGGTATGCGTTTTACAGCAGACGGTTAATCTCGAAGCGGGGCCGCTCAGGATCTGACAGGCAGCACGCTGCGTCCTTAGCAAGGCTTAAAAAAAACGTAAGAGCACCCTTCGCTGAGCAGGTGGTTCCCTTCAATGCCTCGTTGTGCACTTGCCTGCCGCGGCCGCCACAGCGGCGATCTCGGATTCGACCGCGTCCATCATAGTCAGTGCACGTTGCAACAATCCAGCACCATCGGGATCGGACAGAAAACTCGCGACGTGAAGGCCCTCACAAATCTTGTCGAGAAGTTCAACGATATCGTTTCTGCCAATGCTCCGCATGTTGCGTGACAGCTCCCGCATGCGATCACGGGCTTCGGCTACCACGACCTTCCGCTGTTCCAGCGAAAGGTCGTGAAACTCACGTACACTCTGATGTTTTGGAGATTCCACGCCTTGCCTCCCGCAAACCGCATTCTACGAGACAGGGAAAGCTATGGATCACTTTAACCCCGTTCGTCGCCCTCTGAGCCGGTCCCGAGCGTTTGTCTGAGATGGGTAATCAGGATGCGAGCAAGACCCTGAGATCCGCCTTTCTGCGAACAAGATCGGCAGCGGTATATCGGTCAAAGACCGATACGAAAGCCGGGTGGCCTCGGAAAGAATGGGGGCATCCTGCACGCCAGGGAAACAAGGCACTCCGGGCACTCGAGCAACTTCCATCCTTTTGAAATTCACGCCGAAATCTGTTCATCCGTGGGTCCGAACAGGATATGCTTTCGATCGATGCCGGCGTCGCTCAGTCCACCGACGAGGGCCTGGAGGAACGGCCGTGGCCCGCAAGGATAGAAGCATGCCTCAGCCGAAACGGTATTGGACTGTCGCCCCGGCACATGAGGCGTAAGCGAAATCATGTCGGGGCTTGCCTGGTGGGTTGCTTCGCAGACTGATCACTCAATTGGAAACAGGCCTGAGTCGGCGGGGCTGCAGGTGAGACCGAGTGCATGGCAGCATGCGAAGACCGGATCGCTGACACCGTGGGCATCGACATGGGGCCCGGTAACGGCGAGACCAGCATTCCATCAGTGCGTCGAGGACATGAACCGCGTCGCTTGCGGCCGCGGCGCTGATCTCTATGAAAGAGCCCTTATCGGCCCGAGACCGCAGTGTAGAGCTTGATGGTTGGATTCATGCCGCACCGCCCGCGGTCGAACGGCGGGCGCTTTTTATGACACCGGCGAAAAACTGCGCCTCGTCCGGGCTGCCCTGGGCCTAAGGCGAAGGCCGCCGACCTTTGCGCCGAGCTCGGCGTCACCAGGCAGACAAGGTATCGATTTGTTGGCGCTAAGGGCCAATGCTTGGTCGTGAAAATTCCTCGCCGGTCACAAGCGTCAGGTGGGGCAGAGAACTTCGCGCCTTCTGCGGGGAATCTTTGCCGTTGCCCGAAAGAAAACATCGCGGCGAACACGCTGCAGGTTGCATCCACCGGAGAATTTCATCTCAGCCGAGATCGCTCCGTGCAGAAGTTCCCCTAACTCTGTCTTCCTGCTATCGTGGAAATGAGGGACGGCTCATGAGTGAGAACCGCAAGCTCGCCGCAATTCTGGCCGCGGACGTAGTCGGATACAGCCGGCTCGCCAGCGAGGACGAAGATCGCACCCTTGCAAGGTTGCGGGCACTGCGCAGCGACCTCATCGATCCAACCATCGCCGTGCACCACGGCCGTGTCATCAAGCGCACCGGAGACGGAGCGCTGGTTGAATTCCGCAGCGTTGTCGATGCCGTGCGCTGCGCCATCGAGGTGCAGAACGGCATGGTCGAGCGCAATGCCGGCGTTCAGCAGGATCGGCGCATCGAGTTCCGGATTGGCATCCATCTGGGAGATGTAGTGGAGGAAAGCGATGGTGACCTGATGGGCGACGGCGTCAACATTGCCTCGCGTCTGGAGGGTATCGCTGCCCCCGGAGCCGTTTGCCTGTCCGAAGACGCCTATCGCCAGGTCAGGGCGAGGCTCGATCTCTCCGTCAGCGATCTCGGCAACACGCATCTAAAGAACATAGCCGAGCCAATCCGGATCTATTCGCTCCAGATCGGCGCGGCCGCGGAGGCAAAGCCAGCAGTGACCGCCGGCGCTGTTGCTCGTGCGCCGGCCCCATTGCCACCCGAGCTCTCGATTGCCGTCCTGCCCTTCGTCAACATGAGCGGCGATGCCGAGCAGGAGTACTTCGCCGACGGCATCTGCGAAGATATCATCACCGCTTTGTCGAAGCTGTCGCAGTTGTTCGTCATCGCTCGCAACTCGTCGTTTACGTTCAAGGGCCGGAACGTGAACGTGCAGGAGGTGGGCCACAGCCTCAATGTGCGCTACGTGCTGGAAGGGAGCGTGCGCAAATCAGGCAATAAGGTGAGGATCACCGCGCAGCTCATCAATGCGATCACTGGCGGCCACCATTGGGCTGAGCGTTTCGACCGCGACCTCAGCGATATCTTCGCGGTGCAGGATGACGTCACCCAGCAGATCGTCGGTGCTCTGCAAGTCAAGCTCGCGGCCGGGGATCAGCAGCGGCTCGCAACCGAGCAGACCCAAAATCTGGAGGCTTATGACTTCTTCCTCCGGGGGCGTGAACAGATGTGGCGACTGACGAGAGAGCAGAACATTCAGGGCCGCCAATTGTTGCAACGCGCCATTGATCTGGACCCAAAATTCGCCCCGGCCCACGCGTTCCTCGCCGTCGCGCACGCGCTCGCCTACGTCAACCAGTGGAGCGAATCGCCGTTGAGATCGCTGGAACAGGCGTCCGGATCTGCGACGCAGGCGGTGGCGATCGACGATCGATATCCGTACGCCCATTGGGCGATGGGCGTCGTCAATTTGTACCTGCGACGGCTTGACGTGGCCATCCGGGAGGCTGAATGCGCGATCGCGCTTGCTCCCAACCTTGTCGAGGGTCACGAGAGCCTCGGGAACGCGCTTCACTATGCGGGCAGGCCCGACGAAGCCCTCGTTTGTTTCGAGCGGGCAATGGCCCTAAATCCATATTATCCGGACATCTTCCTGCACTTCCACGCACAGGCAATGTTCCAGCTGGGCAGGTACGAGGAGGCCGTTGCCATCCTGAAGCGACGGCTTGTCCGCAATCCATTCACCGACATCTCACGCGTGTTGCTGGCGGCGAGCTATGGTCACCTGGGCCGCTTCGCGGAAGCGCGCGGGGAGTGGGAGGAAGTGTTCCGGATCAATCCCGATTATTCCCTGGAGCACAGGCGAAAAGTGCTACCCTACAAAAACCCTGCCGATTTCGAGCGCATTGTCGACGGCTTGCGCAAGGCTGGCCTCACCGACTGATTGTCATCGCCCGGGATCGTCGCCAGCTTTCATGCGGCTCCGCCAATCGGCCAGTCTCTCGCGCATATCTGTCCCGCGTCCTGTTCAGGCGCGTGATAGCGTCATCAATGAGCCGGCCCCACGATGGCCGTCGAAAGGATTTGGCCTGAAGACAGGGCGCTACAATGATCAGACGCGTGCTGCACAGCCGACGTCACTTGATGAGGTGCAGGCTCGCAACAAAATGGGTGCCGTTGGATCTGGTATATTCAAACGATCCTTTGAGCTGTTTGACGAAGGCAGCGATCAGCCGCGTTCCCATGCCTGGTTTTTTCGTCTGTCCACCGTAACCGATGCCGTTATCGGAGACGACCAGTTGGCAGACCTCATTGTCGAGAACCTTCAGCCCCACGTGAATTCGCCCAGTCTGCCGGCCCCTGAACGCATATTTCATGCTGTTGGCAACGAGTTCGTTGAGAAGCAGGGCGAGCGGGGTAGCCTTGTCGGCGGCGACAACAAAATCATCAACATCAAACGTCGTTTCAATGTTGAGGGCGTGCATGTTGACAAGCTTCCCGACAAATCCCGGTACGAAATCACGAGCCGCCACTCCCGCGAATTGGTCAAACCCGTACATTTGCTCATGCACTGCCGACATCGCGGAGATCCGTTCATTGACCTTGCTGACAGCTTCGGGCTCGAACCCCTGCATGCGAATGAGTGCTATAACAGTCTGGAGATTGTTTTTGACGCGGTGGTGGATTTCTCGCATCAACATCTCGTTCGCCTTCACTGCGTCCGCGAGTTCCAATACGTGCACCGCATCGACGCGAATGAGGCCGCGTATCCAGTAAGCTGCAGCAAGCGCGCCGATGACGGCCAGAATGATCATGGCGATCGCGATCTCCACGTCATTCCAAAAGGGCTGCATGATCAGCGCCATATCTGCGGACGCAATAGCCACGAAGGGGGTGCGTTCGATTATTCGATAGGCGACCAGCCGGTCCTGGTCATCCACCGGGGAGCGCGCGCGGTAGACGCCTGTCGTCGATTTTTTCATGTAGTCGGTGAAGAGCACATAGTCCTTCATGTTGACCGGCCCGTCAGGTTCCGGATGGCGTGCGACAAGCTGCCCGTCGCGCCGGATCAGGCTCACTGTCGAGTTTTTTCCCAGCGCCACGGCGTCCCACACCGGCTTCAGGATGCTCGCATCAAAAGCAATGACGGCCGCGCCGGCAAACATGCCATTGCGCTCCAGTCTGCGGCTGAAAGCGAAGATCTGGCGACCGGAAAGACGGCTCTGGATCAACGCGGACGTGTAGTCATCCGCCCCGTTGCGAAGTCGCACGAAGTAGTCCCGGTCGGTGACATCGACCTTGCGGATGTTGGGGTCGTTGGAAAACAGTGTCCGCCCGTCCGGTCCAAGCACATAAGCGGTCACCTGCGAGGGCAGATCCGCGACAGCCGCGTTCAGGTCGTGGACACGGTCGGGGCCCGGCACTGGAATGTTTGCTCCAAGACTATCATCGATCCGGTGCAGCGTTTCCCGTGCCAGCGAATTCATCCATATGGCATTCGCCGCCACAATCTTCGACGCTGCGATGATCCGTTCGTCGCCGCGATGGACGGTCGTTCGATAACTCGTTATCAGCCAGACAGACAAAACGCCAAGTAGGGCAAAAAACATCAAAACGATGATCGCAACTGATGCCTTTCCCAGTGAAGTCTCAGCTTTGTCGCGCTTCGTCATCAATCCTGTCTTGCTCATCACATGGAGGCGGTAATAAATGTTGTAACGTGTTAGGTGTTCGGCGCAACGGGGTTTGCGGTCAGCGTCGTGACTTCCCTGGAAACGAGGAGCTTTCAAGGCGGCGCGAGACCGGCAGGGGAACGCGAAATCCTTGCCAATTCAGAAACATAGGGAGGGTTGTAAATAATCTCTTATCGTTTGTACGGTTTTTGACCAAGACGCGGGAAGCTGAGGGGCCCCGATCTCTCTTCTGTGCGTTATCAGGGATGTCCAGACCATCCGGCGGGTCAATCAGGCCGGATTTCCGTGTAACGTCGGGCGAGCGAGGGACTTCCCCCGAGGAGGGCGCATGGACGTCGTCCATCGGCATTCAGGACCGGTCCCGCTTAGCCGGTCAGGTTCCCTATACGTTCCCATCTCTTCGGAACCGGACGACTCCTCGACCGTTGTTGATTACAGTCGACAAGGAGTAAAAGATGACGTCGAGGTTGCGGTCACTTCGAAAGGCGAGCGTCTGGCCCTGGGGATCATGAACGCAAAGCAGGCCTTTCCCTTGCCGAAGCTATCGAGATCGAGATTTCCCATCCTGATCACGAGACAGGCCACAGGTACATTTATCGATCGGGAGAGTTGAAAGCGCGCACCAGCCGCGACATGTAGCATTTGCAGGGGATGTCGCGGTTCAACCCATGCATCCGACGCTTGACTGGTATGATTTGTGTCTTCGTGCCGCAACCATTATTTGCGGAGTAATCAGTTGACTTCACCTTGGAACAAACGCCGCGACCCGGCAATCGGGCTGCACGTAAGGAGGCATCGTGAACATCATTTCGAAGACATTGGACGAGATGACGCGGGTTGAGCGTTCCAGCTTGCTGGAAGCGGTCGCCAGCGCGCTCGAGGCGACGGCAAGTGAGGCAGAGGAAAACGGTGATGCACGTTTCGTTGCCAACTCCACCTGCTTGGCAAACACCATTCGCGGTTTATCCGGAGATCTCGCACCCCGAGAGATGGCGGCCGCAGAATTGCTTCTTGAGCAGGGTATTATGCTGATGCACCAGTTTTCCAACAGATCGAAGCCCGAGACTCTTCTCAACTAGGCCCGTGCCCCGGCGGGTCCAGGATCTCGGGGCAACGCTCTCGGAACCCGAGCCAACCCAGATGGCGTTCCCGGCGCCGTGGGCGGTCGACGACGCGCTGCTTTTCCAATGCCCATCGATCATGCGAAAACATTGGTTGACTACGAAACGAATTCGTCTAGTTTCCTAGTCAACGAATTGGTTGCCGCTCAATGGTATCTGACCTTACCTCCCATACAGGCTATTGGATGAGAATGATATCCAATGCCGTTTCACACGGGTTCGCTCGACGCCTTGCCGTGGAGGACGTAACGGTCGCCGAGTGGGTACTCATGCGTTCGCTCTATGATGAGGGGCCAATCTCTCCGTCAGTCCTGGCAGAGAAAATGCACATGACCAAAGGCACGGTCAGCAAGCTCGCTGATCGCCTCGCGACAAAAGCCTTCATCGACCGCATCGGGAATGATCGGGATCGGCGCGCCCACAGCTTGGTCCTGACTGTGGCGGGACGTGAAAAGGTTCCGCGCCTAGCGGCTCTGGCGGATCAAAACGACGCAGAGTATTTCGACGTGTTAACCGGGCAGGAGCGTGTCGCGCTTGATGAGATTTTGAAATCACTCGTCCAGAGACGAGGACTGAAGACCATACCGGTGAAGTAGTGTGGGGGGGAGGACGCAACGTCTAAATTCCTACTATATGAGCAGGCATAAAGTATCTGCCGGCGTTTATATAAGAGTCATTTTAGTAGATCTTTTTTGGTGATTTGTACGAGAAAGCAATCGAAAGAAAAAATTGCTAACCTTTCGATAACCTGATGCTGAAATTCTATGCAGGGTTTTCCGGACAATTGGGAAAAGGCACTACAAACATGTTCATCGTGGCAGTCTCGGACAATGGGCAGGAAAGAAATATTGTCGCCAACGAAGTCATTCTGTCGAACGGTAAAGTCCTTGTTCAGGCTGGGGGCCAGCGGCACGAATTTGCAATCGCCGCACTGATTGATGTCGTGCCTGTCCAGGCAGGCATCATCCGTTGTGGCCATACGCTTCTCGAGCGCGGCCCGGTGCTTAACTGAAGCGCCAGGGATGCCGGCCTCAGGCCACGCTCGGCAGTTGAGTGTTTCTCCGTTCCTTCTAGGCGCAAAGCCGCGAAAGATCATGCCCCGGTCAAAAGCCGGACCGCAGAGGCAACCTCATTGGCAACGTCGGGCTTGCTCATGAAAGGCGTGCCGATGGGAAGCTGGCTACTATCGGGGACACGATGCCCCGATGTGACGATGATTTTGATTGGTGGCCACCGACCCGTACGAAAGCCGCCAACAACAATCCATCCATTGTTCCCGGCATGTCGATATCGGTAAACAGCAGCGTGATCTCGGGATGATTTTCGATGATGCCTATCGCCGCGGCGGCGCCCGAAGCCTCGAGGACGGTAAAGCCCTCATCCTGGAGATCGCCACGATCGCAAGGCGCAGGAGCGGTTCGTCCTCCACGACAAGGACCGTAGCTGATAGGCGAGGCAGGGGTTCACTTCTCGATGACATTAATCAACTTTTCCGCCAGGAGTTGGTACGCTAGAAGACATAACTGGTTCATGCGGCATTTATCTCAAGCGTGTTATTTTCACTCGGAAATTGGCGCCAGCTTCTGACGCCAATGTTGATTCCACAGGCGGCCATCAACACGTTTTGTTTGATCCAGTAGAAGAAGGAATGTTGGGATTCGTCATCCATCAGGCTTGGAGGAGGAAAATATGGCCCTTAACGACCAGATCTTTCAAACTCCATTGGGGAGCTTGACCAGAGCAACGACGGCGATCGCGCGTGCACGTTCAGTGAAAGAGGTCATCGAGACAATTCGCAGAACGGCGCGCTCTCTGGTTGGCTGCGACGGCATTACGGTCATCCGACGGGAAGGGGACCTTTGCCGCTATGTGGAGGAGGATGCGATCGAGCCACTCTGGAAGGGGCAGAAATTCCCCGCGATCGCATGTATCTCTGGTTGGGCAATGATCAATCGCCAGACAGTTGTTGTCCCCGATATTGCCCAGGATGACCGCATTCCAATCGAGCTCTATGCCGGCACCTTTGTCCGGGCACTCGCAATGGCTCCTGTTCGCCCGAGCGATCCTATCGGCGCGATTGGCGCCTACTGGTCGCAGGCATACACTCCCTCGCGGTGGGAGATCGAGACGCTCGAAGCACTCGCAGAGGCCGCCGCGGCAGCTATCGAGAATGTCGACTTTATCGCGTCCCTTTCGGATCAACTGGTGAACGCGAAAGGCACCGATCCGGCTGGCCGCCAACAGTTCGTCGATGATTTTGCAAGGGATATCGAATTCGTCGGCAATATCGATGCCGTTCCGATTATCCTCGATATCGTGCTGCGCATGACTGGCATGGGGTTTGCCGCCGTGGCACGGGTTACCGAGACGAAATGGATCACCTGTCAGGCTCTGGATCACGTCGGTTTCGGCCTCAAGCCAGGCGATGAGCTGCCAGTAGAAACAACGCTCTGCAACGAAATCCGTGATCACCGCCAGCCTATCGTATTTGATGACGCCGAGGTTGACCCACGTTACCGCGACCACCATACGCCGCAGATCTACGGGCTGCGGAGCTATATCTCGATGCCAATCATATTGGCGAACGGAACGTTCTTCGGTACGCTTTGCGCAATCGACTCCAGTCCGGCCAAGGTCAACGACCCAATGGTGATTGGAACATTCAAGCTCTTTGCCGAACTGATTGCGCACCATCTCGACGCCGGCGAAAGGTTGCAGGCCGCGCAAGAATCTCTTGAACGTGAGCGGGAGCTTGCCGAGCTTCGCGAGCAGTTCATCGCGATACTTGGACACGATCTGCGCAATCCGCTCGCCGCCGTCGACGCAGGCGCAAGCCGCATGCTTCAGGAAGGATGGACCAACCGAACCCCAGCTATGCTGAAGCTCATGAAATCGAGCATATCGAGGATGGCAGGGCTGGTCGATAATCTTATGGATCTGGCCAGGGCACGGCTTGGAGGTGGAATAACCCTGACAGTTTTCCATGGTGATCTGACCGATACGCTGCAGCATGTCGTGGGCGAGCTTCAGGTGGCGCATCCGGAAAGGCGTATCTCAGCGTCGTTCAATTTTTCGTCGCCGGTCGTTGCGGACCACCCTAGGATTGCGCAGATGTTTTCGAACCTGGTTTCGAACGCCGTCACGCACGGATCCGCCGACAAACCGATTGTCATCACCGGAATTACGGCTGAGGGTGCAATTGAAGTTTGCGTTTCGAATGGAGGTCGGCCGATTCCTAAAGATCGGATCGACAGACTGTTCATGCCCTTCACCGGCGCCGATGGGATGGCGCCTGCCCATGGGCTTGGTCTCGGCCTTTATATTTCGTCGCAGATCGCAAAAGCCCATGGAGGGCAGATCGATGTTTTCTCCGACGAAATCGAAACGCGTTTCACCTTCCGTATGCCGATGCTCGTGATGGATCCCTAGGCTCGACGACAACTGATGCTACGGTCCCCGTAGTGCGTATAATCATGATCCACGCCCACGGCCTTTAAGCCAGACCACCACCAGGAAGATGATGGTACCGATGCTGAGCCCGCCACCGCGACGGCCGACTGGAAGGCTGAGGCCTCCAGCGCGACCGGACAGTTTCCATGAGTCCCACCTTCGTCGCGCCGTCCTCGACATTGTCAGACTGACGACGTCCCTGCCATTTCATTTAACCTCCGAGAATCAACGGTTGCCTGGTCGATCAACATGGGCCCGAAGCATCCCGATCAGCGCGTCATGCGCATATGGTTTCGAAATGAAGGAGACGCCGCTCGCGAGGTCAAAGGCGCCAAGTCGGACGTGCCCGGATGTTACGATAACCCGCGTCCGGGGAAACTGTGCCCGCACTCGGCTCACCAAGCCAAGGCCGTCCGTAGAGCCAGGCATGTTGACGTCGGTAAAGACTGCGTCGATCTCGTTGCTTTGAAGAATGACCAACGCCTCATCGGCGCTTCCCGCTTCCAGCACATCGAAGCCCTCTGCCTCGAGGGCGTCCACCGCCGCAAAACGAATCAGCGGCTCATCATCGACCACGAGAACCTTTTTGACAGTCGTCTCAATTGTTTGCGCCGAATTGCCTTGACCGAGTGTCCCCCATTCCGCCACGGCTTGTGACCAGTGATCGCGGTCGCGCCCGTGCGGGCATCCTTCGCCCTGCCACAGGGCGTGAGCGCGCCTGCTGATCCAGTTGTATGCTTCCTGATCCATGTGCTGCCTCTTTTGGGAAGGCGAACGCCGCAGGCGGGAGCCGGTTCCGTTGCACAAAAAAAATCAAAAAAAACGAGCAAAGAAGTGGTGTGGCCGCTTGGTTGTTCTGGGGACAAGGGGCTTTGGAGGCGCGGCTGCAAGGCCGCGCCTTCCGCTCAAACGATCGGCGAAGACGCCTTGCCGAGCTTCACAGCGGGTTCGCGAGCCCAAACGCGCAGCTTACCGATCTCCTGCACGAAGTCCGACACGCTCTTGTCGCCCGGCAGGGCGATGGTGCCTTCGTCAAGCGCGCCAGAGATTCCCGCTTTCTCAAGCAAGGGGAGAGCCGACTGGTCGTAGCCTATGAACTTGCAATGCTGAAATGCATCAGCAACGAAGTCTCGGGCAGTGGCTTCATTGACGAGATCGTCCATGGCCTGATGTGCGGTCAGCAGTGCCACGGCATCGAAGAGCACGGACGGTCCGCCGTCGATCATGTGGTGCGCCTCCACCCAGCTTCCGTCTGAAGCCGTCACGCCTCCCACTTTGGGTGCGATGATTTCAAAGACTGCCTTCTCGGTGGTGACAGCTTTGCTAAGAGCCTTCAGAAGCTTGGCATCTACACCGTCGGTGACAAGAATACCAAGCTTGCGGCCTTCGAAGCGTTTCGGACCACGTTCCACAATGCTCAGCGCTGGCGACGGCTCGAGATCCTGACGGGTTGGGACCGCCGCCTCCGCGGGTGTGGGCATCGACTGAAAACCGAGCTTTTCCGCAACCGTTGTGGCAAGCGTATCGTCGATGTTCATCAGATGCGAAACCATCCGTTCTCGGATTGCCAGTGTCTCTACCTTGCTCAACTCGAACGTCAGAGCCATGGCAATGTGTCGCTGCTCAGGTGGCGTCTGACTGATGAAAAACTGGCGCGCCTGACTATAGTGATCCGCAAAACTCTCTGACCGAAGCCTGACCATCGATCCCTGTTCTTCGGCTGGAAAATGGCGATAGCCCTGCAGCGGGGATTCTCGCGGACCCTGATTGAACGAGTTTGGCTGATAATTCACACGTCCAACCGGGTTACGCATTGCCATGTGGCCATCCTGCTGGAAGGTGTGGAAGGGGCACTTCGGGGCATTGATCGGCAAATGCGTGAAGTTCGGCCCGCCGAGCCGCTTGAGTTGCGTGTCGAGGTAGGAAAAATTTCGACCTTGCAGCAGGGGATCGTTGCTGAAGCCAATACCAGGAGGCACGTTCTGCGTCATGAATGCGACCTGTTCGGTCTCGGCGAAGAAATTATCGGGCATCCGGTCGAGCACCAGTCGACCAATCGGTCTGACCGGTAAAACCTCCTCAGGAATGATTTTCGTCGCATCAAGGATGTCGAAATCAAAATTATCCGCGAAATCCTGATCGAAAAGCTGGACGCACAGTTCCCATTCGGGGAAACTGCCCGCCTGGATCGATTGCCAGAGATCGCGGCGGTGGTAGTCCGGGTCCGCCCCGTTTATCTTGACAGCCTCATTCCAGGCGACCGACTGAAGGCCGAGCTTCGGCTTCCAATGGAACTTGACGAATGTCGATTGATCATTGGCATTGATGAAACGGAACGTATGAACGCCGAACCCTTCCATGAACCGGAAGGACCTTGGGATCGCACGATCCGACATGATCCACATGATCATGTGCATGCTCTCCGGCGTGAGGCTGATGAAGTCCCAGAAATTGTCGTGAGCGGTCTGTGCCTGCGGAAATGCCCGATCTGGCTCTTGTTTGGCAGCGTGGACGAGATCCGGGAACCTGATCGCATCCTGGATGAAGAAGACAGGAATGTTGTTGCCGACGAGGTCCCAATTGCCCTCCTTCGTGTACATCTTTACCGCAAAGCCGCGGACGTCGCGCGCAAGATCAAACGAGCCCTTGTTTCCTGCAACAGTCGAAAAACGCACGAAAGCGGGGGTCTTCTCGCCGGCGCGTTGGAAAATGTCGGCGCGGGTAAGATCGGTGAGAGGCTCGTATGTTTCGAAAAAGCCATGGGCGCCATAGCCACGGGCATGCACAACGCGCTCCGGAATGCGTTCATGATCGAAATGAAAAATTTTCTCGCGAAAATGAAAGTCTTCAAGAACAGCAGGTCCGCGAGCCCCGACGCGCAGCGTATTGTGGTCATCGGCGACGGGCGACCCCTGAGCGGTAGTCAGGATATCATGACCGTCCTCCGAAAATTGATGCAGTTCACCACCGACGCCGCGGTGGATCTTCTGGTCATGAATCGTGACATTGTCGGAGACGGTGGTTTTCTTGGATAACGTTGGCGATGCCGATGGCTTCTTGGCCATGGTTCCCTCCGATTGGTGAAAGGCAAAGGAGGGCCGCTCGTTTGAACGACCTTCCCGAGTGATCGCGATTTGGATCAGGCGGCTTTCGTGCCCTTGGGGTTCGCAGACGCCTTGGCGAGCTGGGTCAGCTTCTGGTCGGTTGCTTCCTCTTCCTTGAGGCTGGTCTGCAGAAGCGGGATGGCGTTCTTGAGACCAAGCTGGCTCGCCCAAGCAATCAGGGTGCCGTAACGCGCAATTTCGTAATGTTCGACCGCCTGCGCGGAGGAGATGAGACCGGCGTCGAGAGCAGGCGATCCCTTGAACTCTTCCATGATTTCCTCGCCTTCTGCGATGATACCCTGGATCGCTTCGCAAGTCTTTCCCCGGGCAGGCTTGCCGATGATCTCGAATACCTGCTCAAGACGATCAATCTGGCCCTGCGTTTCATCGCGATGCTGCAGAAATCCTGCCCTGCCTTCTTCCGACTGCGCCGCACGGGCCATCTTAGGCAGGGCTTTCAAGATCTGCTTTTCGGCGTAGTAGATGTCCTTGAGGGTATCGAGAAAAAGATCGTCAAGGGTTTTCGTCGTTGCCATGCTGTGGTCCTTTCACTTTAATGGTAGCGCGACTAAACTTTGACCTGCGCCGATTGTTCCACATGGCACGAATCCTTTTCATGCCGGAGGCATCTTGTTGGAGCGAGGACCCGGTGCTGTAGCGCGTTCTTGCCAAGTGACGAAATTCGTCCGGCCTGCTCACACTAAGCATGAGTGGCCAGTCGTTTGGCGAGTTCCTTCGCCTTTTCGACAGCGACTGCTTCGTTTCTCCGAAGAAGGTTTTCCATGCCTTGACCGGCTGCTCGCGGTTGTCGAAGGCTCTTACACGATCGAGGTAAACGCGCCGGGCATCGTTGTCAGGCCGAACCACGCTGAGGCTTCTCGACCTGGCTGGGAGCGCGTGGAGTCAAGTAGAGTTGATGGTGGTAAGAAATGTTTGTGTTGTCGTCCATTTTCGCTTTGCGTGTGCCCGGTAGAAAGAACAAATAGGAGAACGGAAGGTTCCCTGGATAACTCGATCAATCGGGCAACGAATTGAGCGCAATCTGGCTTTGCGTCCTTACTCAAACCGGATAACGTCACGAAAATAAATTGTCTCCACCCGGTTGCCAGCGTGGTCCGCGATTTCGAAGCGCATGCCGTCGATCTTGCGATCCTCGAGAACAAGTTCGGCGACCATTTCTCTCGCAGCACGGTTTGCTTCCCGTCTCGCATCGTCCAATGTTGGTAAGTCTAAGCCTTGCTGATCGAGATCAATTCCGTCGTCGGAGCAAAGGTTGAAGTAATACAGCATCTTGGACCTCCACCTAGAGCAGGAAACCCCCAAACTCTGGTCGTTGTTCCGACCGTTCAGTCAGCGAGTGGACGAAAGCGCCTCGATCGCAACTCGGGAAGATGGGGTCCGGCTGCAGCGGGTGTCTTTTCCTCTCATAGATCGCTTCCACTGCGCTGGTCACGATTCTCGGCTCAAGGTCCTCAGACGTCAGTTCATCGGTATTGCGGTAATTCTTGCGTTCGGTCACGAGGACTTACTCGGGGTTGGAGAATTGGGGCGGCGGAATGGGATCCATGGTCTCCGCCCGGACTGTCTCGGGATCCGTGTCGGTTACGCCATCATCGGTTTCGAGCATTTTATCCTGACGGGCGGCTTGCGCTGCTTGTAGCGATTGATGTCGGGAAGCTCGTCGCCTTGGGTATCCTCGTGACTTCGGTGGAAGCTTGGCAGAATCGGGATTGGCTTGTCTGTCATGGCTCGGCCTCCGTTTCCGGAGGCAAACTCAGAACCATTGCACGAGTTCCAGTTGAAGACTTGAGCTCAATCGCGCCTTTCGAAACCGCATCGGCTCACAGTTCGTCATTGAGAAGTTGGGCCGGATGCCTTGCGCGATGCGCCCGCGATGGCCGCCATTCGAAGTTTTCGCAGTCGCGCGGTCTTTCCTCGCACTGGCGCCGCTCCTGTTCCGCTGTTCCATGACAAACCTGTTTGTACCTTCGAACGCATGCGTGCGTTTCTACACGGTCAGGGTTCTTCTGATCCTGCTTACCATTTCAATCATCTTTTTACGAGGATATCTAAATATATGATGGTAGGGAGCCGCGGCTTCTACGTGTTCGACTTTAAGCCGGCAGAGGCTTCTTGAACGATCGCCGATGCAGTTCCCAGCGCGGCTGAGAGTTCGAAGATATGGCGCCTTCATTTGTCTATCAGCAACACCGGAATGCCGGTGTCCGTAAAGTGGATCGAAGATCGTCGGGGCTGCAAGATGGGGGCCAAGTCGCCGCGCCTATCTTCTGCCCAAATGTGGCGTTGTAGTCCGGCTTTCCGGCGCCTGCGTCGCACTTGAGGTTCAAGGAAGTAGATGATCCGAAAAAAAACGACCAAATGGGTTGCCCTTGTCAGTGCGATGGCTCTTGCTTCCGCTGTGGGAGACCTCCGTGCAGAGCCTCAGCCCGTCCTGTCGAAAGAAGTCATTTCGACCATTCCGTACACCGTCCCAGCGCGCCGTCCGGCCCACATTTCCCCGCGTAACGGCGCCGGCCCACTCACGACGCTGTTTGCCGTCGGGAACAATCAATCGAGGGTTCTGCAGGAAATGGGCGGCCTTTCGAAAGAGATGAATAGCGACATAGCCGATGCTGTCGAGGCCTATTACAGCGACCAAAAAGCGAAACTGATCTGGGTTGACGGCAGGGGTCCGAACGCAAAAGCCGCTCAGGCAATCAGCCTGTTGAAGCAGGCTGGCGATTGGGGACTAAATCCGGCCGACTATGAGGTTGCCTTGTCATTTCAAGGCGCCCCCAGGAATTCCTCAGACTATGCCAGATCGGTAGCCCTGTTTGAAGCATCCCTGTCAGAGAAGCTTCTGATGTTCCTTCAGGACAATTTTCGCGGTCGGATCGATCCGAACAAATTGTCCAACTACTACGACTTCAAACGCAAACAGGTCGATCTCAGGGCTACCCTCTATCAACTGTCCAAGACGCCCGACCTGATGGGGATTTTTGACCGCTTGATGCCGAGCAACCCAAAATTCGCTCAGCTTGCCGCTGAACTTCACTGGCTACGCACATCGGGAGAAGGCGATGCATCCGCGAGCGTCAACAAGGTCATCGTGGCAATGGAGGAAATGCGATGGCTCCCGCAGGAATTTCCCGAAAAGTACGTGTTCATCAACCAGCCTGCTTACATGGCCTACTATTTCGACCGAGGTGAATTGGCACTGTCAATGAAAGCGGTCATCGGCCAACAAGACCACCAGACAAACTTCTTCGATGCCACGATAAAGACCGTGCAATTCAATCCTGATTGGGGTGTCCCGCAATCTATCATTCGAAATGAAATGCTGCCGCACTTGAAGCGCGACCCGTCCTATTTGGACCGAGAGGGCTATAAGGTAGCCGTGAAGGGGAAGGAGATGTCTTCTGCAAAGGTCGACTGGGCCCAACCGCTGGAGAACATCTCGGTTGTCCAGCCACCAGGGCCGGACAATGCTCTTGGCCAACTCAAGATCCTTTTCCCCAATCCTCATGACATCTACATGCATGACACGCCGGCACGAGGAAAGTTTGCGTCGCAGGATCGCATGTTCAGTCATGGGTGCGTTCGACTGGAAAATCCTCGCGCCATGGCCGCCGCCGTCCTGCAGACCTCCGTGGAATTTGTTGATCAGGAAATTGCCGGCGGCGAGAAGAAAGACATGCCGGTGCCTGAGGAAATTCCTGTTTATGTTTCCTATTTCACGGCATGGCCGACCGCCGACGGCGTCATTCACTACTTCGATGACATTTATGGTCGCGATGCGCAGACGTTGGCTGCGATTGCCGCAACAAGCGCCAGTCGCGCTCAGCCGTAAGAGAAGGACTACAGCAGCTGGACTAGATGGTTCTGCGATCGAGACAGCGCACCGCTCGCTGTTCCCTGCACACCCTTCCTTGGGCTGCCTGCGATTTTGCAGCAATCATAGCGTGTGCTGCTTGTGGCCAAACGCCTTGCCGGGGTTGTGTTGGTTGCTCGGGGCCTGTACCACATCGAACAAAACTGATTTTTCGGCTTGCTGGGCACTTCCCGAACGGAATGTTCCGACTACATAAGTCGCGAAAAACGACTGTGGTTTCAATGATAGCTGACGATTTTGATTTTCTTGCTCATGGTGGCGAGCTTGCCAACCTGATCCGTAATTTCGAGTGGGAAAAGACGTCGCTAGGACCGCCGTCGGGCTGGCCGCAAGCCGTCAAGGTGACTACGAGTACCATTCTTCAATCCCCCGTTCCCATTGTCACCCTGTGGGGAACTGACGGGATCATGATTTACAACGACGCCTATTCCGTGTTTGCGGGAGGCCGCCATCCCCAGTTGCTCGGCTCCAAGGTGCGTGAGGGCTGGGCCGAGATTGCCGACTTCAACGATAATGTCATGAATGTCGGGCTGGCCGGCGGAACTCTTGCCTATCAGGACCAGGAACTGACGCTACACAGGCAGGGGAGGCCGGAACAGGTCTTCATGAATCTCGACTACTCGCCGATCATGGACGAGGACGGCAGGCCGTGCGGGGTCATCGCGATTGTTGTGGAGACGACGGCGAAAGTCATGGCCGAGCGGTGGCGCCACGGCGAGCAGGACCGGTTGCGGCGGATGTTCGAGCAGGCCCCCGGCTTCATCGCGATGATGCGGGGTCCAGAGCACGTGTTCGAGTTAACCAACGCTGCCTACCAGCAACTGGTTGGGCATCGTGACATTGTCGGAAAGACGGCCAGGGATGCGCTCCCTGATCTCAGGGGGCAGGGGTATTTCGAGCTCCTCGACAAGGTGTACCAAACAGGCGTTGCCTATGAGGGGCAGGCTCTGGCCGTTGATTTTCAACCGTCCGCACAATCGAACGTCGAACGGAAATATGTTGACCTCGTCTACCAGCCTGTACTCGATGCTGACGGAGCGATCGTCGGGATCTTCGCTCAGGGCACCGACGTGACCGACCGCGTGACTGCGGAAGAAGCCTTACGCGCGAGCGAGCGGCAGTCTCGCCAGATTCTGGACGGAGCGATCGATTATGCAATTCTCGCATTGGATTTGAATGGTCGGATTCTTCGCTGGAACGAAGGCGCAAGACGGATTTTCGGTTGGACGGAAGAGGAGACTGTTGCAGTCCACTGGGACATGTTGTTCACGCCGGAAGACCGAGACGCAGGCAAGGCGCGTGAGGCCATGGACGCCGCGCTCAAAGATGGTAGCGCCCATCATGATCGATGGCACGTTCGAAAATCCGGTGAACGTTTCTGGGCGAATGGCGAGATCAGTGTTATTCGCGACGAGCAAGGCCGGCCTGTGGGTCTCGTCAAAGTCTTGCGTGACAGGACAGAGGAACACTTGGCGGCTCAGGCTCTGAAGGATACGGAAGCGGGATTGAGACGTGCGCAGGAAGCTGGAGGCGTCGGCGTTTTCTCGCTCGACCTCGTCACAAATGTGCTCAGTGCGACGCCGGAATTCTGCAAGATTTACGGATTGCCCGAAGACAAGGATGTCTCGATCGAGCAGGTTGAAAAGCTTGTTCTCGAGGAAGACCGGGAAACAGCGTCCAATGAGAGGACACGCAGTGTCGGAGACTCTCCCTTGAACGTCGAGTACCGCATTCGTCGCGCAGACACCGGGCAGAAGCGGTTCATCGCCCGGCGCGGCGAATTTGAACGAAATGCGGACGGCGTGCCAGTCCGTTTCGTGGGGGTCGTGCAGGATGTTACAGATCGGCGAAAGGCTCAGCGCGACCTGAGGGAAAGTGAAGCCAGGTTCAGGGCGCTTGCCCAAGCCATTCCGAACCACGTGTGGACGGCAAGACCCGATGGCCAGCTCGATTGGTTCAATGAACGGGTCTACGAATATGCCGGAACTTTGCAGGGGGATCTGGACAACGACCAGTGGACGAAGATCGTCCACCCCGAGGATCTTCCTGGTGTCCTGAGTGTCTGGCAGGCCTCGCTCAAATCGGGGCAGCCATACGAAACCGAATTCCGTTTGCGCCGGGCTGACGGAAACTATCGCTGGCACATTGTCCGCGCCGTCCCAACAAGTGATGAGGAGGGACGGGTCGTCCGCTGGATCGGAACCAATACGGATATCGAGGAACAGCGTGAGACACGCGCAAAGCTGGAGGCGCTCAATGAGACGCTCGAGCAACGTGTCGCTGAGCGTACCGCAGACAGGGATCGGATGTGGCGCCTGTCCACCGATATCATGCTCGTCGCTGATTTCGATGCAAGGATAACGGCGGTCAACCCCGCCTGGAAGACGATCTTCGCCTGGGACGAGCAAGACCTTGTAGGCATACCCTTCGTGGATCTGGTTCACCCGGATGACCGGGCGGGGACGCTCAAAGAGGTCGCAAGGCTGGGCAAAGGTGCAACCACGTTTTCCTTCGAGAACCGGTATCGGGCACGGGATGGCAGCTACCGTATCATTTCGTGGACCGCGGTGCCGGACGAGACCTTCATTCATGCCGTCGGACGCGACGTCACGGACGAGCGGGAAGCCGCCGCAGCTCTCAGAAAAACCGAGCTCGCGCTTCAGCAGGCGCAAAAAATGGAAGCGATCGGAAACCTGACGGGAGGTGTTGCACACGACTTCAACAACCTTCTCCAGATCGTGGGAGGAAACCTGCAGCTGCTTGCCAAGGACACAGCCGGAAACGACAAGGCGCAAACCAAGATTGCGAACGCACTGGCCGGGGTTGACCGAGGGTCCAAGCTCGCGTCGCAGCTTCTGGCCTTCGGACGCCGGCAGGCCCTCGATCCTCGGGTCGTCAACGTCGGACGGCTTATTCGTGCGATGGACGAAATGCTTCGTCGAACGATTGGAGAGGGGATAGAAGTCGAGACGATTATTTCCGGAGGACTTTGGAATACGCTCATTGATCCCATGCAGATCGAGAACGCGGTCCTCAATCTTGCTATCAATGCCCGTGACGCCATGGATGGCTTCGGAAAGCTGACGATTGAGGCGGGGAATACTTTCATTGACGACATTTATGCGAGACAGCACCAGGATGTAGAGCCCGGGCAATATGTTTCCTTGTCTGTCACCGATACGGGCACCGGAATGTCGCCCGAACTGGTCGAGAAGGTGTTTGAGCCGTTTTTCTCGACGAAGCCGGAAGGAAAAGGAACAGGCCTCGGGCTCTCCATGGTCTACGGTTTCGTCAGGCAGACAGGTGGTCACGTCAAGATCTATAGCGAACCTGGTCATGGGACCACCGTAAAGATCTATCTGCCCCGTTCAATGCAGCAGGAGGATCTTGAGGTCGGAAATATGGATCTGCCAGTTGAAGGCGGCCCTGAAACCATTCTCGTCGCCGAGGACGACGAAGGCGTGCGCATGACGGTTGTCGAGATGCTGCAGGATCTCGGCTACCGAGTCCTCAAGGCTCCTGACGCTGCTGCCGCGCTGTCCATCATCGAAAGTGGCGTTCATATCGATATGTTGTTTACAGACGTCGTCATGCCGGGGCCATTGAAAAGCAGCGAAATGGCACGCAAGGCGAAGGAGCGGTTGTCACATCTCGCAGTGCTGTTTACGTCGGGCTATACCGAGAATTCCATTGTCCATGGAGGCCGCCTGGATCCCGGCGTGCAACTTTTATCAAAACCCTACACCCGCGAAGCGCTTGCCCGGAAGATACGTCACGTCCTCAACAACGAAAAGCAGGCGAGGGCAGCGCTGGAGCGAAAGCGCCCCGTCGAATCGGCGCAACTCGAACCCATTGCTCGCACCGAGGAACGGCCAAGGCGTGTACTCCTTGTTGAAGACGATATGCTCATACAGATGGCCGCGGCTGACATGCTCACGGAACTTGGCTGCGAGGTGTTGGAAGCGGGGTCGGCCGAAGAGGCTTTGGCGCTGCTCGAAAAAAGCGTTCCGGACATACTGGTAACCGATCTTGGGCTGCCCGGGATGTCAGGACACGACTTTTGCAGGGAGGTGCGCAAGCGTTGGCCGGGCCTCGGCATTGTCTTTGCAACAGGATCCAATCGCACTCCCGAAATGGAGGACGCGTCCAGAACCGCCCTACTTCTGAAGCCTTACAGGACAGAAGACCTCGAAAAGGCTTTGAGCCTGGCCGGTTGAGCCGCTTCGGTAGGATCGACCGGCGACGGGTCGGATAGGGAAATACGGTATGCCTGTTCGATCAGCGCGTCGCGCGATCGCCAAATATTGGAAAAGGCCGGTGCGCTTGCCCGGCCTTTCTACTTTCATGCGCAACCAACAGGTCAGGGATCGAAGCCGATGTCACGTTTGAGCCAGCGAGAAAGATCCGGTACTGTTGCCAGCTTTCTGCCCGGCCGTCGCATCAGGACGGCGACGCACCCGACGATGCGCAGTTTGAATTTCGATCGGTGCCTTTTAGTGGAGAGCGGTGATTGGGCGCTCAGCAAAGCAATTCTTTTCATGGTGATTTCGCGGCCAATGCGCCGCGCCTTCTTCCAATGATGGGAAAGCAGCCGCGCCGTATCCAAAACTGAAATGGCCGCGCTGCGTGAAGACGCCAGACCGCGAAAGAAAATGATTGGTGACGGGCTAGCCGGACCTGGGCCGGAACGTCACTTCGATCTCAGACAACGGTGGCGTAAGGGACAAAAAGTCTGCCATTGCACGCCTCCTTCTCCGGTTCGAACGTGGCGAAAACATAATCGAAGCAGAGCCTTCACGCAAGCAGGGCGCGAACAAAAAGCCCGACGTCACGTCGGGCTCTCTGGATGCGGCAATCATCTGAAGTTCAATCTTTGCGGAAACCCTGGTTCTATCCGCCTTGGGATTGCGACAGGCCCTTGGAACGTTCGTCGTCGATCTCAAACTCAGTCTTGCGAACGCCGTCATCGATGGTTTCGGTGCGGTTCGAGGCAGTCTTTCGGATGCCAATCTCCTCGACGACACGGGCTTCCTTCTGCACGAGCGCCTCCTCATGATGCTCCTCGGCCGAAACCGTCCCATCCTTCGAAGCCGCGATCGGCGTCGGTCAGTGGGCGGTCGACTGGACGTCTGTCGACTTCAACAAGGGTATCATTCAGATTGGAAACGGAAACCAGAAACCCGCCGCGACGGAGACCTTCGGCGTAAATCGCGCGATCTTCATCAGGAAGGAAGAAATCCTCAAGCATTGGCCAGAACCGCTTACATCGGCTTCTGTCCTGACCTTCGGAAAATCGTCCACAAACCGGTCCACCGACACGCGTTGGACCTGCACGTCATCCTGCGCGGAGCTCGACTGCGACACTCGCGACGCTCGCTTCCGTCCGGGTGGTAACCGAAACACTACCCTCTCTGATGATTTCTGACGCTCCTCAACGACATCCAGTTTCCGTCCATGGTGCTGCATGTGCCACCTTTCGAACAGCAAACGGATGCGGTTCCGCATGGTCCCGAAAATTGGATGAACTGTTAGGTGGCGGACCATGGATATAGCAGCAACATGAACCTTGCGTCTTAATGCATTAGCCCTTCACAAACCGCGCGAGCACTTTCGATACGGTCTCGGGGTAATTTTCGCTGAGGAATGCCCTACGTTCTGCAGCAATGTTCTCTCAATGGCCCCAACGACCTTTGATAGAGAACTTGTGAAACGGCGGGGGTGACGCCGACCTCGTTCCCTCGAAATTAGATCGCTGGCAAGAGGCAGCTTCCTCGCTTCTTTTACTATGTCCTCAAGCACCCGGCTGTCCGGGTCAACTGACACAATGCCGATCTTGAAAGACAGTTATGGAGGTGACAGCAATCCAGTCAGGATGGTCGGACCACTGCCACACCCGTCGAATCTCGCTGATCGGACGAGCCGTCCAGGCCCCAGTTCAAGGGGCGTGTCGAGCTCAATGCATTCGAGACCCAGTCCAGCAGCGTGCATCTACAGTTGGCTGATCCACAGGCGAGCTTGGCAACCGCAGGTCTATGGCGCGGCGGGCGGTGGCGGCCAGTCCTGGTCACCGGGTGCTGAGCCGCTGAAGATTTTCCAACGCACTCACCACAAGTCAGCAGGCTTGAAACGAGATTTCGGCTGCACTCCGTCCGTCCCCTGGCGTACAGAGCTAATGCCAAGGGGAACTGTTTCTGTAATCACGCGTTTGTGATGGGCCGGCAACAGCGAGACCTCCATGAGCGAACACGAAGCGTCAAAAATCTTTTCGAAATTCTCCACTGTCATTTCTGAGTTTTCCGGCAAGCCGGTCACTTTCGTTGCGGCGGTGTTCTTGGTCGTTGTGTGGGCCGCATCTGGACCACTCTTCGGCTTCTCTGAGAATTGGCAGCTTGTCATCAACACTGGTACCACGATCATCACATTCCTCATGGTGTTTGTTCTGCAGAACTCGCAGAACCGCGATGGTAAAGCCCTGCAAGCCAAGCTTGACGAACTGATCCTGACATCTCAGGCGCAGAATAAATTTGTCGGGATCGAGAAACTCGACGAGCAGGAACTACGTGAATTGAGCCGGACCCTTTCCGAACGAGCGGAATGCGTAGAAGACAAGGCAACCGACAAAGCGCAAGAACGCAACCTTGATCAAACGCAACTTTGATTTTTTTGACCGACATGCAAGATCGAAGCTCGGAGGATGGCTCCCAGACGGTCTGTCAAACAGGATCGGGAGATCGGAGCGAACTTGTTCGGGGCCGCTTTGGCTTGCATTTGCGTAGCCCTTGGGAACCACTTCTTTGCACACGCATTTCTATCGTCAGCCGTTCCGGCATCGCTTTCTCCAAAGTGAGCGGATTTCTCCCAGTCCGCCGGAACGGCGATTGACCGTTCTCGCACCACGGCAGTCTGCTGCAGGCAGTGCCGTGAGCGCAGATCTGCTGAGGATTGTCGTCGTGCCGGAACCAGCTGTCTTTTCGAAGGTTAACGTTTCCATGGCCACCCAAGACACGTCGCAGGACCCCGGAATAGCCACCGAGATCGATCTCAGGCTTGGGAAAAGCCGCATGGCAAATGCCATCCGGACTTTCGATTGGTCGCATTCCAGTTTGGGCCCTCCGGGCACCTGGCCGCATTCCTTGGTCGTCAGTCTGCGTTTGGTGCTCAATACGACGCAGCCGATCTGCTTGTGGTGGGGAACCGACCTGATCAATTTCCACAATGACGCCTATGCACCAATGCTCGGAGCGAGAGCCCCCGGCGCGCTCGGCCAGCCGGCGCGGAAATTGTGGCCGGATGTCTGGGACGACGTCCACCCTTTGGTCCAAGAAGCACTCGCCGGGCGTTCTGTCCGCAGGGAGGAGCTGCCATTGCTTATGACGCGCAATGGCTATGAAGAGCCAACCAGCTGGAGCTTTTCATACTCCCCAGTCTTCGATGACGACGGAACCGTCGCAGGTATAATGAATATCGTGGTTGAGGCGACGGAGCATGTCCTTCTACGCCAGCGGCTGAGGCAGGCGCTGGAGGAGGCGCGGGAGCATATCCGCGTCCAGAGCGAGCTCGAGCATCGCCAGCGTGAGCTGCAGTCCGAACTTACGCACCGGATGAAAAACACGATCGCAATAACGCAGGCTGTTGTCTCCCAGACGCTGAGAACCGCATCGTCTACACAGGAGGCGAGCGAAACGATTAGTGGTCGCCTGATTGCAATGGCAAGGGCTCAGGACCTCCTGCTTCAGGGCAGCACCTCCAGAATGGGCATTCGTTCTATTATCGACCGTGCTCTCGACGGTCATGCAGATGGTGATGGCAGATTTTCCATAGAGGGACCGGATCTTTTGCTGGAAGGGCAGCGCGCCCTCGGACTTTCGCTTGCCATACATGAGCTCGCAACAAACGCAGCCAAATACGGGGCGCTGTCTTCTGACAAGGGCGTTGTCCATATGCAATGGGTATTGGAAGGCAGCCGTTTCAGGTTTGAATGGAAGGAAAAGGATGGACCACCACCGAAACCTCGCGACCGAACCGGATTTGGGTCGCGACTGACCGAAAGGATCGTTGCCTCGTATTTCAAGGGCACCGGGCAAACCTTATTCGAGCCAGATGGCATTCGCTTCGTTCTCGATGGATTTCTCGAGAACGTCGAGAGCAATACGCATGGCTTTCACGCGCTCTAGACTAGGTACCAGGCCAGAATGACCGCAGCTATTTCGCTTCTAGTCGTTGAGGACGAGCCCCTCCTACGGCTTGACATTGTTGATTTCCTGACGGACGAGGGCTTCATCGTCTGGGAGGCAGATAATGCAGCCAAGGCGATGGATACCCTCGTTCACCATCAAGAAATCAGGCTTGTCCTGACCGATGTTGACATGCCTGGCGCAATGGATGGCATCAAGCTTGCCACCTACGTCAGGGATCGGTGGCCGCCTCTGAAAATCATCGTCGTTTCAGGCTACCGAACGGTCCACAGAGATGAGATCCCTCCAGAAAGCCGTTTTGTGAGCAAGCCCTACGACCCGCGACAGATTGTCAGGACAATCCGTGAAATGCTGGCTTAGAGCAGTGGTTTTCTTTGCGAAACAGTGTGGTTCGATGTTCTCAGTCAGCTACGGCAGCACAATCAAAAGTACGATCATGATAGCGGCGGTCAGCAAGCAAAGTACATCAAGCCCAACGGTCACGATATCAGACGCGCGACGTCGTCTCGATCGCTCGAACGTGGCGGCAATGCCCGCACCCATGAAGCTCATGACAGCGACTATACCCAGCACTAGCGGTAAATGGGCTGTTTCCATCTCTAACCTCCCTTCTCTGGAAACCCCAAACCAGAATAAGGGCTCTAGGTTCCTTCGCCTACCACGGAGCAAGCTGCGCTGGTGGATGGCGACTGTCGTTGGCTGCAGATGAACCGAAGAGTGCCTGGCCGATCTGAAGCGAGGCTCGCCTTGCAAAGCCGAGATGGCGTCCGCGGAGAAACATGTTGGCATTGTTAGCCACGCCCCCCGCTGAAGTGCTCGGCGTCGCCTGTTCGCCTGAAAGAAACCTGCGACCAGTCGATGTTGATCGTGTTTCTTCATGGAATTGGCGCATGGGGGCGCAGCTGATGCTTTGGCATCCTCGTGGCGCCCCCACCTCCCGCATGCTCGGTGTTTGGCGGCCATGAGTGGTTCAGCGTAGGAGGAAATCCATTGGACCCGGACCGCATATGCGGGCTGCCCGGACGCGGTTGGACGATTTGATAAACGAAATCATTCACCGAGAAGGGTTTTTGTGAGCTGTCTGCACCGCACTGCATTCGTTGGGTGTCGCAAGCCGCAATCGTTGCACTCGATGGTCTTGCGTTTGGCCGCTGGAAAATCGGTGCATTGATCTCAGGAAGATTGAGCTCCAAGGGATTCAGCAGCGCAGACCCTACTTACCGCGCAATCCTGTCGAGTGACTACGGACCGCCGCGACAATTGCCATTTCGCCGGAGGAACCCGCAACGCGGCGCAGAAAACGTGTGTCGTTGAGATCAGCAGCAAATAGGTGATCACGGCCTTCACCTCCGCCAGACTGTAGAATGTTCGATGGCGAAGGCCGCCCAACAGCCAGCGCGCGACGATGCGAACCGCCGCCTCTACTCGAGAACGGCGTGGCCGCGTCGGCACGACGGCGCTCCCATAATGCGCCGCATTTCCAGCGGTCAAATGCCACGGCCCATGGAACCGCTAGCTTCCGGATTATTCACTATCGCCCCGTTGCTTGAGACCATCTGAGAGATTCTTGACGCGCGGATTGGCGTTGGTCTCACCTTGGGAATCCGGTGTTTTGTCAGGATCATCCTTGGCCGGCAAATAGCCGCGCGGTTTATTTTCTCGAGGGCCTTCCCAACGCGGTGACTGGTCAGTCGTACCTGGTGTTCCGTCTTTAGGGGTGTTCATTCCCATTGTTCATCTCCTTTGATCCCTGTAAAACAAACCAGAGAAGCTTCGGTTCCTCTCATTATCGGTCTGTCTGCTCGCAAGTTTGTGGCATCGAGACAGGATCAATACGCTCACTACAATCTTAAATGGCAGAGGTCTCCAAGGGGGCGGGGTTTGGGTTCCACAGCTATCGACTGTTTGGGGTCGATCACGGAACCAAACAAGCGCGTCGCAGTTGGGTTCCAAGGAGAGGGGTATATCTTCTCTCGTCGACGCGTTGTTAGCTTTGCGGGAACGAATGAGTGCCCTCTCAACATCCATGTCATGGGTTGGCCGTATGCCGAGCAAGGTTGCAATAACTGTCCTTGTGTTCGGTCTCGTCGCCGTTTTCTGTCTCGTTACTTGGAACTTCACGAAAGCCGTCCCAACGTTTCTGCCTGGTGACGAACGGCTTGAAGGGGGTGATGAACGGCGCGGCGCCCTGGTCTTTGCCGCGGCCAGTTGTTCGTCTTGTCACGCTACGCCGGGGCAAACCGACCGTCATAAGCTCGGAGGCGGCCTAGCGCTTGCCTCGCCGTACGGTACTTTCCGTGCCCCGAATATATCCTCGGATCGCACTGACGGTATAGGCTCTTGGTCTGCATCCGACATCGGGAATGCATTGGTGGTCGGAATATCGCCTGACCGGGAGCACTACTACCCAACGTTTCCCTACACTAGCTATACCGGCATAACGCTGGCGGATCTCAGAGATCTCATTGCTTATATGCGCGTTCTTCCACCTGTGACGGGACGCCCGCCGCCGCACGACATTCCGATCCTACTGCGGTTCCGACCTTTTATCGCGTTCTGGAAGCTGCTCTACTTCATCGAGGGACAAACTCAAGGCGAAAAAAACGGAGATGCTTTACACGATCGCGGCGGCTACCTCGTGGAGGCACTCGTACATTGCGCCGAATGCCACTCGACACGAAACGTTATGGGCGCGATCCAGCCTTCAACGCGCTTTGCCGGCGGCCCAGACCCCGAAGGAACGGGCTTTGTTCCGAATATCACGCCAAGCAGGATAGGAAGCTGGACGGAAAACGATATCGCAACAATGTTGGCGACGGGAGAAACACCTAACCACGGCCGTGTCGGCTCCTCAATGGCAGACGTAGTCGAAAATACATCAACCCTCCCGGAAACCGACCTACAAGCGATTGCCCGCTACATCAAAAGCCTCCCATCTCGTCACACCCCCAAGCCCTGATTATTTGCCGTAGAGGTACGCCGAAAGATGCCGCGCCTCGGCCTCCGTCACGCCGGTCGCTGGCATCGCGGACTGCGGTGAAAAGCGCTGCGGCGATACAATCCAGGCCGTAAGATTGTCTGGCGTGTTGTTGATGACACCGCCAATATAGACCTGCTGGGACAATTGCTCCAAGGGAGCCCCTACTTTTCCATCTGCTCCGGGAACACCAGAAATGGTGTGACACCCACCACACCCGTACCGACGGAAAATGGGCAATGCGAGCGTTGAATCGCCGCCTGTAAGTGCCTCGGCGATCGTTTGTCGTTTTGATTGTTCCTTGAACGCATTTGTCAGGTATCCGACAAGCAACACTGCAGCGACCATTCCGGTTATTGCCGCGAGTCTATACGACATCAAACCCAGGGGCATCCTTTCCTCCCTTACCCGCCCTATGGATCCAGATGGCCATCAGCCAGAGCGCAGCGCCCCCATAGATCAGTCCCCCTGGTACCCACATTATGGCGCCCGCGAGTTGCTGATCCTCCAGCGGGGTCATCCCCCAGTGAGGGGCCGAGCGCGTTTGGACAACATAGAGGACGCGTGGGGCAAAGGTGATCAATGCGCCGAGCATGGTCGTATGCATCATCGTGACGAAGAGGTGCCAGGCTGCGGCACCCCCGTCGCAACGCCAGATGACGGCCCACCAGAAAAAAACCCCCGTCAGGAAAAAACTCAGATGCTGCAAGCGGTGGACCAGGGGACTTGTAACCGCAGGATCGAATAAGGCAGGCACATGCCAGCTCCAGATCGCCAGACCATGGAGGACAGTCGCGACGAAGGGTACGGTTAGTAATCGCCAGCCAGTCTGAAGAAAGCGGGTGACAAGGACCTTTCCGACGAGATGGCGCAATCGGCGCGGCATGCCCCACATCAATGATCCAATCGGCCTTGCCAGCACAAGACATGGTGCTGCAACGATCATGACCAGCTCATGTTCAACCATATGAACCGAAAAAAGGTGTTCACCGAGCTCGTGTAGAGGTGAGACCAACGCAACGACAAGGGTCGCGAGGCCTGCCCAGAAGAGCGTTGCTTCCCCCAGGAGCCGATACGAGCCGCGAGGTCTGCGACTTGTGAGGGCGAAGACGCCAGCGCTGTAGAGGAGAACGAGAATTGTCAACGGCACCATAATCCACGGATCGATGGGCCACGGTGCAACCGTATGCTGGTCGGCGTCATGCGCCACCGCAAAGTGCGGGTTGATGAAGATAAAGATCGCTATTAGTGCACGCATGGGTCTAACAGCACGGCAGCTGCCCCCTGCAAGATGAGCGCAAATGTAAAACTCATGCCTAGAAGCACTTCGGATCTGCTGCCAAAGATGCCAATGCGTGACGTCGCCCGCCTTCTCAAAGCGATCGTTGTCGCGATTGAGATTGCCACGATCGCCAACGCCGCGAGGAGCGTCCAATCCGTGCCCAACTGACAATCCCTGTACGGAAGTAAGAGGCCGAGCTGGGTGTTAAGCGCCCATAAAAACGGAGGCAGAACGACGAGACGGTGTC
The DNA here is from genome assembly GCF_014193305.1 of Rhizobium sp. BK181. Lineage (NCBI taxonomy): Bacteria > Pseudomonadati > Pseudomonadota > Alphaproteobacteria > Hyphomicrobiales > Rhizobiaceae > Rhizobium > Rhizobium sp. BK181. The sequence goes on from NZ_JACHZA010000009.1 coordinate 146,195, forward strand.
GGAGTGAAGATGATGTCATAGACGTGGAACCCAATAAATACAGCCGTAAATCGGCAACCAAATGAGGACCACGAAGTTCCAGTAAAGCGCGTTGTCCTGGACGTCGCCGAAGCGGCGCGTGTTGTTCCCGTGCCGAGTGAACATCAGACAAGTGAGGACGACAGTATCTGCGAGGTCCGTTACAATATGGGTGGTGTGCAGGCCGAGAAGTGTCCACACGATCGACCCGTAGGCATTCTGGTCCCACATCGTATGAAGGGCGTAGAATTCGAAGACGCGAAACGGCAAGGGGATAATTCCAAGAATAGTCATCAAGATCAGACCAATTTGCACACGCCGTATCTGTTTTCGCTCAGCCCATCGTGAGAGAAGAACATTCGGAACAACGCTTGCCAGAAGGATGGCTGTCAACCAGGTGCCTGCCTGGAGATCGGGCGGGGGCGCATCAATCGGCCATACCGGCGCGAGGCCCATCAGGTAGAAGTAGACAGCGATCCCTAGCGCAAATCCGGTCCCTTCGATGAGCATGAATGCACAGGTCGCCCACCACGTGGGGCTAGCCATCCCCATCCCATGAAGGGGCAAGTTGGACGTGTCGAGTACAATACGATCCCTCACGCCTCGTCCTCCGGATCTCCCTTTGGCCAGAACCATCCGATTAAGGTTACCACGATCGGTATCGCGCCCCAGATGATTGCCCAGGGGGAGAAGATCGACCAGATCAGCATGACAGCAGTCGCAACAGCGGTCCAAAAGGGCCATAGTGAATTTCGTGCCGACGATTCCCGTGCCTCAGGCGCGGCATCCACCACTCGTGTTACCAGAAGTTCGCGACGGTCCACGCGAAGCCCGGCCGCGACAGGCAGAAGATCCTGGTCAGCTGATAGTGGAGCCAAGCTGTTGACCACGGGGATGCGGCGGAAATTAAAGGCTGGGGGAGGCGACGACGTCGCCCATTCCAAAGTCGTCGCGCTCCATGGGTTTGGCCCGGCTAACGACCCCATTCGCCAACTGCACACCATGTCAACAAAAAAGATAAAAAAACCGGCAGCCAGGACGACAGAACTAAAACTGATAAAGAGATTCAGCCCCGCCCAAGGCAGCTCCGGCTGATAAGTGTAGACCCGTCGGGGCATTCCCGCTAGGCCGAGAATGTGCATCGGAAAAAAAGTAAGATGAAAGCCGATGAAGATGAGCCAGAACGCCCACCGTCCGAGGCGTTCGCTCATCATGTGGCCGGTCGCTTTGGGATACCAGTAATAAATGGCTCCGAGCAATGGGAAAACTGCGCCACCGATCAGCACGTAGTGAAAGTGTGCTACGACAAAGTAGGTGTCATGGACTTGCGTGTCCAAGGGAACGGAAGCGACCATCACCCCCGTCAGCCCACCCATCACGAAGGTCACTATGAAGCCGAGAACAAACAGAAAGGGCGTCTTGAATACGGGCTTTCCGGCCCAAAGGGTTGCAAGCCAACAAAAAATCTGAACGCCGGCTGGCACGGCAATTGCCATGCTGGAAGCCGTAAAAAAGCTTTCTCCGACCCTTGGCAGGCCAACGGTGAACATGTGATGCACCCAAAGACCGAATGACAAAATTCCGGTCGCAATCAACGCGGTGACCAAAGCCAGATAGCCAAACAATGGCCTTCCAACGAATGTCGGCAAAATCGTGGAAACCATGCCGACAGCAGGAAGGAAAATGATGTAAACCTCGGGATGGCCAAAAAACCAGAACAGATGCTGCCAAAGAAGCGCGTCGCCCCCTTTGGCCGGGTTGTAGAACTGCGTTTCAACCAGCCTGTCCAGTATTAGTGTTGAGCTGGCGAACATGATCGCAGGCATCGCCATGATGATGAGGAACGACATGACGAGCATCGCCCAGACAAGGACGGGAATTCGGTCCAGCGACATTCCCGGTGCCCTCTGCTTGAAGACGGTAGCGACGATCTCTACAGCGACAGCGAGTGCGGCAAGCTCCGTGAAGGTAATCATCTGCGCCCAGAGATCGGCTCGCTTTCCGGGGCTGTATTGCGGGCCGGCGAGCGGGACGTAGGCAAACCATCCGACATCAGGCGCTGTGTCTAGCGCAAATGACAGCCAGAGCAGGATGCCACCAAACAGGAATATCCAATACGAGAACGCGTTCAGGCGAGGGAAAGCAATGTTTCGCGTTCCGACCATGAGAGGAACAAGATAGACCGCCATTGCCTCCATGATCGGGACGGCAAAAAGGAACATCATGTTCGACCCGTGCATCGTGAAGATCTGATTATACCGGTCAGGGCCGATGTAGCGCGCCTCCGGCCGCGATAGCTGAAGGCGCATCGCAAGTGCCAGGATTCCCCCAAGAATGAGAAACACAAAGGCGGTGACGACATAGCGTCGCGCGATGATCTTGTGATCCACGGTCGCTAGAATGCCCCTTACACCAGAAGGAGAAGCCCATGTTCTGGCTAACCGCGATTCCAGATCTGCGTCACTGAGGTCGATATCTGTCAAGGCTCGCTGATCACCGGTCATTTCAGGCTTTCCATATAGGCTGAGACGTGTCGCAGCTCATCGCTTGTCAATGGAACGAGTGGCATGTTATTCCCTGGCTTTATTGTCTGAGGGTCTGCTATCCATGCGGCAAGCGAGCCGCGTGTGGTCTCGAGCACGCCAGCAGCAATTGTCTGCCGGCTACCGACATGGGTCAGATCTGGACCGCTTGTTCCAGCCGCAGGCGTTCCCCGAACCGTGTGGCAGGCAGCGCAGGACTTGTTGTTGAACACGGTCTTGCCTGCATCTGCCTCCTGCATACTTGGTTCGATTGCTGCTGCTGCCTGATTGACTTGCCACCGTTGGAAGTCGGCCTCCTCCTGTGCTATCACGAGCAAGGCCATGTGGCCGTGCTGCAAGCCACAAAACTCCGCGCATTGCCCGCGATATACCCCTGGTCGCTCTGCTCGAAGCGTCAGGAGGTTGCGGCGACCAGGGATCAAATCCAGTTTCCCAGCGAGACTTGGTACCCAAAATGAGTGGATCACATCCATGGATTCCAGCTCCAGCTGCACGTCCTTCCCGACAGCGACATGAAGTTCGTTGGCGGTCTGAAACAGCGTCGCGCCGTTCTGGTCCTTGTAGATAAACTGCCACCACCACTGCTGTGCCTTGACTGTGACAAAGTCGGCGGGATGCCCAGGGGCATCCAGCGCCCGCGTCGTGTAGAAGCTGGTTAATGTGAGTGCCGCGACGATGACTACCGTCGCAGTTGCCGCTGCCTGAACGGATATTGTCATTCTACGGGTGTTAACGCTGTCGTCTGGGATCTGTCCTCGGCGAAGCAGGGCCCACACAAGAAAACCCGTCACCGAAATCCAGATCACAGAGCAGATAATGACCATGACGATGATGAGCTGTTGAAGGGCAATGGCGGCGTGGCCATGGGCATTGAGTGCGGCCTGGTTTCCGCTACAGCCAGCGATAAGGAGCAGAAGGGCGGCCACGAAGAGGGCGTTCACGGAGATGGTCCCTGGTCGGGTCTCACCGGTGTCGGCCCCTCATCGAAAAGGATTATCGCTGGCGCGCGGTTTTCTGCTGGTCGATTGGTCTTGTCATCGTTGCGGCTGGGAGCCACAACGCTGGGAGAATAGGCCCCAATTGACTTCACGTAGCCGGCCAGCTGCCAGATTTGAACGCTCGTCATCTTGCCCTTGAACGCTGGCATACCATGCGGGCGCCCGTCTCGGATGGAGGCAACGATCGATATCATCGAAGGCCCGTAAAGCCACCAACCATCGAGAAACGATGGTCCATTCTTTCCCTGGCCATCGCCATGGCACTGCGGACACCCGAACCACGCATAGAGCCGCTTGCCCTGGCTCAGATTATAGGCCGTGCTTTCATAGGGCTTGCCCATTTTAAAATAGACCTCAGGCGGCGTGCCCCCGATGTTGTTCGGCATCAAACGAAGATGGTCAAGCGCTGCCGCCGTCGGGGGATCAGCACGGAATTGACGGGGCTCTCTCGCCCATCCGATAAAAGTTGCAGCGCCGCAAAGGCAGAAGAACCCCGTTGTAGCAGCGATCGTTGTGGTGATGCTCGACATGGCCTCCCGCCAAAAATCGATAAGACTTACTCAACAGGTACCTTGTCCGATCGACTGAGCCGGATCGGCAGCAGCTTGTAGGACGGCGTCTTCGCTCTCGGGGCGTGATGGCCCAGCGGAAACAGCGGATTTGCTTCGGGGTAGTAGGACGCACAGCATCCTCTGGGAATGTCGTATTCGACGATGCGGAAGCCCTGGATGCTGCGAACAACTCCCGGTTCAATCGCCGTTGTCATGTCGACGAACTCACCTGGTTTGAATCCAAGCCGCTCAATATCTTCCCCGTTGAGAAAGACAACCTGTCTTGTTCCATCAACACCACGGAACCGGTCGCTGTATCCATAGATGGTCGTGTTGAACTGGTCGTTCGAGCGTAGCGTAGCAAGATTGAGTACCTTGTCGTCGACGCTGCTGATGTCGAATTCGGGAAAGAGGCGGGAAGGCGTTATGAAGTTTGCCTTCTTGTTCGCCGTGACCCACTTTCTCTCCCTAGCTGGAACAGGTCGCGCGAAGCCCCCAGGTTGAAACAGCCGCTCATTGAATTTCTTGAAGGTTTCTGGATAGGTATTTTCGATAGCATCTCGGATCAATGAATAGTCTGCGACCCATTCGTCCCAGGGGACGATACCCCTCGTTAAAGTAGCCTTCGCCAGCCCTGCAATGATAGCTGGTTCGGACAAGAGATGAGGACTGGCCGGTTGGACGCGTCCTCTTGATCCGTGGAAATGGGCAACGGAGCTTTCCATTGAAACAGCTTGGGGGCCCGTGGCTTGTTGATCGATCTCAAGCCGTCCGAGACAAGGTAACAGATATGCAATTTCGCCGTGAATCAGGTGACTTCGGTTGAGCTTGGTTGCGATCTGCACGGTTAGACGAAGCTTCGGCCAGGCGGCCTCCATTATTTCTGTGTCTGGAACGGCCCGGATGAAGTTGCCTCCGAGGCTCACAAAAGCCCGGCTCTTTCCCGACAGTACGGCCTCACAGACGTCCACGGTGCTCCGCCCCTCCCATCGCGGAGGATCAAAACGGTACAGTTCCGCGAGCTTGTCTAGGGGAACTAGGGCCGGCTTTTCGGTAATCCCAACTGTCCGCTGACCCTGGACGTTGGAGTGGCCCCGCACGGCGCAGATGTTGGCACCGGGTTTGCCGATGTTGCCCCGAAGAAGCGCGAGATTTGCGAGCATATGGACGTTTTCAACGCCCATTACCTGCTGAGTAAGCCCCATTCCATAGACGAGCACGACCGCGTCCGACTCTGCGTAAGTTCTGGCAGCTGCGATCATTTGCTCGCGTGTAAGTCCGGAAGTCCCCTCCAGGTTATCCCAGGAATGCGCGCGGGCTGCCGTTGCGAATGCCTCGAAACCAGAGGTGTGCTCTTTGATGAAATCGTGATCGAGTACATGCTTCTTGTCTGCTGCAGTCATCGCTGCGGCGAAGGCGACAGCTGCGGCGCTTTCGCTCCTCGCCTCTCCATCGGATCCTGCAACCTTGCTCAAGCCGAGGCTCTGCTTGGCATCGTCGGCCTCGATCAACGCCTTGCACACTCCAAACAATGCTGCGATGTCGCCGCCATTTCGGACCTGATAATACTCACTCGAGATCGGGGTTTCGGACCCGGTAATCATCTCGCTTGGGGCCTGAGGGTTGATGAAGCGTTCCAGGCCGGGCTCTCTCAACAAATTGAACGTGACAATCTTAACGCCGCGATGCACGGCATCCTGAAGATCGTGCAGGAGTCTTGGCGACGATGTGCCGACATTTTGCGCTATGTAGAAGATACAATCGCAGTTCTGAAAGTCTGAGAGAACTGCCGTGCCGACGGTGGCGCCAATACTTTCAGGCAGCCCAACAGACGTGCTCTCGTGGCACATGTTCGACGAATCCGGCAGGTTGTTACTGCCGAAGATACGAGCAAAGAGCTGGTACATGTAACATGTCTCCAGCGAAGCGCGGCCAGATGTGTAGAAATCAACCATTTCCGGGGCAATCTGCTTCAACTCACGACCAATTTCGTCGAATGCGGTGTCCCAGGCCACCGGAATGTATTTGTCAGAGGCGGAATCCCAGCGCATCGGATGGGTAAGGCGACCTTGCTCCTCGAGGTCGTGATCCAACCAAGTCTCGAGTTCGCCAAGCGTATGCGCGGCGAAAAAGGTTTCGTCTGCGCGCTTGCTGGTGACTTCCCAAGCGGTTGCCTTCGCGCCGTTCTCGCAGAATTCCAGCGGGTGTGTTTTCGCCGGCTTTGCCCAGGCGCAGCTTACGCACATATAGCCTTCGGGTTTGTTCTGGTGCCTGAGCAGCGACGGTCCGGACAGCGGGATATGTTCCCGCAAAACGATCTCCGTCACTGACTTGGCTGAGCCCCATCCACCGGCCGGGCCGCTGTCGAAGCCAATATGAGGCTTATCCTGGGGGCGAGAGGTCATGGGACATGGCCTTTAGGAACTGAAAAAGAACGCTCGTGAGCATTCCCGCTGTCCAGGGCTGATTCCTCCTCGGCAAGAGAAAATCGGAAGGGAGAGGGGGCTGTTATTTGCATTCGGCTCCTCCGTGACCAAGCCTCCCATGGGACGTACGCGGTCCTTATCGAGGAGTGAGCTTCTAACCGTGGACGAAGGTCATTTGTTCCAATAGGGACGGGACGTGCCCACATCTTTCGATCCGCTTGCGATGTGCGAACCGGCCTTTGGCGTCTGTAATGACCTTCGGCTGCATCGGCTTTCCTCCGTACTTCCAAGGCCAAATGATAGGCCGCCACTTTGTTCCTTCGATTTGACCCTCACGCGGCTATCCGTCCTCGAGAAGCGTGGCTATGGCTTTCAGATCATTGACGAAGCGCGCCCTGTCTTGCCGCCCCGCCGCTTGGTCGAGCACTCGCAAAAGCGCCGAGGGATGAATGGTCACGAACACCGACAGTCCGACGGGTGAACGAAAGACGGAGCCTCGGTCGCGGGTGACCTTAACTTGTGGCCCGAGCAGGGAGTACGCCGCCGTCGCTCCGAGCGCCACGACGAGCTTCGGCCGCACGAGGCGCAATTCGGCTGCGAGCCACCACGCGCACACCTGAACCTCTCCCCTGGTGGGCTTGGCATGGATACGACGTTTGCCGCGGGGTTCGAACTTGAAGTGCTTGACCGCGTTGGTGACATAGCAGGATGCGCGCTCGATACCGGCTTCCTCCAGACAGCGATCTAGCAGCTTTCCCGCAGGCCCGACGAACGGCTGTCCGGCAACATCCTCCTTGTCGCCCGGCTGCTCGCCAACGAAAACGACTTCGGCTCCTTTCGGACCTTCCCCGAACACCAGCTGCGCTGCGTGTTTATAGAGTTCGCATCGCGTGCAGATGGTCGCTTCTCTATGAATCTCATCGAGGCTCGCGCCGGGAGCGCCCGGCTGCGTCAATGCCGGGCCGACTAATTCTGCCATGCCTGTTTCTCCACCTCGGACGCTAAGCCAAGGGTTGCGCATTAGAGTGCAGAGCGCGCTTATATCTTTGTGGCGCCTAGAGGATTGGCTTGCCGCCGGTAACCGCGATTGTCGCCCCCGACACGTAACTTGAGAGCGGATCAGCGAGCATCACATAGGCCGTCGCCAGTTCTGCGGGTTGCCCCGGCCGCTGCATAGGAACCTGCTTGCCGAAGTTCTTCACACCGTCAGCCGGCATCGTCGACGACCGCGTCCTTCCCGCTTACGCCGGCGGCTTTAGTTGTTGTTGTCGGCGCATGTGTCTTCGGCATTCTGCGTGTTGCTGTTGCCCCCTTGCGTCTGAAGCGAGTTCTTGCCCTTGATAGACTTGCAGTTCTGCTTGTTGAAAGTCTGCGTGCTGCCGGTGGTGGTTTTATCGACTTTCTTCATCTTCATTCCGTTGGTCGTGCTGCTGGAGGCACCATGGTTCTTGTCCATGGTCGAGCCTGCCGGCGCCGGGTTGGACTGGGCGAATGCGGATCCAGCGAGCCCGATGGCGAGAAGTGATGTTCCGATGATCTTGAAGCGCATTGTCTCCTCCTTTGGAGCTTTGCTTGGTTGCACTTCCTTTGAAACTGCGGGCTTTCGTCATTGTTCCACGCCTGCCAGAGCCCGATGTCGTTGCAGAGAGGGGAAGCGTTGGACTGAGCGAGTGCCATATTCGGGTCCATCGGAAGCGGGCAATTCCCGCTGATGGCTCCTCAAAGGAACAGGAACGGTTGCGATCACCCGGAGGCGAAGACGGAGCGGCGGCAGCTTGCTAGCCAACCCATTGAGGTTGATCGACTGAGATCCGGACCGGATCCAGGACGCCATTTTCAAAAGCGGGGTTGGACTGCGTCCGAGTTGTGCTGACGGCCGCTCGATTCTGAGCGGCTGCATTGACCCGTGACCGCCGAGTGTGTGACTTGACGTCAAAAATCATCCAGTCAGAACCGCGCGCAATTTTTTTCCATCCGCCTGACCGGGACCATCAATGGCTTCTTGGGCACCGGAGGCGTCGGTCAGGCTCGCTTTCGGGAGATGGCGCGAAGTCGGCCATGCGAGAGAGAACGCAGTCCGGAGCGAGGATGCCAAGCATGCCATCGCCGCTCCGCAACGGGAAACGCCTTTGTCGTCACCTCCCACTAGCTGGTAGCGACAAGCTTACGGATGGCGTCGATCATCTGGCTTCCATCCGTCGGTTTGCCGAGGTTGACCGCATTGGCGAGAATGGGAAAGGGCGCAAGCTCCTGGGCGGGTGAGGCGGTCGCGATAACGAAGGGAACATTCAGTTTCGCAAGCTCGAGTGCGACCGGGGTGACGTTCTCCCGCCCGAGATGGACGTCGAGCACGGCCGCGTGCGGCCGCGCTGCTTCAAGCAAATCGAGGGCGTCCTGAACCGAAGAAGCAGGCCCAAGTACCTCGAACCCAGCATCCACCAGGACGCGTCGAAGGTCGTCCGCAATAAAGAATTCGTCCTCAACGACAAGGACGGCTGTCCGCCCTTGGGGTTTCTCTCGCTTGGGATCTCTCACGTGTCCTCACACCGGGATTTTGATCACCGCAGCTAAACCTTCAGTCTTGTAAAACAGTTCCGCCGATCCAGCGATATGTGCTCCGAGGCCTTCAATTAGCTCGGTTCCGTAACCTTTCCGCTTGGGGGCGGAAACCGACGGGCCGCCTTCCTCTTGCCATTGGCAGGCGAGCAGTTGCCGACCATTTGGTCCGGTCTCCATACACCAGCTCACACGAATGCGCCCCGCCGAGGCGGAAATGGCACCATGCTTAATAGCATTCGTGGCAAGCTCATGAAAAATCATGCTCACTGGAAGCACCTTTGCGCTCGGCATATCCACGGCCGGGCCGGAGCATTCCAGCCGTTCCGAAACGGTGGTGCCGACCGCCTGTGTCACAAGGAACTCGAAATCGGCCGTTTCAGCGCGCGCGGCGATGTCCTGCGCCTTGAACGTGACGTCCAGCCGACCGACAAGCGCTTCCTTGAAATTCGCTACCGCGGGATCGTCGGCACGCGTGTTAATAACCACCGACCGGACGACCGTCGCCATGTTTTTCATCCGATGGCGCATTTCCGCGACGATGAAATCCATTTCGGCATCATGACGGTGGCGCTCTGTCACGTCGTCGAAGATGATCAGGATGTTGGGACTATTGTCGTTCGGATGCAGGAGGCGGCGGGCGTCAATGAGAAAGGTGCGGGGCCCGATCGCGGGGAAATCGTGCGTCACCTCGAAACCAATGACGGCGGCCGCCCGCGGGATGACCACCGAGATGAGCTGGCGCAGCTCGGGAATATCCCACTGCCCATTGCCGAGGCCGAAGAAGCTCTGCCCGATGATGTCGTCCCGCTCGACCTTGAATGCCTTGATGAACGCATTGTTGGCCGTAGTGACACAGAAGTTCTCATCGATGACGACGACAGGCTGTGTCATCGTGTCGACAACGCCCTGAGCCTGGACGTGTCCCGTCTTCATCAGGCGGTATAGGTCTTCAAGCTGCATCTGCGTCATCCTCGGCAATTGCGGTCTATCCATTTGCGGATCACACGGCGAACTTATTGATTGGAATTGGTGACACGTGTGATCAGTTCCATCAGCGCGACTTCGTCGTATGGCTTCTGAAGCACAGGATGGCTGTAGCGGCCACCGACCTCAGCCTCGCCGAATCCAGTCGAGAAGATGAATTTCTTGCCGAGCTCAACGAGTTTGTCCGCGACGGGAAAGGTCATTTCCGACCCGAGCTTCAGATCGAGCACGGCGACATCGAAGTCAAGCGAGCCGACCATGTCCAGCGCCTCGTCGAGGCGTCCAGCAATACCGACGACCTCGTGGCCAAGTTCAGCGAGCATCGCTTCAAGCGTCACCGCTATCAGCATCTCATCTTCGATAATAAGGATACGCGCCACGGGTGTCTATCTCACGTCAGCACCCCGAGGATCGAGATGGCTTTCACCGCGGCTGGTGCCGCTTCAGGCGCACAATTGCAGATGTGTGGCGCCCTGTCCATGAAGGCCCAGAAATGTACGGCAGCAGACAATGACTCGCCGCCGCGCCGCCATGACCGACGCCCACTGCTTCGGGTTCGAACTAGCTCTCCATCCCAAATTGTTCTCCATCGGCCGCCGGGGAACTAACTACGGAAGGGTTCGTTCATTTGATCATCGACCCAGGGCGTCGACCGGATGGCGAGATCATGCAATCACTGGCAGTGAAGCGCCATATGTCGTAGCATCTCACGATCTACCGTTGCATTTAGTCACGATCGAGGGAGTTTTCGACATTGCTAACGCGCATTATGCCAAGCGCATAAGATGCTCGCTGGTGAACTCATCAATTGTCGAAATGTCGAGGAGCGCCATATTCCGATGAAGTTCCGCTTGGAAAATCTCTGCTGCTTTCATGACACCGGGCAGTCCGGCAACCGGGGCCGCGTAAAGGAAGGGGCGGCCGGCAAAAACGAAGTGCGCACCGAGAGCGAGCGCTTTCATGACATCGGTACCACGTCGAAATTCACCGTCGACCATTACTGCCCGCCAACACGTTCAACGATCGCTGGGAGTGCGGCCAGAGGATATGGCACCATCGAGCTGCCGTCCGCCGTGGTTCGAGACGATCACTCCGTCGGCGCCTACCGGCGGCGCAGGAACTTGGTGTGGTTCAATCGATGCCAATTACAGAAACCGAAATAAGCACCACCACCGCGTTTCGGTGGTTTTCGTGGGGAACGCCCAAAGTTGCCTCGCCTTGCATTGAGCGACGCAGCACCCTTGGTTTGTGCTGATGGCGCTGACGCATTACTGCGAGGAACAGGTCCACAAGCGGTAGCTTTTCTCTCCCGCCACCGTACTACTACCGGCGCATCGCCAAAAGATGTTCTTGTCTTCCGAGCGACAACAATTGAGGCTTCGGCCGGGCATTGCAGCTTTGTCTCAGTGTGTGCTGCCTGCTGGCGCTTTCTCCGTCGCCATGACGATCCCCGCGTAGTGGACGGGATTGTCATTGCGATCCCTGAAACAGCGACCAAATGCCGAAACATGAATGTATGAGCCATCTGCCTTGCGTGATCGATATTCTTGCACCGTCGGGTGTTCCGCAATGATGGCGTCGTTTATCTGCTTGGCCAATGTCGGTGCATCGTCCGGATGCACGCGATCAAGATAGGTCTGGACGGGCAGTCCACGTTCGGTTTCAACCGGGTCGAGACCGAAAAGCTCGGCCAGCGCGCTGTCGGCGTAGACAAGGTCGCTATTCAGATCCCAGGTGAACAACCCTGCATCCGGCATTCGCTCAGTCGAGATTTGTGTAAGAAACAGCCGCTCCGCGCGCCGTACCATGGTTCCTCCCATTCAAAAGCCTTCCACTAGAATGGACCCGCACCTAGTATCCATGCAAGCTGTCTTTTGAGAGGATCGCCTACGTCCAGAGGTTTAAGGAGGGATTGATCCTCTCACAATGCTTAACGCAGGCTACTAAAGCGCCCCTTGCCATGGAAGGCAGGTTTTGTCTGCCGACGCGGATCGCTCTGCGGCAACGACTAGCCCGAAGCTTTGCCCCGCCAAGAATCACGGTCTGACGGTGTTCGCTGGCAGGGTTCATAGTGAATGAGTAAACAAGTCATGTTCGGGAGCCTCAGATCGGCTGCCCGGCCATCTCCCGAACAGCGCACGAAGTCGAAATCACGCGGGGTAACTTTTCCTTTCTCGTCATTGTTCAATCCTCCTCAACGCGAATATCTCAGAGCCTCTTCAGTTGGCACCCGCCGCAAGAGACAGTCCGGCGGGATCATCGCCGACCCATGTACGATATCGTACGGGTGTTCCTGGTTGACCTCCGGTACTGCAGAGCTAGGATCAGAAAGAAGGCGACGCAGACCGCCGGAGGCATATTAAACCTATCTACGCCTTTAAAAAATGTACGGCGCGGCACCGCACGTGCGGCCCACGCTCCAAACTTGAAACTTTCGGTATCCTGAGCGGTTCTAGGGAAATCTAGCAAAGCAATCTGCCGCGCGTAGCCGGCACGTTCAACCGGAGTAACGAATGTCCCTCTCGAATGCCCAAGCCCTCAATCCAAATGAACTGAAGCTTGTCACCAAGGTGGTGTCGAAGTGGTGCCATAAATATCACGTGTCCCCGAATAGTGATCAGGGAAAAGCTGTCATGGCGGCAGCGATCGAACGTGTTCTGGCTGGCGAACACTCAGCAGTTATTTTAGGCGAAGCTATTCGGTCCCATATGGCGATTCGGCATTATCAGCAACCGTGGGAATGACCACGGTCGGTTGAGTTCCGCGCATCCAACGCGTACTGAGGCCTAGACGTCGATGTAACAGCCCCGCCGCTCATCGGTGGGCGTAAACGTCGCAGGCCGCTGAGGTGCACATCGCGGCCGGACGATGCGTCGACGTTGTGACCTAAACCCTAAGTAGGCTGCCATCGACTTTGTCGCGCATTAACCAAGAAAAGCCGGTAAAAAAATAAGGCATGTGACGGTGTGTTTGTCGGGATATGTATTGTCCGTGGCACAGGTCGTTCAGGATCGGCGCAGGGCCAGGCCGCCAAGAGGCCTCTTGTGCTACACCAGTCCACGCCGCGTTGCGACTGCTTCGGTGTTTCTGCTCCACCTGGCGCCCTCTTCCCCGCAACATCGTGGAAACCGCCGCCGACGCATAGCTTCGGACGCAGATCGGCTCCTGGAGCGACAGCAGGGTGCGTTCGACGTGGTCATTCGAACCTATGAGCCGGACTACACGCTGCGCCAACCGGAATGCCTCGACTCATCACGCGCCGCAAGCGCCAAGACGTCGACGAAGCCTTAGAACTCCTGAAGGACATTGATCGTCGTGGCTTCGTCTTGCGCACATTGCGCGAGGCACGTCGGCCGATCACGACGGCGGAATGTGCCTGTGCCTTCGCCCGTGAGACCGGACTTCAGGAAGATGACGCCAGGCTCGAGCAGACCGGAAGCCGGTTCTCACTCGACTAAATTAGCTCGCCAAGGCAAATCGCGTCCGACGCGCTGGGACGGTCATCGCCATTTTTGGGAGTCGCGGCGTAGCAGCCTCTTGTCGGCATCTACGCTTTTCAACCACCATGGCGTCAGCTCACGGGAGATGGTGACGATGACGCAGTGGATCAGCGGGGTGGAGGATATGTTGCCGAAAACCGTGGTAACCCTCGCGCTCGCCAGCACCATCAAACGGATGGCCGCAAGAGGCGTCTCCATGTCGTCGATAGCATCCCTGCTGTGCCTTGATGAGTCACAGATCGAGGAAGTGCTCGCGACGGCAGGCGGACGACACTGGACGTCGCGACTTCGACCGTCCTCCGAGACGAGGTCGGGCGGATGTCGTCCCTGCCAAGAGCCGCACAGGTTCCTTGATGACTTCCGGGACATCGCGAAGTGGATCATTCCCCAGAGCGGATGCCGACGTAGGCCCGTTGGATGCAGCTGAAGAAGCTCTCGACATGGTTCTGGTACTCCTTGCTGTGGTTGACGCGAAAGAGTTCCTGCAGGCCGGCCATGGATGCGCGATCCCTTTTCCCACGTGCTTCTTGACGAACTGAATTTTGTCGGCAACTTGATCCGGGGATGTTTCCCGCGATCCGCGTCGGTGGCAGCCTACACCCCCGCGCCAACTGTGGTCACTTGTGAACCAGCCGCGACCTGCTGCTGGCTCGCCAAGGCGCGATCTGGTCTATTTGTTGAGATCCTTCGCCATTTGCAGGTGGTGTTCTAATGCCGGGCGCGTTTTTGCTGCCCAGGCCTTGAGATCGGCGTTGTCCCCTTCATCACCGTACCGCTTGAACAGGTCTACGGCCATTTCATGGGCTTCCTCCTGATCGGCATGATATTGTTTCACAAAGTCATCACCATTCAGCTTCTGGAGCTTATCGAGCATGCTATGTTGTGATTTGCTCATGTCGGTGGGGAGCGTTGCCTTCACCTTGCCCCCGCTCACGAGTGCCTTGAGCTCCTCAGAGGTCCTTTGATGATCAGTGACCATCTGTTGAGCAAAGGTCTTCGTGGCATTGTCTGCGCGTTCCAGAGCAAGTTTGCTGGAGGCAATTTCGAACATATCGCTCGCGGCGGCCTCTGTGACGAAGTCCTCAGTCTTTGGGGCTACCCCGATCAGGGAGTTCACGCCGGTTTTTTCCGCCGCGGACTGGCCAAAGGCGGAAGATGCGAGCGCGATGGCGAATCCGCTGGCGATGAGAAGTGTTTCATGTCGTCCTCCTGGACAGTTGAGAAGAAATTCTCAAACTCAATCAGGATGGGAATGTTCCAGAACAGCCGATAGCGCAAGAATGATGCGAAACGCCTTTGTAACCAAGACAAAGACCTTCGCCCGACTAGACCCAGTCCTTTTTCAGGTCGGATCTGCCCCCATGACCAGGCCTTCGATATCATGCTTTTGAATGATCGGCTGCAAGTCATCCACGACACGGCAAACAAGATGGTCTCGGGCGATGGGGGGAAGTGTGTCGTACCACTCGCGCGTGACCATCATGTCATGAAGTTCCGCGTGGCCGGCACCGGGCGCATCGACACCGAGTACCATGACGGGACGAGCGATCGGAGACCCATGCTCCGTGCCTCGATGGACCGTTAGTGCGGATCTGCAGGAAATGTCACCGCGGTTGGGATACTTGCGGGTCGCGCGCTCCTGAAATCTTGCCCACTCGGATTTGTCCGGAAACATTTCATGTTTCCATTCTCTGCCGTCATCATACTGCGTACCGGGAGCTATTTCGAATGGCCCCATATCTTCCGTCACATCGACACCGGTGAGATTGAAGGCAAGTGAAGTAATTTTCCGATCGCGATACGTATCGATAGGCGACGGAAAATCACGATGCCAGGGCTGATACTTGGCGCCTTGGAAGGGGACGTCGAGCCCAATCTCGACGATTTGGTAGTCTTGACCGAGCACAGCGGTACACATGCCAACAAGCCAGGGATGCGTGACAAGGTCAACAAACCCTCGGAAGTTCTGGGGATGGATCTCGACATACCATCTTCTGGGGCCCCGACCGACCGCGCCGCCGGGTCTCTGGATTGCCTCCCAGAAAGCCGTCATCATGTCCTCGCGCATGTCGTCGGCCCAGTCGCGGCTGAACGCGCCTTTCAGCCCGGTAATTCCGTCGTTGCGCAGGTCGGCAATGTTGGATTCCAAGTCGAAATGGTCGTCACCTGCCATCGAAATTCCTCCTCCTTGTCCAAGTGGGAGAGTAAGATTACTAATAATTTCTATCAACCGTATATTATTAGGGCACGATGAAGCAACGCAAGGTAACGACCTTGCGACGAGTTACAATGGCAGATGTGCACGGGCAGCGACCTGTCCCCAGCCGACCGGATTGGGGCGACGAAGGCCCTCATTGACTAAGGTCACGAACGGATCGCAACCCTCACCGGCGAAAAGCTCGGGGATGTCACGACTGATCGCCTGCGAATCAGCGTCGTGGCGCTTCACGTCGCGGCGGAGTAATCCCAGCTGAAATGGCTGACGTTGCGATGAATCGTGACAAGCAATCTCTTAGATCATGATCTCACCGCCGGTCACCGGAACAACAGCGCCTGTCATGTAGCTTCCAAGATCGGAGGCAAGGAGAACATACGCGCCCGCCAATTCAGCTGGCTGGCCGGCGCGCTTTAAAAGCGTCTGCTCACCAAACTTCGAAGCCTTTTCGACGGGCATCGTCGAAGGAATGAGCGGTGTCCAGATGGGGCCCGGTGCGACCGCATTCACTCGAATGCCTTTCTCGGCGACCATCTCCGCGAGCGCTGCGGTGAAGTTCGAAATGGCGCCCTTCGTGGAGGCATAGGCGAGAAGCTGGGAAGAGGGTTGTCTGGATTGAATTGATGTCGTGTTTATGATGGCGCTCCCCTTCCTCATGTGTGGGATCGCGGCTTTCGACAAAAAGAAGGGAGCGTAGATATTGGTCCTGAACGTTTCGTCCCACTCCTCTTCCCTAATATCGGCAATGTCGGCGTATGTCCGCTGGAAAGCCGCGTTGTTGACCAGTATGTCGATCCGCCCTAATTCACCAACCGTACGGCTGACAAGCTCCTGGCAATGAGCCTCCGACTTGATGTCGCCTGCCATCAGGACGGCCTTGCGGCCCGCCTCTCTGACCCATCTTTCAGTGTCTCGAGCGTCATCATCTTCGCTCAGATAGGAGATCACCACGTCTGCTCCTTCGCGCGCAAATGCGATTGCCACAGCTTTCCCGATCCCGGAATCTGCGCCCGTGATGAGCGCAACCTTCCCTTCAAGCCTGCCAGTTCCTTTGTAGTCGTGCTCACCATGATCCGGACGCGGTTGCATGTCGGCTGTTCTGCCTGGCGGCTTCTGCTGTTGCTTGGGAAATGGTGGTAGCGGTCTACGGGCGTGAGTCATTGCGATATCCTCGTTGAATACTCTGGCGATTAACCGCCATAAAGGGGAACAGTTCCCTTCTCGTGTGCGGACCTCGCAACCTGGCGCGGGATAGCATCTCGCCTCTAACGTTGTCCGAGGCAGCGCCAACTGGCCCGCGCGTCCGGAACCTTCTTCGCCGGGAAAGGTTTTCAAAGTCTCAATTCGAACGGATCCGTCACCGATGTCCAGCGACAACATATTGACCGCTTCCATTGACGATTTTGCCAGCAGGCTTGCAGCCGAGCTGTACCAGACTATGGAGCTTCTCGAGGTAATGAGCGAGGCGCCAAAGCGCGGCGATGTCGACGAAATTCTTGCGAGGATAGCGTTGACCGAAACCGAGATAGAACGACGTCAGCCCGGACAACTCATGCGGCCATACCTGGATTGGAAGGTAAGTAAACTCGGCCCGTAAACGCCAGCGGCCCGACCTTCTTTTAGAGGGAACTGTCTGGCTGCTTGGTCGTTTGTCTCGCAGTCCCAACCCGATGGAGAAAAGAATGGATTGGAACCGCATAGAAGGAAACTGGAAGCAGGCCAAAGGCAAAGTCAAGGAGCAGTGGGGAAAGCTCACGGATGACGACCTCGACCAAATTGCTGGCAAGCGCGACCAACTCGAAGGAAAAATCCAGGAGCGCTACGGGCTGGAACGTGACCGCGCCCGGCAGGATATCGATGATTGGTATGGCAGGCAAACCTGGTGATAAATCAATCGACGGCCCGGACCCCAGTCCGGGCCGTCATGCATAGAGACGGCGCCCCCGTTGATATTCCATTACTGTCTCAATCCGTCTTGAGAAGGATCAGAACGTGATCGCCATCGACGTGTGTGACGACGTCGCCGTCCTCGGTGACAAACCGCGTGTCGCCGTAGTGCTCGAAGTCCGGCAGGAACTTCTGCGCCGAGCGCATTTGTTCGATGGCGATACGCAAATTTTCTGCCCGGATCCTATGGGGCAAGCGTTGGAAAATGGACACCGGCTGATCTCCTGAGGCAATCCAGAAATAATTAAGCATGCCCGCTCGGTTGCAATCCCTTCAATGTGAGTAAACAGGGCTAACCCGGAGAACCTTTGGGCGTAACCACCCGACGGTTCGCTCCCGTGTCACTCGAAATGCGTAGGTGTTGCATCGCTCATAAGAGCCCGAGCGCGCGGTTGCCTGACGATTGAGTCGTGAGGAGAGAGGCCCTGCCGGGCTGCATCGCTCTACCTTCGTGCATTGCTCGCTGCATCCCGGATGCATCCTTCCGGCGCCAGCTGCGTTATTGGGAGGATCGGCGGAGTGAAGCATCATGAGACAACCAATCCTCAGCAAATCGGGCAACTCGATAACGGCAAGCCTGTTTGCGTTGGCAGCCGGAGCTGTGTTGTTGAAAGCCTTCGCGGAACGCAAGGAACCGGAACCTCCAGGTACACCGCATGACGATCCGATCGATGTGCGGGGGCGCAAGGCTGAGGTTCCCGAAGACATCCCCAGAAAGGGATTGCGTGACGTATTCTGGCGGGTTGTCGGCAAGATCTCGAGCCATCGCATCACCCTCATCGCCGCAGGTGTGTCGTTTTATCTGCTACTCGCCATTTTCCCGGCGCTTGGCGCCGTCGTCTCACTTTACGGGCTCGCTGCCGATCCTATCACGATATCCGACCACCTGAGAGAGCTTTCGTGGGTACTTCCGCCTGGAGCTTTTGATCTCATAGCTGAGCAAATCAAGAGTATCGTACAGCGCGGAACAAGCACGCTGGGCATAGCATTCTTTGTGAGCTTGGCCATCGCATTGTGGAGCACCCATAACGGAACACTTGCGGTGTTTGACGCCATGAACGTGGCGTACGAAGAGAACGAAAAGCGCGGGTTCGTCAGGCTGAATCTCGTCGCCCTTTGCTTCACTTTGTGCGCCGTCGTTGCGGCGCTGCTCATGATTTTTCTGGTTGCCATCATGCCCCTTGCTTTATCCTTCATGTGGATTGATGCATTTAAGGAACAGATTGTCCTGTTGATGCGTTGGCCCGTACTCTTGCTTCTTGTCATCGCCGCATCGACAGCAATCTATAGGTTTGGTCCAAGCCGCGCGCCAGCCCGCGTGAGATGGATGACATGGGGAGCCGGCTTTACAGCGATCGGCTGGTTTGTCATGTCCGCTGCCTTTGCCTTCTATCTGAACCACTTTGCCAACTACAGTGCGACCTATGGCACGTTGGGAGCTTTGATAGGCTTTCTCATGTGGATGTGGTTGTCAGTCGTGATCCTGATTCTCGGCGCGGCATTAAACGCGGAGCTCGAGCACCAGACGGAAATTGACACCACGACGGGACGACCATTGCCTATGGGCGCGCGCGGAGCTTATGTCGCCGATACTGTCGGTGAAGTGCAAGATTGATCAGTTTGAGTTGCGTGGCTCGAAAACCAACAAACATTTCCGAACCAACATGTCACACGGGGGTAGTTCACCGAGCTGGCAAGTGGCCTTTATCTGGCGCGATGGGCTTTTTTTGCACCATCATCTGCTAGGCGTATCAAACCCGCAATCCAGCGATGGTCGAGAGGTTGACTCCGTGTGCCGCTCGGTCGAAAAGACTTGTGGCTATAGAGGGAGATAACTGATGGCTGACGACAATAATGGAAGTTCGACGAGCGAGGTTGTTAACGCAACCGCTCCTGCAGAAATGCCGGCTCCGAAAAAACAGCGCGGCCCGCGCAAGAAGATCACCACAGAAGCAGCCGGTTCAGCTGTTCCTGTTGCCAAGTCACCGAAGGGCACGCGCCAGAAGCGCAGCGAGCTGATCAGCGAAACAAAGCCAGCTTCCGTCGAGGCAGCCGCCCCGGCAAAGGGCCTGGTGCCGACCGGCGTCCGGGGCCCGCGGAAATACGGTGCGGCAAAACAGGCAAAGAAAACCGGCACGGTGGTCGCTACGGCAGTTGACGAAGTGGCCGATCTTCTTCAGCTCGAGGAAGAGAACAAGCGTCTGCGCAAGACACTCGCAGAAAAACTGCGGGCGGAAAATGCCGATCTTCGCAAGCGGCTCGGGATCGCTTGATCGCAAAACATAGTGAGAAACGCGTAACAGCGCCTCGCACTCTCATTAGAACAAAGTTGCCGGACTCGGTCAACGGGCCCGGCTCGCAACTGCGGCAACGTCGCCGTCGGTCTGCCCGAGATTGAAGCATTATGAAATCACCCTGGAAATATCTGACACAATTGACATCCCGAAAGCGGCCGGCCGATTACGAAGATAGGTCACTCGACGACAGTCCCGGACAAAGGGCGGAGGAAGGCGAGGCACTTCAGTCATCGGGGGAGGTCGAAGCCACACTGCCATCTGGAACGGCCGATGGAGACGAGCCGCTATCTGATCCGGAGATGGACGTCGGCACCCCGTTTGAAACCAAAGATGACTTGGACGTCGCGACATCACACCTGTCAGATGGGGCCGATGGGAATGATCGACTGGTGTCCAAAAGCCGCAATGACGACACTGTGGACAAGCCGACACCGGTGTCGGTGAGCGATGCAAAGAGCGAAATCGTCCATCCGTTGCGACCGACGCGAGCAGGGCGGCCAAAGAAAAACCACGCAAAGGTGGTTGCTAAGACCACGTCCTCATTAGATAAGGGGCAAACAGAATCGCCCATCCCGCCCGCTCCGACCGTCGTCGACCACGGTACGGAGCTGGATCGGGAGATCAAGCATTTGAGAAACGAATTGGCTGAACGGCTGCGTTTGCAGAATGCTCAGCTCAGGGCGATGCTTGAGCGATTCGAATGACCATATTGCAGAGTGGACAATTATGAAAACACAGTCGCGCACGTTTGTTGTAGAATTCAAATCATCGCGTCGCCGTCCGAAGGATCAGGCGAAATCGATTTGGGGAAACACCGATCTCAAGGCCATGGCACGTGAGACGGAAGCCGATGCTCCGCATCTGTTCGAGCCGGTAGTGCCGGCGTTGCAGACTGGACCAGAGCAAAAGCATGAACCAGTAGAAAGCCCAACACCAGTCGAAACTGTCGCCTTGGATCAGGACCACAAGACGCAACCCCTACCGTCCGATGCGCCGGTTGAAGCGGCGACACAATTTGAACCAGATGCAGCAGTGGCAGTGACAGTGCATCCGGAGGTGCCATCCACGACACCGCCGCGAAAGCAGCGCAAATTGCGCTCCCGTCCAGCACGCACAGCAAACGCCGGTGGCCGCAAGGCGCCAGTCGTTGCGGCGGCCGTTCAGCCCGACGATCTTGTCGCGCTTGAGGATGAAAACAAGAGGCTCAAAGCGCTGATGACAGTACATCTGCGCCAACAGAACACTGCGCTTCGGGATATGCTCCTGCGTTTCGCGGACAGGGCTGCCTAGATCGGCGACGTTGCGACCGGGGGATTTTCCCTCCTGGGCAGGCTGCCACAGTCGTCCAACCGCTCTTGGCAAGGGGGATGGACCACGCTGCTTTGTTCCTTCGCTGTCTAAGGGGAGCGGGGTTCCCTGCCGTTCAAAATTCGATCGCGTTATACTGCACTGGATTTCGACGAACGAGCGCTCTCAGCGAAGTGCGACCAGCAGCGTACAGCGGCTCGGACCTGTTCTATGATATCATTTGCAGCTTGATCGGAAACTGACGCTCCCGGGAAATCGTCAGCAAATGGTCCTGCCCGGACTTTGCCTTCTCCTGCGACAACCGTGCTATGCTCGCCGCCCGGCCCCGACGAAAAGGTAAGATCGTAAGCCGGCGACAGTGACCATCGACCTTCGACGTTCATGAGGAACGCGTGGTTCTCTGCCGGATCTCGCGATCTTTCGCGTAAACGTTAATGACTATGTTTGAAACATTCGCAGGAAAGCGCCACTGTCCCGGGTGATCATAAGCGTAAGCTTGTGAAGGTGGTCGTAGTCTAATGAGGCCTCGCGGTGGCTTGAGCCGCTTGTCGGATGAGATGGCGCCTCTGCATCCATAGGTAAGCCTTCCCAACAGAGAGGCGGCCTCCTTTGGTCGAACGCCCGAAGGTGCGTCACTACCTGTTACCTACATAAAAGCATTTCGGTAATCATCCGACTGCAATAGATCGTGACATTTAATTCGTTTTTTATTGCTGGACGGTCTCTATCGGGGTTGTTATGCTGCTCTGCACAATAGAGACGAGGGCGCGTTTCTTCGAGAAACCTCAATCGCTCTATTGTTGCACTTGCTATTGGGGCCTTTGTTCGGTGTTGCCCGAAAGAATCGTGGCTGCACCCGTGGAAGGTTGTGAAACGGGAGCGTTCGGTGGAGCAGATCTATATTTCAAATCAGTACGCCGACTTGAACCCAACATGGCATGAAGAAGATTCACCATGGAAAGCTGCACAAATCTCCAAGATCATCGACAAGAACAGGATCAGCTTTTCCAGTCTCTGCGAGGTTGGTTGCGGT
Organism: Rhizobium sp. BK181; assembly: GCF_014193305.1. NCBI lineage: Bacteria > Pseudomonadati > Pseudomonadota > Alphaproteobacteria > Hyphomicrobiales > Rhizobiaceae > Rhizobium > Rhizobium sp. BK181. Next base: position 168,574 of record NZ_JACHZA010000009.1, read on the forward strand.
ACCGGCGAGATCCTGCTCAACCTGGCCCGAACCTACCCCCAGGCAAAATTTGACGGCTATGAGGTCGCCCCCCACGCCTTTCAAAGGGCCAGCCTGAAAACGACGAGCAATGTTTCCTTCCATCTGAAAGATATTCTCCAGGAACCGGACCTACACTACGATGTTCTCGTCATCGCCGACGTGATCGAGCACGTGGAGGACTATCTTTCCTTCATCAAGGGTCTGCGTGGCCTTGCTCGCTACAAGATCTTCCACATCCCCCTGGATCTGTCGGTTCAGTCTGTCCTCAGAGGCTGGCCAATTACAAACCTTCGCAAGAACGTCGGCCATCTCCACTATTTCTTCAAGGATACGGCGCTCGCCAGCCTGACGGATTGCGGATATAGGATTGTCGATCATGCCTATACCGCAAGCCGCATCGAGCTGCCGAAACAGGCCTTCAGCAGCAGGCTAATGAGCCTGCCCAGAAAACTTCTGTTCCCCCTTAACCCTGACCTTACGGTCAGGGTCCTCGGAGGCTACTCTCTGCTTGTCCTGGCAGAATAGGATCGATCGGCGGTCAATCAGCTGCGGCCGAACTCGTCGACGATACGGATGATATCGTCTTCGCCGAGATAGGATCCTGTCTGGACTTCGATCAGCTCGAGCATGATCTTGCCCGGGTTGGCCAGGCGATGGATTTCGCCGAGCGGGATGTAGACGGATTCGTTCTCTCTCAGCATCTGCACGTTCTCGCCGATGGTCACCTCGGCCGTGCCCTTGACGACGATCCAATGCTCGGAGCGGTGGTGGTGCTTCTGTAGTGACAGTTTCTTGCCCGGCGTGACGAAGATGCGTTTCACCTGGAAGCGGTCGCCGTTCAGCACCGAGGTATAGCCGCCCCAAGGCCGATAGGAGGTCGGATGGGTCTCGGTCAGCTGCGATGTCTTAGGCGCGGCGGCGAGCATCTTCACGAGGTTCCCGACGTCCTGGCTGTCCTGCAGTCGGCCGACATACACGGCGTCCTCGCTGGCGATGACAGCGATATCGTCCATGCCCTGGACGGCGAGGTGTACACCATGTGTCATGATCAGCGAGTTCTTGGTGTTGACGACCGTCGTATTGCCGGCTGCCACATTGCCATATTCGTCGCGGCTACCGCTCTTCCAGACGGAATCCCAGCTGCCGAGGTCGGACCACTTGAACGGCGAGGGGACGACGGCGGCGTTGCTCGTCTTCTCCATGATCGCGTAGTCGATCGAGATGTTCGGGGCAGCGGAGAACGCTGCCTTGTCGAGACGGATGAAGTCGAGATCGGTCTTTGCGTTTTCAACGGCTTCATCAGCGGCCCTGATCGTCTCCGGAGCGTGGGTGCCCAACTCATCGAGCAGGCATGAGACCGAGAACATGAACATCCCGGAATTCCAATAAAACCCGCCTGTCGCCACCATATCCTCTGCCTTGTTGAGAGGTGGCTTCTCAATGAAGCGTGCTACCGTGCGGGCTCCTGTCGCCAGCGCTTCGCCGCCTTCGATATAGCCGTAACCTGTAGCCGGTTCGGTCGGCTGGATACCGAACGTCACCAGTTTGCCTTGGGCTGCCGTGGCGGCAGCGATGCGCACACAGTCGAAATAGGTGTCGTCGGCGACGATCTCGTAGTCGGAGCCGAGCACATGCATGATCGTGTTTCCATCGAAGCGTTTGCCGACAATGGCCGCTGCTGCAGCCACAGCTGCAGCGGTATTGCGGGCAACTGGCTCAAGCAGGATCGCGGCGAGGTCGATATCCAGTTCACGCGCCTGCTCGGCGACGAGAAACCGGAATTCTTCGTTCGTGAGCACGACAGGTGCATCGTAAAGCGCGGGATCGGACACGCGCTGAAGCGTCTCCTGGAACAATGTCTTATCGCCGATGAACTGGATGAACTGCTTAGGAGCTGCGGCACGCGATAGCGGCCACAGACGTGTGCCCCTGCCACCAGCCATGATTACGGGAACGATCTTCTGTGTCATTTGGTGTGTCCTCGAAAACTACCTTTGCTTTACCAATCAATTCGCCTGCGCCCACCACAGGATTCGTTCCAGGCCTGCATGTAGCAAGTCCTGAGCGGCTGCTTCGCTTTGCGCCTCCGCGTAGCAGCGCATTTCCGGAGCATTGCCGGAGGGGCGGAAATGAATGATTCGTCGGTCCTTCAGCGTGACACCCAGCCCGTCGATATCGCTGACGCTGCCAACTTTGCCGATCGGCTCCAGAAACGCCGCGAGGTTGGAAGACCCGGAACGGAGATGCGCCATCAAGCGGCCGCTGGTGTCGACCGGGAAATTCTCAAGCCGGCCGGCTGCGGCAAAAGGAAGGTGGAAGGACGCCGCAATCAGCGAAAGCGGTTGACGCTTCGTGGCGGCAAGAAAGAGGGTCGAAAGGATCGGCACGAAACAATCGCGCGTTGGCAGGGCGTCCAGCACGTGGCCGTTGACGTCAAATTCGCTTGCGGTCAGTACGCCGCCATTGGCTTCGAAACCCGCCACATGGTCCTGGCCGGCCGCAAGTGCGTCCTGCATCCCTGATATGACGAATGGAGAACCGACGCGCGTGCGAATGACGCTGAAGGCACCGGCGGTCTCCAGGCCGGAATTCGACGTCACGGGTGTCACGACAGTCGCTGCGCAGAGAAAGTTCGAGGCGATCAGCCCAAGCAGGTCGCCACGCAACGGCATGCCGGTTTCGTCGGCCACCAATGGGCGATCACCATCACCGTCCGCAGAAATTATGGCGTCAAGTCGATGATGTCTCGCCGCTTCCTTCAACTTGCCTATCGTCTCTTCAGAAACCGCTTCCGTGTCGACGGGAATGAATTCATCCGAGCGGTCAAACGGTACGACCGTCGCACCGAAATGCTCCAGGAGTTCCACCATCAGGTCACGGGCGACCGTGCTATGCTGGTAGACGCCGACCTTGAGGCCAGCAAGAGCGCCCGCGGGAAGAACAGTGGCGTTGCGTTGGCGAAAAACAGAGAGGCATTCCTCGGATCTGTCTTTCATCCTCGCACCTCTGGGGGAAAAGGTGAAACCGGCGCGATCGAATTCTGCCGCAAGAGCCGTGATCGCTGCCTCGTCCGTCTTGTCGATCTCACCGTCCGGCCGGTAGAACTTGATGCCATTGCGATCGGCCGGGATGTGCGAGCCCGTGACCATCAGGCTGGCCGCCTTTTTCTTCAATCCGTAAAGAGCGAGCGCCGGCGTTGGCACCGTACCGCAGTCGCGGACATCAAAGCCAAGGCTGGCAAGTGCCGCAGCACAGTTCCCGGCAATCTCGGGGCTGGAGTCCCTGAAGTCCTGGCCGATCAGAATGACGTCACCGGAGCGGGCCATTCCGATGTCGAGCAGGTAGCGACCGAAGGCAGAAGCATGAAGCGCCGAAGCCCGGCCCTTGAGGTCGACAGACAGGCCGCGAAGCCCGCTCGTTCCGAATTTCATTCCGATCTTCCTTCACGCATTCGACGCTGGACTCAACTGACAATTTCAAGGCCGCTGCCGGCACCAATACGTCTTGATGCAACCTTCGGCGCCGTTAGGTCACGGCCCCTTGCGAGCACCCGCCTCGCGCCAGATCAGGAAGAGCACACCTCCGACATAACCGACCTGCATCAGGATTATGCAAAGTACGCTATAGTAAAGCGCAAGCGCAATACTCCCGTAATGGTACCAACACAGGAGAAAAAATACGCATGAAGCGCAGAGCATGCGTAAATAAATGCCCGGGGCACGCATCAATTTGGTAAAACGCTTCATAATTAGTTACCCCTTCAAATGCAGGTTCACATAAGGAGAAAAGTTTTGCAAGCGCGAACATGTTCTACTGCAATGCACAAAAGCGGGTGTGATAAGCTGCAGACAGCTAGAGTTGATGCCGGCAAGGAAAGACATGTTGGACTACTGAAATATGACGGGGTCAGCGGCGACATTTCGACTTGGTCTATTCCTTTCTCGGTATATTCTTTTCAAGCACTGTCCCCACATATATGCTGCATTGCAGCGCCAGCTTATTAATGTATACCTCTATCAGAGGCGTCTAGACGTCAAGGAAATGCCACCGCATACCAGGCAAACGATCGGGCCTTCCTCAGCGCCAGGAAATACGAGGTTATCGACTATGGTTGAGTTCAAGGGACGTATGGGATGATAGAGCCCATCGGAATATTCACCGTCGCTCTCGGCCTCTATTGCCTGACGCGTGGATATGGGGCGACAGTCACCACCTTCATCGTCCTGACGCTCCTTGGATCCGCCGCGGCGTTGACGCTCGGCGGCTCCAGTGTGCCCCCGGCACATCTCTTTCTGCTGTTTGTTCTGATTGCTGCGCTGCGAACTCCTTCCCTGCCGGGTATGGCAATCAATGCCTTTCGTCTCGGCAAGCCTGCCTTCTGGTTGGCCGGACTTCTGCTCTACGGTGCGATCTCCGCCTATTTCTCTCCCAGACTGTTTGCGGGGATGAGCCATATCATTCCGCTGGGAGCATCCGAGTATCCCTCGACGGGCGGTACCGTTCCCCTTGGCCCCGTCTCCAGCAATCTCACGCAGACGATTTACCTCACCGCGGATCTTCTGTGCTTTGTCATCATCGCGTCCGTCTGTTCGACAAAGACCGGTTTTCGCGCGACGTTCAACGGGCTTCTCGCCTGGGCCGCGGTCAATGTGATGTTTGCACTGCTTGATCTGGCTACCAGCGCAACCGGCACGGAAGAGCTTCTTCAGTTCATGCGCAATGCCCAGTACACGTTCCATGACAGTGATACGATCAATGGCATGAAGCGGATCGTTGGATCATGGCCGGAAGCCTCGGCCTTCGCCGGGATGACGCTCGGTGCCCTCGGATTTACCGGCACGCTGTGGATTTGTGGTCGCTATCCCGGCACAACCGGTTTGCTCGCCCTCTGCTCGTTCGTGCTGATCATATTGTCAACATCCTCGACCGGTCTGATTGCCGCACCGATATGCCTATTCCTGCTCTATCTGACCGCGGTTTTGCGATGCGGGATCTCGCCCGAGAGTCGACGCAGCACGGGCGTCGTTCTGCTCGCCCCGCCGATTGCCCTTGGGTTGACATTGATCATCGTGCTCCAGGACAATCTCTTCCGTACCATCTATGACTACGTCGATTTGCTGGTCTTGAGCAAATCGACATCCGGCTCGGCGGTCGAGCGCGGATCCTGGAATCTTGCCGCCTGGCAGAACTTTACAGACTCCTTGGGTCTCGGAGTGGGTCTGGGCACCGCGCGCACCTCTAGCTTCCCGATGGCGCTGCTTTCCAACGTCGGCGTCCCCGGTACGGTATTTTTCCTGGTGTTCCTGCTGTCTGCGCTACGGCCTGGCATGTCGGCTCGCACCTTCGAATCCGACGTTCGTCTTGCAGCCTGCAACGGCTGTCTCGGATTGCTTGCCGGATCATTGGTGGCTGGGCCGACCGTCGATCTCGGTCTGCTCTTCTTTGTGCTCGCTGGCCTGACGGCCAGCCGTCCTCTTGCCAGACTGAAAGAGATCCCACTGTTGCCACTGCGGGGTAGTGGTGTCCTCGACAGAGCGGCCGAGGCACGCCATTCACATCCGCAATTGAGCTTGCATAGCCGCAAGCATCAAACGTAGACGCGAAAATAATCAACGCGCATATGGGTTAGAAGCTGCTCGGGCCCGAGACCCTGGGGGTAGGGAATGTCGGCGCTGAGCGCAAGGGTGAGCAGCGGCCAGAAAACATCCCCATCGACGTCGAGGTCAGGAGAACGGTGGATCGGCCAATTTGCTGTTTTGCCGGTGCGTGTATCGACGATTGGCTTTCGTTCGAAATAAGGCACACACTTGGTGTCATCGACGAGAATACCGTACCGTCTGTAGTCTCGCGTAACGTCGACAATTGTCGGCACGCCCGTACCCTCGTGATGCTCCCCGGGCTGGCCCCATTCGTGCAGATAGGTGCCGTACAATGTCGGTTCCCATCCTTTATGTTCCACGACATCGAGCTCGACGCTGGTCTTTGGAGCAAGAATACTGCGACCATTCATCAGCCAGAAAGCCGGCCAGGTCAGAGGATGGCTTGGAAACAGCATCCGCGCTTCGAAATAACCCCGCCGCCACCCCTTGGTGACGATCCCGTCTTTCCTGGCAGTCTGAATATTTCCCGAAATCCACTGATATTCCGGGTTGGTGTTTCCATAATAGGCCGGGACAGACATCGCAGCACCGATATACTTGGCCGATATCTGAAGTGCCTTGCCGTCTTCTGCACGGGAATCATCCACTATCTCGTAGGGGATAAAGCCTTCTTCACCTGTCCGCCTGGAAAAGGCCGAGCGACCGTAGAAACCGGTGTCCCAGGTGCCGGCCTTTGGCCCTGCGTGCCAGACAGACCAATCCAGTTGCAAAAAACTGTCCTCGAAGTCGAGGCGCCGATTGTCGGTCGGATCATCCGTGCCGGCAAGAGTCTGTCTGTGCGTGACACCCGCAATGGCAAGCGAGCCAGTGGCCGCGAGCAGCCGCCTTCGGGACATCTCATGTCTCGTCATCAAGGCCTCCTGAAATGCCCAACGCGATTAGCCTGCAGCAGCGCGCAGAGCCGTGGCATGCACCTCAACCACCTTCTCTTCGCTGTATTGGTCGATGAACGATTTCCTGAAGTCTGAATCACCTTTGGCCAAGATGATGTCATCGCAGTAATCGATCATCGCGGCGACAAGCGAGGGCCCGCCGTCCGGATCAACCAGGCGGCCGAGCCTGCCGTCCACAAGGATGTCGCTCGGGCCGAACTCGCAATCGGTGGCGATGACCGGGAGACCGAAACGCAGCGCTTCGCATATTGCCAGCGACCAACCCTCCCAGCGCGACGTCGACACATAAATGTCGCTTGTCGACAGCGCGGGATACGGATCATTGGGGTGGTGTTCTATTGAGACGACGTCTTGCAATTGGAGTCGCTCAATGTCGCGGCGCAGATCCTCTTCACCCGCCCCGTGCCCAACGATCTTCAGCCGTGTGTTCTTGCGCTGCTTGTAGACTTCGGCAAATGCGCGAACCAGGATGTCCTGGCCTTTCTGATGAGAAAATCGGCCAACATTGACAAAAGTCACGCATCCCGGCTCGCCACCTAAAGCCTCTGGTCTGTCAAATTTGCGAACCGGATTGGGTACCCAGCACTGCGGTACCTTGCTGCCAAACATCTCGCGAAAGGATGAAAGTTGGCGGGGCGAGGTTCCAAACACGTAAGCGGTGCGGCGAAGGAAAAACGTCTTCATCAAGAAAAACAGGATACGTGCCTTGAGATGGCTGCGTTCGCGCTTTGGGTTGCCATGCAAGTGGACGACAAAGTTTCTCTTTATGCCGAGGCAGGACGCCATCGCGATCACAGTAGGTTCGATCTGGGGAACAACGATGAGATCGTACTTCTTGCTCTTGATGACATCCCTGAAGGTTGTCATCAGCTGGAGCCTGCCCCGCGGTCGTCGATCAATCGTGTGATAGCTGCGCTCGGAGGGCCGATTATGATGTTCTGACGTGTAGAGAACGTCGATATTGAAGTCATCGGTGTAGCGTTCAGTCAGATTGCTGCAAATCGTGTCGACTACCCGCTCAATGCCCGCAAACGATTGGGTTCCCGGCTGGATGTAAAGAATTTTAAGAGCGGACCCGCGAGGGAAGGGATGCCTTTGTCCGAGCTTGGCGGCACTCATCTCCATAAGAGGGTCCTTTTTGGCGCCGCTTTGATCACAAGTGTTCGCTGTGGGCGGCATGAATAATGGGACTCTTGCGCGTTGCACAATAAGCGCCGCCCGTGTCACAGTATAATTGTGCGGTGCAGTGTAAAAAGCAATAGTAATTTTGGGGAGGAAGCCGAAGACCGGAACAATATCGCTACGCCTTTTAGATTAGCCGACTCGCTAATTTAGCAGGCGATTTTTGATGCGGAACCGGATAGTGTTCAATCCGTCGTATACTTCGATTCAATCTTCCGGTGCGCGCGGATCTCGTTGGCGCGCCGGACGTAGAGGAGATACAGCACGCCATGCGTGAAAATATAGCCCGCTTCCAGCACGGATGCGAGCGCCATGCTCAATCCGAGTGCCAGGAGGAATGGCATGCCTGCCACAACGCTAAAGATCGCATAGGCCGCCATAACAACCATAACGACCAGGGTGAAGACCAAAATAGGCATACGAAGCGCAGAAACTGCGCCTAGAACGAAACAAATTGCCAACGTCAAACCCATAAACGCTACCCCGACCGCCCGTACGTAACCGTACACAATCATCGGGCAAATAGCTAATATAGGCAAGCTAATATTCTCTTACACGAGAACTATTCACACTTTCGCCGAGCAAAGCCTTGCGCTAAGAGCGTTAGTTGCTGTCGGCAACGGAGGCCTGGGCGCCCCGCTGCCGCCGCTCGACGCGAATGACGTCACCTGGCAGAACAGGGTCATTATCGCTGACGATCAAGCTTTCATTGCTGCCGTCGACAACGCGGTTGATGCTTGTCGTGAAGGAATAGGTATCCTTGTCTTCCTCCAGTGCCGCTACGGCGGCAGGAGCGCGCACTTCCAGATTTCTGAGAAGATCGCTGGCGGTCTCGGTTTTCTTGGCGTTGGAGGCGAAACGGTCACGAAGCTCAGCGGCTTCAGTCAGCGCATTTATGCGATACCGGTTGCGAACATCACCAATATCCTGGTCGACCTTGGCAAGGTCCTGTTGCGTCTTCAGAATGGCGAGCGAGACGTCAAGGTTGCGGCTTTCGAGGTCGGCGAGATTTTGATTGGCGCCGAGCTGGCGCGCCGATACCGTCAATCCCTGCTGAACGAGTTTGTTGACGGAGCCGAGATCCTTGTTGGCCATATCGATCTGCTTTGCGAGCGATACGGCCTTTTCTTTCAGTGCGGAAATCTGATTGGCTGCCAGAACTTTTGCCTGGTTGAGGGAGCCGATCTCAGTCTCCATGGAGCGCAGGCGGGTCTCGAAGAGCGCTTGTTCCTCGGTCAGCATCCGCGCAACCCCGGGCTCCGCTTTTCGCGAGGTCAACTCGGCCGGAAACTTGATCTCGGGATCATTGTTGAGGATAGCGTCGATGCGCGCCTGGCGCGCCACCAGTTCGAGCCTTTCGGCCTCAAGCGCGCGTATTTCGCCGCGACCCGACAACGCGTCCCGCTGAAGGGTAATCAGGTTGGAGTCAACGGGCCCGATCCCGCCGGCCATGCTGACGGCCTGTACGACCGTGAGACCGGGGCTGAAGCTGTACTTGCCGGGCGTCGCGACCAGCCCGGTGACGAAGAACGGCCGATATGAAGCGATTTCGACCGAGGCGTTCGGCCTCTTTTGCAATCCAACCTGATTTTGCAGGCGCTCACCGATCGATTCAGAAACCTGTTCGAGCGTTTTGCCGGCCGCCGGAACCGTGCCGATGATCGGCAAGGAAAGATTGCCTGCAGCTGAAATAACGAATTCGCCGGTCAACGGCACCCATTCGAATGGAGCGCCGGTACTTGGGCGCCACTCGAAAACACGGATCCTGAGCACGTCCTGCGGTCCGAGCAGATAGTCCTGCGCTGCCGCCATGTGGCCGCACAGAGAAGCCACGACGGATACCGCCGCGAGGAGACAGGCTTTTGAACGGCGGCCGAGAAGACTTCTTATGGCGCGGACGTGGTGTTCGATGTTGAATGACATGCGTTGCTCCATGACAACCGTGTGCCAGGTTACCTTCAGGCCGAAACGGCAAGCTCGGTTCCTGTTGCGCGTTCGATAAAGGTGCGAAATCGGTTTATGAAAACTTCGCGGCGGAAATCAGCAGCGCGTGAAACGGCATCGCCCGGATTGAAGTCAAGTCTCTCCATCCGCTCGACGGCATCGATCAGTTCCTCGACAGCCTGGTTCTGGAAGAAGACACCGGTCTTGTTGCTAATAACAGTCTCGGTGGCTCCACCTCGTCCATAAGCGATGACGGGTCTTCCGCTGGCCATCGCCTCGACCGGTACGATTCCAAAGTCTTCCTCGCCCGGAAATATCAGCGCCTTGCAGCGAGCATAGTGGTGTCTGAGAGCATCGAAGGGTTGCGAACCGAGTATCGTGACAGTTGGGCCGGCGATCTTCCTGAGATGATCGAGCATCTCTCCGCCGCCGATGACGACGAGCTTGGCCTTGAGGCGGTTAAACGCTTCGACAGCAAGATCAGGTCTCTTGTAGCTGACGAGCTCCCCGACCATGAGGTGGTAATCGCCCAGTTCCGATGCTGGCACTGGCCGGAATGCACCGGTATCGACAGGGGGATGAATGACCGACGCTTCGCGCCGGTAATAGCTCCTGATGCGGTGAGCGACCGTCGTCGAATTGGCGACGAAATCATCGACCCGATTGGCGGTCGCAACGTCCCACGTCCGCAAGTAATGCGCCATGGGCGGCATCATCAGGCGGGTCATCAGTCCAGAACTCTCGTAGTACTTGTTGTACATGTTCCAGATGTAGCGCATCGGCGAATGGCAATAGCATACGTGCATCGCCGGCGAGGTCGGAATAATACCTTTGGCTGGCCCCGACTCGCTGCTAATCACAAGGTCGTAGGCACCAAGGTCAATCTGTTCGAGCGCCATCGGCATAAGCGGTAGATAGCGCTTGTACATCTTCCGCGCATAAGGCAACGAGCCGATGAACGTCGTCTGGATTCGATGCGACTTGAGCTTGTCGGAAATCACCCGCGGATCAAACACATGCGTATAAATATCCGCATTGGGGAATATGTCGCAAAGCGCCTCGAGTACCTTCTCGCCGCCACGCATGCCTACCAGCCAGTAATGTATGATTGCTACTCGCACGCAAAGCTCCACTAACTCGAATGGGTAACACGTATTACGGCGCGCAAAACGGGAAGGGAATCTATCTAGCTTTCGATATGTGTATTGCGAGACGCCAGATTAGTTCTATTGTGGAAATAAGACAACAAGTTCCAAGAAATACGTCTTATTTTCCGCATTGCACCCTTGAATAGTGCAGCGCAATAAATGTATTGTCAAATCGTTTAATACTTGTTAACGTTCTTGTGCTTGCCCGCTTGGGCAATTTCTGCACGTGCCCTGGACAGTTTTTATTACGTGGGAGTACGCGGATGAGGGAATTTGATCTCGGACGAGAGTTCGACGGCTTCGACAAGGGGCGGCACTCTCGAAGCGAGCGAATGCGGCGTTTCGAAAGGAAAAGACGAGGCACCTCGTCAGCCGTTGCCGGAATTGCAAAATATGCCCTCGATGCGGTCCTTGCGGCAATGGGACTGATTGTCCTTATGCCGATGATCGCAATCTTGATGGGTACACTTCTCGTGCTGCAGGGAAGGCCAATCTTCATCGCGCATCGCCGCATTGGCAAACATGGCGTGATGTTTCCCTGCCTGAAATTCCGCACCATGGTGGCTAACGCCGACGAGGTGCTGAAACGACACCTGGCTGCCAATCCGCACCACCGGGCGGAATGGAACGCCACCCGCAAGCTCCGGGATGATCCCCGCGTAACGCCATTCGGCGCACTTCTACGCAAGACCAGCATCGATGAAATTCCTCAACTCCTGAACGTGATCCAGGGGAAGATGAGTCTCGTCGGTCCGCGGCCGATCGTGGCAAGCGAGGCCGAACTTTACGGCGTGCACTACAGCGACTACATCCAGGTCCGCCCTGGACTGACCGGACTGTGGCAGGTGAGCGGTCGTAGCGACACGAGCTATGGCGAACGAGTGCAGCTCGACGTGCGCTACGTACGAGAGCAAAGCATCCTCGGCGACATTGCCATTCTGCTGAAAACCGTACCGGCAGTCCTTCGTTCTCGCGGCAGCTACTGAACGACAGCGGCGCGGCTGATACCCCGCGCCATTTCCCCTTTTCAGTCGTCGTCAGGTTGGCCGGCAGACAAGGGGAGATGTTATCCATGTGATTGCTCCGTGACAGTGCTTCAACGGGGCTGCGCTCGATCCATGTATTACGGAGGGAAGACATATTCTTGGTACATGTGATCAATACGATGCCTCGTCTCACGGCCTTGGGCCTGCGAGGAACCTGACATGAGCGCCTCCTTCGTCGTCAATGGCCGCTTCCTCACCCACAACGTGACCGGTGTACAACGCTATGCGCGCAATGTTGTGAGTGCGATGGATGGTTTCGATCGCGCTCGTCAATCCATCGTCCTGGCGCCGGCGGCGACCAAAAACCCAGGGTATTCTAACCTCGGATTCATCGCAAAAGGAGCATTGATGGGGCATGGATGGGAGCAGGTCGACCTGCCCATTCAGCTTGGAGGCCGTCGGCTTCTCAATCTCTGCAACACGGCGCCAGCAATCAAGAGTGATCAGATCGTCTGCATTCACGACGCCAATATCTTTGCTGCGCCTGCAAGCTATAGTCGGGGATTTCGTGCGGTCTATCACAACCTTCAGCCCATCCTTGCGCGCCGTTCTGCGCGAATTGCAACAGTATCCCATGCAGCCGCCAGGCAGATCGCCAGGCATCTGCCTGTTTCTCTCAATTCGATAGCTGTCCTGCCAAACGGCCACGAGCATGCGCTGAGTTGGGATCCCGGGCGCGCGACCTTAGCACCGGATTTACTCACGTCGCGCAACCACCGGCCTTATGTCCTGGTGCTTGGATCGAGAGCCCGTCACAAGAATGTCTCCCTGCTGATGGACATTGCCTCAGCCCTCGATCAAATGGGCGTCGATATCATCATTGCCGGTGGCGGCGATGGTATCTTCACGCAGGAAGCGCTGCAGGGAAGGGACATCGTCCAGCTGTGCGGCCGGGTATCGGACGACGACCTCGCCTATCTCCTTGATCGCGCGCTTTGCCTTGCCTTCCCGTCTTTGACCGAGGGGTTTGGCCTGCCGATCGTCGAGGCGATGGCCCGGGGCTGCCCGGTGATCTCGTCAAATTGCGCCAGCATGCCGGAGGTCTGCGGTGACGCAGCACTTCTTGCATCGCCTTTCGATCCAATCCAATGGATTGAGCATGTCCGATCGCTTCTGCAGTCGAAGGATCTCCGCGACGAACTCAAAGGGCGTGGCTTGGACAATGTCCGACGCTTTTCCTGGAAGCGGAGCGCCGAGGGATATCTGGATCTCCTTGAAAAACCCTCCGCAAGCCTTGCAACCCATCAGCCGCAGACGAGCCCGACACCGCGTATCGCTGCTGTTTTTGCAACCCGCGGCAGACCCGAGGTTGTGTCCGCAACAGTCAGACACCTCCTTGCTACGCAAACCCTGCAGCCAAGCTCCCTCATCATTTCATGCGTCGATGTGGCAGATGCAGGCAGCCTTGCCTTCCTGCCTGATGTCACGATCGTAACAGGTCCACCTGGTCTTTCGGCCCAGCGAAACACAGCCCTCGCACACCTTGATCAAGACACGGAAATCGTCGCGTTCTTCGATGACGATTTCGTTGTAGATCGAGATTGGCTTGCCGCTGCGGCCCGTGTCTTTCGAGATGAGAGCCAGGTCGTGAGCTTTACCGGTCATGTCGTCGCCGACGGCATCAAGGGACCTGGAATCCCGTTCGACGACGCTGTTCGTCTCGTTGAAACTGCAACCGTTCCAACCGGTGAATGGACCGAGCCTTATAGCCCCTATGGCTGCAACATGGCATTCCGTGTGGCAGCAATCGGAAATGTGCGGTTTGATGAACGTCTGGTGCTTTATGGTTGGCTGGAAGACCGCGATTTTGCAGCCGAGCTTGCGCGACGCGGTGGACGGCTGATCAAATGGTCCGGCGCATATGGTGTCCATATGGGTGTCAAGAGCGGGCGGGTCAGTGGCGAGCGCCTCGGATACTCGCAGGTTATCAACCCTCTTTACATGCGAGCGAAGGGGACGATGAGCCTGATCAAGGTCGCTGATCATGTCTTCCGCAATACGGCAAGCAACTTTGGTCGCGCGCTCTTTCCCGAGCCGTTCATCGACCGCAAGGGCCGCGCGAAGGGAAACCTACTTGCACTTGCGGACGTTCTGCGCGGGCGGTTGGAACCCGAAAGAGCAGCGGAAATCGGAAGGCCAAATATAACCCCCAAGCCCGGTTGGAGGCAGGAGACACGATGATGTTCAACAGACCAAGGCCCCTTGATGCCAGCTCCCGATTGTGGCGCCTGGATGAGCCCCAGTCTGACAGCTCGGCTGATGGCCCCCTTGTTCTCATCAGGTCGGTTATCGCACTCGCCTACCGCCATAAGGTCAGCCTGATCGCCTGCACCCTCCTGGGTCTTGCCTTGGCGGCCATATACGCGCGCTCGCTCCCGCCAACATACACCTCGACGGCAACCCTGCTCCTGGAACCGCGCCAATCCACGGTTTCCGGACAGGAATCGATCCAGCAGGGGTTCGACCTCAACCGCGCCGACAGCGAGTTGCAGACGATCCGCTCCGAACGGTTGCTTTCCTCCGTGTTTGAAAGTCTGGGTCTGAAAGACAGCCCGGAACTCGGGGCAAATCAGCCTGGTCCTGTCGAACGCCTCATTACGATCTTGGGTCCAAGCGACGCCTCATCGCAAACGGGCCTGGGGAAGGGGGCGCGCGAAGCGGTCAGCGGCGACCCCACTCTCGTAGACGAGGCCGAAAGAGCAGCCTTCCTGAATTTTGCAAAACGTCTCAATGCCCGTCGTGTGGGACAATCATTCGTTATCGAAGTGGAGTATGCGTCCTCCGACCCCGCTCTGCCGTCACGGGTCGCAAACGGGGTGGTTTCCGGTTATATCTTCCAGGCGATCGCGTTCAAGGAGCAGATGGCCCGCGCCGGCACCGAGGCGCTGCAGAGCCGCCTGGATAGTCTTTCCGCGCAAATGGAGGCCGCCCGTTCCGCGATGCACGAGGGATCTCTCCCTTCGATCCCCACACCTGACGCCGATGCCCGCGTCATCGGCGCCGCGCTTCCGCCTCTGGCGCCATCTGCGCCTCGTAAAACCCTGATCACTGCGCTCGGCGGCGTCCTTGGCCTGCTTGGAGGATTTGGCCTTGTCGCTGTCCGGATGGCACTCGACAGACGTGTTCGCGATGCGCGCGAACTTGCCCGCGATAGTGGACTTGCCTGCCTTGGCTCCATCCCGGTTGCCCCGGATTCCAACGGGGTTCCCTGGAACGTTGGCACGCGCGACGTGGGCTTCGTCAGCGCCATTCATGACTTGCGGACTTCGGTGGAGATTGCCTGTACCAGTCTGCGCAATGACAACAGTATCGCGATCGCGGTCGTTTCCTGGGCACCGGGTGCCGGCGTTACAATGATTTCGTCAAGTCTCGCACAGCTGATGAGCAGAAGCGGCCGCTATGTAACGCTGTTTCAGAATCCATCCGATACCAATATAACGGCCCAGACAGAGGTGTATACCTCCGCGACCGCTTCCCTTGCGGATGCTGCGTTCGCAGGGCTTCCCCTCGAACATATTTCGTTTCACCAGGTCGACGGTGTGGCCGTTCTGCCGATCCACTCGCGCGATACCAACGCGAACCTGTTTACCGACTTCCGCAATCCACGGGTTCAGCGGATCCTTGAGGCGACACGGCAAAAAGGGGACGTCATCCTCGACCTCCCGCCGCTTCAGGGCTCGATGGATGCGATGGCGCTCGCCGCCTATGCCGATGCTGTCATTATCGTCGCAAAGTGTGGAGAGACAACGATCGAAGAGGTCGTCGAGGCAATTCAACTCCTGCGTCGGTCCGGCGCCAATGTCGTCGGGACCGTCCTGAACAAGGGACGGCGATGACCGAAGAAGCCGGCATATCGCCTGGGCCGACCAAGCTTCGTCTCGCCGTGATCATCGCGTGCTGGAACTATGCAGAGTATGTGGATGAGGCGATCAGGAGCGTCCTTGATCAGACGCATTGTGATTGCGAACTGATTGTCGTCGACGACGGTTCGACGGATGGATCGTGGGATGTCATTCAGCGCCACCCGGTAAGGGCTTACAAGATCGACAATTGTGGTCAGCGCGCCGCCTGCTCCTTCGGGGTGAGCAAGACGAGCGCACAGTTTGTGCTCTTCCTCGATGCTGATGACACCTTGGCCCCTGGCTCGCTTGAAACCATCCTGAGAGAACTGGATGACAATGTTGCAAAGCTTCAATTTCCGCTCGTTCGCACCGACCGAAACGGCCTTGTAATTGGTGATCCTGTTCCGAACCTGGCCTCGTTCCGCGATAACGGGGAACTCGCGAGGCTCGTGCTCAAGAACGGGACCTACGCCAGCCCCCCGACATCAGGGAATGTCTTTCGCCGTGATCTCTGTGAGTTCCTCAAGGAGGCGACCTATGATCGGGCGGTTGATGGCATCCTGCTGTTTGCCGCGCCCTTCTTCGGGGACATCGTCAGTCTGTCCACGCCGCTTGGTCGCTACCGGGTTCACGACCGAAACGATTCCGGTCTCGGGCGTCCGCTTGATGCGCAAATCCTGCGGCGGGAGATCGCCCGCTTTGCCGATAGAATGGGGCATCTGCGACGCATCCTTGACCGGATTGGCAGAGCAGAAGAACTCGTTCAAGTTGGCGAGACCCAGTACTTTCTCGAACGCTCGATTTATCTCGCGATCGCTGTGGGTCACCGCGTTCCAGCGACGCTGTTGTGGCACCTGATCGGCAAAATTTGGGCGACCGGCAATTCGTTCAAAACCAGATCCGCGATGGTCGCGTTTCTTCTTTTCACGGCCATTCTTCCGAACCGCAACGCACGTCGTGGGCTGTCCTATCGGCTCGATGCCGGTGACCGGTCGATGACCGGGTTGTTGCGGGCGCTGTTTTGAACATCTGTCCCGTCAGGCGCGATCGATAAGCTCCAGACGCCCACGTCCGGCAATCAGACGCATACCAAGCAAAAGCAATGTGACACCATAGGCTGCAGCTCCCGTTGCGATGACGAGAGCCAGCTCGACAACGTGATTCAACTGCTGCCCAGCCACTTCGTCTCGCAACAGCCAGACCGCTGTCGCCATGACGGCGGCAGCGAAGCCCACTTTCCAAAGATTGTACAGTTGCTCTCCAATGCCGAGGCCAAGCAGCTTCCGGACCTCGTTAAGGTAGAAGCCAAACATCAGGAAAGAAAGCGCGACACGGGCAAAACTGACGCCCGTGACCGAGCCCAGATAGAAACCGAGCGAAAGCAGCACCAGGCGCAACAGGAGATCGGTCGTGTTCAAGCGAAAAATGATATTGGGGCGATCAAGGGCCAGGCTCACGGAATAGAGGGTCTGGAAATATGGAATTGGTGCGACGGAAAGCGCAAGAATGCTCAGTAGTGGCGCAGCTTCCTTCCACTTCTGCCCAAGTAGCAGATCGGTCGCGAGATCGGACGTGAGCGAAATCCCGATGCAGGCAGGTATCGAGATCAGCATCGCAAAGCGTGCCGCCTTCAGAAACGCGATCCTTACTCGGTTACGATCCGAGCTGATCTGCGAGAAGGCGGCCATGACCGGCTGAAGAGCTGGGCCAATGATGCTTTGCGTCGGAATGACCGCGACATCGTTGGCAACCGCGTAGCGACCGAGTGTTGCACGGTCTGCAAGTCCGCCGACCAGGAAGCGATCGAATTGCCAGTTCAACGCCGACACAAGCTGCGCCGAACTGAACCAACCGATAAAGCTTGCAAAATCACGCAGTCGCGACAGCGATAGCGCTGGGCGATAGGGGGCAAGGACATAGGAAGCGATGGACGACACGATAGAGGCTATCACGGAATTGACCGCGATCGCCCAGTAGCCTCCACCCGAGAGAACAACAACTGTTGCCGCGATGCTGGCAGTCAGTTTACCGGACAGTTCCAGAATGAAGGTCTGTCTGAAACCGAGCTGGCGCGCAAACTTTACCATGGCCGGGCTAGCAAAGCCTCTTGCGACCGGTCCAAGCGCCATGACCGCCACAACAGGCAAAAGCTGGGTCTCATGATTGAACAGTGCAAATGGATAGGCGGCCGCGAAAATGATCAGGGCAATAACGCTGCTTCTGATGATCCCAAGCGTAAAGCCGGTGTCGAGATGGCTCTTGTCAATTGACGGCAGCCGCACGAGCGCTTGAGTTACGGGGACCTCGAGCACCGTATCCACGATCATGACAAGCGACGTCGCGAGCGCCGCCAAACCGAAATCCGATGGCGACAGAATTCTCGCGAGAACCAGAAGTGTGAAGAAGTCGATGATGCGTCCAACGAAGCGGGAAAAGACCAGCCAGCTTGCCCCTTGAACAGCTTTGAACGCAAGCATCAGAAACTCCAACCTGTCGAAGCTGCAACTACAGCAATTGCTTGGTGACCAAGGCTCGCCAATCCTGTGCGTTCTATTTCGTCAGAGACGATCGACGCCACAGGCAATCCTCTCATCGCTGGAAGCGCGCCGATACGCCGCGCAGGATGTGAGCCAACTCGATCACCGGAAGAAGTGCAGACTTGAGGCGAGGAAAATCTCGCGCAATCGCAGCTTCGCGCCAAAGATGAGACTTCACCGATCTCAATTGCTGGGCGATACTTGCCTTGTCGGTCCGGTTGAGAATGTTGATCGTATCCGGGCGGCCAAAATCTACCGACCGCAGCCCCACTCCGAGTGCGAGAACATCGAGTTCTGAAGGGTTGGTTATCGCTTGTTTCAATCGCACCCACGCAGCCGGTATGTCCCGCATCACCTGCGCTCCGTCGTCCAGGTCATCGATGTAATCCAGGACGCCTCCAAGAAGGGGATTGCCGGCCGACGCATCGATTTTGCCGTAGGCAATATTCCCGCAGTTTCCCTCTACAATGCCATCACTTCCAAGGCTGAGCATCCGGACCGACGGCACAGATGGCTCGAACAATCGCTCGATGATATGCCAGTATCGAAGGATGACCGTTTCCACCTTGAATGGGTTGTAGAGGTTGTCCTCAACGATGAGACCTGAAAGCTTTGAAAAATGTTCTTCGCTCAGTCCCTTGTAATTGCAGCGGGCAAACTGGATCGTCTCGAACCGTCTTTCCGGCATTCCGGCAGCCAACAATCTCTGCGTACTACCGTAGAGTCCGGTATCACACAGGATAACCCTGTCCCTCACGTCTGACATCGTGTCGAGGTGACGCCTGAAGAAGGAATTCTGTTCGATGACGTCAGCGAGAACCGGGCGCCCTGCGGGACTGTCAAGCGTATCGAAGAACCTAGATGAGGAAAAAGGCGCATCCCAGGCAGGAGGAAACGTATATTTCCCGCCCCCCAGAAAGGTTGCGACTTCAGCAAAACTGTTGCCCGCGAACTCCCTGGCAAGCTCATCCAGGACCGCTGGACTGCGAGATTCCAGCGCTATCCGTGCTGCGACCAATCTCGAAACCAGAATATTGTCGCGTCGGAGTGAAAGCGGCAGGCCAAGGCGCGTGACCAGGTGCTCGAAGGCCTGGCGTATCCCGACGCCGCCACGCGCGCAAAATGCAAGTGTTCCGCTTTGTGCTTCTGCCTGTCGTGCATACATCCAGATGTTTAAACAGAACTGAGCAACAATTGGGCCAAAAACTTCCCGGCCAAAGGCCGTTTGATCCTCCAGAATGGAAATGCGGGATCGACCGCTTCTTCGCAACCGGCGTTGAACGCTCCTCATCACTTCCGAACGCGCCCCGTCGGCCCTTGTCGCCAAGCGCCTCAGCCGGCCCTTCGGAACATGAACCGTCTGTATGCCCATTCTGTGGGGCACTGTATGGTCGGCCAGTTCATCGTCACCAATGTGAAGCAGGTGCGATGACGAAACCTTTTCCGAGGCAAGGACAGCTGAAAACAGTGAGCCGGAGCGTTTGCTTGCGAGTAGTTCGGCACTTGAATAGATCGCGTCGACCAGGCCCGGCCCATGAAAATAATTGATCAACTCCGACAACCGGTCGGCTCCGAGTGCCGTATCTGAAACAGCCACGATGCGAATGCCAGCCTGCCGATGCTGGCGAAGAGCCATGGCAAGCGGCCCATTGGCATATAGCGAATTCTTTTCAATCGCGATTTCGATATCGATACGCTTGTCGCGGAGCCTTGCTGGTAGACCAAGCATTGCCAGTTGCCGCTCCACGATATCGGTCAACCTGACTTCCCCAACGCCACCGCCGACATTGAGTGCCCGATAAGCAAGCTTTTCCGCCATCAAGCGGGCCCGCAACAACTCCTCGACATTACCGCGCAGCCCCTGTTCCCGCAGAAGGCGCGCAAAACGCTGCTCCCCTTCCATCATCCGGGATTTTTGGGATCTGGGCTGGCGTAGCAGCAACGTATCGAACACGTCGGTCGAGATCACCCCGACAGCATCGAGCGGGCTCTGTAGAACGTCGAGGTTACGCCGCAACACTGATTACCCCTGCCGATACATGAAAGAGATCCCACATCTCAGACGAGGTTGCGGGTGGTATTGCTGCACCTGCGAGAAGATGCTTGCTAGCATGTAATAACATCGTTCGCCTATTATCAAGTCAAAAAAAATCGCCAGTTCTTGCAATGATAAGTGTCGTTGAAGAAGACAGGTTCCACTATGAAATGTTTTAATGTATTTGATTGTTTCTGTTGACTGTGTTCTATAGAACAAGAATTGTTGCATTGCAGCACTCATGCGGCGACGGGGTGGAGAATGGATGACACAAGCCTGCAGGTCGTGCCTCTTTCCAAATTCCCGCATTTCGACGCAGTGGTGCTGGGCGCCGGCATATCGGGCCTTGTTGCTGCTTCCATCTTGTCGGAACAAGGTCAGCGCACCCTTGTCGTAGACGATTACAGCCATGTGGGCGGCAACCATATGGATTGGACGTCGCCGGAAGGCTACACGTTCGACGTCGGCAGCCTGATCTTTCAGGACGATTCGCCATTGCTGCGGCACTTTCCGGAGCTTCTGCCCCGTTATGTTCCGATCAATCCGACCTGGGGGCGATTGAACCCGCAAGGTCGGATCACGGTCTATCCTATTTCTGTCCGGGACGACATTCTCGCTGCTGGACCCTTAGGGCTGTCGCGTATCGCCTTTTCTCTGATCTATGCGAGGCTTTTCCGCAGAAACATGCGCAATGCACGAGACTTTGCGCGCTACTGGATCGGGGCCTATCTGCTTCAGCGGTCCGGCCTTGAAACCTATATGAAGCGCTTCTACGGGATTGAGCCTGAAAAGATTGATCTCGATCTCGCCCGCAAAAGAATGGGATGGATCAGTGAACACGCATCAATCAAGGGCTTGCTGAGGAAATTTACGCTCATCCGGCGGCAAGCAGCGGCCGGACCGGTAAATCGTCAAATGGCACGTCCTCGGGAAGGGTTCGCAAGCCTTTATGACGTAGCCGTTCAACGTCTGAAGGTCGCCGGCGTGTCGTTCCGACTGTCTGCTGGGATCAGGAAATTGTCAAAGCTCAACGATGGTTTCGAAGTGTCACTCGCGGATGGCCCAGTATTTACCAAGCGGGTGATTTCAACGATTCCAATTCCCGCTGCCGAACGCCTTTGCGACCTTCCGTCACATTCAGCCTTGAATACGATTACACTCATAACCCTCTACTTCAGCTTTCGCGGTACACGTGGGTTTCCACAGTCGATTATTTACAATTTCTCGCATGAGGGTTTCTGGAAGCGGCTCACAGTTTATTCCGATTTCTACGGGTCTCAAAATGACCGGGAATATTTTGCGGTCGAAGTAATCGCCAGCCAAGTCCTGACCGTTGACCAGGCCGAGGCCGATTTTCGCAATCACACGCGTGCCAACGCTCTGTTTACTGGAGAGCTCAAACTCGAGGGAAGTCAGATCCTCGAAAACGCCTATCCTATCTACAGCCAAGGCGCCGCACAGCATGCAACGCAGGCAATCGCCAAGCTGCGACAATTTGGCATCGAATCGATCGGTCGTCAGGGTGCCTTCAACTATCAACCGACGGCGCGGGTATCGACAATCGAAGTGGAGGCTGCGCTCGGCAGCGGTTAACTGCACGCTTGGAACGGAACACCGCTCGTCACGCGGGGCAAGTGAGAAGACGAAAGGTTTATTATGCGTATCCTGCATGTTCTCAACCACACCCAGCGCCTGAACGGACACGTCCATGCCGCCGTCGACCTCGCATGCGCACAGGTAGGGCAGGGCCACGACGTTTGCGTTGCGAGTGGGGGAGGTGACTTCGACGGATTGCTGAAACGTAAAGGCGTCCATACAGTTCTTGTCGATCACAAGCGCAGTTTTCCGAACCTCGCCAAGGCACTTGTCCACCTTCGCAGTCATGTGCGCAGCTTCCGTGCCGACGTCGTTCATGCCCACATGATGACGAGCGCGGTCCTTGCATTTCCGGTCTGCAGGATGAGCGGTATCCCTCTCATTACCACCGTTCACAACGAATTTGAAAAAAGCGCAACTTTGATGGGTCTTGGAACGCGGGTCATTGCCGTCAGCGACGTCGTCGGCGCGTCAATGCAGAGACGGGGTGTTCCGCCGTCGCGGCTTTGCGTCGTACTGAATGGCACGATCGGCTCCGCCCGCTCCGACGGTCGCTCCGAAGAACCGGCTCCGCTCGTCTCACCCAGCATCCTATTCGTTGGTGGCCTCCATCCCCGGAAAGGGTTGCCAGATCTTATGGAAGCCCTTGAGATTGTCCATCGCTCCAATCCAAACGTACATCTGTACATTGTGGGAGACGGCCCGCATCGCGATGCCTATAAGAACATGGCCTCGCAGCTTGCATGCGCCAAAGCCATTACGTTTGTCGGCCCGACCACCGATCCCTACCCATACATGCTGGGCGCCGATATCTTCGTCTTGCCATCGCACGCAGACCCCGCACCGCTTGTCCTGTCCGAAGCGCGAGAGGCACGCTGCGCGGTCATCGGAACGCAGGTCGATGGAATACCTCAATTGCTCGAACATGGCGATGCAGGGATCCTGGTACCGCCGCACGATCCGTCGGCGCTGGCAGAAGCCCTCATTCAAATCGTTGAGACCCCAGGCAAGATTGAAGAATGGAAAGCTCGCAGTCAATTGCGCATTGACCACCTCACCATTGATCGGGTCGCACGAGAAACGATGCAAGTATATGTCAGCGCCCTGGCATCGCGATCGACGGCTGACGCAGGAAAAGTGAAGCATTCCAATCTGGCATAGAAGCAAAATGTTCCGCGACCGATCCTCAGCTCTCGCATTGCGCGTATCGAATTGTACAATTTAACGGTGGAACATTTCAATTGAGAGTGTATATTGCGACGCAACAAGATGCGTTGCATACGGAGCGATCTGATGCCACCGAACATTCCTCTCATCAGCATAATAATTACTTGTTTTAATTATGAATTGTACATAAGGGAATGCATCGAGAGTGCAATGCAGCAGGATTATCCAAATCTTGAGATCATTGTCGTTGATGACGGCTCGAGCGACCGCTCCTGGGACATCATCCAGGAGTACCGCGACCATGTAACGTGCGTGCGTCAGAAAAACCGTGGTGCGCTACGCAGTTCGCTAACCGGATTTAGCCTTTCCAACGGCGATTTTGTCCATTTTCTCGATGCCGACGATCTCCTCGAATTCGGAGCCCTCCAGCAGGTCGCACCTTACCTTCAGCCTGACGTATCGAAGGTGCAATTCATGCTACGCCCAATCGACAAGGAGGGGAAGGTTATTGGAGATCCATTCCCAAAACTCGCACATTCCAAGGAATCTGGACCGCTCATTCATTCGATAAACCAGCGAGGCTATTACAATACTCCGCCAACCTCGGGGAATATTTATCGCCGTGATATCTATGAAAATCTGGGCGATCTGAGCTACGAAAGAGCGATCGACGGCGTACCCTACTTGTTGGCGCCTTTCGTCGGAAAGGTGGTATCTCTGGATCTACCGCTCGGAAAATACCGAATTCACAACGCCAATCTGTCATCTTTTTCGACGCTGACCAGCGAACGACTGAATGGCTATATGGACCGATTTCTGGCTCGGCTCCGCCATCTATCGCAACTCATCGACGAGCGCGGCCTCAAGGGGAAGATACGCCTCCGCCAAGACTATGCCTATGTCAGGGAGATGATGATCCTCAGCACCGTTGCTTCCGGCAAGAGGCCGTCTTTTCCTCTTCTGACGTCCTATGTATCGGCCGTCCGTCGAGAGCATGGTTCAATCTTGAGAACATGCATATCTCTTGTTTTCGCACTCGGCCTGTTTGTACTTCCAGACGTCGGAAGACGGCAGCTCGCCTCGTTTCGATTGGATCCGTCGCGGTTATGGCGATTAAGGTCGCGGCTCAAGAACGCAGTCTCCGTAGGAACTTGACGATGACACATCGATACTTTGGCCGATTGATGTGCAGGGGGATTGCCGATGGGATCTCCCATGCAGGAAGGAACAGCTCAAATCTAAACGCCGTGGCATAGGACAGTAGTCATTGCATTCAGCCGATCTCCCGCGCGAACGAGGCTGAAAGGTTGAAATTCAATTCAGGTGCGTGCAAAGGAAGCCTGTTGTGAACCACAGAATATCCGTCGTTTTGGCAACGTACAACGGGGAACGCTATCTTTCGCAGCAACTGGAGAGCCTGACGGCACAGACGGTGAGGCCGTTCGAAATCATCATAAGTGACGACGATTCCACTGATACGACACCCGAACTGCTTGCAGCATTCGAAAAATCGGCGCCATTTCCCATCCTACGCTGGAAAAACACACCCGGCCTGGGGTTTAGGGAGAACTTCCTTCGTGCAGCATCGAAGGCGACGGGTGACTGGATTGCCTTTTGCGACCAGGATGACATTTGGCGACGGGACAAACTTGAGGTGTGTCAGAGACTTTTCGAAGATGGTGTCACCCAGGTTGTCCACCAGGCTGAACTCATCGACAATGCTGGGACGAAGATTGGCCTCTTCAGTCAGGGCATAGAGACAACCCGCATCAGGCCACCGCTCTCTTACGACGTGTGGGACACCTTTCTGGGTTTCTCGATGATCGTCCGGCGCGACGTGCTGGATATCCTTCCGTCAAGCAGACGATTTGTTGACTATATCGAACCAAACCATCTCATTGCCCATGATCGATGGGGATTCTTTCTCGCACAGACTCTTGGAAAAACAGCGGAGATTGCCGAGCCGCTGGTTTATTACAGGCAGCATTCCTCCAATCTGTTTGGCAAGAGCGGTCGCAAGCAGGTCGACGGCGATATTCGATTGAAGAACAAGGGTTACATCGATGCGACACGAGGGATGTTGGCCTGCGTCGAGGGAATGCCCGCTACTGCAGAAACTCGCTTTCCCGGCTTCCGGCGGCAGGCTGCGCTGAAGGTTTACGCGTCCGCATTAAGGCAGGTCGAGGCCCGCGGAAATATCTACGAGCTGGCCGGCCACCTGGCTTTTGCCGAATTCATGCGCCTCGTCTCGTCGGGCTGTTATCGAGGTGCACAGGACGGCAGATTGAGGTGGCGTTCGCTCGCGCGCGATCTGGCGTTTTGCTTTGGGATGTGGAACGAACGTTGCTGACGTATCCGGCCAGTAGTAATGGCGGTAGAGGAGGGGCTTTGCGCATGGCGAGTAGTCAGAGATCGACTTCCCACTACGTAGCACTCGATGGCGTGCGAGGTATCGCGGCAATATCAGTGCTGCTCTTTCACCTCGAACGGTGGCTCAATGTCCCGGGGCTTGCCGCGAACGGAAATCTCGCGGTCGACATGTTTTTCACCTTGAGCGGGTTTGTTCTTGCAGTTGCCTATTCCGAGAGGGTTCATAAGATGAACCTCTGGGACTTCTTCGTCATGCGTGCGGTCAGGCTCATGCCTTTGATCATGCTCGCAACCATCATAAGCTGTTCGTACGTTCTGCTAAGGGCCGTCTGGCAAGCCAACGATATTGTCCTTTCGACGGTGGCCATCGCCCTCTTCACCGGTGCCCTCAACATTCCCTACTTCCATGCCCCTTTCAACATCGGCGGCCCCCAGTTGTTTCCGCTCAACGGCCCACAATTTTCTCTATTCCTGGAGGTCGTGGCCAATGTCGCGTGGTGGGCTGTCCGCTTCGGTCCACAGATCGCCATCGCAGTCCTTACCTTCGTCGTATCGGCCATCTGCGTGATCGTCTTCGGTATCGGAGGCGATACCACAGAGACGTTTTGGCTCGGGTTTGCGCATGTTGGTTCGTCATTCGCGCTTGGGGTGCTGATCTTTCATCTCGACCGGATGATCACACGCAGGCGGACGCGGCTGGTCGGAAGTCTATTCTGGTGCCTGACCGCACTCATGCTGCTGGTGTTCTACGTGCCCGTGGAAGCCACGTTTACATTGAAGCTGTTCTGGAAATTCGTTCTCGCACCTGCGTTGGTGTGGGCCGGGGCGTATGTAACGTTGAATAAAACGCAGGAAGGGGTCGCAAGGTACCTTGGCGATTTATCCTATCCCATCTACGCCTTGCACTATCCGCTCTTTTGTTGGGTCAACGGCACTCTGCAAGCCGCCACAGGCGTTAAGGAGCCGATTGTTGAGGTGCCGCTCGTCGTGGTGACGGTGATCATTGCCAGCGATGTGGCCTTGCGGCTTTTCGACAGACCGGTACGTCTTTTTCTATCGCGGCATATTTTTGCAAGATCAGGCGTTCACGCGGCCACCCCGGGTTAATCACATACGCGCGATTGCGAGTACCACGATGAGAATATAGCCGAGCAGTGATGTTGCGAACATGGCGACGAGCAAAGAAACCAAACCTTCTCGCTTGCATCGACCGGCCTTGATGTCTTTGGCAGGCCCGCTCCAGGACCGGGGAAAGAGCTGTCGTCTCGGAACATTCTACCTCATCCGCATATGATGCTTCGAACATGCATCACTCACGAATCTTCCCTTTTTAAAAGAAGCCCCGGATTGTCGAGCCGCCTCAGTTATGCTTTTCATAGTCCTGCTGGCATCTTTGATCGTATAGCACCCACATCAGGGGAGCGAATAATGCGGTAGCGCGCCTCTACGAAGTTGTAGAGGCCGAAGGATGCCAAGCCGAGAGCGACGGCCAAATAGATGATCGCGCCAAAAGGTAGACGACGGATCCAGTTCAGCGCATCTGCCATGCTCCCTGCCTTATCGGGATCAACCGTAAGAGCTGCGTAGCAAAACAGTACCCCGATGATCAGAAAGATGATTCCGCGAGATACCAGCCCATAAATACATAACAAAAGCAGCGGCCTGCGACCTGATACGGAAAGATAGCGTTCGAAGTGACGGGACAACCCCTTGTGGACTGTAATCCCGCCGCCGAGCAGGAAAGCGAGCCCGATCGCGCCGGCCAGATAGATCCCGAAAGGTTGCGCCAGAGCCCAGGCCGCCAGTCCCTTCTCTCCACTGCCGTGGCCGCCGTAGTCAAGATTCAAGGTCCGCGAGAAAGCATAGGCCGCAAGTCCTATATAAATCACCGCGCTCGCGAAAAGGGTCGCTCGGATTGCAAGACCTTTCGCGTCGTTTTCGTGATTGTCTGCATTCGCTACAGACTGGGCCAGCCGCCAGGCCACAAAACCCAGCAGCCCCATACCAATCAATGTGAGCCATACTCGTCCGAGGGGCTGCGAGAGAAGAGTATCGAGCGCGGATCTGGTCTCTGGCCGGCTACCAAAACTCGAAAAGAGCGCAAGACCTGCAACGAGAACAAAAACGATACCCCGAGCTACGTATCCTGCGCGTGCGAGCAATTCAAATTTGGAAACCATGGCAACTTCGAACCTCCGAGAAAATCAGGAACGAGACGAAAGGCGTTGAGTTCCATTGCGCTGTTGTCCTTGTCCCACGCAGATGGAATGTGTCTGCGGCGACCGAACGGACTGGCATGTCTTTGCGTTACATCGGTAAGAGAGAGGATGAGGGAAACGCTATCCCAAGTCCCTGCGAGGAGGAGCGATTATGGTTGATACTCGTACCAAGGGATCAGGCGCAAAGGCCGCGCTCGAGCAGTATTTCGAAGAGATCGAAGAAGGCCAGCGTGAACCGCCCGATGACGACGAAAACTTGCTGGAACTTGAAGACGCTCTCAGGGAAGTTGCTTGGCTTCGCAAAGAGGTGGGGGATTTGCGGACTCAACTGGCCATCATGAGAGGATCAACGGAGGAAGTCACCAAGGAAGCATCGCGATCCTGGCTGAAGGTCACGGCAGCCGCCGCGACGGCTCTTGCGCTCGGAACGATATTCAGTCGGCGCCATTACCGGGCGCGGGGTGGCCACGCACACCTACGATGATCGTCTGCAGCAAGTCATGAGGTGGCCGCTGCTTCTATCAAGCCGGCTGGCTATCATCGAGTTTGCGGTTCCCCTGCGCAACACGCCTCGCGTCACACTCACCGCCGGAGACGTTCATGTTTGACAATTTTGAATTGAAGATTGCTGCGACGACCGAAGGCCAAATTCGTCTTCGGATTGGCGGTAAAGGGCCAGCGACGATGCTCCTTCATGGACACCCGCGAACTCATATGACCTGGGGGAAGGTTGCTGACGCGCTGGCAGACCACTTTACGGTTATTTGCCCGGATCTTCCGGGGTTTGGCGGGTCCTTCATTCCAGCCGACAGTTGCAACAGCGAAAAATCTTCGAAACGAGCAAAGGCTGCCGTTCTCAAGGAACTTATGGAGAACCTCGGTTTTTTTAGTTTCAACGTTGTGGGTCATGATCGTGGAAGCCTCACGGCATTTCGGTTGGCGATGGACTATCCCCAATCGGTCCGGCGGCTAATCACCATCGATGGATTGCCTGTGATCGAGCATCTGGAGCGCGCCGACTGGAAATTCGCCAGAGATTGGTACCACTGGTTCTTCTTTGCCCAACCCGAAAAACCCGAACGGGCAATTTCCTCTGATCCCGACGCCTGGTACAACAATCTGTCGGCAGAGCTGATGGGGCAGGAAGCTTACGATGACGTGTTGAGGGCCATTCACGACCCTGCCGTAGTTCATGGGATGATCGAGGATTATCGAGCCAGCACACGAATTGACCATCTGCATGATCGGGAAGATCGTGACGCTGGGCGACAGGTTCAATGCAAGATGTTGTGTCTTTGGTCTCTCCGAGATGATCTCCAGAAGATCTACGGAAATCCGGCTGCAATTTGGAACTGCTGGGCCCGCGATGTCGAAGGTTTCGGTATCGACAGTGGGCATCACGTCGCTGAAGAAAACCCGGAGGCTTTGGCCTCAGCAATCACAGACTTCCTTCTGGAGTGACAGTCTCCGCGATAATCAAACTTCCCGCTGGAACTCTGTTGAAAGCACGAGGTTAGTAAACGTTACCCAGAGCCTAGGAGCGCTTGCTATGACCGAGGACAGGATTCGGGCCGAGGCCGACAGAAAATGGGAGGCCGAGGGCCGTCCCGATGGACAGGCCGAACGACACTGGCTCGTCGCTGAAAAGGAGATTACCAAGACCGAGGGCTTACCGAAAGCAAGGTCGTCTGACCAAGCAGGTGGCACATAGTCCCATCTGACGATCCAGAGGATACCGGCTCGGATGCAGTTCCCTCGCAGAAGGCAACGACGCCGTTCAGCCCGGGCGAACTGGCGTCCGAGAATAAGTGAGTAACGCTCGGCATCATCGACGGCGGCCGGAACGTTTGACCGTACCCGTCCGCCATGGGACTGAGCTCTACCGAAGCCAGGGATGGAGCACATAACTGGAGAGGGGTTGGTTGCACCTGGCCATCATGTTTTGCAGAAAAGAACCGTGCCGGCCAATCGAATTTGAAAGGCGAAAAATGTCAAACTGGGTGCATCTTTGTATCGACATGCAGAGGCTGTTTGCGGAGGACACGCCCTGGCACGTGGCGTGGATGAAAGAGGTTTCGCCACAGGTTGTCGCACTCGCGGAGCGCCATCCGGAGGCTACGATATTCACCCGTTTTGTTCCGCCGCGGAAGGCTGAAGACATGACTGGGATGTGGCGTGCCTATTACGAAAAATGGGGGATGATGACCCGAGACAATCTTGACACGGCTCTTATTGATCTCGTTCCGGCCTTGCGCGCCCTGACGCCACCGGCGCGCATCTTTGACAAGATGACCTACTCACCATGGGTCAGCGGCGAGCTGCATTCCATTCTGAAAGAGGGTGTCGATACCGTCGTTCTGACCGGTGGAGAAACTGATGTTTGCGTGCTTGCCGCGGCTCTCGGCGCAATCGATCTCGGTTACCGCGTCGTCCTATTGAAGGATGCTGTTTGTAGTGGCGCCGATGATACGCACGACGCGTCTCTGGAACTCCTCGGCGACCGCTTTTCCGTGCAGCTTCGTCTTATCACAGCGGATCAATTCCTAAGCAGTCTGCCATCAGGTTTGCACCTGGATTAGGGCAAAAAGCCATGACCAATGCCGCAAAGAACCGTTCCTACGCGCTGCCCCTCGATATCGAACCAATGGAAGCGAAGCTGGTCAACAGCCTCCCAGACCAGAAGGGGTGGCAGTTCGAGCCGAAATGGGATGGATTTCGGTGCCTCGCTTTCAAGGAAGGATCAGTTGTTGACCTTCGGGCGAAGTCCGGAAAACCTCTGGGGCGATATTTCCCCGAAATGCTGTCGCTGCTGAAGGACCTGCCCGTTACACGGTTTGTGGTCGACGGCGAGCTTGTAATTGAAGCTGGTGGACATCTATCGTTTGAAACGCTGCAAATGCGCCTCCATCCTGCTGAAAGGCGGATACGAAAGCTGTCGACCACTCACCCGGCCAAACTTGTTCTTTTCGATATTCTTGCAGATAACAATGGGCGTTCTCAGCTCAAGGAACCTTTCGAACGACGACGAGAGCTCCTCGAGGATTTACTAGGACCCTTCGTATTAAAGAATCGGCTGGCGCTCTCGCCCTATACCAAATCTGCACAGACTGCCGAAGAGTGGCTCTCTAAAGCGGGAGCTGATGGTTTCGACGGGGTCGTTTGCAAACGTCTTGATGGAGCCTATGAAACTGGCGAGCGCGCCATGATCAAGGTGAAACGATTGCGAACTGCCGATTGCGTGATTGGCGGATTTCGGTACGGGAGCCGCTCGGATAAAGTCGGCTCGCTTCTGCTTGGTCTATACAACAAGGAGGGTAAGCTTGATCATGTTGGCTTCACGTCGAGCATCAGAGACCGCGAACGAGCGGAGCTCACTGAAAAGTTGGAGGCACTTCGCGAGCCTCCCGGGTTCACTGGCAAGAAGCCCGGAGGTCCCAGCCGGTGGAGTACTGAGCGAACCGGTGAGTGGGAGCCGCTGAAGCCGGACCTTGTCGTTGAGGTCCGGTTCGATCACGTAACAGGTCGTCGTTTTCGCCATGGGACGACGCTGGTCAGGTGGCGGCCTGACAAGAAGCCACGTCAATGCGACTACGAGCAAATCGACCAGGCGATCATGGTGGACCCCACTTTCTGACGGGCCGGGTGGGCGCCAAGCTGCAGCGCCTACCAAATCAACAGATCGCGTCGGGAGCCGATGGCTCTATTCATCCGGTGCAAATTTCGCCCGATCGAACAGCCTGTCACGCAAAGTGGAACAAAGCTTTGCTGTCAGGGTTGGACGTTCTCTACCGCAAGCATGGGAGATTTAGATGTCCAACGAATTCCCGAGAGGGGATGCCCCCTTCGCGCCGGCCCTGACGGCGCAGCAGGAGGAAAGGTCAACGACGTCCGGCACCTCAACGACACCCGACGCGATGGCGAAAGCCAGTGACCTGAAAGAAAAGGTGGCCGACGATCTGAGTTCGGTCCAAGACAGCCTGAAAGCGGGCGCTGATACCGCAGTTGAAAAAGCAAGGGACGCAGCCGCCAGCCAGAAAAATTTTCTCGCCCGCCAAGTCGGCGGCATCGCAACTGCACTCCAAAAAGTGGGTTCGGAACTTGAAAATTCGGATCAGCCTGAAACCGGACGCTATGCCAGCCAAATTGGACGGAGCGTGCAGGCCGTTGCCCGGCAGATAGAAAACCGGGATCTTGGCGAACTGGCAACGGCCGCGGAAGATTTCGGTCGCAGGCAACCGGTGGCATTCCTGAGCGTGGCGGCCCTTGCTGGTCTGGCCGCAAGCCGTTTTCTCACCGCTTCTGCAAAACGTTCGCCCGGTTCTGTGACTAACCAGTCTCGAAAGACGGATTACAAGAGCGAGGGTAACACAGATGTCTAAAGTACCCGATAACTTATCGCTGTCGGAACTGGTGGGTGGTCTTGTCACTGACGTGACGAGTCTGTTGCGCAAGGAAATCGACCTCGCGAAAACGGAAGCATCCGAAAAATTCTCGCAGGCACTCACAGGCGTTGAAGTTCTGATATTTGGACTGGTCCTGGCAATCGGTGCGGTGGGCGTGCTGTTGACGGCCGCGGTGGCAGGACTTGCGGCGTTTCTCGTTACACAAGGTATCTCCCCGGCGAGCGCGAATGCCTTGGCAGCTTTGATCATCGGAGTGGTTATAGCGGGTATCGCCTGGGCCATGGTCGCCAAGGGTCTCTCGGCTTTGCGCGGAAGCAATCTTCGGCTTGACCGGACGGCAACGTCGCTTCGCCGTGATGTCGGTGCTGTAAAGGAGAAATTTTAATGAGCAACTCAGCCGAAAAAACCTCTCTGGATTTGCAACGGGAAATCGAAGTGGATCGGAAGCGGATCGAAAATCGGATCGACGCTATCCAGGAAAAGATGTCGCCCGGCGAACTGATAGATGAAGTTCTGAACTATGCAAAACAAAGCGGTGGCGCCGAATATGTAAGCAATCTTGGTCGGGCGCTAAAAATGAACCCGATGCCGGTCGCTCTGATGGGGATCAGTCTTGCTTGGCTGATGGCAAAACAGAATGGCGATGCGCAATTGACAACAGCATCCGATCCTGAGTACCCACTCTACTCGGCCGATGGTGCGATCCGCCGTTTGGGGCCTCCTGAAATCGAATTCGGCAGCAGATATAGCTATTTCACAGACAACACCGGGAAGCGCTTGAAAGCGTTGACGGATGAGGCTGGTGCACGCGCCGGTCATTTCATTGACGAGGCGGGAAAGACGTATCGCGGATTTGTCGACGCAGGCGGAAAGCAGATCGAACAGATTGCCGATGAAACGGGCGCCATGTTCGATGCAGCATCCGGTTGGACCGCAAAAACCTGGGCCCAGGTCAAGGATGCAACGAGCAGCGTAGGATCAAAAGCATCGCAAGCGATGTCGTCGTTGTCCGATCGATCGGCCTCGGCCGGGGCAAGCATCCAGGAACAGACCACTAAGCTAAATGATGCTATTCTCACCCATTTCAGAGACCAACCTCTCGTTGGTGGAGCCTTGGCTTTCGCCGTCGGAGCCGCGATCGGTGCGGCGCTTCCGCATAGCGAGATGGAGGATGAAATGCTAGGCGATACCGCAGACCTCGCCAAGACCAAGATTGCCGACGAGGCGGCGAACATGGCCGAACAAGGCATGGATATTGCGTCGGGTGTCTACGAGCAAGCTGTTTCGGTGGCCGCCGAGGCACACGATGTGGTCAAAGATCGGATTCTGGAGGAGGTTGATGCCTTCAAAGCCGGGAACGGCGCTACCGAACCCAAACCGCGCTAGGATACTTTTGACCTGGTCCAGCCAATCCTTGCCGAGTTGAGGGTTGGCGCAAAACCTGACAGCATCTGACCGTGACCGGCGCGGCGCTGATACGGTCGGTGTGGTATCACTTCAACCGGTTCGCGACCGGTTGGCTGTCATTGGAACGGTGACCTGGGTTCGTGTGTGCTGTCACGAGCTGTCGGCGCCGTTGATGAGAATATCCCTCGCAAGGCCTTGAAAAGCGCATCGCCCGCAAACGCGTTGCCGCCGTCATGGCACACCGGTCTTACGAGTTTCGATCAGGTTCTGAATTACACTGGGAGCCGAGGACGAGTGCACAGGGCCGGGCTGGTGCGGCGCCATGCGACAACAAACACTCGCGCTCCCACCAGGGCGAAGCTGTCCACCTGCGCCTTAGGCCATGTGCGCGAAATCCGTGAAATGGCACCTCCGCAGCCTCTGTTCCAGCGTCTTTAACCACCCTGCAATTGAAGGCTCTAAGAAGCGGAGTCAGATGACCGTCTGAAGACCAAGCTCGACCACACGGCCCGTCGGCAAGCTGAAGTAATCCGTTGCGTTGCCCGCGTTTCTGGAAAGTGCGATAAACAGCCTATCCTGCCACAGTGGCATGCCGCCTTTCTTCGAAGGGAGGATTGTTCGGCGGGAAAGGAAAAATGACGTGGACATTATATCGAACGTCAATCCGAGCTTGCGTGCCAGAACGAGGGCGCTCGGTATATTTGGTGTCTCCATATAGCCAAATGTGATGATCAGCCTGCTGAAGAGCGGATTGAAGCTTTCAAGGGAAATCTTGTCATCATCAGCAACAAAGGGCTTGGCAGCCGTCACCACGCTCAAAATTACGTTGTGCTCATGGATGACCTTGTAGTGCTTCAGACTATGCAGCAATGCGGTCGGAGCGCCTTCGATGTCACTCGTCAAGAAAACTGCTGTTCCGGGCACCGTCGGCGGTTTCCTGCGGTGAAGACTGTCAATGATGGAGGCAAGGGGGATTTCGTCGGCTTTGGTCCGGTTTGCCAAGATCCGCCGACCGGCGGTCCAGGTCTGCATGAGGAGTGCCATTGTCGATGCCACAGCAACCGGGACCCATCCGCCGTCAGCAAACTTCACCACATTCGCGAAAAGAAATCCGGTGTCGATCACCATCAGGGGGACGATGACAGCCAGCGTCGTTGCGATGGTCCAGTTCCAGGAGCGTCGCATCACCACGAAGAGCAGCAACGATGTTATCAACATCTCACCAGTGACGGCTATGCCATAAGCCGCGGATAATCCGCTCGAGCTCTGAAAGAAGATTACGAGAGCAGCTACGAAGACAAACAGGAGGCTGTTAACCTGTGGCATAAAGATCTGCCCTAAATGGGTCTCGGAGGTATGCCGGATCTCAAGGCGCGGAAGCAGGTTAAGGTGCATTGCCTGGCGGACCAGCGAATACGCCCCGGAAATTACTGCTTGGCTAGCGATGACGGTAGCAGCCGTTGCGAGGCAAACGATCGGCAATCTTGCCCACTCCGGATGCATGGAGAAGAAAGGATGAGAAGCCATTTCTGGATGAGCAAGAACGAATGCGCCTTGTCCGAAATAGTTAAGTAGCAAGCTTGGGAACACGAGCACAAACCAGGCGACAACGATGGGCCGCCGTCCAAAGTGACCAAGATCCACATAAAGAGCCTCTGCGCCGGTCACAGCAAGGAATACAGCACCGAGCACAGCAACTGTCGACGAAAGGTTGTGCTCTATGTATCGGACAGCGTGAGCCGGGTTGACCGCGCTTAGCACTGTCGGATCGTCCAAAATATGGACTGCTCCGCTGATGCCAAGCACGACGAACCAAAGCGCGGTAATTGGTCCGAAAACCGACGCGACACCGCCCGTGCCAAAGCGCTGGACAAAGAACAGGGCGGCAATAATCGTGAGAGTGATAGGTACGACCCAATCGGATAGGGCAGGGGCGACAACCTGTATGCCTTCAACCGCCGAAAGGACGGATATCGCCGGCGTGATAATGGCATCGCCGAGGAAAAGGGAAGCCCCCGCGACGCCTAGGACCAGAACCCATTTGGGGCGGTCTGCAAAGCTCTCACGGGCCAAGCTCATTAGCGACAACGTGCCGCCTTCACCGCGGTTGTCTGCCCTAAGCACAAAGCAGACATATTTGAGGGTGACAACGACCGTAAGCGCCCAGACAATGAGCGATAGAACCCCAAGAACGTCTGGTCGGCTTTCACCAACTCTGCCCGTCGCATGCAGCGCTTCTCGAAAGGCATAGAGCGGACTTGTGCCGATATCCCCATAGACGACACCCAGCGCTGCTATCACCATAAATGGGAGACCGGTCCTGGATTCGTGTTCCAGTTCCGGATCGTTATTCCGCAGTTGGCGATAGGTCACGTTGTCGTTCCTGAGGCACTGGTGCCTTACCGTGACGTTGCCATTACAGCGGGGCTATTGCAACGACCCTGTTGACGGCCAATGATTCCAGATGATCGTTCCTCCGCGTGGCGGGCACCGCATGCGGTTCGACGGTTCGGGCCTACCTTCGCGACTACCCTGCTAGGTCAGACATCATCGGGCAGTATGTTTCCGGCTGCCGACGCAAACGCGATTGCCTCCCGCCGGTCTCGCAAATGGCCGCGATATCGCTATTGCAGAGAGCCTCGTGATCACCGACGTCGTATCCTTCGGCCTGAGCCTGCGCACGCAGTATTTCCGCCTGTTGGTCAAAGACGACCCCGTCGACCTCAAATCCCTCGCGTTCCCTCTCCTCCCCCTTATTCTTCAGCCAATTATATATAGTTGTCACCGAGAAGGTTCCGCATCAAATGCTCTGGCAGCCCAACTGAAAATTGCGGCATTTGTCCAAGAAAGATAGGAAAACCAGTATTATACGGCCAATTGGGCCGTCCGCCTCATCGCTCACATTGTGCCGTGCCCTACGGCGACCGTATCGACACCTGTTGTCGCTGCTGTCGGTACCTTTAGCCTCGGGTTCACGTCAGCTTCGCGCTATGATCTCAAGGAGCCACAATCATGCTTAAGGCAACCAACCGTCTTGATTGGCGCGACTGAGGTGGGATCCTGCCGTATGTTCCAGGAAAAAGCTGATCTCGTGCTCCAACCCGACGCAGGCTTCACTCTTCGCCTCAACGAGGCCTGGAGCAGCATTGTCGAGAAGTAGCCGGTCGCGCGCCAAGATAGCCTCGGCGTAGAGCTCGAACAGATCTCGCAACCTAGGGGCTTTGGCAGAGTGTCGCCGGAAGCTTGGTCTACGCATCATGAACGTAGCATAGCCATGTCTAAACAGGTCAACGGCCTTCAGATCCATCTCTAACGCTCGCAACTCGGGACACGCTCTCACAGAAAGGCCCTTGATGAATGGCCGTTTAACCGTGCACGACGGAAAGGGCGGCAGCACCTGATAGCATTCTAATATGAAGGTATCCTGAAAGACAAAGGATGAAAAGTATCACTCGTCGTACGAGGGAACTACTCAACCAGTCAAATGCGGCTCCGAAGACCAAAAATCGCGCCCGTGATCTATTACTCGCCGCGTTACTTCCATGTCCTCTTTTAAGCTTTGCGCGAGCGGGCGCACATTCGGCCAGGGGGCCGACCGACATCGGTCGCCTGCTCGGCCGCATCTGCTAAGCGCTGCATCGAAGCGCCCGGACGCCGCGTCGTGTATTTTTCTTGGAACAGTTGACCCGCCTTATCGGTTGGTATGCCGACCAAATCATCAACGGGAGCTCGTCGTGACGGTTATTCGCCCCGACATCTTTGCTGACCCACAGCCAGAAGAAGCATTCGTCCGGCGCGATGGGCAGGGGGTGTGTTTGTTCAAGTTCGCTGTCGAATACCGGCTGGACGGAACTCTTTGGGCTGCGGATATCTGGGCTTACTCCCACCAAGACGCGGAAGCGCGCGTAGCTGCAATGAAGAAGTCGCTTGCCGTTTGCGGCCAAGTCTATTGCGAGGTCCTTGCATGACGCAATCGCGCGTCGCCGTACAGAAACTAACCTCCAGAGTCCGCTGTTGATTCTCAACCGTGTCAGGAAGTGAGCAGCTCCGCTTCCTGGGCGAAAAGCACACCGATGCTGTGTCCGCCTGACGAGTGGCCGCCTGTGGTGGCATAACCGATCAGATAGGATCATCTCCTGAATGATGCGTGTTAGGAGCTCAGAGCTCGACTGGCATTCCTCTGCTGGATAGACGGCCGGTGGTGATCACCAGGGCTGACGGCTTTCAGGGCGGTCTTAGCCGAGCAACTGTTCGCCAGCGTACCGAAAAACATGGGCAACAACAAGATGTTATACAGCAGACACGCGCTGGCGGCTCACCGTGGGCGGCTATTTTCCGATGCTTGAAGAGTTCCATGTCTGTTCCTGATCAATCGACCATGCAAAATCGTCTTCTGGCTCGCCTGCCTGGGGAAGAATACCAAAAGATCGTGAGCAGGATGGAGAAAATCCAGCTTAGGCACGGTTTTGTCATTGTGAAAGCCGACAGGCCAATAGACTACGTATATTTCCTGACCAGCGGCATCGGTTCGGTCATCACGGTTTCGGCTGGCAAACATCGGGCGGAGGCTGGAATGTTAGGTCGAGAAGGATTTTCACCAACATCGGCGGGTGTTGGAGGCACAATTTCTGTGCATGAAGTTCTTATGCAGGTCGAAGGGGACGGGTACAGGATGCCCCTTGATTCGGCACTTGTGGCCATCTCCGAAAATCCGACGTTCGCCAACCTTCTCGCACGATTCATTCAAACTTTCGCGTCTCAGATCTCCTACACTGCCCTGTCGAACGTGAACTATCAGATTGATGCCCGACTTGCACGTTGGTTGCTCATGTCACACGATCGGGTGGACGGGGACGAGATCGGGCTCACACATGACTTTATATCGCTAATGCTGGGTGTCCGGCGCCCAAGCGTGACGACCGCGCTGCATGTGCTGGAGGGAATGAAGCTTGTCCGTTCGGAACGCGGGCGAATAACCATTCGCGATCGAAGAGGCATGGAAGAGTTCGCAGGTGATTCCTATGGAAAGCCCGAAGAAGAATATCGGCGGTTAATCGGCGAATTTTAGCGCCGCGCCCGCGGAAGGTGTTTCGTCCGAGAATTGCGGTCCGGTTCCCAGCTCCTCGTCGCGAGCCGCATCGCCTTCCGACTGGCCCGTACTCAGCTATTATCGTTTCTGCCTGCTCCTTGCTGATGCGGTGCTTTTTGGCGAAGTATGCCACCTCGATGCTCATCCTCTGCAGCGGTCCTGCGGCCCGTGATTACTGGTATCGTCGGACATATTCGGACAATCCAGCAAGATCGAGGCGCGCGCGCGACCATGATGGTTACTCCGTCAACCACGAGGGATTGTGCGTGCTCGTGCTCGAATACACGATGACCGCACCCCGACGGCCCTCCGCCATTCTGTTGCGTCGACCCGTTTGCTAACAAAACGAGGTAATGGGCCCAAGGCTCGTCGGGAAAGCCCTTTCAACCGAGACGACGCTAACCGACAACACCTTTCGCCTCTTCGGCGCGATCACCGGGCGAAATGAAGCTCGTAGTCGATGACGAGGTTTCGGCTGCGCGGATCAGGCGCCGTTATTCTCAAATGCTGGCTCACGGAACAAGTTGCACGACTTCCAGGTTTGTCCGACATGGGACGAACTGGAAGAATTCGTATCGGCATCTCGGGCTGGACCTACAAGCCTTGGCGGGGCACATTTTACCCAGATAAGCTGCCACAAAGTCAGGAGCTGGCCTACGCATCGCGGCGATTTCAAACAATCGAGGTCAATGGGACTTTCTACGGATTGCAAAAGCCGGAGGCGTTCCAGCATTGGAGAGATACCACGCCGGAGAATTTTGTTTTCTCAATCAAGGGCTCCCGCTACATCACGCACATGCTGCGGCTCAAGAACATCGAAACACCCCTTGCCAACTTTGTAGCGTCTGGTCCGTTGCGCCTTGGGTCGAAGCTCGGACCGATCCTGTGGCAATTTCCGCCGAGCTTTAAATTCGATGAAAACCTCTTCGATCACTTTCTGCGTATCCTGCCGAAGAATACGGAAGATGCGGCCGCTCTCGCGAAGCGACATGACGAAAGGCTCCGTAGTCGATGTTGGCTTGAATGCGAAGACAGGCAGCCATTGCGCCATGCGGTGGAGATCCGTCACGACAGCTTTCGGAGCGAGCGATTTATCGAACTCTTGAGAAAGCATGGAGTTGCCCTCGTTTGCGCAGACTCGCGCGAATGGCCTCTGTTGATGGACGTTACCGCGGATTTCATTTACTGCCGCCTTCATGGTTCGGACGAGCTTTACGTCAGTGGATATGATGACGACGCCCTTGAAACATGGGCCGGTCGCATTCATGCTTGGGCGCATGGCGGGGAACCCGACAATGTCGAGCGGCTGACGTCTCGCTTGCCGCGGTCGAAGGCGGGCCGCGATGTGTACGTCTACTTCGACAATGACGTTAAGGTTCGTGCGCCCGCCGACGCACGATCGCTGGCTACGAGGCTCGACGTGGTTTGTCCCGATGACGATCAGGCGCTTGAAAAGGCTGGGAAAGACATTGCCGAGCAAGCGCGTCCGCACTGGCCGCCGGTTAGGCGTCGGCAGTGAATGCGACGATGGTTGCGCGCATATTCCGGGGCGATCTGCCGACACGCAATAGCGCCTCGTTAAAGCCTCCGGTTGAGCATCAGTTGCGTCAGTGCTGTTGCGTGGCGTCCTCAATAGCGGAAATTTTTCGCCGGCTGACGCATGGCCCCATCGTCTTTTCAGCCTTGTACCTTGAGCTCAGCATCACTATGAAAAAAGGTAGAGACATTCATTCACGGCGCAAGACGCCACCCTCCTCGACCAGGAATAGGCCTCAACAGAAAAATGTCTAAGCGATCGGGCAGTGCTGACCTTCCACTCCATGGCGGGCGCGTTCCTCACTGGCTGAGTGACCGCATGGCCAAGCTTGGCGCATTGATCGCCGAGGCAGTTGTCCATCACTATGGCCGCGATGAGTTTCTTCGCCGCATGTCGCATCCGTTCTGGTTCCAATCGTTTGGTGCTGTGATGGGAATGGACTGGCACTCGTCCGGCATAACAACCAGCGTGCTGGGTGCAATGAAGCGTGGCTTGAGGCCAATCTCGGGCGAGTTAGGTCTGCATGTGTGTGGTGGACGGGGTGCGCAGTCGCGCAAGACACCCCAGGAGCTCATCGATATCGGCAGTCGTACAGGGCTCGACGGCGCAGCCCTGGCAAACGTCAGTCGGCTTGTTGCAAAGGTCGACAGCGCAGCCGTTCAGGATGGCTTTGATCTTTACCTGCACGGGTTCATAGTGACCGATGACGGTCATTGGGTGGTGGTGCAGCAGGGGATGAACCAGGAGCGGCGCCAAGCCAGGCGTTATCATTGGCTGTCAGAGGGGCTCGAAAGCTTCCTCAATTCTCCGCATTGCGCGATAGAGGGGCGCGTCCAGGGAAACATTATTAATCTCGCTGACCGTAAGGCGGAAAAATCAAGACGTGACCAGCTCCATCTGTTATCCACGCTTGGGCCGGATCAGATTGCGCGGGAAGTCCACGCTGCGACAGTGGTTGTCGCTCCTTCTCCTTCCAAGGTGGAACAACCAGAGCTGCCACATCTTATCATGCCGTCTCATCACGACGTCCGCGAGAACGATGTGAACATGAAGCGACTCCATGCAAATCTGGCAGCCGCCGCTGATCGCGGTCCGGCGGACTATCAGGAGTTGCTGCTGACACCGGGCGTAGGGCCACGGACCGTAAGAGCACTTGCGATGGTCGCCGAAGTGGTCCACGGCGCACCCTACCGGTTTTCCGATCCGGCACGGTTTTCACTCGCCCACGGTGGCAAGGACCGGCATCCCTTTCCGGTGCCTGTGAAGGTGTATGACGAAACCATACGCGTATTGAAATCGGCAGTCTCCAAGGGAAGACTTGGACGAGATGAGGAACTCGCGGCCTTGAGGCGTCTCGACGCTCAGGCCCGGAAACTCGAACATCACGCCTCGGGTCCCCAATTCAGCGAGATCATCGCGGAGGAAATGGGCATGTCTGCCCAGTTCGGTGGACGAAGTGTGTTCGGATGGGAGCGAGAATAAAGAGCGTTCACGGCCAAGCCCAAATTCTGGAAAATGTTGTAGTTCAGCTCACAGGCGCTTGAACATTTCCGCCTTACTATTCGCCAACAATCGAGGTTGCTAGCGATCGAACTGGTTCCGTCGACCTCACGCGGGCACGGTACCATTCCCTGTCTGAAAATTACCTTCAACGCCACGGTTTCAACCGTGCCACAAATGCGCGGGTGTCGAAATCCCGCGCGTGCAATGGGATTAACTGGATGGAAGCCCCACCACTAAAACGAAGGCTCGCTGCTCTTTAGACCGAGCGAGTGTCTGCTCGTTCGCCATCCATTTGGCATTTACGTCTTTGCAATTGTCCTCGACGCGCCGAACCGGAACAAACCGCACCGAAGACGGTTCTGATTTCTAGCCGCCCGGGAAGCAATTCGAAGCCCCGGTAGCGCTTGCGATTGCCGGGGAGGTCAGAATGCCAGACATTAAAAAGTGGGCGAAGCCTATTTCCTTCGTTTCACCGCAAACAGGCAACTACCGAACGATCGAGAGCGCAAGCGATGCCATTGCCGTATTGCGCGGCGCAGGCTGGCCCGTCCAGACTGGCAAGCAGCTGCGTGAAGCCAAGAAGATCTGCGTCGAAGTGATTGACGGGAAGCGGCCTCCCGCTGAGGCCCGCAGGGCTTTTATTGCGGCTGCAGTCGAGGCGCACATCTTCGTCAAGGAGAAATAACAGGACCGGCCGGCAAGCGGGGCCTTTCCAGCCAAAGCTGAACGCATTCTCATTCCGCGAATGTAAACGATGCCGAAGAAATGCCGTCAAGAGCCAATGGCCCTGACGAAGATCCAGAACGACAGTGTCGATCCTACCACCGGGCCTTTACCAGCATAGTCATCGCCCCCTCTTCGGAGCCGGATCACGCGCTACGATGCCTGATTTTGTTCCTGGCCCAGCGGTCATATGATTGTCTCGGCTGCCAGTCGCGCCTCGCGTCCTGCCCCGGCTGTTGGTCCTGCCAGGCCCGCGCAGTCCCGCAACAGCTTTGCCGTCCTCCACCTTCGTTTCGGCCCTTCGGGTGCGGATCAGCGCTTGCGAGCCCGGCTGTCGGACCGCCGTAGCAGGTCGCGATGGTCGCGACTTCAAACGGAGGTTCCAACATGAGCAGGCAGCCCATTCACCAACGATCCGATCTATACAGCCGCATCACCGACAAGATCATCGCCGAGCTCGAACAGGGCGTGCGACCCTGGATCCAGCCCTGGACCACAACCAATGCCGCCGACCGGATCACCCGGCCACTGCGCCACAACGGCGAGCCCTATTCTGGCATCAACGTCCTGCTCCTCTGGTCCGAGGCGATTGCTCGCGGCTTTGCCTCTCCGACCTGGATGACATTTCGCCAGGCGCTGGAATTTGGTGCCGCCGTCCGCAAGGGCGAGACCGGCACTACCGTCGTCTTTGCCAGCTCCTTCATCCGCACCGAAACCAATGACACCGGCCAGGAGATCGAACACGACATTCCCTTCCTCAAGGCCTACACCGTCTTCAACGCCGACCAGATCACCGGACTGGACCCACGCTTCCACCGGATCGCCACGACCGACGAGCCGATCACCCGCATTGCCCATGCCGACCGGTTCTTCGCCAACACTGGCGCCCTGATCCGCCATGGCGGGTGCTCGGCCTAT
>NZ_JACHZA010000010.1:0-183794 GCF_014193305.1 Rhizobium sp. BK181
CCGGCAACGATATCCCCACCACCACCGGCAAGGATCGTATCGGCCCCCGCCGCGCCAATCAGAACATCCCCAGCAACAGTCCCGATCAACGTCCGTGCCGCAACAGGAAGCGGATCCGTGCCGCCGTCACCGGAGCCATCGTCATCGCCGCCGCCCTGGCCATCATCGTCACCGCAATCATTGCCATCACCGTTGTCATCATCATCGTCGTCACCCCCATTCTGCCCATCGTCGTGATCGTCTTCGTCGTCATTGGCCCATTCCCGGAAGCTCGGTGCGCCCGAGCTCGCAAAGCTGACCGTATGCGTGCCGTTCGAAAGCGTGGTCATGCCATCTGCGTCAGTCGCGGCGTAATCGGCGAGGACCGCGCCCGGCGCCAACACGATCACATCCTGCGGCCGCAGCGTCCCAACAATTGTGTCGCTGCCGCCGTTCGACCTGAACACGATCCGGTGCGCAGACTGCAGTGCTGAAATGTCGATGGTGTCGTTGCCGGTCGTTCCGTCGATGGTAATCGTGCTGAAATTCAAGCTGGTTTCGGTGAAATCGCCGACCACCGTGATCGTGTCGCCGTTACTCGTACCGCCGTTGGGGACTCCGTTGCCGTCATTTTGCGAGACAGCAAGCGTATTGACGGTGATTTCCTCGATATTATCGAGTTCGGCAATCACCACGCCATTGCGGGTGACGACGATTTCGGTTGCCTGATGGAACGCGATGCCGCTCAGGGCCGCCTCCGCGGCAGTGCGGGTATAGATGACAAAGGCCTCGTCGCCTACGGCACCATTGAGCTGGTAGGTGTCGATGCCCGCTTCACCGTCGATGAAGTCCCGACCTCCGGTACTGCCGGTCTGCGTGATCGTATCGTTGCCGGCACCGGCCAGGATGATGTCGTTCCCGGCACCGCCATTGATCGTATCGACGCCATCGAACCCGAGGATCGCCTGTGATCCGTTGGCTCCCGCCGCACCATTGAGATTGGCGTTGGCGAGATTGCTGCCGGTCACGATCGCATAGTTGACGCCTGCGAAACGGAGCGTTTCGACGGCCGTCAGCGCATCGACTCCTTCCGCCCCGTTCGTATCGGTAATGGTGAGTGTCACAGTCTGGCCGGCGAGCGTCGCAGCAAAGCTGTAGTTTGTGATAGGTCCGCTGAAGACGGCGGTGTCACTGCCGGCGCCACCGTTGATCGTATCATTGCCTGCACCGCCGGTAATGGTGTCCCCGCCACCGCCGCCATTCAGGATATCGTTGCCGCCATTTCCGTTCAGCGTCTCACCGAGCAGTGCGCCATTCGCGACATCGTCGCCATCCGTGCCGTTGAACGGCGTCAGGCCAACGAGGCTGCTCCAGTTGACGCCAACAGGAGCGGTGGCAGCCGAAATAACCTGCTCCGCATTGCCAAATCCGTCCGCGAAATTGACGACGACGCGGAGTTGAAGCCCTGCCTGAGCGCCGAAAAGCGTCAACGGCAGGTCCTGAGGGGTAAACGACGCGTTGGTCGCACCGGCAATGTTCGTCCACG
Organism: Rhizobium sp. BK181; assembly: GCF_014193305.1. Taxonomy (NCBI): domain Bacteria; kingdom Pseudomonadati; phylum Pseudomonadota; class Alphaproteobacteria; order Hyphomicrobiales; family Rhizobiaceae; genus Rhizobium; species Rhizobium sp. BK181. The sequence goes on from NZ_JACHZA010000010.1 coordinate 1,526, forward strand.
TTGTTCCGTTGACAGAGGACTGCCATTGGTAGCTGAAGGTGCCCAGCCCGTTTGCATCTGCAATCGATGCCACGTTCACCGTTAGAGTCTGGCCTTCCAAGGGGGTCTGATCTGAGATGACGGGCGCGCCTGTCGCGGGTGAGTTGAAGAAAATATCCGTATCGACGATCCTGTCGGCGAACTGAAGCTTCTCGATGTTGAACAATCGATCAGTGCCATCCGCTTCGCGAGCTCGGCCAGTGGTTTGGTCGACGACCGCCGGACCGACCGTCGTGTGGGCGACCGTGAGGCTGCCATCGGCATTGCCGGTTATGGTGTAGTTCTCGAAGCTGTCCCAATACATCGCTGTATCGACATCGTCGGCACTACCGCCATTCAAAATTTCACGCACGATCTGCAATTGGCCGGGCTTGATCTCGCCCGAATACATTCTCGCCTGGATGTCGGATAGCGTATCGATGCTGAACGCTGACCAATTCTGTCCGCGAGATGCGTCTGGGGTCACAAGAATACGAACGTTCAGCCACTTGTCGCCGTCGATGATGTCGTTGCCACCCATTCCCTCGATAACGTCACTGCCGGCACCGCCAAGGATGATGTCCGAGGCATCGGATGTATCCATGACGATCGTTTCGGTCTTGCCGGCGACCGTCACCTCGGTGCGCTGAAGATGCGCCGTCAGCTCTTCCAGCCCGTCGATAAGATGCAGGTTCTTGGCAAGCAGCGCGTTCGAGTAGGAGTCCAGTGGGGCGTCGGGATCGACCTGAGTGGCATTTCCGTTGGCGTCATATGCGCCGATCACGACATCGCGGCCGCGCAGCACATCGTTTCCGGTCCAGCCGGAGAGGCCTTCCACCAGGTCGAACCGATCCCGAAGGATGTTGTTCTGCTGGTTGACGAAGATCGAGATATTCATGTCCGAATTGGCAGGTTGGGTGTCACCCTTGTGGATCGCCCAGTCGAAGCCGGCCATGCCATTGTTACGCTGGATGCCGGGGCCTTGGAACATGATGTCGTCGCCGGATTCGGCGTCGTAGTCGTTGTCGTTGCCGCGACCGTTCAGAACGTCGTGCCCAATGATCGTCGAGTTGAAGAACAGCTCCGAGTTCTCGCCGGCAAGTGTGTCGAAGCCGTCGCCACCTTCGAGCCAATCATCCCCTTCGTTGCCGGCAATGAAGCTCGGGCCGCTTGGACCGCGGATGAAGTCGTTGCCTTCGCCGCCGCTGATCGTCTTGCTTTCGCTGCCTCCGTAGATGAAGTCGCTGTCATCGCCACCGAAGATCAGGTCCAGGCCGTTGCCGCCGTTGATGACGTCCTCGCCGGCATCGCCATGAATGACGTCGGCAGCGCCAACGTCCGTGCCGCTGTCCGTGATGATATCGTCACCATCGCCGCCGTGCAGATGATCGACGCCGAAGCCGCCTTCCAGCCGGTCGTCGCCAGCACCACCCCACAGCGTATCGTCACCCTCGCCACCGATGAGCGTGTCATTGCGGGAACTGCCGCCGAGCACGACATGTTCTCCACCTGTGAAACGGAGATAATCCACAGTCCCGTCGCCATTGAGATCCTGGCGAATGACGAGCGGATTGATCGCCTGGAGGATGGGATTGGTGCCGATCGGATCCGCCGCATCCAAACCGGCGTTGAACTGTTTTGCCTGATCGATCTCGAGGATATAGTCGGCCGTCTGGAAGGCCGCACCGTTGAGATGAGCATTGTGGTCCTCGGTGTCGGTGTTGCGTATGACGAGCTGTGCAAAGGAATCCGCTTCCAACTCGTTGAGGAGATTGAGGCCCTGAGTACGGCTCAGGTAATAGAAGCGGTCGCCGTTCTGAAGCTTTTCCATTTGGGCTTCGAAAACGAAGTTGAAGGTCGAGCCGAGCATGCCGCCGAACGGCATCTTCTTTTCGGCAAGCCCACCGATCCAGAAGTCGACGGTATCGAGGCCGGTCGTCGTCACACCATTTGCTTGAGATGTCCACCCACCCGTACCATTGAGGAAGTCCAGACGATCCTGGGGCGCGCCCGTGCCACCTAGGACGAGCGCGGTTGCGGCGGCACGCTTTTCTTCAAGCGTCGTCGCCAGGGTGATCGTCGAATGCGTCCCGTAAGCCGCAATGAAGTTGATCAGAGACGCGGGATTCTTCAGCGACAGCGCAAACTCGAACCAGCTCTCGTAGGGCTTCAGCATGCTGTCCTGGGTCTGCGCATAGAAATCGCGACGCGCAGCGTTCAGGGATGGCACGCCGGTCTCGCGGGCGCGTGTCATGTTGAGTGCCGCAAGGTCGAGCGGCAGGCCGACGAGATTGTTGCGCAGAGCATCGGTGACGTGCTCGTCTATCTCATTGCCGACCTGCCGGCTCATGCCGCGAAGGATGGCCCCAGCGGCCGCCTCCGCGTCGACGCCGCTCGCGGCGAACATCACAGGATTGAGGAAGGCGTCCATCAGTTTGACGTCTGCCTGTTCCTGCCCTGTCACTTCGCCGTCCCCCCCGAGCAGCAAATTGAGGCGGGATACATCTTCGGTCAGCATCGAGTGGCCGAAGCGATAAACGACATGCGCAAACTCGGCCGCGATCGCGGGATCGATGTCCACGCTGTTGGAAAAAACGAATGGGTCGATGTTCGGCGACACCGCGCGGGCGAATTCCTCAAAGACGAGATGCTGGTAGACCATTTCGGTCGAGAAGCGACCGGCCTGGAAAAGCCGCTCGCCATCCCAGACAAGGGCGTCGATCTCGGCCTGGCTCGTCGGGAGTGCGGCTACGTCTTCCAGAAGCCATTCGTTGAGGAAGGCGACATCGGCATCAGGCCCCGAGATCAGCTCCTGCTTGATCGCGTCGATCTGTCGGTTGTGCTCGTGGTGGAAGAGATGGTGAACGGAGGTCAGGCCGATGTTTTCGTTACCACGCCCGTCACCGACGATGTAGTGCGCGTCGAGGAGTTCGTTGTCGTAGGCAAGATTGTTGCCGCGATTGTCGACAGGCACGGCGTTGCCCACATCGGTATCGCCGTCGGGCATCAGGACCGGCGGCGTTGAGGGATCGCCGTCGTCGTCCACAGAGACAGGCGCTGCTGTGTGAGCGATATCGTTGAGGAATGCGCGGCCGGCCGAGAGCGCCTGCGATGCGGCGACGGTGCCGTCAAGATTGCCTTCGACTGCACCGGTAAATGTTATCAGTTGCGGAAACCCGGTGATGCCGCGAACGAACTCACCATAAAAGTCGGTCGCGATCGCAGGAACGCGGAGCACGTCCTGGTCGGTCAGAACGATCCCCAGCACATCGCGGGCCTGTGCCTTTACGTCGGCCCAGGTTGGCGGTCCCCCGTTGAGGCCCTCGAGCATGTGGCCAGTTGCCATCGGTTGGCCGTCGATCAGAACATATTCGCGCAGGAACACCTGATGGGATGGGTTCGACGTATAGACCTGATTGAGGTCGATCCACGGGGTGGTTTCATTCGTGTGTTCGCGAATGTCGTCCGCGGTGCCGATGACGCCATCAGGCCCCGGTTGGTTTTGCGCGCGGGTGAGCACCATGAAATTGGTCGGGCTTCCCGGCACGTAGAGCGGATCGTCCGGATGCAGCGGAATATAGACGGTTCCACTGCCACCTTTGCTGACGAGATCGAGGCCGTGATCGAAGAACTGGCCGAAGAGCGTGAAGAATCCATTGAACGGCGCGGTATCACCGAGGTCGGCAGATACGTTGGGGATGAGAACAGAGTCACCCTCCATCGTCACACCGAGCAGCTGTTCCATCGTGCTGTAGGCAAGGTTCTTGACTGCCAGCGCCCCATCCGCCTGCTCTTCTGCCGCGAGGATGACCGCTTGCGCTGAAGCGACGGCTTCCGGTGTCGGTGGCAGCGGACTGTAGTAAAGCGCCGCGAGGGCGCCCTTGGCCGCAGCGACCGATTTTTCAGCCGCTGCATGGGCCTCGTACGCGTCGACGGCTGCAAGATAGGCATTGGCATTCGCCGTCTGGCCCAGGAAGGCATAGGGATCGTTGTGACCGAGATTGGTGAGTGCCGAGAGGATCGTGGCTGGATTGCCGATCGATTGGTCAACAATCAGGTTCGAGACCACGCGTGGCTGCGAGTCGTAGACGTTCCCAGAGGTTTGGGTATAGCTGGTGCCTGCTTCGGCGGTGTTGAACTGCGCATCGAGCAGCCGCTGCATGATTTGGTCGGAGGATCCGAAATGCTCCTGGCCCGGCGCGAGATTGTTATAGCTGCCATCCACGGTGCGCAGTCCGTAGGGGGTGAGTTGGCTGGAAACCAGTTCCGTCAGCGGCGTTCCTGCCGCGTGCGCTTCAGCCAACTTGATCTGCTTCAGAATGAACTCGAGGTCATGTTTGTTGAGCTGGACCATTCTATCCTCCACGGTGCGCGATCGTCGCGGCTTTTCAAAGCTTCGCCATTCCACCTGCCTGACGGCAGCTGGCTGGTTCTGCGGTTCCCATTTGTCGAAAGCCGAGCTTCGATGAACTCGTCATTTGACCATAATCAAGAATGACAAATACCGGACGTTACTTGAACGACAGAAAGTCCGACGAAGTATTCGATTAACGTCCGATCGAAAAATCGTGCTTTGGTTTTACATTGGATCCGTCAGAGCCCAGACTTTACCTAGACCTCTGACCAGTTCCGGATCGACTTTCATCGTGTTTTGATTTTCTGCTGGAAATCCGGCCGGATATTGCGAGTATGGTCACCTACCTAGGTGAGATGTGCGCTCTGGAGGAGGCAACGGGTGCTTGAAAGGATCCCCGCGGAAGGAAAGACGGATATTGCGACGTCGCGAGTTTCCAGGGCTGTTGGCGTCTCCTCTGCCGCGACGCGCATTCGATTGCCGACACAGGACTGGATTGCGCGGCAGACACTCTCTGTTCGTTTCCTGTTGGCAAGCGGCCTTCTTATTCTGATTACGGCAACGATCGCGGGACATCTAATAGCCGGGATCCTCGTCAGCAACGCAACCAACAGCCGTGCGGCGTCGACCGCTCTGCTGGTTCAGCGGATGATACAGCCGATCGCGCAGGAACTTGAGGTCACGACCCAGTTGTCGAGCACCGCGGTGGCCGAACTCGATCGACTGTTTGCCGCGCCTGAGGTCCGGCAGCGTTTTCCGTATCTAGAGGTCTGGCTGCCGGATGGCACGGTTGCCTACTCGCTTTCGAAGGAGCTTGTCGGCAGACGCTTCAATGCTCCGGAGGGCATGAAGCGTGCGCTTGCGGGCGAGGTCGCGGCGCAACACGCCGACTTGGAAGCGGATGAACATACCCAGCGAAACTTCACGACGTCCTATCTGGAGATTTACAGCCCCATTCACGACAAGGATACGGGCGCGGTCTTTGCGGTTGCCGAAATTCATGAGGACGCCGCCGTGGTTGGCGACCACCTTTTGCAGCTGCAATTCCAGAGCTGGGGCATAGTTGCAGCCACATCCGCGCTCGTGATGCTTGGGCTGTTCGGCATCGTACATCGGGCGAGCATGACAATCGAACGGCAACGGAAGCTCCTCAATCGCCGCGCCGAGGAGGCTGAACGCGCGCGCGACGAGGTGCAGGAATTGCGAAAGCGGGATCGCGAGGCTTCCGTGCGTTTGGCGACCATGAACGAGAATTTCGCACGCGGGATCGGGGCGGATCTGCACGATGGCCCGGGCCAGCTCCTGAGCTACGCCCTACTGCAGCTCGAGCCCGTTCGGGTTGCCAAGAACCGCGGCGAGCGCGACGACGCGCTGCACATGGTGTCTTCGACGCTATCGGAGGCGCTGGCGGAAATTCGGACGATCGCACGCTCCCTGTTGTTGCCGGATATCGAGCGCCTCGGCCTCGACCAGATCGTCGCGAGGGTCATCCGCAACCACGAGGCCCGCACGGGAAGCAGAGTTCTGTTCGAGCCTTGCCGGGCCAATCCAGAGCTGCCGGTTGCGATCAAGACCTGCATCTATCGCTTCCTGCAGGAGGGCCTCAACAACGCTCATCGGCACGCCGGCGCCAATGGCCAGAAGGTGGAATGCGCACTTGTCGATGGCAAGCTGATGCTGGCAGTGTGTGATGACGGCCTGAAGCCGGGCGAACAATCCACCGCCCGGCATATCGGCGGCATGGGCATTCACGGCTTGCGGCAGCGAGTCGAGAGCCTCGGCGGAGCACTTACTTTCGCCAATCGCACCCCCAAGGGTACGCGGCTGGAGATGACGATCGACATGGAGCACTGAATTGGGCATGCAATCGGCTATTTCGGTTATTGTCGCTGACGATCATTCGCTGTTTCGAATGGGCGTCATCCAGGCATTTTCGGCATCCGGAAAAATCAAGGTGGTGGGCGAAGGCGCGACCAAGGACGAGGCAATCGCACTGACGGAACAGTGTCGGCCCGATGTGATCCTTCTCGACATCTCCATGCCCGGCAGCGGGATCGCCGCGGCGCGCGAGATCCGGCAAAAATGGCCGGAGGTGAAGATCGTCATGCTGACGGTGTCCGAGGAAGACGACGATGTTCTGGAAGCGCTGGAAGCCGGCGCCACGGGCTACCTGCTCAAGGGTTCGATGGCTCCGGATCTGATATCGGCGGTCCAAACGGTTGCCGCCGGCAACTCTTATCTCTCATCGAACATCGGCATGCGGCTTTACGACGTGATCCGCAATGTCTCGGCAGGCCGGAAAACAGACAGTCTTGTCGCAAAACTCTCCGCAAAGGAGGCCACCGTCTTCGCGTTGATCGGCAGGGGCCAGACAAACCGTCAGATCGCCGAAGCCACCGGCGTCCAGATAAAGACCGTCAAGTTTCACGTCTCGCGACTGCTCGCCAAGCTTGGCCTGCGAAACCGTGTCGAAATAGCGCTACTGGCACAACAAAGCGCCACAGACCGAATGGGCGGCGGCGCTTCAAGACTATCTGGCCAAATTTAGCGGTCCGAAATTTTGCGGTGGCTGTCGTATCGTAGCCTGATTAGTCCGCCTTGTCGTGCCGCCAAAGGGGCCTTGACTACGGCAGCGCAGCCTTCTCGCGCCGTAGCCACAGCAGACAGCTGCTGGAAGCTGCTCTTTATCATCGCTTTCGAATGTGCTTGTATGCGCGCGCCAGAAGGATCGCGGTTGGGGCTGCGCGTGGTTGTAAGCTGTCTTGTGGGAGTAAGGCGATGGTTTACGATTGGGATGGCACGAGAACGCGACGTCTCAAATTGTTCCGGGCGGGAACAGCACTCATGATCGCAATTGCGGTCCTCGGAATACCGCTTCTTTTCTACGCAGTGAAGCTGCACGAACTCTACGGCTGACGCAGCCGGCAAACTGGCTGCGCCTTGAAGCGGGCGCGACTCTGATAGCCGCGCCTGCCAGGATAGAATCGATCAGCCGAGCTTCGCGGCGATCTTGGCGACGTGTGCGCCCTGATACTTGGCGGCTTCCAATTCAATCGCGGAAGGCTGGCGTGATCCGTCGCCGTCAGTGATGGTGGAGGCGCCATAGGGCGAACCACCCTTGATTTCGTCAACGCCCATCTGGCCCTGGAAAGCATAGGGGAGTCCAGCGACGATCATGCCCTGATGCAGGAAGGTAGGGATGAAGCCGAGGATGGTGGACTCCTGACCGCCGTGTTGCGTCGCCGACGAGGTGAAAACGGAGCCGACCTTGCCGACCAGCTTTCCGGCAAACCAAAGGCTTCCGGTCTGATCCCAGAAATTGCGCATTTGCGACGCAACGGTTCCGAAGCGCGTGCCGGCGCCTACGATGATGGCATCATAGTCAGCAAGTTCATCGACGGTGGCAACCGGCGCAGCCTGGTCCATCTTGTAGTAGGACGCCTTGGCAACCTCGTCTGGGACCAGTTCCGGAACGCGCTTGACAACAACGTCAGCGCCAGTCGACTTTGCGCCTTCGGCCACGGCGTAGGCCATGGTTTCGATGTGGCCATAGGCCGAATAGTAGAGCACGAGTACCTTCGCCATTTACTTATCTCCATCAGGGAATTTGCGTTTGAATTCGTAAGCGGTGGAAACTTAGCAGCGAGTCGCCATCAACATAGCCCCACGTGGCAGAACGCACTGTTCAATGGCCATAGACGAAAAAATACTTGCAGCCAGTCGCGTGACGTAGCGGCGACGACCCGGTTTGCAAGACCGACGAAGGGCGCTACCTATGTGGGGATCCAAATGTTCGGAAATTTCCCATGACCAATGAGACTATTGTCACCGCCGCCATGCTTGCCATTGGCGACGAACTTTTATCCGGCCGCACCAAGGACAAGAATATCGGCCATCTGGCGGATGTGCTGACGCTCTGTGGCATCGACCTCAAGGAGGTCCGTATTGTCGGTGACGAGGAAGATGCGATCGTCGCAGCGCTCAACGCGTTGCGCGCAAAATACGACTATGTCTTCACCTCGGGGGGCATTGGGCCGACCCATGACGACATCACGGCCGATGCCGTATCGGCAGCATTCGGGCTGCCGTGTGAATACGATGCCGACGCAATGTCACTACTCGGCGATATGTATGCCAGCCGCGGCCTTGAATTCACCGACGCCAGGAAGAGAATGGCCCGGATGCCAAAAGGTGCACGCCACATCCGTAACCCGGTCTCCACCGCGCCAGGCTTCGTTATCGGCAACGTTCACGTGATGGCCGGCGTCCCGCAAGTCTTCCAGGCCATGGTCGATGCGGTCATCCCGACATTGCGCACCGGCACGCGGGTGCTCTCGCTTGGCATCTCCTGCCCCTTCGGAGAGGGTGACATCGGCACGCCGCTGGCTGCCATCCAAAAAGCTCATCCGGAGACGAGCATAGGCTCCTACCCCCGATACGTCGGGCAAGCGTTCTCGACCGAAATCGTCGTCCGTGGCCGCTCCCAGAATGCGATCGACGCGGCAGGAGCCGACGTGCGCGCCATGATCGAAACCGTTCGCCAGGCAAAGGAGGTTGCGGAAAACCGCTCGGCAGAGGCCTAGTATGAGAGAGGTTCCGCATCGCCTTTGATGTGCATCAAGGAACCGGCGCCCTCGCCGGCGCATTCTCGTTGAAGATTAACTAATTTCATCCGCATAAGGAGAATTGTTTATGTCTTACAAAACCATACTTGCCATTCTCGATACCGTCGACAACGCTCCCGCTGTAGCGGATTTTGCATTTGCCATTGCCGCTGAGACCAATGCCCATGTTATCGGCCTTCATGCGGAAACCGTCGCTGTCGTGCCGCTCGTGGCGCCGATGGAAATACCCGATCCCGTCGCCGTGCAGGCGCTACAGGATATGGCGCATGCGGAAACGGTCGAAGTCGAACGCATCTTCCGCAAGAAGGCAGCGGCTGAAGGTGTCTCCTTTCAGTGGCGCAGCTTTGCCTCGTCCACCGGCTACGGCACGGCACCCTTGATCGAAAGCGCTCGAAGCGCTGACCTGCTCATCGCGTCACAGGCAGATCCGGCCAGGCCGTCGGACAGTCACGTCGACATCGACAACTTTCTCTTCGAAAGCGGCCGCCCGGTGTTGATGATCCCCTTTGTGCTGCGCCGACCGAAACCGATCAAGCGGGTGCTCGTCGCCTGGAACGGCTCACGCGAGGCGGCGCGCGCGGTGTTCGATGCCCTGCCAATCCTGAAGGCGGCCGATGAAGTCGAGATTTTTTCGGTCGATCCCGTCGACAATGCACTTCAGTCCGCGGCTGTCGCCGGTGCGGACATTGCCGCTGCTCTCTCCCGCCATGGCGTCAAAGTCACCCTGGCGACCGCAGAAAGTGCGGACAAATCGGCGTCAACAATTATTGAAAATCGTCTGTCGGACAGCAGTATCGATCTCTTGGTCATGGGTGCCTACACCCATTCGCGGCTTTGGCAGATGATTTTCGGCGGCACGACAAAAACGCTGCTGCAATCGATGACGGCCTTGACGCTGCTGTCGCGCTAGGAATCATGGGGCTTGCGTTTTGCCCCCGGATTCCGCTAATTGCGGCGACCGATGACGAGCTCCGGCTTCGGTCCTCTTATCGCGCAGTTTCGGCTGCGCGATTTGCGTTTGGCCGAGCGGAATGTCTTGTCCCGGCCGCCGGCGAACGGCGTGTCATCATTCATGCCGCGGAGCAAACCATGTCCCTTCCCGATAAAGCCTTTCCCGTTTCATGGGATCAGTTCCACCGCGATGCGCGCGCACTCGCCTGGCGCCTCGCCGGCCTTAAGCGCGATTTCAAAGCGATCGTCTGCATCACGCGCGGCGGCCTGGTACCAGCTGCCATTATCTCGCGCGAGCTCAATATCCGGCTGATCGAAACGGTCTGCGTCGCCTCCTACCATGACTATGTGAATCAGGGGGAAATGATGCTCCTGAAGGGCATCGCGCCGGAACTGACTGCCGACCAAGGCGAGTCCGTCCTCGTCATCGACGACCTGACGGACACCGGCAAGACAGCCTCGGAAGTGCGCACCATCCTGCCCAAGGCACACTTTGCCTGTGTTTACGCAAAGCCGCAGGGCGTGCCGACGATCGACACCTTTGTCACGGAAGTCAGCCAGGATACCTGGATCTATTTCCCTTGGGACATGGGCTTCACCTATCAGGAACCGATTTCCAAGGGCAGTCGCGGCTGACGGCTCCCTCGGCACAACCAGGCAGGATGGCGGCAATTTAAAATTGCACCAATCTTTGTTTAACTAACTCCTCGGATTCCGCTGTCGCGCGCCCGCTGCAGACCTTATCCTTCCGAGCCACAATCCCGCGCGACAACGGCGTCACCTTGGGGGATTGGTTTAGAGGCATGGTCGCGGGACGCGACGTTGGAACGAATATGATGCGTTGGGGCTATGTCGGGACGGTTGCGGCTTTGGGGCTTGGCATCTGTCTCTCGCCTGGGGCCATGTCGGCCGAACCGGCCTATGTGTCCGTGGTACGGGAATATGTCGAGACGGTCGTCAAGCCGATGGTAAATACGCCGATCGTCCGGAAGGCGATCGAAGATCAGAACGCTAAGTTCGGAAATATCAGTGACGCGCACATCCAGGTGCTCGACAACACCTACCGCGCCGAAGTGCAGAGCGGCGGCTGGGAGATGGTCAGACGTCTGCTCAACAAGCCGGTGTCGCGATACCTCAAGACCAAGCAGGATGATTCGCAGGGCACCATCGTCGAATTGTTCGTGACCGATCGTCATGGCCTCAATGTCGGCCAGGGCACCATGACATCCGACTACTGGCAGGGCGACGAAGATAAGTTCCTCAAAACATTCGCCAAACAGACCGACGAGATATTCATCGATCGTGCCGAGCGCGATGAACAGACGCAATTGCTGGAAACGCAGGCGAGTTTTGTCATCAAGGATGAAAACGGAACGCCTATAGGGATCGCAACGGTAACCATTGCGATTGACGCATTGTGACTGAAATTATCTTCAACGAATCGGCTGCCGCATTTGGCCAGCAAAAGCTGCAACCAAATCAACACGGTCGCAACTTTTCTTAGATTTTTTCGACTTTGGAGCGGTCAAAGCTCGCAAGTCGTTGAATTCCTTGCACGACTTTCTTTTCCCCAGTGTCCACAGCCCGATCCACAATATGTTGTGGTGAACGCTTCGTTAAAAACAACCTCTTGACGGAATCGCCTGATTCCAACTTAATAGGTTCCGATGTTGCTGCGGCAGTTGGACCGGAATTAACGAGGCCGGTTCTCTTCAAAAATCGAGCGTAGAATCAGGGTGTTGCGTCCATGATGGATGACCGCCATGAGGGGCTTCGTGCGCGATTTTTATCTTCCGAAAAGTGACATCCGGGGCTGGCGATAATAAGCTGTTAATACTATATTTAGTGTTTGCAGCCACCATCACCACAAGATACAGGAAAGACATCTCCGGATGACACTCCTGTGACGATATGGAAACGAGAACTGGCTGCGCTCCTCACGGCGCCGCCTGAGGTGGAAACTTGCGCCTTGGTCGACGGGGACGGGGCGCGCGAGCTAGAGGTTAGAGAAATGCGCATAGAACGCCGTTTCACGAAGGCAGGACAGAGCGCTTACGCGGACATCGAATTCCGCAAGGCGACGAGCGAGATCAAGAACCCGGACGGGTCGATCGTATTCCGCCTCGAGAACATCGACGTTCCGGCGCAGTTTTCCCAGGTTGCCGCCGACATCCTGGCGCAGAAGTATTTCCGCAAGGCCGGCGTCCCGGCGAAGCTCAAGAAGGTCGAGGAAAACGACGTTCCGTCCTTCCTGTGGCGTTCGGTTGCCGATGACGCTGCCCTGAAGGATGTTGCCAAGGACCAGCAGTACGGTTCCGAAACCGACGCCCGCCAGGTCTTCGACCGTCTCGCTGGCACCTGGACCTACTGGGGCTGGAAGGGCGGCTATTTCTCGTCCGAGGAAGACGCCCTCACCTTCAAGGACGAACTTGCCTACATGCTTGCCACACAGCGCGTTGCCCCGAACTCGCCGCAGTGGTTCAACACCGGCATGCACTGGGCCTACGGCATCGACGGCCCCGGCCAGGGCCACTTCTATGTCGACCCCTTCACCGGCAAGCTGGTGAAGTCGAAGTCGGCCTACGAACATCCGCAGCCGCATGCCTGCTTCATCCAGTCGGTTGAAGACGACCTCGTCAACGAAGGCGGCATCATGGACCTTTGGGTCCGCGAAGCGCGCCTCTTCAAGTACGGCTCCGGCACCGGCTCGAACTTCTCGTACCTCCGTGGCGAAGGCGAAAAGCTTTCCGGCGGCGGTCGTTCGTCGGGTCTGATGAGCTTCCTGAAGATCGGCGACCGGGCTGCGGGCGCGATCAAGTCCGGCGGCACCACCCGCCGCGCGGCGAAGATGGTGGTTGTCGATATCGACCACCCGGATATTGAAGAATATATCAACTGGAAGGTGAAGGAAGAGCAGAAGGTTGCTGCCCTCGTCACCGGCTCCAAGGTTGTGGCCAAGCACCTCAAGGCAATCATGAAGGCCTGCGTCAACTGCGAGGCTGACAACGGCGATTGCTTCGACCCGAACAAGAACCCTGCCCTGAAGCGCGAAATCCGCGCTGCGAAGAAGGACCAGGTTCCGGAAAACTATATCGGCCGCGTCATCCAGTTCGCCAAGCAGGGCTACAAGGACCTCGAGTTCAAGACCTACGACACCGACTGGGATTCGGAAGCCTACCTGACGGTTTCGGGCCAGAACTCCAACAACTCGGTCTCGATCAAGGACGATTTCCTGCGCGCTGTCGAAAACGACGGCGACTGGGAGCTGAAGGCCCGCAAGGACGGCAAGGTCATGAAGACCCTGAAGGCCCGCGACCTTTGGGAATCGATCTCCTACGCCGCGTGGGCATCGGCCGATCCGGGCCTGCACTTCAACACGACGATGAACGACTGGCACACCAGCCCGGCCGCCGGCCCGATCCGTGCCTCGAACCCGTGCTCGGAATACATGTTCCTCGACGACACGGCCTGCAACCTTGCCTCGCTGAACCTCATGCAGTTCAAGGATGCGGCCACCAAGCGCATCAACATCGCAGACTACGAACATGCCGTTCGCCTGTGGAGCGTCGTTCTCGAAATCTCCGTGATGATGGCGCAGTTCCCGTCGAAGCGGATTGCCGAGCTCTCCTACGAATACCGCACGATCGGCCTCGGCTATGCCAACATTGGCGGCCTGCTGATGTCGTCGGGCATTCCGTATGACAGCGATGAAGCCCGCGCCATCGCAGGCTCGCTGACCGCGATCATGACCGGCATTTCCTACGCCACCTCGGCGGAAATCGCTTCCGAGCTCGGACCGTTCCCGATGTTCGCGCCGAACCGCGAGAACATGCTGCGCGTCATCCGCAACCACCGCCGCGCCGCTTACGGCGAGACCGCTGGCTATGAAGGCCTGTCGATCAACCCGGTCGCGCTCATCCACTCCGAAAACCCGGACCAGGATCTGGCGGCACATGCCAAGAGCGCCTGGGACAAGGCGCTCGAGCTCGGCGAGAAGCATGGCTACCGCAACGCCCAGGCAACCGTGATTGCGCCGACCGGCACGATCGGTCTCGTCATGGACTGCGACACGACCGGCATCGAGCCCGACTTCGCGCTGGTGAAGTTCAAGAAGCTTGCCGGCGGCGGCTACTTCAAGATCATCAACCGCGCCGTTCCGGAAGCGCTGCGGACGCTCGGCTACTCCGAGAGCCAGATCGCCGAGATCGAAGCTTATGCAGTCGGCCACGGCAACCTGAACCAGGCTCCCGGCGTCAACCCCGGCTCGCTGAAGGCCAAGGGCTTCACCGACGAGAAGGTGGAAGCCGTCAACGCCGCGCTGAAGTCGGCCTTCGACATCAAGTTCGTCTTCAACCAGTGGACACTCGGTGCCGACTTCCTAAAGGGCACGCTGAAGGTCACCGACGAGCAGCTCGGCGACATGAGCTTCAACCTGCTCGAGCACCTCGGCTTCGCCAAGAAGGACATCGAGGCTGCCAACGTTCACGTCTGCGGTGCGATGACGCTGGAAGGCTCGCCGTTCCTGAAGAACGAACACCTCGCCGTCTTCGATTGCGCCAACCCCTGCGGCAAGATCGGCAAGCGCTACCTCTCGGTCGACAGCCACATCCGCATGATGGCTGCCGCCCAGCCGTTCATCTCGGGTGCGATCTCCAAGACGATCAACATGCCGAACGACGCGACGGTCGACGATTGCAAGAGCGCCTACATGCTCTCCTGGAAGCTCGGCCTGAAGGCAAACGCGCTCTATCGCGACGGCTCCAAGCTGTCGCAGCCGCTGAACGCCTCGCTGATCGAAGACGAAAGCGATGAGGACGCATTGGACGATCTGCTGCAGCAGCCGGTCGCCGCCCAGGCCGTCACCATCACCGAAAAGATCATCGAGCGTGTGGTCGAGCGCGTCACCCGCGAACGCGAGAAGCTGCCGAACCGCCGTCAGGGCTACACCCAGAAGGCCGCCGTCGGCGGACACAAGGTGTATCTCCGCACCGGCGAATTCGGCGATGGCCGCCTCGGCGAGATCTTCATCGACATGCACAAGGAAGGCGCCGCCTTCCGTGCGATGATGAACAACTTCGCCATCGCGATCTCGCTCGGCCTTCAGTACGGCGTGCCGCTCGAGGAATATGTGGAGGCCTTCACCTTCACCAAGTTCGAACCAGCAGGCATGGTCATCGGCAACGACGCGATCAAGAACGCCACGTCGATCCTCGACTACGTGTTCCGCGAACTGGCCGTCTCCTACCTCGGCCGCCACGATCTGGCGCATGTCGATACGTCGGACTTCTCGAACACGGCGCTCGGCAAGGGCATCCAGGAAGGCAAGACGAACCTCGTCTCGACCGGCTGGACCCGCGGCTACAAGCCGACGCTGGTAACGGGCAATGAACGTCAGGCCGGCGGTGAGCCGAAGGGCTCTGCTACCGCAGCTCCGGCGCGTGCTTCCTCCGGCGCCACGGTGACGTCCTTTGCGGGCGCTGCGGCCCGCAAGATCGAACCGACGCTTGCTGTCTCCTCCTCCGAAATCGTCGCCTTCAAGCGCGACTACGAGGAGCGGGCAAAGGAACTGGCCGAAGAGATCGCCGAGGAAGTGCTCGAAGAAGTCACGACCGAGGCCCAGCAGCAGGCAACCGCCCTCTTTTCCGACAAGGCAGCCGCTGACGCGGCTTCGGCCAAGACGGAAGCCAAGAAGGTCGAAGCCGAACGCCGCGCCCGCTCCATCATGCAGGGCTACACGGGCAACATGTGCTCCGAGTGCCAGAACTTCACGATGGTCCGCAACGGGACATGCGAAAAGTGCGACACATGCGGGGCAACGAGCGGCTGCAGCTGATAGCTGGTGCCGACGACGACGACGCTGCAGGGAGCCACTGAGTTCTTCATTGCGCCGCTGGGAATGCCACTAAGGTGACCATCTTGGTCAACGCGCGGATATTTTCCGGGCACTTCGGTGCCCGGAAAATCCCTTAGGGAACAAAGCAGGAATCAACTTCGGCAGGTGAAAGGACATCGCAGACGCAGTAATTGCAAACTGGCACGGGCATGATTACCAAGCTCGTTTCTTCTGGATACATGCCTCCGATCTGCGCGACCCGGAGAAGCCCCATGTCGTTGAGGTTTCATACGAGGCCGATGGCCCGAAGGCGTCTCAGGATGCGGTCAAGAAGGCGGCTCCAGGCTCTACGTTCACCCTCGTAACCTGATCGCAACCAGATACTCGAAGGTCGCCAAGGTCGCTCTTGCAGCGACCAGATTTCCGATGCCTTCAGACTGAGCTTCATTCGAACGCGTCCAGGCGCTCAGGTGTCCACAAGGGCATCGATGACCTTGAGAGGGAACCGTGCCCGGTTCTCAGCTGTACCACCGTAGTCATCCGTTCTGATTGAGCCGTTCATAGAGGAAGGTCGGGATCAAGTAGGTGCTGATGCCGTGCAGCTCCACGCCATCGAAACCTGCCGACTGCGCTAGGCATGCCGCTTTGGCATAGTCTGCAACCGTCCGGGAGATGTCGCTCAGGTCCATTGCCCGAGGCGCGACGGTGTCTTGGAAACCGGACGGCGTGTATGCCTTTTGATGCCCGGGTTGATAGCCGACGGTGCCAACGGCAAGGCGCAACGATGTTTACGGGGACGGTTCCCAGGAAGCCAGCGCCGTGCTCACGGTTTCCAGCAACTCAGCGGAGTTGATGGGTTTCGTTAAAAATGCGACGGCGCCTCCATTCATTGCGTGAGTATTGCGCGCCTCCTCGTACCCGGACACGAAGATAGTTGGCATATTTATCCCCTTCGCCGCCATGACGCGTTGAAGTTCCAACCCATTGAGCTCCGGCATATTGATGTCCAAAATCAAGCAGCAAGGACCTGGAGTCGCAGCGTTTTCCAAGAAAAGCTCCGCGGACGCAAACACTGCCGGCTTCCATCCAGCAATCTGAACCAAATGTCCAAGTGACTCTCGGACGGACACGTCATCATCAACTATAAAAATAATTGGCTTATGCGGATCGCTATTCGAGCGCGGCTGAACGAGCTTCGTAATCATTTCAACCACTCCTATGCTTTGATCAGTGGGTAGCTGGGCCCAAACGCTTCGGGAGAAGGGCCGTCCTTTTTCAGATAACACCCGCCATCATCCTGGTCAGTTGGGCCTCCGTTAAGTTCGATTTGTCAAATGTTCCAACGTGACGTCCGAGAAATAGCACAACAAAGGTGTCTCCGATCGCGTAGGCATGTTGCACGTTGTGGGTCACGAGTATCACGCCCACGCCCGCATCCTTGGCACGCCTTACATACCCGAGCACTACTTCGACCTGTCTGACCCCAAGGGCTGACGTCGGTTCATCAAGAATGAGGATACGACCGCCAAAATGGAGGGCTCTTGCTACCGCTACGCCTTGACGTTGACCGCTGGAAAGCGTCCCTATGGGAAGGCGCACGGAAGCTGAACTGACGCCGAAGTCGCGCAAAGCCTTCTCGGCGATAGCGATCGCTGCCTTTGAGTTGAACCGTCGGAACGGGCCCCAACCAATTGTGGGCTCACGCCCGAGGAAGAAATTGCGATACACAGGCATCATCGGTACGACAGCGAGATCTTGGAACACCGTGGCGATACCTCTGTCGCGTGCTTGGGCGGGAGAACCTAATTTCACATCGATCCCACCCACACGTATCGTGCCGAGGTCGGGCTTCTCTACCCCACTCAGAATGTGGATTAGCGTGGACTTGCCGGCCCCATTGTCGCCAAGTAAACAGACCACTTCTCCGCATCGGACGGAAAGACAAACGTCCCGTAACGCTGCCACATCGCGGTAGAATTTTGTAACGTTCACCGTCTCAAGGTAGGGTTCGCCCGATATCGCCGCTCCTCCGTGGTTTCAAAGCTTTTAGTCGGGTGTAGTTATTTACCAGCACCGCGAGAAGGAGCACGACGCCAAGAAACGTCATGAACCAAACGTCGGGCAGTGGCGTGAAGAAAAAGCCTTGTTCGACCATACCGAACAAGAGAGCGCCCAAAAACGAACCGATCGGCGAGCCATACCCCCCCGTAAGCAGGGCGCCACCAATCACTGCGGCGGTCACCACTTCGAATTCCCGTCCTGTCGCCGCGTTCGCATCACTCTGATTGATCGCAAAAATGTCCAGTGCCGCTACGAACACTGTCGAGACTGCAACGGCAATGTAGAGGGTCACTTTCACCACTTGCACTGGGACCCCCAACTGAAGCGCGGCACGGCGATCTCCCCCCGTCGCAAAAATCCAGTTGCCGAAGGCCGTTTTTTCGAGAACCCATGCGCCAAGCATTGTCACAACAAGCCACCAAACGAGCGAAACTGAGAACGGACCAATCGAAGACGCGAACAAAAACGAGAGTCGGTCCTCGCTGGCATGATCTCGAACTCCGTCGATCGTCGTCGTGCCAACGAGCATTCGCAGCCCGCCTTGGGCGATACCTCGAAGGATGAAAAGCATGGCAAGGGTTATGATGAATGAAGGAAGCTTAGTCTTGACGACCAAGATCCCATTGACCGCGCCAACAACTGACGCGATGAGAATGGCGGCTAAGAACGCGTCGGCGACCGGCCAACCGCCATACACCATCAAATAACCCAAGATTGATTGGCTCAGTGCAACGTTCGCCCCGACAGAGAGGTCGAATTCCCCCGCAACGAGCAGTAACGTCACGGGCGCGGCGATAATCCCTATCTCAGCTCCGACTTCCAGATAATTGCGCGTCATTGGTAACGTCAGAAACCCAGCGTGGCCGGTAAAGAAGGCAAAAAAACTGAACACCACGACAGTGCCAACCAGGGCGGTCGATTCTGGGCGTGCTAGTATTGACAAGCCGCTTTTTGCCCCTGCCTTCTCGTTGCACCCCTGTTGAGATGACGCTTCCATATCATACGCCCCAACGCTCGACTGTCATCGACCAGTGGCCTCGATATGATTCACGTTGCTTGGGGTAATAACTACGGGACCGGTGATCAGCCGGGCTTCGGCCGGTCGGATCGCTTGACGCACATATAAGTCTAACATGACCACCGGATAGTAGCCCTGCGCGTACTGCTGGGCATCGAGAGCAAAGTCAAGTTCTCCAGATTTCAAGGATCGAATTGCGCTGGCCGTCATATCGATCGTGCCCCAGTGGATATTCCGCGCCCGCTCCCCAAGGTCTGATCTGACCTGCATCATCGCCGTGATGCAGCAGCCGCCAATGGAAAAGACCGCATCGATCGATCCGTCTTTCTGTAGTTCCGACTCCGTGATCGATTTTATCCGATTGGCGTTGTTGAAATCTGACAGCGGGATTTCTGCCAGTGTCGACGTTCCCTTGAATGCTTTCTTAAACCCGTTCGTGCGCGCATCGAGGAAAGGTAAAGCTCCGGGAGGCGCTGTTATTATCAGCGCTTTTCTGGACCCGAATGAATTGAACTGGGCAGCGCCCATCTGGCCCTGTGTACCGGGGTCGTCGCCTACGAAGGCAAGCGCACCCACATTTGCAACCTGATCGCCACCCTGGTTTACAAGAATGACCGGAATGCCAGCATCCGACGCCTTCTTGATGGTGGCGTTCAATGACGATGGCGTCGGATCGGAAACTATGATCCCGTCAGGCTTCGCCGCGATCGCAGCTTCGAGATTTCGACGCTGCTGATTGGGATCGTTGAGGTTATTCTCCACGCCTCGATATTGGACGCTGAGGTCCAAATCTTTCCCGGCCTGCTCCAATCCTTTTATTACACTCACCCAATACGTATCGGACGGCGGAGAATGAGTTACCATAATGATGGTGGAGCTAGCGAACGCCAGACCTTGTGGCACCCAAATGGCTGCGGCTACGAGCGCCGCCAGCGCGAGTTTCCTCATATTAAATCCTCCCTCACATGCAAACGGGTGCTTTCAGGGGGCCGTGATTGTCAGTTCGCGGCCGGTCGGATGATATGTTTCATTTATCGCAAAACAGAATATAATTGTCAGCTAGAGATGGTATTTTCCGCTGAGCTGCCGGTGACTACCGAGGTGCAAGATCGCTGAGACACCGAAAGGACGTGAGGGCGGCGAGCAACAAGATCAGGAATTCTGGCTTGAGCTTAACACTGTTTGTCGAGCATTGCGCCTCAAATAACGAAGCGACGTCCTAAATCTCACCTGTAGTTGTCGGATCCTTCACGGCGATGGTCGGTGTTTCGGCTGTGCTCCTTTGAAATGACCCTCGGCACTCATTTGCGACGAACCGTGGAGCTTGACGGATGGATTCCCAGACCTCGCCTGACCCGCGCGGAGGCGGTACGAACGTCCTTTGGGAAGACGGCGAGCGCATTCTCTCTCGAGAGGCGTTTCGTGATGGTCATGGGTCACCTCACAACTTTCTCACGTTGCGTCTAGCTTCACCCTATCCCCGACCTACAAGTATTGCTCAGCTTGAGAACGAGTATCAACTCAGAGATTACCTGGACAGTGCGTGGGCCGTCCTTCCGAAGGAATTCGTTCGGGAGCGGGATAACACAATGCTAATATTGTCCGATCCCGGTGGCGAGGGTTTGGATCGCAAACTTGGCAAACCAATGCCAATCCTCCAGTTTCTCCATTTGGCTATAGAAACGGTTGCAGCGGTTCGGCAGATGCACCGGACCGGGCTTATTCATAAAAACCTCAGGCCGATTCATATCCTGGCGGATAGCGCCGGCGTTAACGTGCATCTGACCGGTTTCGGACATGCATCCCGACTACCTCGCGAACGCCAAGCTTTGGATCCCCCAGAGTTTATTGCCGGCACTCTTCTTTACATGGCGCCCGAGCAAACGGGCCGGATGAACCGCTCGATCGACTCGCGAAGCGATCTCTACACGCTGGGAGTGATTTTCTATCAAATGCTGACGGGGGAATTGCCATTTCCCACGTCTGACCCATTAGAATTGATTCATTGCCACATTGCTCGGGCACCTCTTCCGCCGCATGAAAGAATACGGAGTATCCCAGCCACAATTTCTGAGATCGTAACGAAGCTCCTGGCTAAAACGGCCGACGACCGTTACCAGACAGCCGCTGGCGTCGAATACGATCTCGGGCTCTGTTTAGCGGACTTACAGACCGGTGGACACATCAATCCCTTTGACGTGGGCTGTTTCGATATTCCTGATCGACTGTTGATGCCGGAGAGGCTTTACGGAAGAGAATTGGCAATCGCCTCTCTAGTGGACGCCTTTGGTCGCGTATCCACCACCGGAACTGCCGAGCTGGTAACAATTTGCGGTCATTCCGGCGTAGGAAAGTCCACACTATTCAACGAACTACAACGGACATTGGTGCAATCCCAAGGCATGTTCGCGTCTGGCAAATTCGACCAGCAAAAACGCGACGCGCCATATGCGACTATCGCCCAAGCATTTCAAGGACCAATTCGCGGCTTGCTAAGCAAGGATGAAGCGGAGTTGGATCTCTGGCGACAGTCTTTGCTGGAAGCCTTGGGAACACAGGCGCGAGCCTTGGTCGATCTTATGCCCGAACTGGCTCTAGTCATTGGGACGCAAAAAGCCGCTCCCAACCTTCCGGTACAGCAGGCCCAGCAGGCTTTTCAGATCGCCTTTCGCCGCTTCGTCGGAGTGTTCGCCACGGTAGGGCATCCCCTCGTATTGTTTCTTGATGACCTACATTGGGCCGACACCGCATCCTTGGATCTCCTTCAAGATCTAATGTCACATGCCGACATGCAGTACCTTTTGCTCGTCGCCGCCTACAGAGAAAGCGAACTTAGAGCCGGCCATCCACTTCTCTCAAGACTTCAATCAATCCGAGACGGTGGGTTCGAAAGCGAGTTGATCGTGCTGGGCGCGCTCGGTCGAAATGACCTTGAACAGTTTCTCGCCCAAGCGCTTCATTGCGACGAGTCGAGGGCAGCTCCATTAGCCCAGATTCTACACGAGAAAACCGGTGGTAACCCCTTTTTTATAAAGCAGTTCTTGTCTGGGCTCAGCGAAGAGGGTCTCGTTGCCTTCGATGCCAGCGAGCGTCGGTGGTCGTGGGATACCGATACCATCCGGCGTAAGCAATATACCGCGAACGTAGCCGAACTGATGGTCAACAAGATCGGCCAGTTGCCTGCAGAGACACGTGCTGCAATGCAGCAACTTGCCTGCCTGGGCACCAGTGCGACCACTGCCACACTGTCCATGGTACTCGCAACGTCTGAGCGTGAAGTCGACGCTGTATTGTGGGAGGCAACCCGACGCGAATTTCTTGAGCACACCGAACGCTCGTACCGATTTATACACGACCGAGTATTGGAGGCAGCCTACTCGCTCATTCCGCCGGAACATCGCGCCGAGACGCATCTGCACATTGGGCGTCTCCTGGTCTCGCAAACACGGGCTGAGCAACGAGAGGAGATTATCTTCGACATTGTCACTCACCTCAACCGCGGAAAAGAATTGATCGTTTCGGATGACGAGCGAGCCCAACTTGCTGAATTGAATCTGGCGGCTGGCAGACGTGCGAGGGCGTCGACGGCTTACCATCAGGCACTAAAATATTTCGCGGTTGGCGCATCGCTACTCACGGCGAAGATGTGGGTGGACCGTCATCTGACCGCGTTCGCCCTGGAATTGCACCAGGCTGAATGCGAGTTTCTCGTCGGAAAGATTGAATCTGCTGATGATCGGCTAGCTAGGCTTTCATTGAGATCAGCGAACACGCTCGATCGGGCGAGCGTGGCATGCCTGCGCATCGACTTGTACTCCACCCTCGACCAATGCGACAAAGCCGTCGGCATCTGCATTGAGTATCTGCAGTCTTTGGGGCTCTATTGGACTCCCCATCCAAGAAGGTCCCAAGTCAAGCGCGAGTACGACAGAATTTGGAAAAACCTTGGAGATCGGACGATCGAGGAACTTATCGATGTGCCGTTGATGACCGACGAGGTCGCCCTCGCTACGTTGGATGTTCTCACGCGAGTATTACCGTCGGCTCTCTTCGTTGATGCCAACTTTCTCTCGCTGGCTATCTGTCATTCGGTCAACATTAGCCTTGAGCGGGGACATGGCGACGGATCATGTGTCGCTTACGTCTTTTTTAGCAAAATAGCGGGACCACAGTTCAATGACTACAATGCGGGGTATCGGTTCGCGAGCCTCGGCTATCAACTGGTGGACAAGCGCGGCCTTGAGAGGTTTCGCGCTCCCGCTTACCTCTGGTTCGCGCAATTTTCACTAATGTGGATAGAGCACGTCCGTGCAAGTCGGATCGTGGTTATGAAGGCATTTGAGACCGCAACGAAAGGCGGCGACCCAACTCTCGCGGTATATTGTTGCGACAACCTCAATACCAATTTGCTCGCCGCCGGAGATCCCCTCGAAGAGGCGGAGCGCCAAGCCGACGTCGGCCTTGAGCTTGCTGAGCGCGCTCGTTACGGCCACATCGTGGACATCATGAAGGCGCAGCTCGGCGTTATCCGAAGTTTGCGCGGACTTACATACAGATTTGGCTCCTTCGACGACGAACAAGTCGCTGAGAGCGACTTGGAAGAGCGCTATGCAATCGACCCTTCCACCAAGCAACCCGAGTGTTGGTATTGGATTCGGAAGCTGCAAGCACGCTTTTTTGCTGGGGATTTCTCCGTGGCCTTGAACGCCGCTGCGAAAGCGAAAAAACTACTCTGGACTTCTGCCGCAATGTTCGAACTGGCAGAGTACCATTTCTACGCAGCCTTATCTGTTGCTGGAAATCAGCGTAGGATTGGAGCCGCAGCTACAAAGGCCGCCATCGATGTTCTGGGTGCTCATCACAGACAGCTAATGGCGTGGGCAGGGAATTGCCCAGAAAATTTTGAGAACCGCGCCGCTTTGGTCGGCGCCGAACTTGCGAGACTCGAAGGGCGCGATTTCGAGGCCCAGCGACTTTACGAACTCGCGATCCAATCTGCTCGCGCAAACGGGTTTCTCCATAACGAAGCGATAGCCTATGAAACTGCCGCACAGTTTTACGGCGCCCAGGGCTTTCAGGAGTTCTGCGATACCTACCTTACGAAGGCGCGAGACTGTTACCTACGCTGGGGCGCGCTAGGCAAAGTGAAACAGCTTGAGTCGCTCCATCCCCAGTTATTGAACGCTAAGCAACATCGTTCGGGCCGTGAGGAGCCGGGAGCTGCTGGCAACTCAGACCTTGAAGGCGTCGATGTCGATGTCGACGCTGTTCTCAAGGCATCGCAGGCACTGTCGAGCGAAATTTTACTGCCTCATTTGGTTGAACGTTTAATGACGATCGCCATGCAGACAGCAGGTGCCGACCGCGGGCTCCTGATCCTACCCGATCCGAGTGGGTACAGCATCGAAGCTGAGGCTGTGCTGGAAGGAGACTCGGTTGTTCTGCGTCATAAAGATTTCACAGCTCCACCAGTTCCTCGATCCATCATCCGATACGTCATGCGAACCCAAGAAACGCTGATCGTTGACGACGCTGCAGAGCGCCACCTATTTTCCGATGATCCCTACATGACCGCGCAGAGCCCACGGTCAATCCTATGCGTCCCACTTATTCGTCAAGGCTATCTAAGTGGTCTTCTCTATCTTGAAAATAGTTTGGCATCGCACGTTTTCACGAGCGATCGAGCGCGGCTCTTGGAGCTCGTGGGGACGCAAGCTGCTATCTCACTGGAGAACACTCGTCTTTACGGAGACCTTCAAGAACGCGAATCTCGTATTCGGCGCCTCTTCAACGCCAATATCATTGGGATATTTACCTGGAACCTCGACGGGAGGATCATTGATGCTAATGATGCATTCCTTCAGATTGTTGGCTACGAAAGTGAGGATCTGGAGGAAGGTGACCTACGCTGGAAGAGCCTGATGCCGGGCGAGTGGGATCCAGAAAACGATCGCGTGATGGAGGAGATGCGCGCGACCGGCGTCGCTACCCCGTTTGAGGGAGAATACGTCAAGAAAGATGGTTCACGGGTTCCCGTTCTGATTGGTGCCGCGTTTTTTGACGGACGACCAATGGAAGGTGTTGCGTTCGTTATCGACCTTACGGATCGCCGGCGGGCCGAGGGATTAGCCCGTGACAGCGAGCGGCGCTACCACGAGAGCCAATTGGCTCTCGCGCACGCGAACCGTGTCTCCGCCATGGGACACTTGGCAGCGTCCATAGCCCATGAGCTGAACCAGCCTCTCTCGGGTGTAGTCGTTAGCGCCGAAACAGCAATTATGCTTTTGAACGATGAGCCTGACTTGCCCGAAGCCCGAAAGGCCCTAGCTCGCGTCGTGCGCGACGGCACCCGCGCCGGTCAAGTTTTCGGCCGGATCCGTACGCTCATCAAAAAGGCGCCTCCGCAGAAATCGTCACTCGAAATAAACGATGTTATCGATGAGGTCATCAGCCTGACCCGCAGTCAGGCGCAGAAGAGTGGCATTCTACTGGAGGCAAAACTCACCAAGGGCTTGCCGCCTGTCCAAGGCGACCGGGTTCAGTTGCAGCAGGTAGTGCTGAATCTGATCATGAACGCACTGGATGCTATCAACGACGTTGCCGGTGGGCGGGGCGTCATCTTGGTCAGTTCGGCCAAATCCCAGTCGGGTGGAGTCCACGTATCAGTCCAGGATTCTGGGCCGGGAATTGCGAAGGAAAATTTAGAGCGGGTTTTTGGGGCGTTCTACACCACGAAGCCCGAAGGATTGGGAATGGGCCTTTCGATTTGCCGGTCGATTATCGAGTCGCATGGCGGCAAGCTGTGGGCCGAGCCAGCTTTGCCGACAGGGGCCGTCTTCAATCTTCATTTTCCTACCCCAGAGGAAAAACGCATCACAGATTCACCAAACGTCCACGGTACCGCGACGGCGCCCACCGATAGAACCGTCGGCGACTGAAATTTAGCTTCCCGTCCTCCGACACGATCATTACTGATCTTCTTCGTCTGTTCCGGCGTCGAGAATACCGCTGAGAGCTCCTGCTTCCATTGCACTTAGGTATTAGCCAGACGGCGCCGCTAAAGCGCTCGCCGTCAATCGTACTCTCGTCCAATACGCTCCCGCCGAATTGCAGATAACTTTCAGGTGAAATTTGCAGCCGGCTGGCCCGGTGTTCACGGTTGGAGAGCACGGATGTCCACAGATCCCAGAACGATTGCAGGAGTGGGAATTCCAGACAGCACGATGGCCCAGGCAGCGACAGAACTCGTTCGTGACGCTGAAACGGAGCTCCTTTATCACCACTCCAGACGCGTTTTCCTCTTTGGCGCGCTGACTGGCGAACGACGGGGCGTCACGTATGACGCCGAGCTACTCTACATCGGGGCGATGTTTCATGACATTGGCCTTATGGATGCACATGCGAGCCCCAACGAACGCTTCGAGGTGGATGGAGCGAATGCCGCCCGAAACTTTCTCCAATCCTATGGACTGCCCGAGCGGGATGTCGACGACGTATGGGATTCGATTGCCCTACATACGACGCCGGGGATCCCAAAGCACAAGCGATCCACTGTGTCCTTGGTTGCTGCAGGCGTCGAAATGGACGTCCTCGGCATCGGTTTCGAAGAGTTCACGTCCAAACAGCGGAACGACGTATGTGCGTGCCATCCGCGGGGCCTGAAATTCAAGCAAGGCATCCTTTCCTCATTCTGCATGGGCACCATCCGAAAACCTGAGACGACTTTCGGAAACATCAAGGCGGACGTACTTTCGAAAATGGACCCGACCTACAGGCGGACGGATTTCACGGAAGCGGTTCTGGCCTCGAAATGGACGACGTAAGGATCGATACCATCGTACGTGTTGCCGGAGACAGTCCCCAAGCCTAGTCTTCCGTCAGAGTTAAGGAAGCCTCGAGCGAGTGGTCGTGCACCGTAGGGCAAGACCGAAAGCAAGACGCCCTGCAGGCAGACTGTGTCTCGAGCCCGTATCGAGACACCCGTCCGGCCTCGGTTGGCCTACAATCCGAACAATCAAACAACCAAGGAGCTTGACCATGGCTGTAGAAGCTATGTCCAACGGCTATGCCCTTTTGCGTGACCCCCACACGAACAAAGGGACTGCATTCGACAGCAATGAGCGCCACAGGTATGGCCTTGAGGGGCTTCTTCCGCCGACACCTACATCGATCGAAAGCCAGGTTGCGCGAATTAATGCGCAGCTCGGCGCATTGAAGGACGACCTCCAGAAGTACCTGTTGCTTTCGGACCTCCAGGCGAGAAACGAGACCCTGTACTACGCAGTCCTGATGTCCGACCCGGCAGGCTTTATGCCGCTGGTCTACACTCCCACGGTTGGCGAGGCCTGTCAGAAGTTCGACCACATCTTTCATTCAGCTCGCGGGCTCTACATCCCGATATCCGCCAAGGGACATATCAGAGAACTCATCTCGAACTGGCCGCAGAGAGACGTCCGTTTCATCGTGGTCACTGACGGAGAACGAATTCTTGGCCTGGGCGATCTCGGCGTTGGCGGGATGGGAATCCCAATAGGAAAGCTTTCTCTCTATACGGCATGCGCGGGCGTCCCTCCGGAGGTGTGCCTTCCGATCACTCTCGATGTCGGGACCAATAATCCCGCGCTACTCGACGACCCGCTCTATCTCGGGCTTCGGCATGACCGCATTCGCGGCGATGACTATCACGCGTTCATTGACGAGTTCGTCGCGGCGGTCACGGACCTCTTTCCGAAATGCTGCATCCAGTGGGAAGACTTTGCCAACTTCAACGCTATCCCGATCCTGTCGAGCTACAAGACGAAGATCTGCACCTATAACGACGACATCCAGGGCACCGCCTCGATCGCTCTCGCAGGCATCTATGCAGCGCTGAAGATCACGGGGGGAAAGCTCACGGATCAGCGGTTCCTATTCCTTGGAGCCGGATCTGCTGCAACCGGCATCGCGGATTTGATCGCTCAGGGCATGGCGATGCAGGGTCTTCCCTTTGCGGAAGCTCGTCGTCGTAGTTCGCTGTTCGACGTCGATGGTCTCCTCGTGGCGTCCCGCGCAGTGAAGGACTTCCAGAAGCCGTTCGTCGTCGATCACGAACCCGTCGCGGACTTCGTCGATGCGATCAAGCTTCTGAAACCCACCGCGATCATCGGAGTCAGCACCGTCCCGAAGCTTTTCACCAAAACCGTCATCGAGACGATGACGGCGATAAACGATCGCCCGATCATCTTCCCCTATTCCAATCCCACCTCGCGGTCCGAATGCACCGCCGAGGAGGCGTACACGTGGTCGCAAGGAAAAGCGGTGTTCGCGAGCGGGAGCCCTTTCCCGCCTTTGACCTTAAACGGGCACCGTCTGGTTCCCGGCCAGGGAAACAACGTGTACATTTTTCCGGCCATGGGGATGGCCGTTTACGCGACCGAAGCCAAACTTGTGACCGACGAGATGTTTATCGTTGCAGCCAAGGCCGTCGCAGAACAGGTGGACGAGGATAGCCTGAACGCCGGTTTGATCTATCCGCCACAGAGCAAGATCCTCGAGGCTTCGTTGCACGTCGCCCGCAAAATTGCCGAGCATATCTTCGACAAAGGTCTGGCGAATGTCGAACGCCCAGCCGACGTCGCCCAACTCATCAGCAGCAAGACGTACAGGCCTGTCTACCGGCATTTGAATTGAGAGGGTTGGTCGTGGCAAACCGTCCTCCCGCTGCACCCCGGCCCCGCGTCGTCGTCGTCGGCGCGGGCTTTGGAGGCCTTGCTGTCGCACGGGGTCTCAGGTCTGCGCCGGTTGATATCACGTTGCTGGATAGGAGAAACTTACATCTCTTCCAGCCATTGCCCTACCAGGTCGCCACGGCATCGCTGTCGCCGGGCCAGATATCCTGGCCGGTGAGAAGCATCTTTTCGGCTCAAAGGAACACACGCGTCCTGATGATGGAGGTCAGCGGCGTTGATACTCGCTCGCGTACCGTTACGGATGGCAGCTCCATCGTCCCATACGACTATCTTGTACTCGCCACGGGCGCCAGGCATGCGTACTTTGGCAACGAAGGATGGGAACCCTTCGCCCCCGGATTGAAGACAATTGAAGACGCAAGGGCTTTGCGCGAAAATTTGTTACGCGCCTATGAAATTGCGGACAAGACGCCCGATGCAGAGGAGAGGCGTCGATGCTTGACGACAGTGATCGTCGGTGGCGGTGCAACTGGCGTCGAAATGGCGGGTGCCGCCGCGGAGCTGACACACAGGACCTTGAAGGGCGAGTTCCGGACCATCGACACGCAATCGATGCGGATTGTGGTGGTCGAGGCCGGGCCAAGACTTCTTCGCGCGTTTCCGGTGGAACTTTCTGAAAAATGCTTGTCGTGGCTCGCTGTGTCGCCAACCCTTAACCTAGGTGATCACCCCGAGATATTCGTGATCGGTGATACGTGCGTCGCGACTTCGGATGGGAAGCCGGTTCCGGGGATCGCTCCCGCTGCCAAGCAAATGGGCAGTTATGTCGCAAAGGTGATCGAGGCACATGCGGCGCAGAAGCCCTTGCCCCCACCCTTTAAGTATCGTCATCAAGGAGACCTGGCTGTTATCGGACGCGGGGCCGCGGTGGTACGCGTCGGAAAGATCTCGCTATCCGGTTTCACGGGCTGGGTCTTCTGGTCACTCGTGCACGTGATGTTTCTCATCGGATTTCGCAGCAAGACCTCAGTCGCGCTCGACTGGATCTGGGCGTTCGTGACGCGTCAGCGGAGCGCCAGACTCATATCAGACGGCGACCCTTCATCTTTTGCCACTCCGGTACCCTCGGATGTCCAACGCTCGCTCAAGCGGGATAGCGCCACTCAAGGAGGCGGTCATGCCGCATAAAGCAGCAGATATCATCACCGAAGTCCTGCACGCCGTCGGCGTGCGCCGCATCTACGGCGTCGTCGGAGACAGCCTCAACGGTTTGACAGAATCTATGCGAAGTCGAGGCGACATCGAATGGGTGCATGTCAGGCACGAAGAAACCGCGGCGTTCGCCGCGGGCGCCGAGGCGCACCTTACCGGTGAGCTCGCGGTCTGCGCGGGAAGCTGCGGACCGGGAAATCTCCACCTGATAAACGGTCTCTTCGACGCACATCGCTCTCGAGTACCCGTCCTGGCCATCGCCGCACAGATCCCCTCCACGGAGATCGGCCGCGGCTATTTCCAGGAGACGCATCCAGACAACCTCTTCAAGGAATGCAGTCACTATTGCGAACTGGTTTCAAACCCGCAGCAGCTCCCGGGGGTTCTGGAGACCGCTGTCAGGGCGGCGATCGGCAAGAAGGGCGTGGCGGTGGTGGTCATACCGGGCGACATTGCGCTGGCGAACTACGACGCCCCGATCTCGCAGCCCGAGGGGCTCAAGATTCATGCACCCACGGTACTCCCACGAGATCCTGAACTAGATCGCCTCGCAGCCCTCCTGAACAAGAGTGAGCGGACGACAATCCTTTGTGGTCGAGGATGCCGGGGCGCCCACGGCGAAGTTATCGCTCTCGCCGAACGCCTGAAGGCGCCCATAGTGCATGCCCTTGGTGGGAAGGAATACATCGAACACAACAACCCTTACAATGTTGGCATGACAGGGTTCATCGGGTTCTCTTCGGGCTACACGGCGATGCTCGCATGCGACACGTTGCTGATGCTCGGCACGGACTTTCCCTATCGGCAGTTTTATCCCACCGACGCCAAGATCGCTCAGATCGACATCAGACCGGAAAGCCTTGGGCGCCGCGCGCCTCTCGACATTGGCCTCGTTGGCGACGTCAAGGCCAGCGTCGGAGCGTTGCTGCCTAGGATTGACGAAAAGTCGGACACCTCGCATCTGTCCGACAGTCTGAAAAATTATGCAAAAGCTCGCGAAGGCCTCGATGACCTCGCATCCGGCAAGCCGGGCCGCAAGCCGATCCATCCACAGTACCTCGCCAAGCTCGTAAGCGATCTCGCTGCCGACGACGCGGTCTTCACGTTCGACGTCGGGACCCCCACCGTATGGGCCGCAAGGTACCTTGTCATGAATGGCCGACGACGGATGATCGGTTCGCTCGTGCACGGTTCGATGGCAAATGCGCTTCCGCAGGCGATCGGTGCTCAAGCCGCCTACCCCGACCGACAGGTAATAAGCCTTTCCGGGGATGGAGGTTTCGCGATGATGATGGGCGACGTCCTGACGCTCGTGCAACAGAAGCTTCCGGTAAAGATCGTTGTCTTCAACAATTCGGTTCTGGGATTCGTTGCTCTCGAAATGAAGGCCGCGGGCTTTCTTGAAACCGGCGTCGATCTCTCAAACCCGAATTTTGCTGCGGTAGCCGCGGCGGCAGGGATCCACGGTGTTCGCGTCGAGGATCCAGGCGAGTTGGAAAGCGCGCTGCGCGAGGTACTCGCGCATGACGGCCCCGCCCTGCTCGACGTGGTCACGAATACCGAGGAGCTTTCAATGCCCCCGAAGATCGAGGCCGCGCAGGTGAAAGGCTTCGGCGTATGGGCTTTGAAGGCGGTAATGAATGGCCGAGGCGATCAACTCGTCGATCTCACCGTATCGAACTTCCTGCGGCGCTGAGGAGGAGGATGGGACGCTCGCCGTGTCGTTCTACCCTTATGTCATCCCTCCTGCGGTGACTCTGGAAGAGGCGGTCGCGCCCCAATCGACATTAGCCTCCATGTTCTGGGGAGCGGGCATCTTCGTTCTGCAGATCACGATCGTCTACACCCTGCTCGTCTACTTCGTTTTCAAAGGCAAGGTGAGCCCAGAACAGGAGCATTACTGATGCAGAGCATTCTTGCGACCACGACTCATTCACTCGCGCCCATCTTCTTCTGCATAACCTTGGGATGGATGGCTGGGAAGCTCGGGATGATGCCGATCGAGTACGGACGCGCGCTAGCGAGATTCGTCGTGCTGTTCGCACTTCCGATCGCACTTTTTCTCGCGGCGGCGAAGGCCAATCCGGCAGACATCTTCAACGCCAGGATCCTACTCTCTCTCCTGATCGGGTTTGGCCTGACGTTCCTCATTGGCTGGGCTGCCGGACACTTGCTTTTCAAGCATGGAGAGGCGGACAGCGCTCTGCAGGCCTTGGCCTGCTCCTTCCCGAACATCGCCTACTGCGGCCCACCGGTTCTGGTCGCATCCGTCGGGTCGTCGGCGCTTCTGATGGTCGTCTCCGGAAATCTGATCGTGACGCTGATCGTCGTCCCGATCACGCTTGTCGTCCTTGCACGGAGCGCTACCGATGAAGAGCATCGGATCGGGATCGGCAGGGCGCTGTGGAATGCGGCAAAGCAGCCCCTGGTCTTTCTGCCTATTGCAGGCGCCGGTTTCGCGGCGTCCGGATTCAAGTTGCCTGAACTTGCCGTGACCGCAGCAAGCGAGATCGGCGTAGCGGCTGGGGGCGCAGCGCTTTTCGCCCTTGGTCTGACTTTGTCGGGGATCAGCTTGCAGCTCAACAAGGAGGTGACGTTCAATGTGTTCGTGAAGAACATCTTGCAACCCATTGTGATCTTTGGCACCGCCTATCTCGTGGGGTTGCGAGGGGCGCTTTTGGCCCAGACTTTTCTACTGGGCGTACTGCCCACAGCAACAGAGGTTTCCGCCATAGCGGTCTCAAGGAATATTTATCGGGATCGGGCCGCGGGCAGTACCTTGGCCAGTGTGCTGGCAAGCATATTCACCATCGCGGCGGGCGTCTCGGTCGCCGTGCTGCTTGACGAGTAGCTCCACGAGCATCCAAGCGGGCAGTTTCCAAGCGTGGGTCGATGCTGGCTTCGCCCTCCCTCAATTTGCCCCATCATACAATGTCGGCCTCACGTTGCAGAGATGCGATATCGGCCCGGTATCGAATGAGACACCGAACCCCTCGGCGAGTGTGGCGCTCGGCGAGCAGCTTGATCAGGAGATGCGCCGGCAGAAGTATCTTCCTCGTCGTGCCTTCCCGCCGATCTCAGCTCAGTGATTGCATGTCCATCAACATACGCAAACGCGCACAGTCACTCTCTCCGCTCTGAAAAAGGCGGATAAGTCTGCGAGCCGCGTGAAGTGTTCGTTGATCGTCCAGCGCGAAGCCGTGGGTCTCGCAGAAGTCTCGCAGGACGACGCGCAACATAGCGACTTCCGCGCCGTCCAAGTGCTTTTTGGCAGCTTGGTTATCGAATGTTCTGAACATATTGCCCTTGCCTTGAAATAACTCTTTGTCACAAAATCCACGCCGCGCAGTTTCGGCTCCATCAGCCGACATCTGCTCCAGGCCTGGTACCCAGACCCGAGTCTGGATGGCTGGATGCCGTACGACGGCCAGTGATGCGGCCATCGCAGTCATAGCGGCAGCGATAGCGAAAAGCGGAAGGCCGCAGCCCTGGCGTGGTCTCTCGTCCTGATTTGTCATCGCCTGCTCCTGTCGAAGCGCTGCTCCTAGAGGCTTCAGGCGAAGTATGTGCAACGGGTCGCTGGAGCGCACTTGTGCGAAGGTATCTGGGACACCAAAGTATTGCCGACACCATCGTCCAGTAGCCCTTCTTTTTTAAGGAGTCGGGGTGTGAATCGAGCGTCGGACGTAGGATGTATTATTCTTGGTGATGACGCGGCGCGCCCGCGACTTGTTTTCAAACCAATACTTTCGGACAATTGAAGCTCGGCCTGTGTGTTATGCTACACTGGCCTATACGGTGTGATCCGGCTGCCGGGTCGAAGGCCTTTGGCACAGGCCGCTGAGGCATGGCAGATTTCCAACGGTCGTCGCACAGGAGGATGTCTTGCAGAACATGAACCCTCCAACAGATCGATGCCAATCGGCGCCTAGTGCGCTGTCGGTGCCGCCACGTCCCGTTATCATCATCATTGATGACGATGCTTCCGTTCGAGAATCGCTGGAATTGCTCGTACGCTCCGTGGGGTGGACACCCCTGCTGTTTTCATCTGCGCAAGACTACCTATCGCATCTTCCACGGCAGCTCCCAAGCTGCCTGGTTCTGGACGTTAATATGCCCGGACTGGACGGCCTCGACCTACAGGCGGCTCTAACCAGCAGGGGAAGCCGGGTGCCCATAGTGTTTGTTTCAGGCGTGGGCGACATACCGATGACCGTAAGGGCTCTGAAGGCCGGAGCTAGCGATTTCCTGACCAAGCCAATCGATCCGGGCGCATTCCTTGCGGTGATACGGACGGCGATCGCACAAAACGAGTCCATCCAACAGGAAGAAAATCACCTTAGCCAAATACGCCAGCGACACGGTTCCCTGACGCGGCGCGAAGGAGAGGTGATGGCACTTGTGGTTGCCGGGTTGCTGAACAAGCAGGTGGCATACGAGCTTGGCATTAGCGAAATCACGGTGAAGGCGCACCGAGGCCAGGTCATGCGAAAGATGGATGCCCGTTCGCTTCCCGATCTTGTGACCATGGCGGCTTTGTTGAACGTCAAGAAGCAAAGCTAGGGGAACGCGTTCGCGGCGAGCCCATGAGCGTGCCGACAGACGAGAGCGCCGGTTTTAGTGAAACCGCGATTGTCCGATCCTGCCTGCCTCCTCGACCCGCTACCGAGGTAGCGAACACACCTTCGTACAATATCATCCCTCCCTCTTTCGCGTGATGGTGCCCATCGAGCTCGTGTTCGAGATCGAGCCGTACCGCAATCGAGAGCACATCCGATACCATTGTCCAATATACTCT
Source organism: Rhizobium sp. BK181 (assembly GCF_014193305.1). Lineage (NCBI taxonomy): Bacteria > Pseudomonadati > Pseudomonadota > Alphaproteobacteria > Hyphomicrobiales > Rhizobiaceae > Rhizobium > Rhizobium sp. BK181. The sequence goes on from NZ_JACHZA010000010.1 coordinate 36,064, forward strand.
TGGTTGTCGGAAGCATATGCCTGATTGTGCGCCATGAGACATCCAGAGGTGGTCGCAAAAGAGGGCAAGCTGGAACCCAATTCCGGAGGTGATGATGGTGGATCTGCGTGCGCTCATATCCGTCGTAGACGACGATGTGTCGGTGCGCGAATCTCTGTCTGGTTTGCTTGGTTCTCTCGGGTTCGACGTCGAGACATTTTCATCCGCGAATGATTTTCTGCGCTCTCCTCGGATAGATGAGGTGGAATGCATCGTTCTGGACGTCGCGATGCCGGTAATGTCTGGCCCGGAACTTTTTCAATCAATGATCTCCAGCGGACGCGATATTCCGATCGTATTCATCACGGGCGTCGAGGACGAAATTCTTCGAGACCGGCTGATATCAATGGGAGCGATCGACTGCCTGTATAAGCCGCTGTGCGTTGACGAACTTCGCAAGGCAGTCGCCTCTGCACTCCATCGTTGATAAAGCCTCGGTCGGCCGACGGTTCGAGATTCTGACGACGGTCCCACATGGGGGGCGCTACTGAGCTCTCGACGCGACACAGGGGTAGCCGCGGCTTCCTTCGGACGGTCCGAACGACTGAACATAGATCGCTTCGCCGGCTCCCTGACACCATGGTGCAATAGATCGAAACTCGGTTCAGTGAGAGGCTTTCCGCTTCGAAAGGCAGGAGTGTTCGATGATTGCGTTTGCGCATCACATCCGTAGGAAGGTGCTTGCCGGCGCAGCTTCGGCTGCGGTGCAGATTGTCCTTTCCTGCCGCGACGCGACCGCTGCAGAACCTGCCGCAGATATTCATCCTTTCAGATTTGGAGCCTCTCTGGATCAACCGCACCCACCTGTCGAGGCGCGTCAGAGCAACGCGTTTGCCCGATCCGGAGACCGTCGGCGACCATCGAAGGCGCTTGACTATAAAAATGGAGGCGTTCGTGAGCAGATTATCGACCAACGGAAGCTTGGGATCCACCTATGGTGCGGTGCTATTTCCTAGAGTCCAGGCAAGTTATTTCGGGTGCGTTCTGGGTCTATCCGGGTTGGCGACGAACTGGCGCCTCGCTGCGGAATTGTGGAGGCTTCCGACGATTATCGGCGAGGCGTTGTATCTGTGTGCCGGCGCGATCTGGGTAGTATTCAGCCTTCTGTTTCTAACCAAATGGGCGCTCGCGAGAGATGAAGCACTCGCCGAATTCTCCAATCCGGTGCAGAGCTGCTTCGTCGGCCTTCTCGGCGTGTCGTCAATGCTCATTGCGCTCGGTGTCCTGCCATATTCCTGGCTCGCGGGAGTGAGCCTATTCGCATTTGGGGCTATATTCACGGTCGTTTTCGGAGTCTGGTTGACAGGTTCCTTGTGGGAGGGAAACCGCGATCCAGTTTCCACCACGGCCGCCCTATATCTCCCAGCCGGCGCGGGATCGTTCGTGACCGCGATCGCCGCAAGCGCTTTCGGCCATTCAGACTGGAGCCAGTTGGCGTTTGGCGCCGGGTTCTTCTCCTGGTTGGCGATAGAGTCGGTGGTCCTGCACAGGCTTCTCACGAACAAGGAGTTGCCAGAATTGCTCCGCCCCATGCTGGGCATTCAACTGGCGCCGCCTGCTGTCGGGTGCCTTGCATATCTGAGTGGCACCACCGGGCACCCGGATCCGCTTTCGCATGCTCTCTTTGGATATGGCCTGCTTCAATTACTGATACTCGCCCGTTTGATCCCGTGGATCAGGCGGCAGCCTCTCGATCTATCCTACTGGGGAATTACGTTCGGGCTCACGGCGCTCACCAGTGCATCGATGAAAATGGCAGCGCGGACTGATGGTCCAGTGCTGGGGATGATCGCGCCGTTCCTCCTTATCATCTCAAGTGCGATCGTGCTGGCCATCGCAATCGGGAGCATTCGATGGCTCCTGAAGCGATAAATCACGGCACGAGCAACAGCGGGCGGCTCCATAAACTTAAAGATCGAGGATTACATTCGCTTTGGGCTTGGAACAGCAGATGAGGACGTTTCCCTTCGCAGCCGTGTCCAACGGCTGGGGATCGTAGACGACGGCACCAGAAATTAGCGCCGTCTCGCACGTGTGACAGACACCAGCACGGCAAGACCAGCGCACCGGGACGTCGCAGGCTTCGGCAAAATTCAACAGGCTGTCGTAGTTTGAACTCCAGGCGACGCTGAGCCCGCTCCTGGCGAATGTGATCAATGGTCCAGTTCCCCGTTCTCCGGGGGGCTGATGCGGACGACGTCCCTCGACCGCCGCGATGCCGGGCGTGATCGAGGAAACCGGCCCAAATGCCTCGGAGTGGATGCGGCTCCTATCGACTCCCGACGATCGGAGAAACTCAATGAGATCGCTCATGAATTCGGCGGGACCGCAGATGCAGTATTCGGCGTCGAGGGGCAAGGACAAGGATTTGAGCACATCCGAATTCAGCCGGGATTTGCGGTCGTAGTCGCGTCCAATGACGTCCATCGACGTCGGTGAGCTGTAGCAGATCACGCTGTGGGCGCGTGGGATCGATGACAGGAACCGACGGGCAGTTTCACCAAACGGATGTTGCAGACCGTTCCGCGCGCCGTGGAGCCACCAGATCTCCCGTTCTGTCCCCTCTTCCGCCAACGCCTCAAGCATTGCAAGCACTGGCGTCACTCCAATCCCGGCGCTTGTTAACACCACGGGACCGTCACCCTGCGGAAGAACGAACGAGCCACGCGGGGCGCTCAAGCCGACGACGTCGTCGACGACCAGGGTGTCGTGGATGTAGCCGCTAGCGCTTCCGCCGACTTCACGCTTCACGCTAATGGAAAACCCTCTACTATCCGGCCGCGCTGATAGGGAGTAGCTTCTCAGCCACGGGGTCGAAGCGGTCGGCTTCAACTCGATTACGACGAATTGCCCAGGAAGGGCGTCGCCGATCGGGAGCGCGTCGCGCGGCTCCAACTCCAGCGAGACGACGTCGCTGCTCGCGAATGTCTTCCGGCTCACTCGGAATTCGCGAAATCCCTCCCAGGCCGGATCAGGCTGCGGGTACGCGGCCAGACCTGCGTTTCCGCTGGCCCGACCGTTGAGGCTAGCGTCCCTCAACTTCTCGAAGGACTGCCGCCAGCCCAGACTCAATGCCGGATTGTCGATCGCAAGGTCGAGACGGTCGATGGGATGGTCGGGTTTATATAGCAGGGCGTCGACCTCCGAGATCGTCAACCGGTTGAGTCCGGCGGCGACCATCTCGACGTCGTCGCCCGCCTCGACCAGCCCCTCCTCCAAGACCCGCATATAGAACCCCGGCCTACCATGGGAGACGAGAAGCGACGCCATCTCTGGGACATCCATACGGATCCCGAGGCGATAGCAGGTCACGCGTGGTTGCGAGATTTCGAACAACGCTTTGCCAATCCGGTATTGGTCTCCGATGCACGCTTCCGCATCTGACAGCCCTTCTACCGTGAAGTTTTCGCCGAATTGTCCGAAGACAAAGTCACTCCGACCGAGGAAACGTTGCCAGTAGTCATAGGATTCGATCTGGTACACGTACACCGCACGGTTCTCACCGCCGTGCCCCGCCAGATCACCCTGGCCGTCCCCATCGATATTCAGGCGCCTTGCCATCCTGGGCCCGGCAACGGGTTCCTTCCAGATGCCGGTCCGGACCTCCCTGCCGTGCCAGGAGATGGTCTTGGGCAAACCTACGTTGACAGATAGTAGTCGGGCCATCGGGTTACCTCAAAGTCTCGTTGCCATCGAGGGCGGAGCGTCCAGCGCGCCTATCGAACCATCTCACAACCTGTCGAGCCATCATACGATAGTATCGGCGATACCTAAGTCCTGTGGCGTGTAGCGCCGCCGGATGATCTGATACCCCGGTCCAGTGTCAGCAAAAACGAATAGCAGTACCGGCGAGAATTCATGAAACAGTCCTTTTCGATACGATACGTATCGTATATATGAAGCGTCTCAGGATTCTTACGGTTGTCCGTCGACGAGACGGCCCGCCTTCCAGCGACGGAAGCGGCGAACGAATTCTGCAATCGCGGACCGCGAGGTCCATCACGACGGATGAAGTCATGGCGTGGTCAAAGAAAAGGAATTGGAGCTTGGCACACGAAAACAATGTAACGGCGCTCGTGCCGCAGCCGGGGGAAGCAAAAGCGTCGGCGGCTCCCAAGGCTCCGGTGGCCGCAGTCCGCAACCGTTCATCGTTGATCGTCCCCAGTTCGGCAATCATTATAGCACTGGGCGCAGTGGTCGCAGCCGGGGCGAACTGGGACTCATGGGTCGCGGCGCGAAGCGTTCAATCTACCGACGACGCAGCGGTTTTTGCCGATGTCTCGTCCGTAAGTGCGCGCATCGGCGGGACAGTCGAGTTGGTGCCTGTAGCCGATTACACGCGTGTCAAAACCGGCGATCTTCTTTTTTCGATCGATCGGAAGCCATACGAAGTGGCACTGCGTTCCGCCGAGGCGAAGCTTGAGGCCGCGCGCGCCCAGCTCGAAGACAATTCGACGCAGCGTACGTTTCAATTCACGCAGATCGACGTAGCTGCAGCGCAACGCGAAGCGTCGGAAGCCGATAAGGTCCAGGCGGACAAGGAGCTCCAGCGTCAGACCCGGCTGGGTTTGGACGGCCGAGCAAGCTCCGTTCAAAACCTCGAGAAGGCTACGGCGGCGTTCGAGCGAGCTTCGGCGAACTCCAAGACCGCCAAAGCGAATGTAGATGCGCAACAGGTGAAGCTGGAAGTGCTCGCAAAACAACGCGAAGTCCTGCAGGCGAATGTCGACTTGGCCGAAGCGGATGTCGCTGCTCGGCGGCTGGACGTCGGGTATACGACCGTTCGTGCGCCGATCGATGGCATTGTCGCCAGACGAAATGTGCAAATCGGCAACTATGTGAGCGTTGGCACCAGTCTCATTTCGATCGTCCCTCTTCCCCACGTGTACGTTCTTGCGAACTACAAGGAAAACCAGCTCTCGAGAGTTCGCGAAGGGCAATCGGTAGAGGTGACAGCGGACCTCCTTCCCGGAGAGACGTTTCATGGCGCCGTCTCGAAGATTTCGCCTGCCAGCGGCTCGACCTTCGCCCTGCTTCCACCCGACAACGCCACCGGCAATTTCACCAAAGTTGCTCAGCGCCTGACGGTTCGCGTCGAGCTCGATGCAAAGCAGCCGCACTTCGAAAGGCTTCGGCCAGGAATGTCGGTCATCACGAAGATAGACACCGAGGCCGAAGGCCATGATTAAGACCGGAAATGGCAGCGACCTGCCGCGGCAAGGTTTTGTTGCCGTGGCAATGGTTCTGGCGTCGATACTGACCGCGTTCGACGTTCGGACGGCAAACATCGGCCTTGCGGACCTGCGCGGAGCGTTCGGGTTGAGCTTCGACGAAGGCGCGTGGCTGAGCACGTTTGCGACAGCGCCTCAGATACTGGTCGCCCCTAGCGTCGGCTGGTTGATAGCCGTCTTTGGCGTCAAGCGAGTGATGACTGTGCCCGTGGCGCTCTACTCGACGGTGTCGGTTCTCATCCCCTTCCAGCATTCGTTCGAAGTGCTTGCAGTTCTGCACGCGCTGCGAGCTGTGGTCCTCGGAATGTTCGTCGGCGCAACGTTGATGATAGCGTTCAAGAATCTCGACCGCAGGTACTGGATATTCGCGCTGGCTTTCTACGTGCTCCGGATACCGTTCGCCCAGAATCTGGGTCTCTACACGGCGGGAAGCTACACCCAGACGATCGGTTGGCAATGGCTGTACTGGCAGGGCGCCTTGATTGCTCCCATGGTCGGAATCCTGTTCTGGTACGGCGCGAAGCCGGTCGTAACGGACCGGGAGTTGCTGAGCCGTGCGGACTGGGGCGGCATGGCGCTCTTCGGCGTCGCGTTGACCACGCTCTATTTTGCATTGGATCAGGGGAATCGATTGGATTGGTTTCGATCTGGAATGGTCGTTTCATTGATGATCGCCAGCGCTTTTCTAGTCCTCGTATTCCTCTTGCATGAGGCGCGCGTAACGCATCCGTGGGCGCATATTTCCGTGCTCTTCTCTCGGAATGTGGCCTTGGGCTTTGCGGCAATCGCTTGTTTCATGACCACCAGCTTGGGGAGCTCGCTTCTCGAGCCGAACTTCCTGGTCTCGGTCACGCGACTGCGCCCCGAGCAAGTGGGCGACTTTTCGGCGCCGCTTGCTATTGCACTCCTCCTGGTAGCCACCGGCACCGCTGTGGTGCTGGTAAGGACGATCAAGCAGAGGGCCACCCTGATCCTCGGGTTCTCATGTTTTCTTGTCTCGGCATGGTTGGGCACCGAACTCACCAACCTGTGGGCGCTACCCGAATACCGCCTGATAGTCGTTCTTCAAACGTTTGGAGAAGAGCTGGTGTTCCTTGCCGCCGTGGCAACGCTTTTCAGCAACGTGAATCCTGCGCGGGCCGTGTCGCTCACAGCATATGTTCAGGTCATGCGTCTGATCTGCTCTGAAACCGTCGCCACCACGATGACGACCTGGATTCGGCAGCGCGAGCAGTTGCACTCCAACCTCATCGGTCTTCACGTCACCGGCACGACGCCCGGATGGAACTCGATGCTCTCCAGTCTCGGTTCCGGTTCCTCGAGCGGTTCGACGTCCGCGGATGCTTTAAAGCGGGGATTGGGCGTGCTCGCTTCGATCGTGCAAAGGGAGGCTAATGTTCTAGCCTATATCGACGGGTTTTGGCTCACGTTCGCTGCAGCGGTCGCTGGACTGCTCGTTGTCTCTCTCATGGCTCCCTCACCCGCGCATCCACTTACGACCCGCTAAAATCGCAGATTCTTGCCAACAGACTGCTTTGACATGCCAATAAAAGACAACCGAGTTGCAGAGTTGACCGCCTGGCTGATGCAGTCGGGCATCGAAGGAATGCCCGAGGCCGACTTGCTGGCCGGCTTCTGCGTACGTTGCGCGGCGTCTGGCGTTCCGGTGGAACGAGCCAGTGCGGTGATCGAGGCGCTGCATCCCATGTACGAGCGTCGCGCTTTCAGATGGGACGCTAATCAGGCGATCGAGAGGTTGTCAGAGTTCGGATTGGGAACGGGTGGAAGCCTCGCGATAAACTGGGAACGGACCGCCTTCTTCTACCTGCGTACGACTGGCGACCTCGAAGTAAGGAGGCGGTTTTGCGATGGTGATGCGGGTGACTTTTATCTGCTCGACTCCATGAAGGCAGATGGATTCACAGATTTTGTGGCCTTAGCACATAGGTTCGGAGACAACGGAACGATCGGGGAGATCGATTGCTTCTTTTCGCAGTTTGCAACACGAGCACCCGGCGGCTTTTCGAAAGCGGATCTCAACGCGCTTAAAGCGCTCGCACCCTGTCTGGCGCTCGCGACGAAGTGCGTCGCCATCAGTGGCGTCGCGCGGACAATTGCCAAGGTTTATCTCGGTGAGGATGCTGCACGACATGTGCTGCTCGGCCAGATGCGTCGAGACAAGACCGATCAGATTGCCGCCGCTCTCTGGTTCTCGGATCTTGCAAACTTCACCCGCATCTCGGACCTATCCGATCCGCAGGAGATCATCCCGATGCTCAACGACTACGCAGAGGCGGTCATTTCGTCGGTGAATGCTGCCGGCGGCGAAGTGCTCAAGCTGATGGGCGACGGCACTCTCGCGATCTTTCGAGGAGCTACTGCGCAGGAGGCCTGCGCTGCAGCGCTGCACGGGCGGGGCTTGCTCGACAAGAAGCTCGTTGATCTGAACGCGCGCCACAGGATCGAAGGCCGCGCCGTGACCGAAGTCTATCTGGCTCTGCACTTCGGCGACGTCTTCTACGGCAATATTGGCGGACGGGAGCGATTGGATTTCACGGTCATCGGACCGACGGTGAACGAGGTGAGCAGGATTGCCTCGCTCTGCCGCTCGCTCGAAAGGAACCTCCTGATATCGTCGACATTTGCCTCAGCGCTGGAGGCGGACAACGGAGGCTGCCTGCTGTCGGTTGGCGCTCACACTTTACGAGGGGTCAGCCGCCCTCAAGAACTTTTCACGATCGAACGACGGGTCGACGTGGATGCCTCGCAGTAATTTCGACCGAGACATCTGTTGCCGTAGCGCAATGAGCGCTGTCGCATCGATGTTTTCTCAACCAAGGAGCATACAATGAAAGAAACGGTAGCGCCTCGCGATCGCCGCCTTCCTCTCCTGGACGGCCGCGGCCATATTCCGGTTGTCGGCTTCGGGACGTTGATACCCAGCCCTATGGCGACAAAGAGCGCGGTCAAGCTGGCCATCGAAAGTGGCTTCCGCCACTTCGACTGCGCGGAGCGCTATCTGAATGAACATGTGATCGGGGAGGCTTTACAGGATGCATTCAGCGCCGGGTTGGTCGGCCGCGAGGACATCTTTATCACCACGAAGCTGTGGAACACCAATCACAGGCCAGAGCGGGTCGAGGCCGCGTTTGAAGCGAGCTGCCGCCGGCTGCAGGTGGACTACGTAGACGCATACCTCATACACACGCCGTTTGCCTTTCAGCCGGGAGATGAACACGATCCACGCGATGAGCATGGCGCCGTCATCTATGATGATCAGGTGAACTTGATCGACACATGGCGCGCGCTGGAAGCACTTGTCGATGGCGGGAAATGCAGGGCGATCGGTCTCTCCGACGTCACATTGCCGAAACTGAAGCTCGTCGTCGAAGCAGCAAGGATAAAGCCCGCCATCGTTCAGGTTGAATCACACCCTTATCTTCCTGAATGGGAGATGCTCGAGTACTGCAAGCGGGAAGGAATCGTATTATTGGCCTTCGCACCCTTGGGACATGGCATGGAACCGAACCTCCTTGAGGACCCGGTTATCCAGAGCGTCGCCGCCCGCCTTCATATGACTCCAGCGCAGGTATCTCTTGCATGGGCCGCTCAGCGAGGAACGGCCTTTCTGACGACGTCCGTGACGCCAAGTCGCATCATGGAGAACGCGAACCTTCTCTCTATTCCAGAGGAAGCGCTGGTCGAGATCGACCAGAAGATCGAGACCGAAATCCGGTTCAATTCGGTCGTCGACACTGGCGTTCCGGGCTTCATCCCGCGCGCGCGACCGTCAAGCTTCTAAATAAGGCTCGCGCTTCGCTGTTGATCCTGACCTGCAACCTGAGTTACCCCTGAAGGATGACCAGTCTGCCAAAGCCTCTCGCCAAACCTCGCAAGTCCACCGGAGCCCGCCGCAATCCCGAGGCGGAGGCGGCCGTGCTTGCGGCGGCGCGCGAAGTGATCTCCGAGAAGGGGTACATCGGATTTTCGGTCGAGGAAGTCGCTCGCCGGGCGGGATCGGGCAAGACGACGATCTACCGATGGTATCCTACAAAGGCGGACCTTTTCATCGCGATCTACACGGCGGAGCGCCATCTTTCAGTTCCAGTTCCCGATACCGGTGATCTCTTGGACGACCTGGAGCAGTACACTGTCAGCTTGTGGCGCTTTTGGGCCTCGCATCCTGCTGGCGCAGCATTGAAAAGTCTCATTGCGGAAGCGCAGGGCGCGTCCGAGGCTCTGGACGCATTGCGGGAGCGGTTCCTGCCCGCCCGCACCGCCGACGTGAGACAGATGCTGAAGAGGGGCGCGGAACGAGGTCAGGTTCGCGCAGAGGACGTAGACGACAAGGTAACTCTCTGGGTCGGCCTAAGCTGGTTCAAACTGCTGGTGAACGAGCTTGACCAGGAACTGAGCGTCAGAAGGCTCATGGCGCACATCGCTGGAATACCCCCGGCGCCATGAAGCTCAGGCATCGGTAGTGACGCTGGCAGCAATGGACGCGCATCTGTCCGTTTTTGCCCCCAGCAAGACAATTCGGTCATGCTCGAATTCTATATACTGGCACGAAAGCGAAGTGGAAGCTTTCTCGTACCGAATGGAATTTAAGGATGAAACCAAACGAATACGCTATGCCGTCCGCGCCGGACGAAATGTCGGGAGCGGAGATGGTTGTTCGGGCGCTTGCAGATCATGGCGTCGAAGTGCTTTTCGGATACCCCGGTGGCGCCGTTCTGCCGATTTATGATGCCATGCTCGACGAGCCGAGGCTCCGGCATATTCTGGTTCGCCACGAGCAAGGTGCCGCACATGCGGCTGAAGGCTATGCGCGCTCCAGCGGAAAGCCGGGCGTCGTGCTCGTCACGAGCGGACCCGGAGCGATCAACACCGTTGTCGGAATTGCGGACGCGCTGATGGACTCGATCCCACTTATCGTGATCACGGGCCAAGTGCCCACGCATCTGATAGGTACGGACGCGTTCCAAGAGGCGGACACCATCGGTATAACCAGGTCGTGTACCAAACACAGCTATTTGGTCAGAAGCGTCGACGAACTGCCCCACGTGTTGCATGAGGCGTACCGTATCGCAACCACTGGCAGGCCGGGTCCAGTCGTCATCGACATCCCCAAAGATATTCAGGTCAAGATAGGAAGATATGTCGGGCCAGCGGAAGCGCTACCTCTGCATCGGTTTGAGCCGCAGACCAAGGCATCCCCCTTACTTATTGACCAGGCGATAGCCTTGTTGGCGAAAGCACGACGGCCGATCATCTACAGCGGCGGCGGGATAATCAATTCAGGCCCAGCGGCGAGCCAGCGGCTTAGACAGTTCGCGGCTCTTCTGGGCGCCCCGGTCACATCGACGTTGACAGGTCTGGGTGCGTTTCCTGCTTCCGATCCGCTTTGGATTGGAATGCCTGGGATGCACGGAGCCTACGAGGCGAACCACGCGATGCACGACTGCGACGTGATGTTTTGCGTGGGCGCCCGGTTCGACGATCGCGTCACGGGTAGGCTGGACGCATTCTCTCCCGGTTCGCGCAAGATCCATGTCGACATCGATCCCTCGTCAATCGGCAAGGTCGTCCAGGTGGACGTCGGGATTGTCGGTGACGCCTGCTCGGTGCTCGACGACATGATCGCCGCTTGGCCGAAAACCTCGACCACAAGCCGCCAAGAGCAGCTCTCGGCCTGGTGGGAACAGATCGAAAAGTGGCGATCACGCAACGCCTTCGGCTACCGGAAGTCCGACGAGGTCATCAAACCACAATATGCCATCGAACGATTGCGCGCCCTCACCCTTAACCGGGACGTTTATGTGACGACCGAAGTCGGGCAGCACCAGATGTGGGCAGCACAGTTCTTCAGCCTCGATGAACCGAACCGCTGGATGACTTCAGGCGGGCTTGGCACCATGGGCTACGGCCTCCCCGCAGCAATCGGGGCTCAACTCGCCCATCCGACGAGCACGGTCATCGATATCGCAGGAGAAGCCTCCATCCTGATGAATATGCAGGAGATGTCCACGGCGGTGCAGTACAAGCTTCCCGTCAAGATCTTCATTTTGAACAACGAGTACATGGGGATGATCAGACAATGGCAGGAGTTGCTACACGATGAGCGATATAGTCACTCCTACTCGGAAAGCCTGCCCGATTTCGTGAAGTTGGCGGAGGCCTACGGCGCCAAGGGAATGAGAGCTGAGACCCCGGCGGAACTGGATGGAAAGATCCTTGAGATGCTGGCCCACCCCGGTCCCGTAATCTTCGACTGTCGAGTAGAAAAGACGGAAAACTGTCTGCCTATGATTCCATCCGGAAAACCCCACAACGAAATGATCCTTTCCGACGAGGCGGTCGATCTGAGTTCAGTGATCACCGGGGATGGCCGCGCACTTGTATGAGTGAGCGAGGTCCCCAGAACGAGGCGCCGGGCCCCACGGTCTCACCCGCGGGGCTGACGGACGTCTTGGCGCCTGACCTCTCTGTAGTTTTCTGCGGGCTGAACCCGGCTACCTCTGCTGTCCGGGACGGGCACAACTTTTCATCACCGAGCAACCGGTTTTGGCGCGTCCTTCATCTTTCCGGGTTCACCCCTTATCTGTTGCGCGCGGATCAGGAGCGCCAGGTTCTGGAATACGGTTGCGGCGTCACGGCCTTCGTATCTCGTGCGACAAAAAGCGCCGTCGAACTCGGTCCCCAGGACTACGCCTCCGCCGCGCCGGAATTCGAACGCAAGTTACGGGCTTTTCGGCCGAAAAGGCTGGCGTTCCTTGGGAAGCCGGCATTTGCCAGTGTCTGCGCATCGCAACGCTTTGACTGGGGCCGGCAAGCCATGACATTCGCCGGCGCGGAGGTCTGGGTACTGCCCAATCCCAGCGGGTTAAATCGATCGTTTTCGCTGCAGCGCCTTGTTGAGGAGTACGCTCGTCTCCGAGCGAGTTACGAGTAAGTCGATGCCAAAGTACTATTGTCCGACAGCCACCGCCGCCGGCAAAGTAGGCGCGGAAGATTTCGGCGGACTCTGGTGGCCGGCGCGAGGAGTAGGCTCATGCGCATAGCGATACTAGCCATGCCCGGCGTGCAAATGCTGGACGTCGCGGGACCGATGGACGTCTTTTCTGAAGCGAACAAGCTGATTAATGGGAGGACCGGATACGAGCTAGCTGTCGTCGGGCGGGACAGGGAGCCGGTCGTGGCGTCCAACGGCGGGCGCCTGCTCCCTGATCGGACCATCGACGAATCGCTGGAAGGGTTCGACACGCTTTTAATTGCTGGCAGCCCGCGCGTTCAAGACTTCGAGGCGGACCCCAAGTTGGTCGATTGGGTGAAGAGCGGATCCGTCCAGGTGCGCCGGCTGGCTTCTATCTGCACCGGAGCTTTTTTGCTGGGCAGCGCAGGCCTTCTCAACGGACGACGCGCAACGACGCACTGGAATTCCACGACAAGGCTCAGAAAGATGTTCCCAGCGATAGACGTCCAGCCGAATACGATTTTCATCAAAGACGGAACCGTCTACACCAGTGCCGGCGTAACGGCGAGCATGGATCTCGCACTCGCGATGGTCGAGGAAGATTTCGGTCGGGGCGTGGCGCTGAGGGTCGCGAAAGAGCTAATACTTTTCCTGCAGCGTCCAGGCGGTCAGTCGCAATTCAGCGTGCATCTTGAAGCTCAGGTCTCTGAAATGGGGCCTATTCGCGAGATAACTCAATGGGTAGCGGAACATATCGCCAATGATCTCGCCGTGGAGACGCTGGCGTCTCGTCTTGGGATGAGCGCGCGCAACTTCGCCCGCACGTTCAAACGCGAAACTGACATGACGCCAGGGGACTACGTCGAAGCCGTCAGGGTGGATGCCGCGAGAAGAATGCTTGAAGAGGGCGACGTTCCCTTGAAGCGCGTAGCAGCCTTGTGCGGCTTCAACGATCAGAGCGCCTTTCGGCGAGCTTTTGTCCGCCGTATCAACGTCACGCCGGTCGAATACAGAAGTCGGTTCCGTCGGGGCGCCACCCCACCGCCAAAAGAAATATTCACTGCGACGGGCGCTTGAGCCGGCCTAAATTTCTGTTGTGAGCTGATGCAGAAAGCTCGATATGGCTGCCTCATTCCTTCGGTAGAACTTCCACTGCCCGATCTTCCTGGCGCTCAGTAAATCAGCGTCCGTTAGTACTTTGAGATGACCGGATGCCGTCGACTGAGCCAGTCCGTCGCGCTGGAATTGGCTCGCGCAAACCCCTAGATCAATTGGATATTCCTGCGGCCCAAAATACCGGTCAGGATCCTTCAGCCACTTTAGGATATTTAGTCGCGTTGGATGGGCCAGCGCTCTGATGATGGTCGCGGAATCCATATCTGATATCCTAGTTGTCATTTGCCGTTTGCAGCGTTGGCGAACGGCCTTCTCGAGAGTTCCGCCATAACTGATCGCGGGCTCATGCCGGCGGCCGGCCCGCATTCCCACCGCGATCACCTCCTGTCCGATGTACAGATGACAAAAGCCGCCAATCAGGCCTGCCCCATACATCTGGCCTGCGCGCTCCTCGAAGCGCCGTATCAAGAGCATCATCCGGTAGTATTCAAGTACGTCAGCCGCATGCGAACGCTTGGTGCTCTCGTTGGCTGTTTGAAGTTCAAGTGCCATTCGATCGGCCCGTCCAATTTGAGAGATCAATCGGTAGCGAAGGCCCGGTCCATTATCGCCTGGAGTTCGGCGACGTGCCGTGACATCTGTCCAGTAGCAGTAGAGGCCGACGCGGGGCGGCCGATATAGGTTGGCCGCTGCGCCAGGCCGCGTCCCTGCCCCGATGACCACTCCACGTAGGCTTCGACGAAAGACCAAGCGCCCATATTCTTCGGCTCTTCCTGGCACCAACATATTTCGGCTGTCCCGAACCGGTTCAGCTCGAGAGCAAGCGCCTTTGCGGGGAACGGGTAGAGTTGCTCGAGCCGCAGTACGTAGACGTCGGTGACGCCGCGCTTGCGTCGCTCTGCCTCGAGATCGAAATAGATCTTGCCTGAGCACAAGAGAACTCTTCGCATCGACGGAGTCTCGACGAGGTCGCCGTCGTTCTCCGCATCGTCGCGAAGAATTCTCCGAAAGGACGATCCGAGACCTAGTTCGTTGAGATCGGAGCGGCATCTCTTATGCCGCAGAAGACTCTTCGGCGTCATGAGAATGAGCGGCTTGCGAAAAGGCCGCGTTACCTGTCGTCTCAGCAGGTGGAAGTAGTTGGCAGGAGTAGTGCAATTAGCGACCTGCCAGTTGCCCTCTGCGGAGTTCTGCAGATAGCGCTCGAGGCGAGCCGACGAATGCTCAGGCCCTTGTCCGTCATATCCGTGTGGCAAGAGGCAGACCAAGCCTGACATGCGCAGCCATTTTCTTTCGGCCGACGACAGGAATTGATCGAATATCACCTGGGCTCCGTTTGCAAAATCTCCGAACTGAGCCTCCCACATGACGAGGCAATGCGGCTCCGCCAAAGAGTACCCGTACTCGAATCCCAGCACGGCAACCTCAGACAACATCGAGTTGAAGGTTTCGCACGGCGCCTGGTCTACGCTTAGATGACATAGCGGTAGATAGCGGTCGCCGGTCTCCTGATCGATGATCACGGAATGACGCTGAGAGAAGGTTCCCCTTTCGCTGTCTTGGCCGGACAGGCGCACGCGATCGCCTTGTCTCGCAAGAGAACCCATGGCGAGAGCCTCGGCCGTAGACCAGTCGAGATCCCGTCCGCTCTCGACTGCCTTGCGGCGAGCTTCGAGGAACCGGATGACGGTCGGATGCGCTGCAAAGCGATCGGGGAGAGCAGTTATCGCCCGCCCGATATCCCGTAGCACTCCGAGATCAACACCTGTCGGACTATCCGACGTTTCTTCGCTTTCAGGTTCACCACGTTCCAATCCCGCCCATCGGCCGTCGAGCCAGTCGCCTTTGTTGGGCCGGTAGCTCTTTGACGCTTCCAGTTCTGTTTCGAGATAAGCCGACCATGTTGCCCCGGCTGCGTCAACGTCGGCTTCGGTCATAATCCCCTCGGCGACAAGCCGCTGGACGTACAGCTCCAGACTTGACCGATGCGATCGTATTTCCCTGTACATCGCCGGCTGCGTGAATGAAGGCTCGTCGCCCTCGTTATGGCCGAACAACCTGAAGCATATCAGATCGATGACCGCCGGCAGGTGAAACGTCTGCCGGTACTCGGTCGCAAGCCGCGCGACCCATGCAACGGCTTCCGGATCATCTCCGTTGACGTGAAAAATGGGAGCATCTACAGCCTTGGCGACGTCGGAAGGGTAAGGGGAAGAACGCGCATAACTTGGATCAGTCGTGAATCCCACCTGATTGTTTATTATAAGATGGACTGATCCACCGGTTCGATAGCCCTTTAGCCCAGACAGCCCCAGGCTTTCCGCGACGACGCCTTGGCCTGCGAAGGCCGCATCTCCGTGGATCAGCAACGGCATCACGCTTGATCGCTCGACGGAGTCACCCCTCTGCTCCTGCTTGGCCCGCACCTTGCCCAGAACGACGGGGTCAATGACCTCCAGATGGGAGGGGTTCGCCACCAGCGACAAATGCATTTGCCTGCCATCGACGATGCGGTCCGAAGAGGTTCCAAGGTGATACTTGACGTCTCCAGATCCCTCCACGTCGTCAGGAAAGGAGGATCCCCCCTTGAACTCGCTGAAGATGGCCCGGTGCGGCTTTTTGATGACTTGGCCCAGTACGTTGAGGCGCCCTCTGTGGGCCATGCCCAGGACCACTTCGGCAACGCCCAGTTCAGCTCCCCGCGCTATTATCTCCTCAAGTGCGACGATCGTGGTTTCCGCGCCATCGATCCCGAACCTCGTCGTACCCACGAACTTCTTGCCGAGGAAGCGTTCAAACCCAGTGACCTCGACAAGTGTCTGAAGGATGGCACGCTTCTTCGTCCCGTTCGGTTGATACCTCTGCCCTTCGACCTGCCGTTGCATCCATTCGCGCCTGGCGGGGTCGGCAATGTGCATGTATTCAAAGCCTATCTTTCCGCAGTACGCGCTGCGCAAGGCCGAGACCAGTTGACGTGCACTCGCCGACTCCAAGCCCATGACGCCGCCTATGTAGACCGGACGGTCCAGATCCACCTCTTCAAACCCATGGAACGATGGTTCCAGTTCGCGGTTCTGTGCGCGTGGACTCAAACCGAGGGGATCCAGGTCCGCCGCAAGATGTCCTCTGGTCCGGTAACTCCCGATCAACGCCAGGGCACGCGCGGTGTCCCGTGCGTCAAACTCTGCAGAGACCGTACGATCGCCGGTCGCATCAGCCTCGGCTTTTGCCGACACTGTCTGCTGCCAGTTGCCGTCCAGCGCCGCGATGAGTTCACCTTGAAGTGGAACGGGCCAATTCGCATCCTTCCATGACGCCCCCTTCGCGACGTCGCCGATGTCGTCGCCAAGCTGGTCGAAAAAATCGCGCCATTCGGGACCCACAGAGTTCGGATTCTTGGCGAACATCGCCTGTAGCTCCTCAACATAGGAAGCATTCGTGCTGTCGAGGAATGCGGTCTGGCGGAAGGCCTCGTTCGCTGGCTGTCTTGTAAACGCGCTGTTCATTTCAGCACCCAGGTTCGGTTGTTTCACACACTGCACTTCGTTGACCGAGCGGACTGCGTGCCAACACAATAGCGGGATGGCTGTTGTCCGAGAGCGGCTTCAGAAGGCAATTCCGGACAAAGGCCCTGCAGATCCTGCCGATCGATGCGCCTACAATCTGCCACTGTGCTCGCTCCTCCAATTGCACCATGGTATCGGGAATTTCTCCACGGGGCGCAGACCCTCTGACCAATACCTAAGTGCACTTAAATCGTCTGCCGCAGCGGGTTACCCTGGACCTGTCGTTGACCTCCCACTCTCGAACGCACGTTCAAGACTGGCGACATGTCCCGGCGCCCTCCCCTCCACCGGGGCCAGCGGCCTGCGGAGGCCCGCTTGGGCCGTCTCTTCCGCCTTAGAGACGGCCCACCTTTTCGATGGCGCGTCAGCACCTCGCGCATCCAAGCATGCCGGACTACCACCATATCCTTCGGGAGGTTGTCATTCTGCATAGGCCAGCCGAGCGCCTCAGCGGCTCGATCGCGACCCAGACAATCGCAAAAAGCAGAGTGCAAGCACATCGAGCATTTACCGGTGCCTCTCGAAACTTCCCACCGTCGCAGCGACTGCGTGCCTTCGCGACCATGTCACCCGATGCAGCACACCTAGGCTAAACAACGAAAACCATTGCATCGTACGACAAGCGTCCGCTACGGCGTGACGACAGCGGATCGTCAAGGGTGCGGTGGCTAGTCATCGAGTGTTGATGACTTAACGGAGCTTACTTTGACCGTCCAAGCTGAGCCATTGCACGATCATATTTGCACCCTCACGGCTTAGGCCGACGATTTCGACGGGGCCTGCTTTTCCGACGCTTCGTACGTCGGAAGGACGAACGAAAAGCATGCTCCCGGCTCACGCGCGTTGGCGGCGGCAGATATACGCCCGCCATGATTTTCGACTATCGTTCGACAGATCGAAAGGCCGACACCAAGCCCCCTCGCTTTGGTCGTGAATAATGGTTGGAACAGCTTTTCCAGTCTCGTTTTGTCCAGTCCAATCCCGACGTCTCGAACACTCACGAGCACACCGTCGGTCCGATCGTCATAGATGGTCTCGATCCGGACAATCCGGGGGCGATCATCAACGGAAGCCATAGCCTCAATCGCGTTCAACAGCAGGTTTAGCATCACCTGCTGCAAATGGATCTTGTCGCCGGCGACAAGCGGCATTCTGTCGGACAGGCTGGTTCGTACTGTAGCGCCGCCCTTCTCCAGTTCGCCCGCGATAAGCGCTACGACCTCATTGACGGCATTGTTGATATTCACCGCTGCTGAAGTCGGCGCGGCCTCAGCGAACATCGCTCGCATCCGTTGGACGATTTCCGTTGCCCTCACTGCGTCTCTCATTGTTCGTTTGACCGACTCTGCAACACCGGAGAGATCAGGAGAATCTAAAGCCAGCATCCGCGCGCCGGCGTCTGCATTCGCCCATATTCCCGATAGCGGTTGGCTCACCTCGTGCGCGAGCGAAGCTACAACTGCTTTAAGGGTGGCAAGCCGGGTTGAATGGGCAAGCGCTGACTGTGTTGTGCGTAGCGATTCCTCACCGCGTTTGTGTTCGTCGATATCGGTGGTCGTTCCAACGAACTTCACCACCTGACCCTCGCGGTCCCGTAGCGCAACCGCTTGATGCAAATGCAGGTGGTAGCTTCCATCGCGGGCGCTAAGGCTTCGTGTCTCGAAGGAAAAGTCTTGTCCTAGCTGAACACCCCGACGGAAAATCCGAGTTGCTGCCTCTCTATCGTCCGGATGAACAGCGTCCATCCATGAGGCTGGATGTGACGTTATATGAGCCAAAGATTGATCGGCAAATTCCAGTCCGGAGCGGTTTACGAACTCGGGAGTGCCATTCGGCTTGAGCATCCAAGTGGATACCGGGAGGACGTCAAGGAGCGCGACTTTCTTTTCCAATTCGGCGTAAAGATCGGCGCTTTCGAAGGAGATCGCGGCCTGCGATGCAAGATGTTCGAGCACCGCGACTCGATCCGGAGTGAACACGCAGGGTGCGAAGTTGTTTTCGAGAAAGAGTATCGCGATGAGCTTCGACTGCGAGAGGATCGGAAGCGCAAGTGTCGAACGCATTCCTCGCGAGAGCACCGTTTCGTCGCGACCGTAGACAGCGTCGGTTGATGCATCGTCGAGTATCACCGGTTCGTTCGTTCGGATCACGTATTGCAAGATCGCCATCGGCAACTCCTTGAACATGCCGACTGCATCATTTCGTGCTTGGACCTCAATGCCGGAGGCCCGAACGACAGCCTCCGCTTTGATCGTCGCCTCATCATCGATGATGAAGATCAGGAGGCCGCGCTCGGCGCCTGCATAATCCACGGAGATCTGCAAAAGACGCTCAACGAGTGCAGAATGGAGGAGGTTGCGGGAAAGAGCCTGCGAGAATTTGATCGCGGCTCCGGCGTCAAAGGGTATCCCAATCGGTTTCTCGGATTGCACATTGGAAAGAGCTTCTCGCAGGGCCTCATTCTCCAACACCTTGCGTCTGAGAATAGTCTCAAGGCTGCGCACCCGATCTTCCAGCTTCTTTGCATTGCAACTGCCAGTCACAGGCTGGTCGGAAACCACGGCCACCGCGCCTCCCTCGCTCAGGAGCCGACGCCCGCGAAGAAGGCTCGGCGCAACTCCATGTCGTCAAGCCGCCGAGGAGACGGTCTCCCAAGGGCATAGCTCGCGGCAATGATCTTCAGTTTGCGTTCCGTTGTCCAGCGCCATCACCGACGTCGCGTCGGAACGCTAAGCGAAGGGTTGCGCAGGAAAGCTGGTGACGCCGATCGCACAGACGATCGAGAAGTCCGTTGCTGCCTCTCGATTTCGCGCCACACCAGCCAGATCGCCCTCGCCCGCTGCCGCAAGGAAAACTCATCGCGTCGATCCGATCCATTCAAAACTCCCCGTGCGAAATCTTTGCACACTGCCAGATCCTACACCGTCGAGTGCCAGCGTCGATTGTACCAGGGTCTTCGCCGACACCATCGTACAATGGCGGCGCTCCGGAATTGGTGACACGGTTCCGCCCGCCCACCCTCGAACTCACGTCAACATGCGCGCGACGATCCCCGACGACGTGGCGGCACTGCAATCCAGGATAATTTTTGGAGCTCAATTCGAGGGCTCGGCAACTCGCACAGTTTTCGAACTTGACGTTGCGTTGATCACACCAGCCTCGCCGCCGGTATCGCTGCGAATGCGATCGCGTGACAGCGAGCAGCTAGTTCAGGCTGTAGAGGCAAGGATTGATGTCGTCATCGACGCGATCGGGAAACAGTTGCCTACGGACACGCTTCAAGGCTTCGACCTCCAGGCGATGCTGCTGGAGAAGTCGGTGACTCACGTCGTGGAATGGCGCACCGTCGGACTGCGCGATGCGGACAGTGCCGCCGTGCGCAAGAAACTCGCAGAACGACTGCGCGGAACGGAGCCGCGTGGTGATCTCGATATAGCGGTTTTCGTCAGCGTTCATCAGATCGCCTCCCTTCCAGGAAGGTCGATGCTGACTTTGGCGATATCATGGCCAGTGCCCCGTTGAATTCGTAGACACTCCGTGTTCCCAATCAGGGACCGATCTATAACGAATGCGTCCCCTGCCCCGCGTCCGTCCGAAGGCACGACCGGCTAACTTCTCCTGCGCACCATTTCTTCAAAACGGCATCTTCCATTCTGTAATATTTGCCTCAAGTTACCGTTGGTTCGCAGCGCCGCTAAAGCCGCGTCATGATGATGACGTAGTACGGCAGCGCGGTGGGCCAGCTCTAGCCGGACGCTCCATAATATGGGCGTCGGAAGGATGCTGGCGTGCCTTGCCACCATCGAAGCAATCACATCCAGAGAGAGGGACCTGATCATGCCATTCATCAAGACCACGGACGGAACCGAAATCTTCTACAAGGATTGGGGTCCGGCCACCGCCCAGCCTGTTGTTTTCCATCATGGCTGGCCCCTCAGTGCAGACGACTGGGATGCGCAGATGATGTTCTTTCTGGACAAGGGCTATCGGGTGATCGCCCATGACCGGCGTGGCCACGGCCGCTCCAGCCAGACGTGGCAGGGCAACGAGATGGACACCTACGCGGCGGACGTTATCGCGCTAACCGACGCGCTCGATCTCAAGAACGCCATCCATGTCGGCCACTCGACCGGCGGCGGCGAGGTTGCTCACTATGTCGCGCGTGCGAAGCCCGGCCGGGTCGCCAAGGCCGTTCTGATCGGCGCCGTCCCCCCGATCATGGTCAAATCGGACAAGAACCCCGGCGGCCTGCCGCTCGCGGTTTTCGACGGGTTCCGTGCGGCGCTCGTCGCCAATCGTGCGCAGTTCTTCCTAGACGTACCCACCGGCCCCTTCTACGGCTTCAACCGCCCGGGTGCCAAGGTCAGTCAGGGCGTCATCGAAAACTGGTGGCGGCAGGGGATGATGGGTGGTGCAAAGGCGCATTACGATTGCATCAAGGCCTTCTCCGAAACGGACTTTACCGAGGATCTCCAGCGAATCTCGGTACCGACCCTGGTGATGCATGGAGACGACGATCAGATCGTTCCCTATGCCGACTCCGCTCCGCTTTCGGTCAAGCTCTTGAAGCACGGCATACTCAAGACTTATGCCGGCTTGCCGCATGGCATGTGCACGACGCACCCTGAAGTTATCAACGCCGACCTGCTGGAGTTCTTCCTGGATTAAGCATGTGGGTCCGCGGCTCCGTTCGTCACGGCTGCCGCTATGCGGATGAGTATTCGCAGGCGAGTGCGGTCGCGCTCGCCTGCGACACATGACGTATCTGCCCAGCAAAGGAGACGGCTGTGACTACACGAGACAGCATTCCAAATGGATTATCCCGACGCGACCTGCTGAAGCTGACGGCTGCAGCAGCGGCGATGCTCGCTTCCCGCGATGCCATCGCGGCCGAGTTCCATCGCTTCCATCACGGCGCGTTCGACATTACGGTCGTCAGCGACGGTTTTCTAACGCTCCCGGTCGAGATCCTGCTGCCCGACGCCACGCCTGAAGAGCGCAAGTTGATCATGCCGCGGCTCGGCGGAACTTCGGCCGCCGCTCCGGTCCAGGCCAACATCCCGCTGATCCGCCACGGCGACGACCTGATTCTCATCGACACCGGTTCCGGCAGTCATTTCCAGGCAAGCGCGGGTAAGCTGGCCGCCAACCTGCAATCCATCGGCGTCGCGCCGGAGGTGATCACCAAGGTGGTTTTCACTCACGCTCACCCGGATCACTCGGGCGCAACGACAACAGCCGACGGCAAGGTGCTTTATCCGAATGCGCAGTATTTCGTCAGTGAAGCCGAATGGAACTTCTGGACCGACAAGGACTATGAGACGCATCTGCCGTCGGTGCTTCACGATTTTGCCCGCGGAGCGCAACGGGACCTGTTTGCCGTCAAAGACCGTCTGACGTTGGTTCGGCCCGATCAGGAGATCATTCCAGGCATGCGAATCCTGCAGAGCCGCGGGCACACGCCCGGCCACATCTCGATCGAATTGGCTGGAGACGGTGGTCTGTTGATTACGGGCGACGCCTGCACCAACGACGTAATCTTCTTCGAACATCCCGCCTGGCATTTCGGCTTCGACACCGAGCCGGAGGTTGCGTTGAAAACCCGTCAAATGCTGTTGGATCGCGCCGCCACCGACAAGCTGAAGATGCTTGGCTATCACTGGAGTTACCCGGGCGTCGGCTACGCCGAACGCAAGGACACATCCTATCGCTTTGTCGCGGCGTAGCTTTAAAAGGCTACTGCGCGTCGGCGGATTCTGCCGGCGCGGCGGCTGGTTGCGGCAGTTCCTCCGCAATTTCTTCAGCAACGGCCGAAAGATCCAGATTTCCCCAGATCGACGCGGATTGGCGGCGCTCCGGGCGGCGCGAGGATTTAACTTCGACGATGAATGGCTTCGACTGAGCGCGCATGTGGTTCCTATTGAAAGGCGTTGAACGAATCCATCAACGTCTCAAACCTATGAAGCGTTCCCCGCTCGCGCAAGATCGTTCTTCACACTGAATCCAGCCTCACACAGGCCAGGCGTCGATGGGAACAAGCATCTGGCGACCTGCGTTCCAGTCTTGCAATCTGCAGGAAGCCGTCCCGCACATTCCTGAGAAAAGTTCTTGAAGGAATGATCGATGTCGATTACCTACCACGTCGCCGAACACGATGGCGCCTGGGCTTACCGCCTGGACGATGTCTGGTCGGAAACTTTCCCAACTCACGAACAAGCACTGGCAGCGGCCAAACAAGCCGCGGAGCGACAACAGCTCGATGGCCAGGATGCGGACATTACATATCAGCGTGCAGACGGCAGCTGGACAACGGAACGGTCGAACGGAGGCGACCGCCCCGAGGCCGATGTCGTCGATGACGCCAAGGAAAAAGACTAGGAATGACCATCAAAGAACGTTTTCTGAAGCAGCAGCATGCATGGATGCTCGGCGCATGCTATTCCCGCAAACATCCAGACTTCCAGCGCTATGGCGGCGTCGATGTTTCGATCTCGCCTCGCTGGAAAGACAGCGTTGAAACCTTCGTCAACGACATGCTCGATACCCTGCCCCGCAGCCTTGCCGAGCGCAGGCTGGCGCTGAGAAACCCACGCCGCCCCTTCGAGCCGGGCAATGTGGAATGGGTGTTCGCAAGCAAGCACTACGGCCTTCGCGCCCCTGATGGCACCCGGCCCGAGATGGCGGACGTTCGTTCCCGCCGAGCGTAAACCGCTGTTTACACAATCATACCCTCGCCGGCGACGGACATTTACCCAAATGTCTTTCGCCGGCGAACTGTTTCGAGAGCGCGCTCCTAGCTATCGCGGCCGCCGCGCGTTTCTCATCGCTGCAATCACGATAATTCCGACCGCTGCAGCAAGAGCACCCCAATAAACCCAGGGCGTCTGGTTGATCATGAAGCTCTCTGCGGGATAGGGAAAATAGCCGCTGCCCTGCCCCATCCAAACGAGCCCGACTACAATAAGCAGGCCAGCAACAAAATAGGCAATCTTGGCCATTCGACATTCCTCAGCATCGGTTGCGCAATCCGAGATTGGTAAGCGCAAGGCGACGTCGAAACAAACGAAATCAGGGCAGATCTGCGCATCTCGGCGGATGCGCAGACCGCGAGAACCTATTGCAATGTACGGGGCTGCATATCCTGACCGAGCGCGATGCCCTGGCGCGGCTGTGTCGCGTTGCTCGCTCCGTCCAGGCCCGTCGCGACAACCGAGACGCGGAACTTGCCGTCGAGATTGCGATCGAAGATCGCGCCCACGACAATGTCCGCTTCATCCTGCACTTCGTCACGAATGCGACTTGCCGCCTCGTCCACCTCGAAGAGAGTCATGTCCGAGCCGCCGGAGATCGAGATCAGAACGCCCCTGGCACCCTTCATCGAGATATCGTCCAGCAGCGGGTTGGCGATCGCCGCCTCCGCTGCCTTCATCGCGCGCCCCTCACCCGAAGCCTCGCCTGTGCCCATCATCGCCCGGCCCATGCCGCGCATGACGGATTTCACGTCCGCGAAGTCGAGGTTGATGAGACCTTCCTTGACGATCAGATCGGTGATGCAGCCGACGCCGGCATAAAGCACGCGGTCGGCAGTCATGAAGGCATCCGCGAAGGTGGTCTTTGCATCGGCGATACGGAAAAGGTTCTGGTTCGGGATGACGATCACCGTATCGGCCGCTTCGCGGAGCGCCTCGATGCCGACATCGGCCGTTTTCATGCGGCGATTGCCTTCGAAGGTGAAGGGCTTCGTAACAACTCCAACTGTCAGAATGCCGGCGTTGCGAGCGGCCTGAGCGATGACCGGTGCCGCTCCGGTTCCGGTGCCGCCGCCCATGCCAGCGGTGACAAAGCACATATGCGAGCCGGCCAGATGATCCATGATCTCATCGATCGATTCTTCGGCAGCTGCGCGACCGACTTCCGGCAGCGAACCGGCGCCCAACCCTTCGGTCACATGCGCGCCAAGCTGGATACGGCGGGATGCCTTCGAGGTCGCCAGTACCTGTGCATCGGTATTCGCCGCAATGAACTCGACGCCTTCAAGATTTTCCGCAATCATGTTGTTGATGGCATTGCCACCGCCGCCGCCGACACCAATTACTGTAATTCTGGGCCGCATTTCGGAAATCCCGTTCTTGGCGTTCGTCATCGCAATCTCCTTCGTGCGTTTCGTTGTGGCTCCGCCGCCTATTGGGAACCGAATCGAGCATCAGACTAATCGCGCAACAAGGCAGAGCCGGGGCGAAAGAACAAGATGAAGCGCAGTTGAAACTTTATCCGGAACCTTTTTTAGCCCTCGTGCATTATGTTGAATCATCCCCTGCCAGAGAGAGGAGTACCGTGCAGATGCCTACATCAGCCACCCGCCAGTCAGTTACCCCTCCAAACGAGCACATCCTAACAGCCCAGGAGGCCTTGGAACCGCTCTTCCTCAAGATCGAAGAGGAGGCCGAGGTCCGGATGATCGGCGCCGCCATTCGCGCTGGCTGGTCTGCAGAAGACGCGGTGGCAGCCATCGATGAGCTTCGCCGCAACGAACTTCTTCCCCGCGGCGGCCACTAAAAAGCTTGGGCGGCTTCAAAATATCACTCGCCTTGAAGGAGGGATGACCTAAGTTCTGCGCGGTCCATCAAACGCGGAAAGATCATCCCATGCCCTTCAAGAATATCTGCATCTTCGGAGCCGGTGCACTCGGCGGCGCCATCGCTGCCAAGCTTGCCTCGTCGCTCGGCGCAGAGGCAACAGTTTCCGTTGTTGCTCGAGGCGCCCATCTGGCCGCCATCCGAAGCGAGGGGCTGCGTCTCATCGAACCCGGTGCGGAAGCACCACTCACCGTGAACCTTGCAGCGACAGACGATCCCCGAGAACTGCCGCCACAGGATCTCGTTATTACCGGGTTGAAAGGACATCAGCTCAGTGCCGCAGCGGAAGGCATCGGCGGCCTACTGAAGGACGGCACGCGCGTCATGATGATCCTGAATGGCATTCCGTGGTGGTATTTTCATCGCGATCAGGACAGCGGTCATGCGGAACTGCAGTTTGAGGAGCTCGACGAGGGCGGCAAGCTATGGCGTTATGTCGGCCCGCAGCGCGTAGTCGGTTGCGTCGCCCATCAGGGAGCCGAAGTCAGCAGGCCCGGCGAAGTCAGGCTCAGCAACAGAGGCCATTTCATTCTCGGCGAGCCCTCCGGCGAAATCACCGCTGATTTGGGTGACATCGAGGCGCTGCTGCAGCGCGCCGACATCGGCGTGAAACTCTCGAGCCGCATCCGCGATGATATCTGGAGCAAGCTGATGGGCAATGCCTCCTTCAACCCGATCAGCGCTCTCACCAGATCGTTAATGTCCGATCTGATGGCGGATGCCGCCATCGCGGATCAGATCGGCAAGGTCATGAAAGAGGTGAAGGCCGTTGGGGAGGCACTCGGGGCGAACGTGGGAATGTCGGTAGAACAGCGACTGGAACAAGCCCGACAGATCGGGCCGGTGCGCACTTCGACGCTGCAAGATCTCCTTGCGGGAAAGTCGCTCGAGATAACGCCGCTGGTGGGAATGGTCGTTTCACTCGGCCGCCTGACTGCAACTCCGACGCCGGTTTCCGAAACGATTCTGGCTCTTGTGTCGCAACTCGACCTCGAAAATTGCCGTCCCGCGAAGTGAATGCGAGAGCCGAGCAGCCTGCCGAACCCCCGGCAAGCTGCTTACAAGTTAATCGAGAAAATCTTGGCAAGCCACTGGGATATCTACTTCAGCCAGTCGGCCATGCGGTCAACTGCTTCGACGATTTCGACTTCCGAGCCGGCATAAGACATGCGCATCGATCGATTGCCCTCCAGTGGGTCGAAATCCAGGCCCGGCGTTGCAGCAACATTGATCTCGGCCAACATGCGCTTGGCAAACGCCATGCTGTCATTGGTGAACCGGGTGACATCGACATAGGCATAGAAGGCGCCATCCATCGGCGACGCGATCGATAGCCCGATTTCCGGCAGACGCTTCAATAGAAACTCGCGATTGGCCGCATAGCTCGCCTTGTAGATATCCAGTTCCGCGCTCGCGCCGAGCGCCGCAGTAGCCGCAATCTGTGAGAGTTCGGGTGGCGAGATGTATAGGCTTTGTGCAACGCGCTCGATCGGGCGCACCAGCCGCTCGGGCAGCACCATCCAGCCGATGCGCCAGCCGGTCATGCAATAGTACTTGGAGAACGAGTTGATTACGATCGCTTCATCGGTCAATTCCAGCGCGCTGTTTTCCTCGCCGGCAAACGTCAGCCCGTGGTAAATCTCGTCTGAAATGAATGCGATCGACTCGGCTGAGCAGTAGTCAGCCAGCACCTGCAGTCCCTGGCGACCGGTTACCGTACCCGTCGGATTGGCAGGGCTCGCCAGCAGCACGCCCTTCAGCTTGACATTGTTTGTCTTTTGCGCGGCCTCAAGGCTTTCGGGCGTCAAAGTAAAATGAGTTTCGGCCGTCACCGGCACCTCGATCACTCTGAGACCAAGCGCGCCGAGAATGTTTCGATAAGCGGGATAGCCCGGCCGGGCGATCGCAACCGCGTCTCCGGAATCAAACAGCGAAAGAAACGCAAGGTTGAAGCCAGCGGAGGAACCGGTAGTTATCGCGATGCGTGAGGGATCGATTTCCAAAGCGTGTCTGTCACGATAATGCGCGGCCAATGCATGTTTCAGCCTTGTCGTGCCGAGCGCGTCCGTGTAGCCGATCTTGCCTTCGACAAGTGCTGCCCGCGCAGCCTCCAGTGCAGCGCGGGGCGCGGGATGAGAGGGCTGGCCAACAGCCATGGAGATGACGGGATGACCGCTTGCTCGCCGCTTCGTCGCTTCGGCCAAGACATCCATGGCATGAAAGGGCTCGACTTCGCTGCGTTGGGAAATAGAAAACAAGGTCGCTTCTCTCTAACTTTGCGTGCGGCCAGACAATTGCCGCAATAATCGGATCATCACAATCCCGCGATTGAACAGCGGATACGAAAATTCCTGTTTGAAGACGACAGGACGCACCGTAACTTGGCGGCATCGGAGTTCCGCCGTTAACCGTGCAGTGTTATCCGGCGCCTAGAACGACGCATACGAACTGCTGATAACGAGGATATAATGGCCATACTTCCGAAAATCTTCACCGCGCTGGCGTTTACTGCGTCGGTGGCAGCAGCCTATCCGGCGGCAGCACTCGATGACGCGCAGAAGAAGGAGTTCGGCGAGTTCATCAAGCAATACCTGATCGAAAACCCAGAGATCATGCTCGACGTTCAGGATGCCCTGCAGAAAAAGCAGGAACAGGCGCGCCTCGTTAAAGCCAACGCCGTAATCTCCGACAACAAGTCGACGATTTTCGATTCGAAGTATGACGTGACGATCGGCAATCCGAAGGGCGACATCACCATCGTCGAATTCTTCGATTACAACTGCGGCTATTGCCGGCATGCCCTTTCCGACATGCAGACGATGCTCGAGAAAGACAAGAACGTCCGCTTCGTGCTCAAGGAATTCCCGATCCTCGGCCCGGAATCTGTCGCTGCCCACAAGGTTTCCGACGCCTTCCGCAAGCTGGCGCCGCAGAAGTACAGCGCGTTCCACATCGCCCTGCTCGGCAGCGATGGGCGCGCCGATGAAGCGAGTGCCATAGAAGTCGCCGAGACGCTTGGCGTCAGCGAAAAGCAGATCCGCGACGAGATGGCCAAGAGTTCGAGCGACGCGTCCGTGAAGGAGACCTATCAGCTCGCCCAGAGCCTCGGCATCACCGGCACGCCGTCCTATGTGATCGGCAACGAACTGGTTCAGGGCGCGGTCGGTTTCGACGACCTTGAGACCAAGGTCAAGAACATGCGCGCCTGCGGCAAGACAAGTTGCTGATAGGGCGCCCATCAAATCGCCAAAATCGAAGTGTTTCAGCCATGTGGACAAATATGGCGCGATTCGGGCTGCGTTTCCCAAAGGGCTTTCATTAGGCCCGTCGGGAGTCTATAGGTTGCCGTCTCGCATCTATTGGAACATTCGATGACGCAAACGATTTTCGTCCTGAACGGGCCCAACCTGAACATGCTCGGCAAACGAGAGCCCGGCATCTATGGCGGCAAGTCGCTTCAGGATATCGAGGCGGATTGCAAGGCCGCCGGGCGCGAGCTCGGCTTCGATGTCGATTTTCGCCAGAGCAATCACGAAGGTACGCTGGTCGACTGGTTCCACGAAGCCAACGATAAGGCAGTTGGCGTGGCGATTAATGCCGGCGCCTACACGCATACCTCGGTTGCGCTCCACGATGCAATTCGCGCTATTTCCATTCCGGTGATAGAGCTCCATATCTCCAACGTCCACGCGCGGGAAGAATTCCGCCACAAGTCGATGATTGCGCCAGCGGTGAAGGGCGTTATCTGCGGCTTCGGGCCTTACAGCTATATTCTGGCGCTGCAGGCGCTGAAGAATCTTACGGCATAAAAAGAAGACAGGGCAAACACTCATGGCTGAGAAGAAAAACGGTATCGACCAGGCGCTGATCCGCGACCTCGCGAACATCCTCAACGACACGGATCTGACGGAAATCGAAGTCGAGCAGGAGGATCTGCGCATCCGCGTTTCGCGCGCCGGCAACACCCAGTACATTCAGGCTCCGATGGCTGCGCCCGCGTTTGCGGCGGCTCCGGCTCCCGTCGCCGCAGCAGCCCAGGCTGCCGCAGCGCCTGCGGCCCCTGCACGCAACCCTGCCAACACCGTCAGCGCTCCTATGGTCGGCACCGCCTACATGGCTCCCGCTCCGGGCGCGCGCGCCTTCATCGAGCTCGGCGCGACCGTGAAGGAAGGCCAGACGCTGCTCATCATCGAAGCGATGAAGACCATGAACCAGATTCCTTCGCCGAAATCCGGCAAGGTTACCGAAATCCTCGTCGAGGACGGAAGCCCCGTCGAATACGGCCAAGCCCTCGTCGTCATCGAATAAGGCGGGCGTCATGGTCTCGAAAATCCTCATTGCCAACCGCGGGGAAATCGCGCTTCGCGTGCTGCGTGCCTGCAAGGAGCTCGGCATTCCCTGCGTCGTGGTTCACTCGACCGCGGACGCCGACGCCATGCATGTGCGTCTGGCCGACGAGAGCGTCTGCATCGGTCCTCCGCCTTCGCGCGACAGCTATCTGAACATCCACCAGATCGTTGCCGCCTGCGAAATCACCGGCGCCGATGCGGTGCATCCGGGCTATGGCTTCCTGTCCGAAAACGCCAAGTTTGCGGAGATCCTGGAAGCGCACGGCATCACCTTCATCGGCCCGACGGCGGAACATATCCGCCTCATGGGCGACAAGATCACCGCCAAGACGACGGCCCAGGAACTCGGCATCCCTGTTGTTCCGGGCTCAGATGGCGAAGTGAAGACCGAGGAAGACGCGCTACGGACTGCAGCCGAAATCGGCTATCCGGTTCTGATCAAGGCAACCGCTGGCGGCGGCGGCCGCGGCATGAAGGTCGCAAAGTCCGAAGCCGACCTGATCGAAGCCTGGTCGACGGCCCGCACCGAAGCGGCTGCCGCTTTCGGCAACGACGCCGTCTACATGGAAAAGTATCTCGGCAAGCCACGCCACATCGAAATCCAGGTGTTCGGCGATGGCGAGGGCAATGCGATCCATCTCGGCGAACGCGATTGCTCGCTGCAGCGCCGCCACCAGAAGGTGTGGGAAGAAGCAAATTCGCCTGCCCTCAACGTCGAACAGCGCATGAAGATCGGCCAGGTTTGTGCCGATGCCATGAAGAAGCTGAAGTATCGCGGCGCCGGGACGATCGAGTTCCTGTACGAGAACGGTGAGTTCTATTTCATCGAAATGAACACCCGTCTGCAGGTGGAGCATCCGATCACCGAAGCGATCACTGGCATTGACCTCGTTCACGAGCAGATCCGTGTCGCCTCCGGCGGCGGACTTTCCGTGAAGCAGGAAGAAATCAACTTCCATGGCCATGCCATCGAGTGCCGCATCAACGCCGAGGACGCGCGTACTTTCGTACCCTCTCCTGGCACGATCACGCACTTCCATGCGCCGGGCGGTCTTGGAGTGCGCGTCGATAGCGGTGCCTACCAAGGTTACAAGATCCCGCCTTACTACGACAGCCTCATCGGCAAGCTCATTGTATTCGGTCGCACCCGCGTTGAATGCATGATGCGTCTGCGCCGCGCACTCGATGAGTTTGTCGTCGATGGCATCAAGACGACGCTACCGTTGTTCCAGGATCTGGTGGATAATCAGGATATCGCTAACGGCGACTACGACATCCATTGGCTGGAAAACTATCTGGCCCAAAAACCGGCGTAACAGAGAATGGCAGGATCGCGCAGGAAATCTCCAGGCATCACACCGGAAATTCTCCTGCGCGCCTATTCGATCGGTCTCTTCCCGATGGCCGAATCGGCTGATGACCCAGAGATATTCTGGGTCGAGCCCGATCTTCGCGGTGTCCTACCGCTCGAAGAATTCCACGTCTCCAAAAGCCTCGCCAAGACCATTCGACGCAAGCCGTTCGATATCCGCTTCAACCACGATTTCGATGCGGTCATCGCAGCCTGTGCGGCAGAGACCGGGGACAGGCCGAGTACCTGGATCAATCAAACGATCAAATCGCTCTACTCCACGCTGCATCGGATTCGGCACGCGCACTCGGTAGAGGCGTGGGACGGGGAGGAACTCGTCGGCGGACTGTACGGCGTATCGCTGGGCTCGGCGTTCTTCGGTGAAAGTATGTTTTCCCGGCGGACAAACGCCTCGAAGATCTGCCTCGTTCATCTCGTAGAGCGGCTGCGGGCCAAGAGTTTTACCTTGCTCGATACCCAATTTACGACCGAGCACCTCAAGACTTTCGGAGCCATAGACGTTCCGAAGGATGAGTACACCCACATGCTGGCAGCAGCGATGGCTTCGCCGAACCTCGAATTCTGAAATTTAGTTAGCCGCTTTGTCGGGTGCGGGAACGTCCGAGTTCTGCTTGCAGTCTTTCAGCCAGACGTCGTAGATCGGGTGCTCGACGGCATTGAGACCGGGGCTGTCGGCGAACATCCAGCCGGTGAAGATACGGCGGATCTTGCGGTCCAGTGTGATCTCGTCGACTTCCACGAAGCCGTCGATCTTCTGCGCTTCGGCCTGATCGCGCGAATAGCAGGCCTTCGGCGTCACCTGCAGCGCGCCGAACTGCACGGTCTCGTTGACGTAGACGTCGAAGGTCGTGATGCGGCCGGTGATCTTGTCGAGACCGGAGAACACGGCAACCGAGTTCTCGATCCGGGCAGCGGAGACGACTTGTGGGAGAAGCGTTGAGCCAAGCGCCAGGGAAATCCCGGCGGCACGCAGGATCTGGTTCCGCGTGAAAAGCTTCATATCTGCCCGTCTCCACAGCATCTTAAAATCGAAGGCCGCAATCGCTGCGGCCATTCTGCGGGTAATGGTCAATTGTGGCTAAAAGCGGGGCTGTCGCCGCGCGCTCAGTTGCCAGGCGTCCAGGCGTCGTAGTCGCCGGTCACCCGCGGACGTTCACCAGGAACGACCAGCGAGCCGGGCGGGCGATAGGCCTGCGGCGAACCCGTCGGGTTGGCACGGTGCGGCTTCTGCCATTCCTTCGCAACATAGTTTTCCTGGGTCGGCGGAACATTGGTGCGGTGATGCATCCAGCCATGCCAGCCCGGGGGAATAGCGGAAGCTTCGGCATAGCCCTTGTAAATGACCCAACGCTTCGGGAGACCGTAGGACGACATGCCGCCTTCGTAGTAAACGTTGCCCAATTCGTCTTCACCGACGCGCTTGCCGAAACGCCAGGTCGCGAAGCGCGTACCGATCGTCTGACCGTTCCACCAGGTGAAGATTTGCACGAGGAGATTCTTCATGTCTTTTCCTTGAGCTAGCCGGACGGCAAGCGGGACCAGAATTTGATCCCTCGCTTATGCCGCCAGCGAGGTGCATTGTCCAGTGATTCCAGTGTCACACCGGTTCATTTCAGCGCCATCTTGAAGCCGAGATGAGATTGCTTGAAGCCAAGTCGCTCATAGAAGCGGTGGGCGTCCTTGCGACCGGCATTCGAGGTTAGTTGAACGAGGCGCAGGCCGCGACGTTTTGCCTCCGCGATGGCAAACTCG
Organism: Rhizobium sp. BK181; assembly: GCF_014193305.1. Lineage (NCBI taxonomy): Bacteria > Pseudomonadati > Pseudomonadota > Alphaproteobacteria > Hyphomicrobiales > Rhizobiaceae > Rhizobium > Rhizobium sp. BK181. The sequence continues at coordinate 69,098 of NZ_JACHZA010000010.1, forward strand.
ATCATCTCAGCGCCAATACCCTGCCCACGCATGTCACCACGCGTCTGCACCGCCTCGATGATCATCGACGACGAACCGCGACCAACCAGCGACGTGACGATCATTGTCTGGAACGTGCCGACAACCTGCCCCTCCCGTTCAGCGACATATAGCGTCTGATTGCGTGATAAGGCGATCCGCTCGAACGCTCTGAGATAGTCGCCGAAGGCCTCGGGCGCAGTCGTGTCGCCGTGGCCGCCGAGATCATCGGCGGCAAAGATCGCCACAAGCGCAGCAACGTCGGCGCTACGCGCTTCGCGAATAATGGTTTGGGTCATGATGGTTAGCGCAGTTCCAGGGGCTTTTCGAGGATCAGGGTCGGTATGCCGGACTGCCCCGGTCCGTCGTTTTCATTGCGGCCGACATCCTCGAAACCGTGGGCATGGTAGAAGGCGATAGCCGCAGCATTCTGCGGCTCTATTTCCAGACGCATGATTTCTGCATCGGGAAAACAGGTTTCCAACTCGGCGAAGATCTCGCGCCCGATGCCCTGCCGATGCAGAGGTGGACGGACATAGAGCAGATGAAGCATGACGGTCTTCGTCATTTCATCCGACATGGCGGCATAACCGATGCCGCCGATATCCTTGCCATTGTCGGCAACGAGGAACTCGGCATTCTTCTTCGCCAGCCGCGCCTGCAGCGCAGCCGGCGAAAACAGATGGCCAACGAGATCCTTCACCTTCGCTTCGCCATAGAGGCCCGCATAGGTCGCGCGAAACCCCTCATCCAACAAAGTGCGCATCTTGCTAAGATCACCCTCGCTGGCAGTGCGCACGAAATACACAGTCCCTACTCCTCGATGCCGAGCTTCGCCTTCACGAGAGCCTGGACAGCCTGCGGGTTTGCCTTACCGCCGGTCGCCTTCATGACCTGACCGACGAACCAGCCGGCCAGTGTCGGCTTGGCCTGAACCTTGGCGACTTGATCCGGGTTGGCGGCGATGATTTCGTCGACGGCCCGCTCGATCGCACCGGTATCGGTCACCTGCTTCATGCCTCTGACTTCGACGATCTCGGCGGGATCGCCGCCCTCGTTCAGCACGATTTCGAACAGGTCCTTCGCGATCTTTCCTGAAATAGTCTCCGCCTTGATGAGGTCAATGATCGCACCAAGCTGAGCCGGCGAAACGGAGGTCTCCTCGATGCTCTTGCCGGTGCGGTTCAGGGCACCGAGCAGGTCGTTGATGACCCAGTTAGCGGCCGCCTTGCCGTCGCGGCCTTCGGCCACGGCCTCGAAATAGTCGGCAATCGCCTTTTCCGAGACCAGAACGGAAGCGTCGTAGATCGACAGACCAAGTTCGCGCACGAAGCGCTCCTTCTTGTCGTCCGGCAGTTCCGGAAGGTCGGCTGCGAGCGCCTTGACGAAGGCATCGTCGAACTCGAGCGGCAACAGATCCGGATCCGGGAAGTAGCGGTAGTCGTGTGCGTCTTCCTTGGAGCGCATCGACCGCGTCTCGCCCTTGTTCGGGTCGAAGAGACGGGTCTCCTGCTCGATTGCGCCGCCATCTTCGAGGATGCCGATCTGGCGCCGGGCTTCGTATTCGATCGCCTGGCCGATAAAGCGGATGGAGTTGACGTTCTTGATCTCGCAACGCGTGCCGAACTCTTCGCCCGGGCGACGGACCGAGACGTTGACGTCGGCACGCATCGAGCCCTCGTCCATGTTGCCGTCGCAGGTGCCGAGGTAACGCACGATCGAGCGCAACTTCGTCATGTAGGCCTTGGCTTCATCCGACGAGCGCATGTCAGGCTTGGAGACGATCTCCATCAGCGCGACGCCCGAGCGGTTGAGGTCGACATAGGACATGGTGGCATGCTGGTCGTGCAGCGATTTGCCGGCGTCCTGTTCCAGATGCAGGCGCTCGATGCCGATCTCGATGTCCTCGAACTGGCCCTGACGATCTGGGCCGAGCGAGATCACGATCTTGCCCTCGCCGACGATCGGATCCTTGAACTGCGAAATCTGATAGCCCTGCGGCAGGTCGGGATAGAAGTAGTTCTTGCGGTCGAAGATCGAGCGCTTGTTGATCTGCGCCTTGAGACCAAGGCCAGTGCGGACGGCCTGCCTGACGCATTCCTCATTGATGACGGGCAGCATGCCGGGCATGGCCGCATCGACGAGCGAGACGTTGGAATTCTGCGGCTTGCCGAATTCAGTCGCAGCGCCTGAGAACAGCTTCGAGTTCGACAGGACTTGCGCATGGACTTCCATGCCGATGATGACTTCCCAGTCGCCGGTGGCGCCGGGAATGAAGCGTTTCGGATCAGGCGTGCGAACGTCGACAATGGTCATTGGGATGCTCTTTTTAAGGCTGTTCTTTTCAACTGGTGAGGTAACGGAAATGGCCTGCGGGTGCAAGGCTTTCGGCTGTGCGTCACAGCAAGCCGGGCGGTTTGGTGCATGTTAACGCAATGGCTCTAGCGTGATTTGAATGACAGCGATTGATATTCTCAAGATCATCGGGCTCTTCGTGGCGTTGAATGCCTTCGCGTTCTCGATCTACTTCCTCGACAAGCAGGCTGCCCGCAATCGTCGGCGCCGGATCAGTGAGAGGACCTTGCTCACGCTCGCTTTCATCGGTGGCAGCGTGGGGGCTGTTTGTGCGCAAAGGCTTCTTCGGCACAAAACGCAGAAGGAACCGTTCCGGTCGTTCCTAAGGCTATCGTCATGTTGCATGTGATGGTGGCGGCGCTCCTGCTATCGAGCACTCTCGGCTACTTCACCCTGGAAGGCGCGTTCTTAAACCAGGCCGTAGGTGCCGTCGTCCCCGGATACCAGTGACTTTGACAATCCGACTGACGGGACATCGCGATCGAGCTTGGGATTGTAGGCAATCGATAGCCAATGAATTGCATACCCACGCTTCTGGAAAAAGCCGATCGCTTCGGAGTTGCCCGAGTGCGTCTGCATCATTGCTGTATCGAAGCCCTGCTCGGCTATATCTTTCTCGATATCCTGCAAGAGTGCGGTCCCAAGACCGTGACCCGTGAAGGCGGGATCGATCCAGAAATCCGAGATCTTTTCGTCAAGTGTCTCGCGTGCCGCCCATCCGGCTGCATGCCCATTCCATTCGACGACGGTGACGGTGATCCAGCTCCCCGCAACGAAGTTGAAGAACGCGCTTCGAGCGGCATCCACCATGGCATCTCCTTCACCGATGGATGCCATCGCCTTCTGCCAGGCCCTTACTCCGATCTCGCTCAAAAGCTCCGCTTCGCCTTCCCGGGCATTGCGAATGTGGATCAACGGCACCTCCGACGTTCCACTGAGTAAAGCACCGAATCGCCCGGTTATCCAAGCCTCATGTTTCGAGCGCGAGGCACGGTGCAAAGATCCTCCACCGGTTGCAAAACTTGACGGAATGCCGTCCAGCCGGTATCAAGGCCGCATGTTGAACTCATCCTCTGAGACCCGGTAGAGGCCCTGCCCGCAGGCTTTCTGCGCGCATGGGCCCGAAAAAAGCGAAGCCATGACGTCCCCCGGGACGCCAGATCGTTTTTACGCGCCTAGTCGGCGCCATACCGGATCAACATATCCATGGATATTTCACGCACGGAGCAGCGTATCCTGCACCTATTGGCCCAGGGCGGCCGCATTGAAATCGAACGCGACGACAACAGGAAAATCGAGACAGTGAAGTGTTTCACCCGCGACGGCTGGGTCTACCCCGGCTTTGGCCTCGAGTTGTTTCGCAAATTGAAGCAGAAGCGGGCGATCAAATCCTCGGGCGGTAAGCCCTATCGGATTACCGAGCGAGGACTGGTTCTCGTGAGAGCGGAGCAGGATAACAGGTAGCCTTTGACATTCAGCCGCGCGTTGTCCCGGCGCGCGGCTTCACCGAAAGGCTACAAGCGCTGCCTTCATCACCGACCATTCCTCGGCCATGGTGCCGGTCCCGCGGCGTTTTCCAGCGCGGCGGTATCAATAGTCAGCATTCCAGTCGTCGCCTTCGATTCGATGGCAAATCGCATGTCCCCAGTCGAAAGGCGCCTCGCCCTCATGCGCCTGGCAGATCTCGTGCACCGCCTGCCACTCCGCGCCCATGACGAATCCCACCGCTGCGAGGCGATCGAGCGCCTCGATCATATCAGTCAGATCCTGTTTGGACATAAGGCTCCTCCCGAACTGCACCTTTGGTCGAGAACCGTAGAACGGACTTCGCCGACCATGTGATGGTCGGCGACGGTCATTTCCCGGATTTCAGGCTCACTTACCACCACTTGGCAGGCGTGAACTTGCCTGCCGCCTGCTCGATTACGTGCGCCGTCTTGAACAGCGTCTCTTCGTCGAAGGGCTTGCCGATCAGCTGCAGACCGAGCGGCAGGCCGCTGTGATCCAGGCCCGCAGGAACGGCAATACCCGGCAGCCCGGCCATGTTCACCGTCACGGTGAAGATGTCGTTCAGATACATCTTAACCGGATCGGAGGCGAGGTTCTCATCGGCGACGCCGAAGGCCGACGACGGTGTCGCGGGCGTCAGGATCGCATCGACGCCGGCGTTGAACGCCAGTTCGAAGTCGCGCTTGATCAGCGTGCGCACCTTCTGGGCCTTGATGTAGTAAGCGTCGTAGTAGCCAGCGGACAGAACGTAGGTGCCGATCATGATGCGGCGCTTGACTTCCTTGCCGAAGCCAGCAGCACGCGTCTTTTCGTACATGTCGACGATGTCCTTGCCATCGACCCGCAGGCCGTAGCGGACGCCGTCATAGCGGGCAAGGTTCGAGGAGGCTTCTGCCGGAGCGACGATATAATAGGCCGGCAAGGCGTACTTGGTGTGCGGGAGCGAGATGTTGACGATCTCGGCGCCGGCATCCTTCAGCCAGGCAATGCCCTGCTGCCAGAGCGTTTCGATTTCCTCAGGCATGCCGTCGACGCGGTATTCGTTCGGGATACCGATTTTCATGCCCTTCAGCGACTGGCCGAGTGCGGCCTCGTAGTCCGGAACCGGCAGGTCGACCGAGGTCGTGTCCTTGGGATCGACGGACGCCATGGACTTCAAGAGGATCGCGGCATCGCGCACATCGCGCGCGATCGGGCCGGCTTGATCGAGCGACGAAGCGAAGGCGACCGTGCCCCAGCGCGAGCAGCGGCCATAGGTTGGCTTGATTCCAACGGTGCCGGTGAAGGCAGCAGGCTGGCGGATCGAGCCGCCGGTATCGGTTGCCGTGGCACCAGCGCAGAGGTGGGCTGCTACTGCGGCAGCCGAACCGCCGGACGAGCCGCCCGGCACCAGTTGCTGGTTGGATCCGCCCGAGCGCCAGGGATTGATCACCGCGCCGTAGTAGGAGGTCTCGTTGGAAGAGCCCATGGCGAACTCGTCCATGTTGAGCTTGCCGAGCATGACAGCGCCGTCGTCCCACAGGTTCTGGGTGACGGTTGACTCGTAGTGCGGCTTGAAACCGTCAAGGATGTGGCTGCAAGCCTGTGTATGGATACCTTCGGTGGCGAACAGGTCCTTGATACCGAGCGGGATGCCTTCGAGCTCACCGCCCTTGCCGCCGGCGAGACGCGCGTCGGAGGCTTCCGCCATCTGCAGCGCCTTCTCGGGCGTGACCTTGATGTAGGCGTTGAGTTTGTCGTTGGCCGCCTCGATCGCCGAAATATAGGCTTCGGTCAGTTCGGTCGCTTTGATTTCCTTGGCGCGCAGCTTCGTGCGGGCTTCGGCAATGGTCAGGCTGGTGAGTTCGCTCATGGTAATTCGCTTCAAATCTGGGATGGCAACGCAGGTCGGAAAACGGCGATGGCCTTATTCGACGACTTTGGGTACCAGGAAGAAATTCTGATCGGTGACAGGCGCGTTCGAGACGATGTCGGCAGCCTTGTTGCCGTCGGTCACATCATCGGTGCGCTTCTTCATCTCCATCGGCGTGACCGATGTCATTGCCTCGACGCCCTCGACGTCGACTTCGGAGAGCTGCTCGACGAAGCCGAGGATGCCATTCAGCTCACCCACCATGCGATTTGCCTCTTCTTCGGTGACGGCAATACGGGCAAGGCGCGCTACGCGCTTAACGGTGGCAAAGTCGACGGACATGGTATTCTCCGGATAGGATTTTTCCTACCCGCTATAAAGGCCATGCCCGCTGTGCGCAACGGGCATGGCCCTTGGATTGCGTAGAATTCCGCTGCCGAAATCGGAGCGGTTTTGCTGACGTAACCTAGACGGAAAGGCTCTCGCCGGGCTTCGGCGTCCTCACCGCGGTCGTCGATCCATCCATACCCGAGACAAATTTCTCCGGCGTCTGGTCAATGATCGGGAAGGTGCCGTAGTGGCAGGGTATCGCCGTCTTGAAGTTGAAGTAGCGCTGGCAGGCCAGCGCCGCGACCGCGCCGCCCATCGTGAAGCGGTCGCCGACCGGCACCAGCCCGATATCCGGCTGATGCAGTTCATTGATCAGCGCCATGTCCGAGAAGATGTCGGTATCGCCCATGGCGAGGATGGAGGCTTCCTCGTCGAAATGCAGCATCAGGCCGTTGGCGTTGCCGAGGGCATGCGAAACGCCGTCCTCGGTGATCTGGGCGGAGGAATGCAGCGCGTTGGTGAAGGTTGCCGAGAAACCGTCGAACGAAATGGTACCGCCGGTGTTCCCCATTTCGAGCTTCGTCAATCCCTTCGAGCCCAGCCACGAGGCAAGGTCGGCGTTGGCGAGAACGACCGCGCCGGTCTCCTTGGCGAGCGCTACGGTGTCGCCGACATGATCGCCGTGACCGTGGGTCAGCAGGATGTGGGTGACGCCGCTTGCGACATCCTTGAGGTTCTGCCCAGCGAAGGAGGAATTGTGCGTGAGAAACGGATCCAGCAAGATTTTCGCCTTCCCGATCTCGATGCGGAAAGCGGAGTGACCGAGCCAAGTGATCTTCATAAAATGTCTCCTTCGATTATCGGATGCAAAAGCCTGTTTTGCTGGCTATGGACATATCGGATGCGGTCGCAAAGAAAAGCGTCACCGCTTCAATTTCTTTTGACAGGATGAAACGACGATGACGGTGCTGACGATCGAAGAACTCTCAACTGCGTTGCAGCCGGGACAGGCGATCGCCGGTCTCGATCTCGGCACGAAGACGATCGGGCTTTCGATGTCCGATCTCGGTCGGCGTTTTTCGACGCCGCGGCCGGTCATCAAGCGCGAAAAATTCACGATCGATGCGACGACGTTGCTGGAGTTTGCCGCTAAGGAAAAGGTCGCCGCCTTTGTGATTGGTCTGCCAATGAACATGGACGGATCGGCCGGACCGCGCGTTCAGGCGACGCGCGCCTTCGTGCGCAACATGGAGCAGAAGACCGACCTGCCGTTCGTCTACTGGGACGAGCGGCTGTCGACGGTCGCCGCCGAGCGGGCGCTGCTCGAGATGGACGTATCACGCAGGCAGCGTGCGGAGCGGATCGACTCGGCAGCGGCAAGCTTCATTCTTCAGGGAGCGCTGGACAGGCTATCGTTGCTCGGCAGAACGGCATCGGGCGATTTTGACGCGTGACGTGCACGCCACCAGGCGGCAATTGCCTTGCGTCGGCGGAACCCAATGATTGCGAAGACGACAAGACTGTCCACGACGATCGCGCGGGCAACCAGCGGCGGAATGGTTTCCGGCGGAATGCCGAGCACCCTGCCATAAATCTCGAAGGTCAGGTCATGCACCTGCCGGCTCAGCATGAAGATGCCGAAGTTCATGTCGTAGTACGAAAGCCAGTACCATCCCGCCAGGAAGACAATGGGACCGGCCCAGAAGATCAGGAACCACTTCATGCGGTCGTCTCTCGTTCTCGTCGAACGGATAGTCCCTCGGAAGAAACCGCCCATATCGACAACGCCATCGAACCCAGAACCAGCGCCGGCACAGCGATATCCAGCGCAAGCACAGCGAAAAACATCATCGCGGCAACAAGAAACGCGGCTCTCGCGATTTTGGTTCCCATGGTCCCAGACACCCAACATTTTGGACTGCCTGGCAAACTGACTTCTTAACCGGGAGCGCGCAACGTAAACCATTTGTTAAGGTTAACGCGCGCCGGGACACCTGTGGAAAGACTGTGGTCCGCCTCAGCCGTAAACGCCGCGAACGATGCGTTTCAGAGCCGTTGCAGCCTTCTCCCAATCCTTCGACGTTTTCAGAGCCAGTCCGGCGCACTGACCGCCGGCCGATGCGGAAAGAACGAGATGCTGGATGGCCGCGATCAGAAGCGCATTGACGGCCACAACGTCGACGCCCTTTGGCGGCGTCAGCGATCCCCGCATGCGATCGAGCCAGTTTGCCAGGGCCTTCGACCGCGCCTCCGAAAGCCGCCTGACCTGCTCGGTGTTTTCGGAAACCTCCCAGGCAACGATTCGGCGAACAAGCGGATCATCCCGCAACGCCTCGAGGAAAAGCAGCGACAGCCGCTCCATGAGGTCGCCGTAGGTCAGGAGAAACATGCCACCGGTATCCTCGGGAATGCGGTCCTTGACCCAATTGCCGAGATCGGCGCCGATCGCTTCCACGAGGCCGTTCAAACCGCCGTAATAGCGGTAGATCAGCTGCTTGTCGCAGCCGGCGCGGCGGGCGACCGCGTTGATGCCAAAATTCTGGAATCCTTCTTCCGCCAGCAACGACTTGGCTGCGTTCAGAATTGCCTTCTCGGTAGCGCTTCGATCGCGGATACGCTTTTCCGGTTCGACACGGATTGCGTCGGCAATGGGCGCAAGCACCATGGGGTCGTTCAGCATGAGGGATTCGGTCCAGTTGTCACTTTGCGGTGAGTAACAACGCCACAGATCAGCGGCAACGGACGTGTCTTGCAAAGATTGTGGACAGTTCGCGAAAGATGGCAACGATTTCAAAGTGTCACCATACGGCGACATTTAGTTGCCTGTTCTTATAGCCTCTGTCCAAACCAGACCGTTCGGTCGGAAGCGTCGACCAATGGCGGGCCAAGTCGGCTGAACCCGCGGGAGCCCCAAAAACGCAAAGCGCCATAATTGTTGGCATTGGCGCCGAGGTGGACGGCTTCGACGCCGGCCTCCCTTGCATTCTTCAGCCATCGGTCGAGGAGCTTCGTGCCCATCCCCTGCCCCTGTAAACGCGGCAGCAGGTTCATGTGGATGTGCGCGGGAAAGGCTTCGACGAGCGCAGCAGGCGCCGAAGAGGGATGGTGGATCGCGGAAATGCGTTTCTGATCGGCGTCCCAGCTCTCGGGATCGCCCTGCGGATCGCTGTACGCCCGACGAAGTGCCGGCCACCAATCGCGCTCAAGCCGCTGTTCGAATGCATTCGTGTCGAACACGCCGACGATGTAGCCGGCAACGCCTTCGGAGTCCTCTGCCACGAAAGCGGTTTCAGGGCTCAGCAGCACGTAGGGTGCCGAATAAATATGTCCGATCAGCTTGCCGTCGCGATGTAATCCGGTCGCATCGCTGCCGGCGTCGCCCGTCACGAGCGAGATCCGATAGATCTGCTCAAGATCGTCGGCGCGGACGGGACGCAACACAGTCATCAGCTTGCCGGCGGATAGAGAAGATCGACGATGTAGCTGGCGTCAAAGCGCGAATCCAGCATGCCGTAGGTCGAGCGCCAGCCGCCTGCAAGACGGGTTTCGATGAAGGCATCGGCGATCCGCCCTGCCCCCAGGCGATAGAGTTCGGCCGCACCGGCGGCGAGCGCCAGCTGTTCGACGAGCAGGCGTGCAGCGCCCTCGTCCCGCTCGCAAAGCGCCATGGCGGCGCGCAGCACGTCGATGGTCTTCTTGCCGGCCGGTCCGAGATCGCGCGCGAGACCTGCGAATACCGTTTCGAAAAGGTCCTTGCCGCGGTTCAGGATGCGTAGCACGTCGAGTGCCATGACATTGCCCGAGCCTTCCCAGATCGCGTTAACGGGCGCTTCGCGATAGTGGCGGGCGATCGGGCGCTCCTCGATGTAGCCGCTTCCGCCGATGCATTCCATCGCCTCGTAAATGAGAGATGGCGCGATCTTGCAGCACCAGTATTTCGCGACCGGCGTCATGACGCGGGCGTATGCCGCCTCTTCGGCGCTGCCGCGTGCCCGATCGAAGGCATCGGCAAGGCGGAAGGACAGCGCCGTCGCAGCCGCTACATCGAGGGCCATATCGGCCAGGACGCGCGTCATGATCGGCTGGCTCACCAGCATCTTTCCGAAAACGCTGCGGCCACGGGTGTGGTGTACGGCTTCTGCGAGCGAGGCGCGCATGATGCCCGAGGAGGCCAGCGCGCAGTCCAGCCGCGTCAATGTCACCATGTCGAGAATAGTGCGGATACCGCCATCCGGCGTGCCGAGCAGGAAGCCGAACGTATCGTTGAATTCGACTTCCGACGAGGCATTGGAGCGATTGCCGACCTTGTCCTTCAGGCGCTGGAAGTGCAGGCCGTTCGCCGAACCATCCTCCAGAAGACGTGGAACGAGGAAGCAGCCCATCCCATCCTTCGTCTGCGCCAGCATCACGAAGGCGTCGCTCATCGGCGCCGACATGAACCACTTGTGGCCGGACAGACGATAGATGCCTTCGCTGACCTTCTCCGCCGTCGTCGTGTTGGCGCGAACGTCGGTGCCGCCCTGCTTCTCGGTCATGCCCATGCCGATCGTCACGGCGGACTTCTGCATGGCAGGCTTGTTGGTGGAATCATATTTGCGCGAGAGGATCTTCGGTGCCCAGTCCTTCTGCACGGCCGGCGAAGCCGAAAGCGCTGCGACCGAGGCACTCGTCATCGTCAGCGGGCAGAGATGGCCGGATTCCAACTGCGCCGTCAGATAGAAGCGCGCTGCCCTAACCTTGTGCGCCTGGTTTTTGGCCTCAGTGTCCGCCTGCGGATCCCAGACAGACGAATGCAGCCCCGACGACATCGAACGGCGCATCAGCGCGTGCCAGGCCGGATGGAACTCGACAACATCGAGCCGCTCGCCGCGCGGACCATGCGTGCGCAGCTGCGGCACGCCCTGATTCGCCATGCGCGCCAGCTCCTGCGCCTCCGGAGAGGTCACGTACCGGCCCATGTTGTCGAGATCGTCGCGGATCCCACGCGGCAGCGTGCCGGTCAGGTCGACGATCAGCGGATCGGACCTGTAGGCGTTGATGCCGGACCACAGGCTCGGCTGGTTGAGTTCGGCAAGTTTCTCTTCGGCGGGCGTCATGAATCGCTTCTAGTGCAAGAGGCAGGCAAAGGGAAACCGGAAGTTACAATTTCCCTGTCCTCTGCAATAGTTGAATTCGGGCAAAATTGCAGGGGGAGACGGGCCTTTGCCCACAGCGCAAGCTTGCCGCCGCCCGGCTCACTCTTTATAGACCCCGCAGACGACAGCAAGAGGCAGGTTCATGGTCTTCTTTCCCCACCGCCACCTCATCGGTATCAAAGGGCTCACAGAGCAGGATATCACCTTTCTCCTCGACAAGGCCGACGAGGCCGTCAAGATCAGCAGGCAGAGAGAGAAGAAAACGTCGACCCTTCGCGGCCTGACTCAGATCAATCTCTTTTTCGAGGCGTCGACGCGCACGCAGGCCTCCTTCGAGCTTGCCGGGAAACGCCTAGGCGCCGACGTGATGAACATGTCGGTCGGCAATTCCTCGGTGAAGAAGGGCGAGACCCTGATCGACACGGCAATGACGCTGAACGCGATGCGGCCCGATGTGCTCGTGATCCGCCATTCCAGCGCCGGGGCTGCTGCCCTGCTCGCACAGAAGGTTTCCTGCTCGGTGGTCAACGCCGGCGACGGCCAACATGAGCATCCGACGCAGGCCCTCCTTGACGCTCTGACGATCCGCCGCGCCAAGGGCAAGCTGTCGCGCATTATCGTCGCGATCTGCGGCGACGTGCTGCATTCGCGCGTGGCGCGGTCGAACATCCTATTGCTGAACGCCATGGGCGCACGCGTGCGCGTCGTAGCGCCAGCAACCCTGCTGCCATCAGGTATCGCCGACATGGGCGTTGAGGTCTTCCATTCCATGAAGGAAGGTCTGAAGGACGCCGACGTTGTGATGATGCTGCGTCTGCAGCGCGAGCGCATGTCCGGCGCCTTTGTGCCATCGGTGCGCGAATACTATCACTTCTATGGGCTCGACGCGGAAACGCTAAAAGCGGCGAAGGAAGATGCGCTTGTCATGCATCCCGGCCCGATGAACCGTGGCGTCGAGATCTCCTCCGAGGTCGCGGACGGACCGCAGAGCGTGATTGCCGAACAGGTGGAAATGGGGGTCGCCGTGCGCATGGCCGTCATGGAGACGCTGCTGGTCTCGCAAAATCAGGGCCCCCGCACCGAAGGAGCCGGCGCATGAAGAACTCGATCGTCCTCAAGAACGTTCGCATCGTCGACCCCTCGCGCAATCTCGATGAAATAGGCACGATTGTCGTCAACGATGGCGTGATCGTTGCGGCCGGCGCGGACACGCAGAACCAGGGAACACCTGATGGCGCCGATGTGCGTGATTGCACCGGCCTCGTTGCCGCGCCTGGCTTGGTGGATGCGCGTGTCCATATCGGCGAACCGGGTGCCGAGCATCGCGAAACCATCGCCTCGGCAAGCCGCGCGGCAGCGGCCGGCGGCGTTACGTCGATCATCATGATGCCGGATACCGATCCCGTCATCGACGACATCGCGCTTGTCGAGTTCGTCAAGAAGACGGCGAAGGACAATGCCCTCGTCAACGTCTATCCGGCGGCGGCGATTACCAAACATCTTGCCGGCGAAGAAATGACCGAGATCGGCTTGCTGATGGAAGCCGGCGCCGTCGCGTTTACCGACGGTCGTGCGAGCGTCCATGACACGCAGGTGCTGCGTCGCGTGATGACCTATGCACGCGAGTTCGGCGCCGTCATCTCCTGCGAGACCCGCGACAAATATCTGGGTGCCACCGGGGTCATGCATGAGGGACTGTTTGCCAGCTGGCTCGGTCTCGGGGGTATCCCGAAGGAAGCAGAACTCATCCCGCTCGAACGCGACCTGCGCATCGCCAAGCTGACACGCGGCAACTACCACGCCGCGATGATCTCCGTGCCGGAATCGGTCGAGGCGATCGAGCTTGCCCGCAGCCGTGGTGCGCGCGTTACCTGCGGGATCTCGATCAACAATCTTTCGCTGAACGAAAACGACATCGGCGAATACCGCACCTTCTTCAAGCTCTATCCGCCGCTGCGCTCCGAAGATGATCGTATGGCGATGGTGGATGCGCTGGCGCGCGGTGCGATCGATATCATCGTCTCCTCGCACGACCCGCAGGACGTTGACACGAAACGCTTGCCGTTCGGTGAAGCAGCCGACGGCGCGATCGGTCTCGAAACGATGCTCGCGGCGGCGCTGCGCTTGCATCACAGCGGCCAGGTCAGCCTGATGCGGCTGATCGATGCCATGTCGACGCGGCCGGCGCAGATTTTCGGCCTCGAGGCCGGCACGCTGAAGCCGGGCGCGAAGGCGGATATTGCGCTGATCGATCTCGATGACCCTTGGCTTGTCTCGAAGGACATGCTTCTTTCCCGCTCGAAGAACACGCCGTTCGAAGACGCACGCTTCAGCGGACGCGCTGTAGCGACCTACGTCGCCGGGCAGTGCGTGCACACGATATAAAAAGACCACCGGAGGGAACATGGTCTCGGATCTCATGACCTGGCAGATTACGCTGCCGATCGCACTCGCGGCGGCTGCCATCGGCTACCTGCTCGGCTCCATCCCGTTCGGCCTGATCCTGACGAAGGCTGCCGGGCTCGGCGACGTCCGCAGCATCGGATCCGGCAATATCGGCGCAACCAATGTGCTCAGAACCGGCAACAAGAAGCTTGCAGCCGCAACGCTCCTCCTCGATGCGCTGAAGGCATCGGCCGCCGCCTGGATCGTCGGCTATTTCCTGGGCAACGAAGCAGCCCTGATTGCAGGTTTCTTCGCCTTCATCGGTCACCTCTTTCCGGTCTGGATCGGCTTCAAGGGCGGCAAGGGTGTCGCCACCTACATCGGGACGCTGCTCGGCGTCGCGCCGATCATGGTTCTCGTCTTCGCCTTGGTCTGGTTGGCAGTCGCCTTTACGACCCGGTACTCGTCGCTTTCAGCACTGGTTGCAATGCTTGTCATTCCGGTTGCATTGTGGATACTGGGCGCCGAGAAGGTTGCAGCTGTTATGGCCATCATGACGCTAATCTCCTACTGGAAACACAAGACCAACATCTCCCGCCTGATGAGCGGAACGGAAAGCAAGATCGGGGCGAAGGGATAGAATGGACGCTCGCAGCGCAAGGCCAAAGGGAATTGCGCTGACGGAACGCCAACGCATCGCGTGGCTGCGTCTCATCCGCTCTGACAATGTCGGGCCGGCGACCTTTCGCGACCTCATCAATCATTTCGGATCCGCCGAGACGGCGCTGGCCGCTCTGCCCGAACTCTCGGCACGCGGCGGGGCGACGCGCTCCATCCGGATCGCAACGGAGAGCGAGGCGCACAAGGAGTTGGAGGCTGCGCGTCGCTTCGGCGCCCGGTTCGTCGGCATCGGCGAGCCGGACTATCCCCAAGCGCTGAAGCAAGTCGACGGTGCGCCGCCGTTGCTCGCCGTCAAAGGCAATCTCTCGGTTTCCCCGCAGCCGGCCGTCGGCATCGTCGGCTCGCGCAACGCCTCCATTAGCGGCGCCAAGTTCGCCGCGACGATCGCGCGCCAATGCGGCCAAGCAGGCTATGTCGTCGTCTCCGGCCTTGCACGCGGCGTCGACACGGCAGCGCATCGCGCAAGCCTCGACACGGGAACGGTGGCTGCGATGGCCGGAGGTCTGGACCAACCCTATCCGCCGGAGAATGCCGGTCTGCTTGATACCATCTGGAATGGCAACGGGCTTGCCATCAGCGAAATGCCCTTCGGCTGGAAGCCGCGCGCACGCGACTTTCCGCGCAGAAACCGGCTTATCGCCGGCGTTTCGCTGGGCGTCGTTGTCGTAGAAGCGGCGATGCGCTCGGGTTCGCTGATCACGGCAAGGCTGGCCGGCGAATTCGGCAGGCTGGTTTTCGCGGTGCCGGGTTCACCACTCGATCCCCGCTGTCATGGCACCAATGGATTGCTGAAAGACGGTGCGATGATTGTCACGACACCGGATGACGTCACCGAAGCTCTGGCACCAGTCTCACAGATCGAACGCTACTCCGCGCCGGTCGCCGAGGAGCCGGAACGCGACGGCGGCCGCTCCATGCTCCCGCCTGATGATTCCGATCGCTCGCTTATCGTCGATGCACTCGGCCCGACGCCGGTCGAGATCGACGACGTCATCCGCCATACCGGTTTGCCGGCGGCTTCGGTCTATCTCGTCCTGCTGGAGCTTGATATCGCCGGACGGCTTCATCGCCATCTCGGCGGTTTCGTCTCTCTTGCTATGGGCGACTGAGATCCCTACATCCGGGCCTGAAGATCGCCGGCCTCCACATAGGCCATCTCGATCAGATAGCAGAGCATATCGGCGTCCTCTTTTTCCGCCACCCGCCGCAACTCAGCGAGCATCTGCCTGATGAAGGCGATGTTCTCATGCGAGCCGGATCGTCCGGTATCTTTCTTTGCGAACTTGGCCGCCATGGGATAGTCTCTGACGAAAGAGAGGCGCTGCCTTTCGGCTAGCCCGAACCACACTTCAAAAACGATACCTCAATTATCAGAAATTGCAATACGTTTGCGATCTCGTATTGGTTGTATCGCGTTGTAATGCGTAAAAATGCAGTCAGACCACTTGACCGAAACGAATTCCCTGTCCATGTCGAAGAGCCGGCTATCTGGGCACGGCAGGGATTCCATCTGCTTATCCGCCGGCTTGGCACGTTTTTTTAGAGAATCATGATGAATGTTGTAGTGGTAGAATCGCCTGCCAAGGCTAAGACGATCAACAAGTATCTGGGCTCCGGATACAAGGTGCTCGCCTCCTTTGGCCATGTCCGCGATCTGCCTGCCAAAGACGGCTCGGTTCTTCCGGATCAGGATTTCGAGATGTTGTGGGAGGTCGATGGCGCATCGGCCAAGCGGATCAAGGACATCGCCGATGCGGTGAAGTCGTCCGACAGCCTATTCCTCGCAACCGACCCGGATCGCGAGGGTGAAGCGATTTCCTGGCACGTCCTCGACATGCTGAACAAGAAGCGCGTCCTGAGCGGCAAGACCGTGAAGCGGGTCGTTTTCAATGCGATCACGAAGAAGGCCGTCCTCGATGCCATGGCCGAGCCACGCGACATCGACGTGCCGCTTGTCGATGCGTATCTCGCTCGCCGTGCCCTCGACTATCTCGTCGGTTTCAACTTGTCGCCGGTTCTCTGGCGCAAGCTGCCGGGTGCACGTTCGGCCGGCCGCGTTCAGTCGGTAGCGCTGCGTCTGGTGTGCGATCGCGAATCGGAAATCGAGCGCTTCATCTCCGAGGAGTACTGGAACCTCTCGGCTCTCCTGAAGACGCCACGGGGCGACGAGTTCGAAGCAAAACTGGTTGCAGCGAATGGCAAGCGGTTGCAGGCTCGTTCGATCGGAAACGGCGAAGAAGCCGGCAAGCTCAAGGCCCTTCTGGAAGGCGCGAGCTATGCCGTCGACACGGTCGAGGCAAAGCCGGTCAAGCGCAACCCGGGACCACCCTTCACAACCTCCACACTGCAGCAGGCGGCGTCCTCGAAGCTCGGCTTTTCGGCGTCGCGGACCATGCAGGTTGCCCAGAAGCTTTACGAGGGTGTCGACATCGGCGGCGAGACGGTCGGTCTGATCACCTACATGCGTACGGACGGCGTTCAGATGGCGCCCGAAGCCATCGATGCCGCGCGGAGCGCAATCGTCGATCAATTCGGCCAACGCTATCTGCCGGAGAAGGCTCGCTTCTATTCCACCAAGGCCAAGAACGCCCAGGAAGCACACGAGGCGATCCGCCCGACCGATTTCAATCGCTCGCCCGACCGCGTGCGGCAGTTCCTCGATGCCGACCAGTTAAGGCTTTACGACCTTGTCTGGAAGCGCGGCATCGCGAGCCAGATGGCCTCGGCTGAAATCGAGCGGACCACGGCTGAGATCACCGCCGACAACAAGGGCGAGAAAGCCGGTCTGCGCGCTGTCGGCTCGGTGATCCGTTTCGACGGCTTCATCGCCGCCTATACCGACCAGAAGGAAGACGGCGAACAGAGCGACGACGGTGACGAGGATGGTCGTCTGCCCGAGATCAATGCCCGCGAGAACCTCGCAAAGCAGAAGATCAATTCGACCCAGCACTTCACCGAACCGCCGCCGCGCTATTCGGAAGCATCGCTAATCAAGAAGATGGAAGAGCTCGGCATTGGGCGTCCGTCGACTTACGCTGCGACGCTGGCGACTTTGCGCGATCGCGAATACGTCACCATCGACAAGCGCAAGCTCATTCCGCAGGCCAAAGGCCGGCTGGTGACGGCCTTCCTCGAAAGCTTCTTCACCAAATACGTCGAATACGATTTCACCGCTGATCTTGAAGAGAAGCTAGACCGGATCTCGGCCGGGGAGCTGAACTGGAAGCAGGTGCTGCGCGATTTCTGGAAGGATTTCTTCTCCCAGATCGAGGATACGAAGGAACTGCGCGTCACCAACGTTCTCGACTCGCTTAACGAAGCGCTGGCGCCACTCGTTTTCCCGAAGCGGGAAGATGGCGGCGACCCGCGCATCTGCCAGGTTTGCGGCACAGGCAACCTTTCGCTGAAGCTCGGAAAGTACGGCGCCTTCGTCGGTTGCTCGAACTATCCCGAATGCAACTATACACGTCAGCTTTCATCCGAAGGTGGTTCGGAAGCCGAAGGCGTTGCGCTGAACGAGCCGAAGAACCTCGGTACCGATCCGGTGACCGGCGAAGAGCTTACGCTGCGTTCGGGCCGCTTCGGCCCCTACATCCAGCGCGGTGATGGCAAGGAAGCAAAGCGTTCCTCGCTGCCGAAGGGCTGGAAGCCCGAGGATATGGACTACGAGAAGGCGATGGCGCTGATTTCGCTGCCACGCGATATCGGCAAGCATCCGGAAACCGGCAAGATGATTTCTTCCGGCATCGGTCGCTATGGGCCGTTCCTGTTGCATGACGGCGGCTACGCCAACCTCGAAAGCGTCGAAGACGTCTTCTCGATCGGCCTCAACCGCGCCGTGACCGTGATTGCCGACAAGGCGAGCAAGGGCCCTGCCGGACGCGGCCGGACTGCAGCGGCAGCGTTGAAGGAACTGGGCGACCATCCGGATGGCGGCGCGATCACCGTTCGCGACGGCAAGTATGGTCCCTATGTGAACTGGGGCAAGGTCAATGCCACCCTGCCGAAGGGCACCGATCCCCAGGCCCTGACTGTCGAGGAAGCGCTGGCGCTCATCGCCGCCAAGGCAGGCAAGGCACCGGCATCGAAGAGCAAGGCAAAGCCGAAGGCGAAAACCGCCTCGGCTGAAACCAAGACGAAGACCGCCGCCAAGCCGAAGACGACCAAAGCCAAGGCGCCGGCAAAGACGAAGAAGAGCGAAGAGTGAGCAAAATCCCGCGGGAAAGAACGAAGGGCATGGGCAAGCGTCCCGGCAAGATCGGACGCGCCAGCCAGCAACCCGCAGCCGAACCGCTGAACATCGCCCACGGGGCCCTGCCCTCCCGCGAAGTGATTCTGCGCTTTATCGCCGACCATCCGCAGAAGGCGTCGAAGCGCGAGCTCGCGAAGGCCTTCGGACTGAAAGGCGACAACCGCGTCGAGCTGAAGCACCTCCTGCGCGAACTGGAGCAGGAAGGAATGCTCCAGAAGACGCGCAAGTCGCTGATTCGGCCGGGCGCCCTGCCGCCCGTCACAGTGCTCGACATCACGACCCGCGACAAGGACGGCGAACTGATCGGCCGTCCGGCGGAGTGGCCGGAGGAGATGGGGGTTGCGCCCGCAGTCGCCATCCGCCAGTCGACATCGGCAGCAGGTCGCAACGGCAAGGGCAAGGCTCCCGTTGCCGGTATGGGCGACCGCATCCTGGCGAAGATCTTTCCGGCCTCTGATCGCGGCGGTCCGGCCTACACCGCGCGCATCATCAAGATTTTGGACAAGCGCCGCGGCGCACTGCTCGGCGTCTTCAAGGATGCACCTGGTGGTGCCGGTCGTCTGCTGCCGATCGAGCGGCGGGGCGAGGAAATGGTGATCGACCCCGAGTACAAGGGCGAGGCCAAGGACGGCGATCTTGTCGAGGTCGAGGTTGCCCGTCTCGGTCGATTCGGCCTGCCGCGTGCCAAAGTGCTCTCGATCATCGGCTCCGTCGCATCCGAAAAGGCGATCTCGATGATCGCCATCCATGCCCATGGCATCCCTTATACATTCCCGCCTGCCGTCGTCGCCGAAGCCGACGATGCCAAGCCCGCGACGATGTCGCATCGCGAGGACTGGCGCGATGTGCCGCTGATCACCATCGATCCGGCTGACGCCAAGGACCATGACGACGCCGTCTACGCCGAGGCAGACCCGTCGCCCGACAATCCGGATGGCGTCATCGTTACCGTCGCTATCGCCGACGTCTCCTATTACGTTCGCCCGAACTCTCCGCTCGATCGCGAAGCGCTGAAGCGCGGCAACTCGGTCTATTTCCCGGACCGGGTGGTGCCGATGCTGCCGGAGCGGATTTCGAACGATCTCTGCTCGTTGAGAGAAGGTCAGGACCGGCCGGCGCTTGCCGTTCGCATGATGTTTTCGAAGGAAGGCCGAAAGATCGGCCATACCTTCCATCGTGTGATGACGAAGAGCGCGGCAAAGCTCTCCTACCAGCAGGCGCAGGCGGCGATCGACGGCACGCCTGACGATAAGACGGGACCGCTTCTCGAACCGATCCTGAAGCCGCTTTGGAATGCCTACCGGATCATGACGCTCGGTCGTGGGCGCCGGCAACCGCTCGAGCTCGACATGCCGGAGCGCAAGATCCTGCTGAAGCCTGACGGCACCGTGGACCGCGTTGTCGTGCCGCCACGCCTCGACGCGCACAAGCTGATCGAAGAAATGATGATCCAGGCCAACGTTTCGGCAGCCGAAACGCTGGAGAAGAAGCGGCAGGTGCTGATCTACCGCATCCATGACGGCCCGACGCTCGCCAAGCAGGAAGTGCTGCGCGAGTTCCTGGCAACGCTTGGCATATCGCTTCCCAAGGGCGGCAACATGCGCGCCAACAATTTCAACATGATCCTCGCCAAGGCGGACGACACGCCGCACCAGACGATGGTCAACGAGATGGTGCTTCGCTCGCAGAGCCAGGCTATCTACAGCCCGGAGAATATCGGGCACTTCGGCCTGAACCTGATGAAATACGCGCACTTCACCTCGCCGATCCGCCGTTATGCTGACCTGATCGTGCATCGTGCGCTGGTCGGCTCGCTCGGTTTCGGTGAAGGCGGGATCACGCCTGATGAAGAAGCCGCACTCGACGATATTGCCGCCGAGATCTCAACCTTCGAACGCCGCGCCATGGCGGCCGAGCGCGAGACGGTCGATCGTCTCATTGCGCATCATCTTGCCGGTCGTGTCGGCGAGGAATTCCAAGGACGCGTATCAGGTGTGACGAAATCGGGACTATTTGTCACCCTCCCGGACTATGGAGCGGATGGCTTCGTTCCTATATCTACGCTCGGAACGGACTACTTCATCTATGATGAGGCGCATCAGGCATTGTCTGGCGAAAAGACCGGGCTTGGGTATCGCCTCGGCGACGACGTCACGGTCAAGCTCGCAGAGGCTATTCCGCTTGCCGGTGCGCTGCGTTTCGAGGTGATCAGCGAAGGGCGAAAGATGCCGACCGCTGTGCGTTCGTTCCATAAGGCTGGCCGGCGCGACGCAAGCCGCGCGCGCAAGCAGGCCGGAACAAGGCCGCCGAGAGGGCGGCGATAGGCGTGTAGGGACGCCGCGAAAGGAAACGGACGATGACGACCACTTCCAGCGACCAGCCAATCCGTTACGGGAGCAGTGAAGAGGTGGAACGTCCGCTCGGCCGTTCTATCAAGCGCGGTATGCTGAACACCTGCCCCAACTGCGGCAGCGGCAAACTGTTCAAGAGCTTCCTGAAGCCGGTGGACAATTGTGCTGCCTGCGGCGAGGCCATGTACCATCATCGCGCGGACGACCTGCCGCCCTATCTTGCCATCGTCATTATCGGCCACCTCATCATCGGTGGCTACATGGCGACTGACCTCGTCTGGCCCATGCCGCTCTGGCTGACCTTTACGATCTGGGCGCCGATCACGGTCCTTGCCGCTCTGCTAATCATCCAGCCAATCAAGGGCGGTGTTATCGGCCTGCAATGGGCACAGCGCATGCACGGCTTCGGCGGGCATGGCGATGACGAGGAATACGAGATTCCCGGCCGCAAGCGGTGAGCACACCCCGCCTTCACCTTCACGACACAATTGACGTGTAGTGGCACGCCCCAACTGCCCTGCTGTTTAACGGCCGCAGGGCGGAATCTTAGGCGTATTCGGTAAGCTTCTTTGATTGAATCAATTCAAGATCATCCAGGTTATTGCCGCCAGCGCGTTTCATCTTGTAAAGCACAGCCGTCACTTGGATCTGGCGCTAACGTGCCTTTCTATGGTGCTTTGCGGTGAGCGATTCTCAGCAGCAAGTCTCTAAGGATGGATACATGTCTCAGCCGCGAAACGGCACAACACCAGGCGATGTCGAGGAAATCCATTGGCCTTCCCTGGTGGCAGCCGTCTCGTCCATCTCGGCTGTCGGCATAGCAATCGGCCTCGGACTTCCGCTTCTCAGCATCATTCTCGAAAAGCGCGGCATTCCCTCGACGCTTATTGGACTGAATACGGCGATGGCCGGCGTTGCCGCAATGGCGGCCGCTCCGATCACCACGAAGCTGGCGCATAAATACGGCGTCGCCCCCACCATGATATGGGCGGTGCTGATTTCAGCAATCAGTGCGCTGGGCTTCTACTACGCCCAGGATTTCTGGATGTGGTTTCCGCTGCGTTTTGCCTTTCACGGCGCAACAACGACGCTGTTCATCCTGTCGGAGTTCTGGATCAACGCAGCCTCGCCGCCCTCCAAACGGGGTTTTGTGCTCGGGATCTACGCCACCGTTCTCTCACTCGGGTTTGCGGGTGGTCCACTGCTCTTCTCAATTCTCGGCAGCGATGGCGTCCTGCCGTTTGCGGTCGGCGCCTGCGCTGTCCTCCTGGCGGCCATTCCGATCTATATCGCACGATACGAAAGCCCGATTCTCGAAGAGAAGCCCGAACTCCACTTCATGCGCTATGTCTTCCTGGTGCCAACGGCAACGGCTGCAGTCTTCATCTTCGGCGCGGTCGAAGCCGGTGGCCTCGCTCTCTTCCCCATCTATGCCGTGCGGGCCTCCTTTACCGAAACACAGGCCGCCTTGCTGTTAACGGTTATGGGCATCGGTAACGTGATCTTCCAGATTCCGGTCGGTCTTCTTTCGGACCGCATGAAGGACAAAAGACCGCTGCTGGCCGCGATGGCCTTCATGGGACTAATCGGCTCCTTGATGCTTCCGCTCCTCGCGCACAGCTGGATTTTGATGGCCACGGTGCTGCTTTTTTGGGGTGGCTGTGTGGCAGGTCTCTATACGGTAGGGCTCAGTCACCTGGGTTCGCGTCTGACCGGTTCCGACCTCGCGGCAGCCAACGCGGCGTTCGTATTCTGTTACGCTGTCGGCACCGTGGCCGGACCGCAGGTGATAGGCGCAGCGATCGACGTTGCCGGCAACAACGGTTTTGCTTGGGCGATCGCTGGATTCTTCGGTCTTTATGCCCTGCTTTCCTCCATCAGACTGCTTTTCCTCCGAAAGCGGGCTTGACTTTTCGAGCGGGATTCGTAGTTTCGCGCCAGAATTTGCCGTGGAGCCAATCCGGCCTGCCACGGCTTTCATTTTATTGAAGGCAGGACGACCATGGCCAAGGCTACCACAATCAAGATCAAGCTTCTGTCGACGGCCGACACCGGTTTCTTCTACGTCACGACGAAGAACAGCCGTACGATGACCGACAAGATGACGAAGACCAAGTATGACCCGATTGCTAAGAAGCACGTCGAGTTCAAGGAAACCAAGATCAAGTAATCACCTGATCTGACGTTCTTCAAAAAGGCGCGCGCCTACGGCTGCGTGCCTTTTTGTTTGCCGGCTCCACGGGTTCGGTCTCGATGTCAGAAACAGAAACGCCGTCCTTCCCGAAAATGCGGAACGGACGGCGTTTTCTTGAAAGGGGGTCGACCAGCAAGCAACGCGGCACGAGGAACCGCTGAATGTTGCAAACCAGCCGACCGACCCCACGACCCAGGAGATGCGGCGGACCTGAGCATCATGGGGTATCTCGGACTCCTCACACGGAGTGCTTATCTCTTATGTGCCGATAATTTGCTCGAAAATGAAAGAAAATCAACAAATTCTTAATGGTTAGATTTCCGAGGTTGATTTTATGGTTAAAAGTACGGCTTTGGGACAGCTTTTAGACCGCCGAATCGGATACATTGGCAAGAATAGCGCCAAATTGGCAAAGAAGGGCGGAACTATAGACCAATAGTATTAGCCTACTTGGCCGCGGCCAGCAGGTCAGTTCGCGTCACTATTTCCGTATAATGCCGGCTAATATGATTAATCCTCACATCTGCCCTAGGCCGGCGACGGATCTGCTTGTGACGATATCGAATGCCAATAAATCAACGGTTCAAGCGACCGGCTATGCAGTCAAATTACTTGGCTGGTTCGCAGCTGTGGATGACACGAAATGTGTCATGGAAGCGTTATTCAAGCCGCCGCGACGACACGATTCCGGCCGCCCGTTTTTGCTTCATACAGTGCGAGATCGGCCTGCTTCATCAACTGTCCTGGAGTGATGACGGAGGAGATCCGTGACGAAATTCCGAACGAAGCGGTAACGCTCAATTCCTGCCCTGATGACTTCAGCAAGAACGGCACTGTCTCGACCGCGGAACGCAGCCGCTCCGCGACAGCCGCGGCTATCTCGGGCGACGTGTCAGGCATGACGACCACGAATTCTTCGCCACCATAGCGGCAGGCAAGATCGGCACCGCGGACGGTGGAGCGAATGCGGCTCGCAAACTCCCGCAGCACATCATCGCCGGCATCGTGCCCGTAAGTGTCGTTGACCTGTTTGAAGCGATCGATGTCGGTGATCAAAACGGACAGCGGGCGGCCCCGTGCCATCGATCGATTGAAGAGTGTGCTCAGGTGATTATCCAGGTAGCGACGGTTGCTGAGCCCGGTCAGTGGATCTGTGACCGCGAGTTCGATTGTCTGCTTCACGCTTGCGCGCAGGCGATCATTGTAACGCTTGCGGCGCATTTGCGTGAGGCTGCGGGCCACCAGTTCGTTGGGATCGACCGGCCTTGCGATATAGTCGTTGACGCCGAGTTCCAGCGCCCGGATCACCATGTCGTCATCGCCCTGCTCGGTGATGATCAGGATGGGCAGAAAACGCGTGCGCTCCAGCGAGCGAAGCTGAGAGCACAGGCGGAGCGGATCGTAGTCGTCAAAGTTGGCATTGACGATGACCAGCTCAAACGGATTTTCCGAGGCCTCGAAGAGCGCGGCTTGTGGGTCCGAAATCGCCGAGACATCGGCGACAGGCTTCAGGGCCTTGATGATGCGCTCCTGGGAATTGGCACGCCCATCAACCAGCAGCACTTGGCCGGATTCATCGCTCCGCCCCTCGCCCGAACGGAGCAGCTCGTCGATCCCCATTGTATGGGCAGTCTCGGCGCGAATGCGCAGTTCGTCGCTGAGTGTCTTCAGCCGCAAGAGGCTCTTCACTCGGGAGATAAGTTGAAGGTCGTTGACCGGCTTGGTGAGAAAATCATCGGCGCCGGCCTTAAGGCCACGCACGCGATCGGTCGGTTGATCCAATGCGGTCACCATGACCACAGGTATGTGCGAGGTCTTTGGATTGGCTTTCAGCCGCTCGCACACTTCGAAGCCGTCCATCCCTGGCATCATGATATCGAGAAGGACGAGATCGACCTGGTTGCGCTCGCAGATTGCCAGCGCCTGATAGCCATCGCCCGCGGTCAGAACGTCGAAATACTCGGCAACTAGCCGAGCCTCGAGTAACTTTACGTTGGCCGGAATGTCATCAACCACGAGAATGCGCGCAGTCATAGGCTTCTTTCCGATGCGTCAGGCATCGCCCAGATAGGTCTTGATCGTCTCAATGAATTTAGGAACGGAAATAGGTTTGGAGACATAGGCCTCGCAACCGCCTTGGCGAATGCGCTCCTCGTCCCCCTTCATGGCAAATGCTGTAACGGCGATAACGGGAATGACGTGCAGATCATCGTCTTCCTTCAGCCATTTGGTGACCTCGAGACCAGAAACCTCGGGGAGTTGAATATCCATCAAGATCAAATCGGGTCGGTATTTGCGCGCGAGATCGAGCGCTTCCATACCGTTTCGGGTCTGAATCGTCGTGTAGCCGGACGCCTCGATAAGGTCGCGAAAGAGCTTCATGTTGAGCTCGTTATCTTCTACAATCATAACCTGCTTGGGCATGACACGCGTCCTACGTCTGTTCTGGTACCGCTTCCCCGCATGAAGAAGACTTCTGCGATGGCATGGTTCCATAGAACCGATGGCTGCACACTATCGGTATTTGGTTGAAAAATAGGTAACTTACCCAGAGAAATGCAAAGCAACTTCAAGACTTCGAAACAACTCGCTGCCGATCCGCAGCAGACCGCGATCGCCGTGCTTGCCTGGCTTGCCAACGAACCGGATTTGTTCGGCCGTTTCCTTGCCTTGACCGGCGTCGATCCGGAACAGGTGCGCCACGCGATCAACGATCCTGGGTTTCTTTCCGGTATGATGGACTTCATCATGCAGCACGAGCCAACGGCGATGGCCTTTTGCCAGGCGACCGGCACCGCGCCCGACGCATTGAATGCGGCATGGCTGCATTTTTCGCCGCCGGGACTTGGCTCGGGAGAATATTGAGCATGGATTTTGCAACTAGCGTCAGCCAGGTGCGCCTCGCCGACCGGCCTTTGGTCGTCTGCGACATTGACGAAGTGGTCCTTGAGTTCCTCACTCCGTTTACCGCTTTCCTGCGCTCGCACAGCTACGACCTCCTGCCCCGGTCGTTCCGCCTCTACGGCAATATCGTATCGCTCCTCGACGGCAGCGAATTGGACAGAGCCTCGGTCGATTCGTTTGAGGAAATGTTCTTCGCGAACCAGCACCTCTGGCAGAAGCCGGCGGAAAAGGCCGTCGAAACACTGCAGTCGCTTTCGGTCGACGCCGACATCGTCTTCTTGACCGCGATGCCGCCTCGGCACCACGGCATCCGGCGCGAATTTCTCAATCAACTCGACCTCTCTTTCGACCTGATCGCCACCGAGGAGCCCAAGGGCCCTGTCGTGGCAACACTGCATGATCGCCGAAGCCTGCCGGTTGCCTTCATCGATGATATGCAACGCAATCTCCTTTCCGTTGCCGATCATGTGCCCGACTGCCTGCTCCTGACCATGATGGCTAACGCCGACTTCAAGCCGTTCGCGCCGCCGCCTGTTGGAAGCATCGTAGAGGCAGCCGGCTGGGGCCACGCTGCAGAGTTACTAAGGGCACATTTCGCGGCAGATGTTCTCACGAGCGCAAATCCAGCCGCATAAGCGGTCGGCCATCCTTGCGTTTGGCCACGGCCTCGAATCCAGCAGCGTCGAAGATCGCGGTCGATCCGGTACAGAGCGTCACGGACTTAGATTGCTTGACGTGGTCGATCGGACAGCCCTCGACGTAGCGGGCACCGTGGCGCCGCGCATGCTCGATCGCAGCCGCTAGGAGACAATGGCTGAGCCCCTGCCCCCGCAAACGCGACGTCAGGAAGAAACAGCTCACTGCCCAGAATGACGGATCGTGCGCATCCGCATCCTCGACCGGTCGCGAAACCGTCCGCGGCGAATTGAATTGCGGCACGTCGTACCGCGGCCCGACCTGAACCCAGGCGACAGGTTCGTCATCGACATAGGCCAGAATGCCCGGTGGCGGCCCGACGGCTATCCGGCCGAGCATATGCGATTTCCGGTCATCCGGCCCCATTTTGGTGCGGACGGCATGAGGCAAGCGAAGCGCAACACACCAGCAATCATAAAAGGCTCCACGGGGACCGAAGAGCCGTTCGAAGTCAGTCCAACGGTCTGCCGTCACCGGCTCGAAACGGAGATCGATGTCCAATGCAAACCTCCCGGCCTCTCTTGAGACTCAAAAGTTTAGAGGCTAATGTTGCAATGTTCAATCTTTGTTCTCATCATGACACTTGTGAGCGCCACGACATCAGGCTTCTGTCGCGACTGCCTTGCCGAGCAGAAGGCAGAAATGCGCCGCTGCAGGGCCTGCGGTAGTCCCCGTCTTGTACGCCATCAAGAGCTCTACCAGCTGACACTGGCGCACATCGACTGCGACGCCTTCTATGCGACAATCGAGAAACGCGACAATCCAGAGCTTGCCGACAAGCCCGTTATCATCGGCGGCGGCAAGCGTGGGGTGGTCTCGACCGCCTGCTACATTGCCCGCATCCACGGCGTTCGCTCCGCGATGCCGATGTTCAAGGCTTTGGAAGCCTGCCCGCAGGCAGTCGTCATTCGACCTGACATGGAAAAATACGCCAAAGTCGGGCGTGAAGTCCGCACGTTAATGCAGGAGCTGACGCCGCTCGTTCAGCCGCTTTCGATCGACGAGGCATTTCTGGAGCTTGGTGGCACCGAGCGGCTGCATCACGATCCGCCGGCGCGCACGCTTGCCAAGTTCGCGCAACGCATCGAGAAGGAGATCGGCATAACCATCTCCATTGGCCTGTCCTACTGCAAGTTTCTCGCCAAGGTGGCGTCCGACCTGCACAAGCCCCGCGGCTTCTCGGTGATTGGCCGAGAGGAAGCGGTTTCCTTTCTCGCACCCCGACCGGTGACGACAATATGGGGCGTCGGCAAAGCATTTGCGGCCACGCTCGAGGCTGACGGTATCCGCACTATCGGGCAATTGCAGACGATGGAGGAGAACGACCTCATGCGCCGATATGGCAGCATGGGTCAACGACTGGCGCGCCTTTCTCGTGGGATCGACGATCGCGAGGTGCACCTGAACGATGCGGCAAAGAGCGTTTCGTCGGAAACCACCTTCTTCGACGATATTTCCCGCCACGATGAACTCGTTCCGATCCTCCGCAGTCTTTCCGAGAAGGTCGCCTGGCGGCTGAAGAAGCACGATATCGCCGGCCATACGGTGGTTCTGAAAATGAAGACGGCGGACTTCAAACTGCGCACCCGCAATCGCAAGCTCGAAGACCCGACACAACTTGCCGACCGGATCTTCCGCACGGGGCTGGAGCTGCTCGAGAGGGAAACGGACGGGACGAAGTTTCGCTTGATCGGAATCGGCGTGACGGATCTTTGCGATCCCGCTCGCGCCGATCCGCCCGACCTCATCGATGTGCAATCGGGCCGCAGGGCTGCTGCCGAAGCTGCAATGGACAAACTGCGCGACAAGTTCGGCAAAGGCACTGTTCAGACTGGATACACCTTCGGCGGTAAGCGCGATCACTAATATGTGAGCCGTACTCAAGACCCATCATTTCAAGTTTTCATTAAGCTTCGCCGCTTAGGCTGGCGCTTCAGGTATTGCGTATCGGTTGAATCATATGTTGTCGCGTCTCGTCCTTGGCCTCGGCTTGCTGTCGGCCACTGCATTGGTGCACCCCGCGCTCGCGGCGGATGCACGCACGCTGCAAATCTTCGTTTCGAAGGATGCGCAGTCGCTCACGCTCTACGACGGCGCCGAGGTCGTAGCGACCTCCAAAGTGTCGACGGGCAAACCAGGGCATACGACGCCGAGCGGCATCTTTTCCATCATTGAGAAGCAGAGATATCACGAATCCAACATCTATTCGGCTGCGCCGATGCCGTTCATGCAGCGACTGACCTGGTCTGGCATTGCACTTCACGAGTCGAACGCAGTGCCGCGCTACCCTGCATCACACGGTTGCGTTCGCATGCCGGCAACCTTTGCCAAGCAGCTCTACAAGATGACGGCGATGGGGGTGCCGGTTGTCATAGCCGACGCCGAATTGACACCTGAAGCAATCGATCATCCGACGCTCTTCCGGCCGGACACGCCGGCGTCCCCAGCGCTGCTGTCCGATGCTGCTCTGCGACCAGCGATCGGGCAGATGCCCGTTCAGGTCGCCATGAACGACGTCGAAATGTCGTCTCAGGAGACCCCGACCGCAACCAGGCCTGCAAACGACACGCCGATCCGCATTCTCATAACGCGCCGCAGTCAACGAGAGGAAGTCCTCGACCTCCAAACCTACCTCAACGAGCTGGGATTTGCAGTGGGTGAACCCGACGGTCTCCTCGGCACGGCAACGCTGCAGGCGATCAGCGATTTCAAGTTGAAGTATCCGGTTGAACCGACGGCAGACAAGTCACCAATGAGTGACATCCTCCTCAAGGCCGTCTATGCCGCGGCTGGCAAGGGAACGCCACCGAACGGCGTCATCATGATCCGCCAAGGATTCCAGACCGTTCTTGAAGAGCCGATCTCGATCGCAAACCCCGGCCTCGCGCTCGGCACGCATTTCTTCTTTGTCCATGACGTCGATTTCGAAACCGGCTCGGCGGCCTGGATGGGTGCGACCCTTCCCAACACACTCTCGCGCGCAACCATGACAAGGCTTGGTATTAGCAGTCTCGAGAGCTCGATCATATCAGGCACGCCGATCGCCAACGCATTAAACCGTATCGATATTCCGGAGGAGACGCGGCACAAGATCAACGCGATGTTGACCTCAGGATCAACATTGACGATCTCCGATACCGGCCTCGGACCCGAGACCGGCAAGGGAACGGACTTCATTACCCTCACAAGGGGTTGACGTCAGACCAGTTCAACGTCGATGACGCCGGGTGCAGCGCGAAGCGCGGCGGCAATCTCGGGCGTGATGCGATACTTCTGCGGAAGCTCGACCTCCACCTCGCGCTTGCCCTCCTCCTTGATGACGATGAAGGAAACCAGGCCATCGCCCTTGGCGTTCAGGTGTGCAGCGACGGCGCGCAGCGGCCCGGAATCGCGCACATAGACGCGCAGAGCCTTCTGCATCTGCAGAGACTTCTCCTCAAGCGATTGTATCGTCTGCAAGCGAAGGCCGATGCCTTCCGGCCGTTCCTCCCCCGTCGCCGTAATGACGAAGGACTTCCCGGATTCCAACACGTCACGGTATTGGTTCAGCATCTCGGAGAATAGGACGGCTTCGAACTGCCCAGAGGAATCTGAGAACACGATGATGCCCATCTTGTTGCCGGTTCGCGTCTTGCGCTCCTGCTTCGAGATGACGGTGCCCGCGAGGCGGCCGTTGCTCGCTCCCTGCTTCACTGCGGCCGAAAACTCCGCAAAGGTCTGAACGCGCATCTTCTGCAGAATGCTCTGATAGCTGTCGAGCGGATGCGCCGTCAGATAGAAGCCAAGGACCTGAAACTCCTTGAGCAGCTTCTCCGAGGCCAGCCATGGCGAAAACGGCGGCAGCGAGATTTTCTCCGGGCCTGACGACAAAGCACTACCGAAGATATCGGACTGGCCGCTCAGCTTGTTTTCCTGCGCACGCTGGGCATAGCCCATGATCCGATCGAGGCCGCCTGCCAGCTGCGCGCGATCGAGCCCAAAGCAATCGAAGGCGCCGGCGAAGATCAGGCTTTCGAGCACGCGGCGGTTTACCTGCTTGGGATCGATGCGCAGGCAGAAATCCTCAAGGCTTGCAAATAGCGTGTCGCCACGGACCTCGACGATATGATCGACGGCCGCCTCGCCGACACCCTTCAGCGCCGCCAGCGCGTAGTAGATTCGGTTGTCGCCGGTTTCGAAGTGGCGGAAAGAGGTCTGAACCGACGGCGGAATCACCTCGATCTCGAGGCGCTTGGCGTCTTGGCGGAAGTCGTTGACCTTTTCGGTATTCGACATATCGAGCGTCATCGAGGCGGCGAGGAACTCGACCGGGTAATGCGCCTTCATGTAGGCGGTCTGATAGGAGACGATCGCGTAGGCGGCGGCGTGCGACTTGTTGAAGCCGTAGTTCGCGAACTTTGCGAGCAGCTCGAAGATATTGTCAGCCTGCGGCTTCGAGACGCCGTTCTTCACGGCACCGACGACGAAGCGTTCGCGCTGCTGGTCCATCTCCGCCTTGATCTTCTTACCCATGGCACGGCGCAGAAGGTCGGCTTCGCCGAGCGAGTAGCCCGACAGCACCTGGGCGATCTGCATCACCTGTTCCTGGTAGACGATAACGCCCTGCGTTTCCTTGAGCAGGTAATCGATCGTCGGATGGATCGACTCGATCTCCTCCTCGCCGTGCTTGCGGGCGTTGTAGGTCGGGATGTTCTCCATTGGACCCGGACGGTAGAGGGCCACGAGCGCGATGATGTCCTCGATGCAGTCCGGCTTCATGCCGATCAGCGCCTTGCGCATTCCCGCACTTTCCACCTGGAACACGCCGACGGTTTCGCCGCGCGAGAGCATCTCGTAGGTCAGCTTGTCGTCGAGCGGGATCGATGCAAGGTCGACCTTGATGCCGCGCTTGGCGACGAAATCGACGGCGACCTTCAACGTCGTTAGTGTCTTCAGCCCGAGGAAGTCGAACTTGACCAGGCCGGCCTGCTCGACCCACTTCATGTTGAACTGCGTGACCGGCATGTCGGACCGCGGATCGCGGTACATCGGCACCAGCTTCGACAGCGGACGGTCGCCGATGACGATACCGGCAGCGTGGGTCGATGCGTGGCGGTAGAGACCTTCGATCTTCTGTGCGATATCGAGCAGGCGGGCGACGACGGGCTCCTTGTCGGCCTCTTCCTGCAGTTTCGGCTCTTCCTCGATAGCCTTCGACAAAGGCGTCGGATTGGCTGGATTGTTCGGCACCAGCTTACAGATCTTGTCGACCTGACCGTAAGGCATCTCCAGCACGCGGCCGACGTCGCGCAGTGCCGCGCGTGCCTGCAGCGAACCGAAGGTGATGATCTGCGCCACCTGCTCGCGGCCGTATTTGCGCTGCACATAGCGGATCACCTCTTCGCGGCGATCCTGGCAAAAGTCGATGTCGAAGTCCGGCATCGAGACGCGTTCCGGGTTGAGGAAGCGTTCGAAGAGCAACGAGAAACGCAGCGGATCAACGTCAGTGATGGTCAGCGCGTAGGCGACGAGCGAGCCCGCACCCGAGCCACGACCCGGGCCGACAGGGATGTCATGCTGCTTTGCCCATTTGATGAAGTCCGAAACGATGAGGAAGTAGCCAGGGAACTTCATGCGCTCGATAACGCTGAGTTCGAATTCCAGGCGTTCCCGGTAGTCCTTCTCCTCATAGCCGGGCGACATGCCGAGTGTGGCCAGGCGATTGTCCAGCCCCTCCTCTGCCTGCCTGCGCAATTCCAGAGCCTCTTCGCGTTCGGCCTCCTCGGGATCGGCCGTCGCGCCGGTGAAGCGCGGCAAGATCGGCTTGCGTGTCTTCAGGATGAAGGAGCAGCGCCGGGCGATCTCGACGGTATTTTCCAAGGCTTCAGGCAGGTCCGCGAACAGCTTGGCCATTTCGGCGCGGCTCTTCAGGTAGTGATCGGGTGTCAGGCGGAATCGGGTATCATCCGAGACAATGGCGTTGTGGGCGACGGCCATCAGGGCGTCGTGCGCATCATAGTCCTCACGGGTCGGGAAGAAGGCTTCATTGGTGGCGACCAGCGGCAGGTCATACTCGTAGGCAAGGCCGACCACCTTCTGCTCGTGGCGCTTGTCGTAGGTGCCGTGCCGCTGCAGTTCCACATAAAGCCGGTCGCCGAAATGACGCTTCAGCAGCAGAAGGCGTGCTTCCGCCTGAGCGGTATGCCCGTCCTTAAGCGCCATGTCGATCGGCCCCGTCAAGGCGCCGGTCAGAGCGATCAGACCGCCGGTACCGATGTCATCGAGCCAAGAGGCGCGAATGTGAATCGATTGACCGTTGCCCTCGCCGCCGAGATAGGCGCGGCTGACAAGGTCCACCAATCGCTCGTAGCCGGCATCGGTGGCCGCCAAGAGCACCAGCGACGGGAGCTTGACGAGTGCCTGCTGGCTGCCTCGCCGTTCCGTCTCAAGACCGTCTTCCATATCGATCGAGACCTGGCAGCCAATGATCGGCTGCAGCCCCTCATCCATCGCCTTCTGCGAAAATTCGAGGGCGACGAACAGATTGTTCGTATCGGTGATCGCGATCGCCGGCTGACTGTCGCCCGACGCCTTGTAGAGAATCTTCTTGAGTGGCAGCGCGCCTTCAAGCAGCGAGTACGCTGAGTGAACCCGGAGGTGAACGAAGCCTGGCGTGCCACCGATAAAACCGCTTGCCGCGTCTTTCTCCGCACCCGCCATAACATGCCTTCCAATCACCTGAATCAATCAGGTCTATTCTCAGCATTGAGGGGTCGATGTCCAGAGAAGCGATCGGGTTCGGACCGCATGGCAGCCATGCGGTCCCCTGAATTCTTACATTGCCATGCAGATCAGCGAGAAGCTGGCAACGAACATTGCGATGGAGGTGAATGCTGCGATATCACGGATCATGTCAGTCATTTGGCTCTCCTTTTCTGTTATGTTTTCAATTTGTTCCGCTCTTGTTCTATTGTCAACAGGATTCTTTTCCGCTCTGCTGGCTGCATGGCACGGGGAGAAAAGCATGTTTAAGTTTGTCTTAATTGTTGGATTGGCTTGGTCGGCAGCGTTTACCGCTCGGGCCGAACAAATCGATCCCGCGCGCATCATTGACGCGACGACGGGCGATTGGGACGGCGACGGGCATGAGGATCTCGCGCTGCTGGTTGCTCCGGCAGATGACGCCAGCGACGATCAGATCGGCATCTACCTTTACCTTCGCGACAGCGATCACGAGCTTCTGCGACTTTCGCTTACCGCGCCCGACAAGATTTGGGGCAGCACCAATGCTAATGGCGTCTTCGGGCAGGAACCGTCATTGAAAGCCATCGGCAAATCCTCGATCGCCATCCACTCACAGAACAGTGCGATCGGACGCGACCGCTGGGACCAGACGCTGACAGTGGCCTACCGCAACAACCAGTTTGTCGTCGCCGGCTATACCTACAATCACTACGACACGCTCGACCCGAAAGCCGCCGGCTCCTGCGACTACAACGCGTTGACCGGGAAGTTGCAGAAGGATGGCAAGGACGTCAAAGCCGAGCCACGTGTCCTCCCGATCGCTGATTGGAACGACGAGACCGGGCAATCCATCTGCGGCCAGTGAAGCTTGTTCCCTTTTTGTTCTTTACAATTGGCAGTCTTTTTGAGACGTTGCCGAACGAGGGGGATAGGCCATGGATATTGCTGCATTGAACCGGTTCATCGTTGAGGCGAAGGCCCGTACCTATGTTGGCGGCGGAACGCCTGCACCCGCCTGCCGGACAGGATCTCATGACATCGGTTATCAGCGTGAACAGTGGCGCTATCTCGACAGCTACTTCGGCGGCGCCGATTTCGCCGGGCAAGAAGTGGTTTGGCTGGACGGCGAACCGGTCTGGGCGATGAACTACTTCGGACGCATCGTCGAGCATTCGTTGATTGACGGGAAAAGAGCAGGAACGG
The DNA here is from genome assembly GCF_014193305.1 of Rhizobium sp. BK181. Classification (NCBI taxonomy): domain Bacteria; kingdom Pseudomonadati; phylum Pseudomonadota; class Alphaproteobacteria; order Hyphomicrobiales; family Rhizobiaceae; genus Rhizobium; species Rhizobium sp. BK181. Next base: position 103,686 of record NZ_JACHZA010000010.1, read on the forward strand.
TGATTAAGGCTGCACTGTCAAAAATGTATGCCGAGTACCGACGTTTTCTCGGCGGCATGGAATTCGAGCATGCTTTCGGTTTCTATGCCGATCAAAACACAGGCGACTGCAGCCATTTCAGCGGTCGTGAAGTGATCGTCGTGAATGAGCGCAGGGCCTATGAACTGGACTACCGTGGCGGTCTCATCCAGCCCTGATCAGAAATCCACGACCTTGCCGTCGGTGATCGTGACGCGGCGGTCCATGCGCCCGGCGAGTTCATGATTATGGGTGGCGATGAGTGCCGCTAGGCCTGATTGGCGCACCAGCGCCTCCAGTGCATCAAAGACATAGCTCGCCGTTTCTGGATCGAGGTTGCCCGTTGGCTCATCCGCCAGAAGCAGGCTTGGCGCATTGGCGACGGCACGGGCAATCGCCACGCGCTGTTGCTCGCCACCGGAAAGCTCCCCGGGGCGGTGCGCACCGCGATGGCCGATACGCATGTAGTCGAGCAACTGGCCGGCTCGTTCCTTCGCCTCCTTGCGCGGCAACCCGGCGATCATCTGCGGCATCATGATATTCTCGATCGCAGAGAATTCCGGCAGCAGGTGATGGAACTGGTAGACGAATCCGATTTCGCTACGGCGGATCGCCGTACGCTTATCATCCGGCAAACCGTCACAGGCATTTCCGTTGATGACAACCTCGCCGCCATCGGGATGCTCGAGCAGGCCGGCAACGTGCAAAAGCGTCGACTTGCCGGTCCCTGATGGAGCGACGAGCGCAACGATTTCGCCGCTGTTGAGCGTGAAATCCGCACCCTTCAAGATCGAGAGCAGCGTCTCGCCCTGGCCATAGTGGCGCTCGACGCCGGAAAGCTTGAGAACGGTATTCCGCTTCATGAAGAGAGCATTCCTTATTCGTAGCGCAGGGCTTGCACGGGATCGAGCTTGGAGGCTCGCCATGCTGGAAAGATCGTCGCGATGAAGGACAGCGTCAACGCCATGATCACCACGGACATGGTCTCGCTGAAGCTCATCTCGGCGGGCAGTTGGCTGAGGAAATAGAGCTGCGGGTCAAACAGCACCGTGCCGGACACCCAAGAGAAAAACTCGCGGATCTTCTCGATATTGACGCAAACAAGAACCCCAAGCAGCACACCGGCGAGCGTCCCAACGAGGCCAATGGCAGCGCCCGTCATAAAGAAGATGCGCATGATCGCGCCAGAGCTCGCGCCCATCGTCCGCAGGATCGCGATATCACTGCCCTTGTCCTTCACCAGCATGATGAGGCCGGAAATGATGTTCAGCGCCGCAACGAGGACGATGAGGGTCAGGATCATGAACATCACGTTCCGCTCGACCTGCAGCGCGGAGAAGAAGGTCTGATTACGCTGGCGCCAGTCAGTAATCGCAATCTGGCGGCCCGCGGCGGCCTCGACCTTCGGCCGCATATTGTCAATGTCGTCGGGATTGTCGACGAAGAGTTCGATGGATTGAACCAGCCCCTCGGCATTGAAATAGAGCTGCGCTTCCTCAAGCGGCATGTAGATGATCGTCGCGTCGTATTCCGACATGCCGATCTCAAAGATACCGGAGACCTTGTAGGACTTGACCCGTGGGTTTACGCCCATCGGCGTGACATCACCTTCCGGCGATATCAGCGTGATGGTGTCACCTGCCTGAAGGCCGAGTTGTGTCGCCATACCCGAGCCGATAAGGACACCCTGTCCCGCGGCAAAACCAACAAGGTCGCCGGACTTGATGTTGCCCGAGACCGTCTTAACCTTTTCAAGGTCCTCGGGCCGGATGCCGCGCACCAGCGCGCCCGTGCCCGCACCGCCCTGACCTGAGGCCAGGGTCTGGCCCTCGACCAGCGGCAGAGCAAGCTTTATGCCCGGCACGCCGGCAAGCTTGTCGGTCAGCGCCGGATAATCGTTGAACGGCGTATCGACCGGCTGAACGATCATGTGACCGTTGATGCCGAGAATGCGGGAGATCAGTTCCGTCCGGAAGCCGTTCATGACAGCCATGACGATGATGAGCGTAGCAACGCCAAGCATGATGCCGATGAAGGAAAAGCCGGCGATCACCGAAATGAACGCTTCCTTGCGGCGGGCGCGCAGATAGCGCCACGCCACAAGCCGTTCGAAGGCGGAAAATGGCCGGCTGGCCGGCGCCGAGCCGGATTTAGAACCCTGCTGGCTCACCGCTACATCTGCCATCCTGCCTCCCGCCTTCTCAGCCCAAGAGCTTGTTGATCGCCGCGTCGATGGTCATCGTTTCGCGGGCGCCCGTCGTGCGGTCCTTCACTTCGACTTCGCCGCTCGCGACCGCACGCGGGCCGGCAATGATCTGCACCGGAACGCCGATCAAGTCGGCGGTCGCAAACTTCGTTCCAGCGCGGTCGTCCGTATCGTCGTAGAGGACGTCCTTGCCGGCGTTCGACAGCGCCGCATAGATCTTCTCGCAGGCAGCATCGCACGCCGCATCACCGGCCTTCATGTTGATCACCACTGCATCGAACGGCGCCACAGACGCCGGCCAGATGATTCCATTCTCATCATGCGATGCTTCGATGATGGCGGGAACAAGGCGGGTCGGGCCAATCCCGTAGGAACCCATGTGAACAACGTGTTCCTTGCCGTCAGGTCCCTGAACCTTCGCACCCATCGGCTCGGAGTACTTGGTGCCGAAGTAGAAGATGTGGCCGACTTCGATACCGCGGGCCGAAAGGCGATCGCTCTCAGGAATGGCATCGAATGCGGCCTCGTCATGCATCTCGGAGGTCGCGGCATAAACCGACGTCCACTTGTCGAAGATCGCCTGCATGCCGGCGACGTCGTCGAAGTCGATATCGGCTGCTGGAATGTCGAAGTTCACGAAATCGCGGTGCGAGAATACTTCCGACTCGCCGGTGTCGGCGAGAATGATGAACTCGTGGCTGTGATTGCCGCCGATCGGGCCGGTGTCGGCACGCATTGGAATGGCGCGCAGACCAAGGCGGTCAAAGGTACGCAGATAGGCCGCGAACATCTTGTTGTAGGAGTGGACTGCGTCTTCCTTGGTCAGATCGAAGGAATAGGCGTCCTTCATCATGAATTCGCGCGAGCGCATGGTACCGAAACGCGGACGGATCTCGTCACGGAATTTCAGCTGGATGTGATAGAGATTGAGCGGCAGGCTCTTATAGGACTTCACGTAGGACCGGAAGATGTCCGTGACCATCTCCTCGTTCGTCGGACCGTACAGCATCGGGCGATCCTGGCGATCCTTGATGCGGAGCATTTCCTTGCCGTAAGCGTCGTAGCGACCGCTTTCCTGCCAAAGCTCGGCAGATTGCAGCGTCGGCATCGACAGTTCGATCGCGCCGGCGCGGTTCTGCTCATCGCGAATGATATTGTTGACCTTGTCGAGGACGCGCTTGCCGAGCGGCAACCAGGAATAGATGCCCTGCGACTGCTGCCGGATCATGCCGGCGCGCAGCATCAGCCGGTGAGAGACGATCTCCGCCTCCTTGGGATTTTCCTTCAGGATAGGCATGAAATAGCGAGACAGGCGCATGGCGAATTCCAGAGCTGTTGAGACACCGCATGGCGCGGAATCGAAGGCGTTCACAAATATTGGCAGCGTTCATAACTGCTTCGCGAAAGGAAAGAAACCCGCGACGGACTTAAGTGGCCTTCCGTTAAAGCATGTTCGCACTTGCGAAGCAGACAATCTAAGAAAAAGGCGAAATTATAATGGCTTGTACGAAATTCTTATCAACAGAAAAAAATTGCTGAAGTGTAGCAAAAATGCAAAAAAAGCTGATGACAAAGCCCATTCTTTGAGCTAGTTTTAGCCCACAAAACAGGCAAGGAGCTCAAATCCTTGTCGATTTCGCGGTCAAGTCTTGGGAGGATCAGATCTTAGGCGCGCTCGTCGCAGCCCCGGCAACGGATAAGGATCACGCGATACTTAAAACAAGGCTTTTAGCCTTGTTTTTTTTTGCTTTTTATTATTCCGAACAGCCCGATGAATTGGGCCTCCTAACGTAAAGCAATGTCCATATCACGTTACGGCAACTCCATGCCGCAACTTGATGACAGGTGTATGACAGTCGAAATCCGCATTCGCCCAAAAACTGGGCAAACGCCCTTAGACATTTGAGAACGAAGGGCCGATTTGTGGTAGGGCGTCGAAACCCCATCCGAAGTAATTCGAAGCGATATACCAGAGAGCATATATGATGGCGGAAATGAGCGTCGTCATCGAAAAAACGAAGACAGCCCTGAACCGGGTCGGCGCGCTGTGAACCGTTCCCAGCACGATGTCGTTGTCTTCCGCTTGTGTGCGCAGACCGATCGGGAGAACGGCAAAGAGCGTGATCCACCACACGATAAAGTAGACGGCGAAGCCCTGTAGAAATATCTGCAGCATCGAATTGTCCCGCTAGGCTCTCTGCGACGATCGCAATTGCCGTGCTTATAAGCCGAAATACCGGCCAACTCAAAGCCGCTTTCAGGCACCTTGCCGACTTTCCGGCATTTTCGGTCACTCTGCCGCAGGCCTGCTCAGACCTGCTCGAGCTCAATCAGGGTGCCGAAGAAATCCTTCGGATGCAGGAAGAGCACCGGCTTTCCGTGCGCGCCGATCTTGGGCTCGCCGGTGCCAAGCACCCTCGCCCCACCTTGGATCAACTGGTCGCGGGCCGCGAGGATATCGCCAACCTCGTAGCAAATATGGTGCATCCCGCCGGACGGGTTCTTGTCCAGGAACGCGGCAATCGGCGAGTCCGTTCCCAGCGGCTGCAGCAGTTCGACCTTCGTGTTCGGCAACTCGACGAAGACAACCGTGACACCGTGTTCCGGCAGAGCCTGCGGCGCCGAAACGGTCGCGCCGAGCGTATCGCGGTATGACGCCGTTGCGGCCGCAAGGTCAGGAACTGCAATAGCGACATGGTTGACCCGACCGAGCATGCGTCAGACCTTCGTAACGAAGACCGTGACGACAGGCTTTTTGCCCCAGGTCTGGTTGGCGGTCGCTCGGATGGCACGGCGGACCGACTCCTGCAGCAGGTCGAGATCCTTCCGTCGGGCCCGCGGTATACTCTCGATGGCGCCAACAGCCGCATCGTAGAGTGTATCTTCCATCTCGTCGCCTTCGTCGTCATAGACAGGAAGGCCAATCGCGACAAGATCGGGATCACCGACGATATCGTAGCGGCTATCGATCACCACGTTGACGGCGACGTGGCCGACATAGGAGAGCTTCTTGCGCTCGCCAATGCCCATCTCGTCGAAATCGCCGATCAGCGAGCCGTCCTTATATATACGGCCATGCGGCGCCTCGTCGATAACCTCGACGGGTCCTGGTGCCAGCCGGAGGATGTCGCCGTTGCGCACGCGCGGTACGATCGCGATACCGGACTGCTCCGCAAGTTCCTTGTGAGCCGTCAGGTGCGTCGCTTCGCCATGCACCGGCACAACGATCTTCGGCCGGGTCAGCTCGTACATCTTCTGCAGCTCGTTGCGGCGCGGATGTCCGGAAACGTGAACGAGGGCCTCGTTGTCGGTGATCACGTGGACGCCCTGCTCGATCAGGCCGTTCTTGATATCCTGGATCGCCTTCTCGTTACCGGGGATAGCGCGCGAGGAGAATACCACGATGTCGCCTGATGCCAGCGCCACATTGCGCATCTCGTCGCGCGACAGCTTCGCAAGGGCAGCGCGTGGCTCGCCCTGGCTACCAGTCAGAATGACCACCACCTTGTCGCGCGGGACGTAGCCGTATTCCTCCTCGGAAATGAACGGCTTGATGCCTTCCATCAGACCTATATCGCGGGAAACGTCGACGACGCGCTTGAGCGAGCTGCCAAGCAGAAGGACTTCGCGGCCTTCAGCCTCGGCCGCCTCGGCCACGGTGCGGATACGGCCGACGTTCGATGAGAATGTCGTTACCGCAACGCGGCCTTCCGCATTCTCGATGATCTTGCGCAGGCTCGCGGAAACGTCCTTCTCGGACGGCGATACACCATCCCGCAGAGCATTCGTGGAATCGCACATCAACGCCAGGACACCTTCATCGCCGAGTTGGCGGAACCGTGTCTCGTCGGTCAGCGGACCAAGCGAAGGCTCATGATCGATCTTCCAGTCGCCGGTATGGATCACATTGCCGAGTGGCGTACGGATCACCAGCGACATCGGCTCGGGAATGGAATGGTTGACCGCCACGCCCTCGACACTGAACGGACCAGCATTGACGGTATCGCCCGCCGTAAACAGCGTCACCGGGATCTCGCCAATCGCCGATTTCTCGAAGTTGCGCTTTGCCTCCAGCAGGCCAGCGGTAAAGGCGGAGGCATAGACCGGCACATTGAGGCCCGGCCACAGATCGGCGAGCGCGCCGTAGTGGTCCTCATGGGCGTGGGTGATAAAGATCGCCTTGAGGCTCTTGCGCTCACTGGCGAGGTACCGAATGTCCGGCAACACAAGATCGACTCCCGGCAGGTCCGGTCCCGGGAAGGTGACGCCGCAGTCGACCATGATCCACTGGCGGTGGTCCGGCGGGCCGTAGCCGTAGAGGGCGAGATTCATTCCGATCTCGCCAACGCCGCCCAACGGCAAAAATACCAGTTCGTCCTGCTTCGCCATATTTTTCGTTTTTCCAATCAACCAAAGAAGACGTCGCCGGCGGCAATCGTCATCATCCTGCCTGCGCCGGTATCGAGCATCAACAGGCCATTATCATCAATTCCGGCGAAGTGGCCGGAAATCGACCGGTCCGGCAGGTTCACAGTTATCTTTTCGCCGATACCACAGGCGACCCGGCGCCACCGCTCCGTAATTTCCCGCACACCGCGGCCGCGATCCCATGCCTCCAGGACCTCAGCCATCGATGCATAAAGATGGGCGAAAACCTCTTCGGGGGAAGCCGAGCTCCCCTGCTCGCGCAGGCAGGTGACCGGGTAGAGCGGGTTATCAGGCATGAATGCGACGTTGATGCCTATGCCGATGACGAGTGAATGACGCCCGTCCGGCAGGGCTTCGCCCTCGACAAGAATGCCGCAAGTCTTCTTTCGTCCGACCAGGATATCGTTCGGCCACTTCACTTCGAGCGGCTCGGCCGTATGCGGCAGCACATGGCGAACGGCTTGGTGAACCGCGACGGCAATTGCCAGCGGCAAAGAGCCAAGGCGCTCCATGGGCGCCGGATCGATAAGAAGAAGCGAGGCATAGAGATTGCCCCTCTCGGAAACCCACGGGCGTCCCCGGCGGCCACGGCCGCCGGTCTGTTTTTCCGCGGTGATCCAGAGAAGACCGCGGTCCCCTGCCCGCGCACGGGCAAGGCATTCGCTATTCGTGGACGATGTCTCCGACAGAGCCTCGTGCCTGAAATCGTCGAGCGATATCCGGCGCCGTGCCTCAGAGTTCATCAAAAGAGCGTCGCAGCTGCAAGCTCGGCCGCGCCGCCGATCGGACCGCCGATGAAGACATAGGCGAGAATGAAGAGGCCGGACAGACCAAAGACAAGACGGAGCGACCCCGAGACCCGCGCGAACTCGCCGGTGGCTTCATCGAACCACATCAGCTTGATGACGCGCAGGTAGTAGTAAGCGCCGACGACCGAGGCGAGAACACCGATGATGGCAAGAGCATAGAGCTTCGCTTCGATCGCAGCCACAAACACGAAGTACTTCGCAAAGAAGCCTGCGAGCGGAGGAATGCCCGCCAGCGAGAACATCAGGATGGTCATAACCGTCGCCATGAACGGATTGGTGGTCGACAGGCCAGCCAGGTCGTTCACTTCTTCGACGACCGTGCCGTCCTTCCGGCGCATTGACATGATGATCGCGAAGCCGCCGAGCGTCATCACCATGTAGATGACCATGTAGAGCATGACGCCCGAAACGCCGGTCTGGTTGCCGGCAGCTAGGCCGACAAGCGCATAGCCCATGTGACCGATCGACGAATAGGCCATCAGTCGCTTGATGTTCTTCTGGCCGATTGCGGCAAAGGAACCAAGCAGCATGGAAGCGATCGAAATGAAGACCACGACCTGCTGCCAATCAGCCACGACCGGCTGGAAGGCAGTGATCACAATACGGGTCAACATAGCCATCGCCGCAACCTTCGGAGCGCTGGCAAGGAATGCCGTGACCGGGGTCGGCGCGCCTTCGTACACATCCGGTGTCCACATATGGAACGGAACAGCGGAGATCTTGAAGGCGATACCGGCAAGGATGAAGACCAGGCCGAAGATGAGACCGAGCGAACGCGCGCCGTCAACGCTCAATGCCTGGGCGATCGCAGCGAACTGGGTGTGACCGGTGAAGCCATAGACCAGCGACATGCCGTAAAGCAGCATGCCCGAGGAAAGCGCTCCGAGTACGAAGTACTTCAGGCCGGCTTCCGTGGACTTGACGCTATCGCGATTGATTGCAGCAACGACGTAAATCGCGAGCGACTGCAGCTCAAGACCGAGGTAGAGCGAGATGAGATCGTTAGCCGAAATCATCAGCAGGATGCCGAGCGTGCAGAGCACGAGGAGGACCGGAAACTCGAACTTGTCGAGCTGGTTTTCCTTGGCGAGACCAAGCGACATGAAGAGGGCTGCAATCGAGCCAACCAGTGCCGTGATCTTCATGAAGCGACCGAAGCCGTCCGACAGGAAGACACCGCCGTAGGCAAGGCCTTCGCTCGGCACGAAGATCAGCCACAAGGCGGCTGCCGCCAGCACGATCATCGCGAGAACGCTGACCATGCGGCCAGAGCGCTCCCCCGAGAAGACGCCAATCATCAACAGAACCAAGGCGCCGACCGCGAGGATCAGCTCCGGAATGGAAAGATGCAGGCTTGCGAGAATAGTTTCAGAGGTCATGTCCCAAAAGTCCCGTCATCATTTCATCGACAGCGCAACATCCTGCGCTGCCTGGACTGCGGCCGTATAGCTATGGATCAGCTGGTCAACCGATGCCGCAGTGACATCGAAGACCGGAGCCGGATACACGCCGAAGAAGATGGTCAGTGCGATCAGCGGATAAAGGGTCAGCTGTTCACGAGGCGAAAGATCGAGCAGCGCCTTGAGCTTTTCCTTTTCCAGCGCGCCAAAGATCACGCGGCGATAGAGCCAGAGCGCATAAGCGGCGGAGAAGATTACGCCTGTTGCAGCGAAAAGTGCGACCCAGCTGTTGACGCGGAATACGCCAATCAGGGTTAGAAACTCACCGACGAAACCCGAGGTGCCCGGAAGGCCGACGTTCGCCATCGTGAAGACCATCATCGCAACGGCGTATTTCGGCATGTTGTTGACCAGGCCGCCGTAGGCCGCGATCTCACGCGTATGGGTTCGGTCGTAGATCACGCCGACGCAAAGGAAGAGAGCGCCCGAGACGATACCGTGCGACAGCATCTGGAAGATCGAGCCCTGCAGACCCTGCGCGTTCGCTGCGAAGATGCCCATCGTCACGTAGCCCATGTGGGCCACCGAGGAATAGGCAATCAACTTCTTCATATCGTCCTGCATCAGCGCCACCAGCGAGGTGTAGATGATGGCAATGACCGACAGCGCGAAGACGAGCGGCGCGAAGAACTCCGAGGCAACCGGGAACATGCCGAGCGAGAAGCGGATCAGGCCATAGCCGCCGAGCTTCAAAAGGACGCCTGCCAGAATAACCGAGCCTGCGGTCGGTGCCTGGACGTGCGCATCCGGAAGCCAGGTGTGAACCGGCCACATCGGCATTTTCACCGCGAAGGACGCGAAGAAGGCAAGCCAAAGCCATGTCTGCATCTGCGGCGGGAACTTATAGGCAAGCAGCGCCTGAATATCGGTCGTGCCGGCCTGCCAGTACATCGCCATGATGGCGAGCAGCATCAGAACGGAGCCAAGCAGCGTATACAGGAAGAACTTGTAGCTAGCGTAAACGCGGTCCTTGCCACCCCAGACGCCGATGATCAGGAACATCGGAATGAGGCCGGCTTCGAAGAACACGTAGAAGAGAACGATGTCGAGCGAGACGAAGACGCCAACCATCATGACTTCCAGGATCAGGAAGGCGATCATGTAGTCCTTCAGGCGCTTCTCGATCGACAGCCAGCTAGCCAGTACGCAGAACGGCATGAGGAAGGTCGTCAGGATCACGAAGAGCATCGAGATCCCGTCAATGCCGAGATGATAGCTAATGCCGGTGCCGAGCCAGCCATGCTTTTCGATCATCTGGAAGCCCGGGTTCGCATTGTCGAAGCCGATCCAGATGAAGAGCGACAGAACGAAAGTGGCGACCGTCGTGATCAACGAAATGTTGAGCACGTTGCGGCGGCCACTCGGACCGTTTTCATTCATCAGCAGCAGGAGCACCACGCCGACGAGCGGCAGGAAGGTGACCGTTGAAAGAATAGGCCAATCGGTCATCAGACGGAACTCCCGAGCATCATCCAGGTAACAAGCGCCGCAACACCGATCAGCATGGCGAACGCGTAGTGATAGAGGTAACCGGTCTGCAAGCGCACGACGCGGTTGGTGACATCGACAACGCGAGCAGCAACGCCGTTCGGGCCATAGGTGTCGATGACGCCGACGTCACCCTTCTTCCACAGGAAGCGACCAAGCGCCTTTGCCGAACGGACGAAGAGGAAGTCGTAGAGTTCGTCGAAGTACCACTTGTTGAGCAGGAAGTGGTAGAGCACCCGATGCTGCTTCGCCAGGACACGCGGCGTCGACGGCGACTTGATATACATGTACCAAGCGGTGATGAAGCCGACGAGCATCGCAATGAACGGGCTCAGCCCAACCCAGGCCGGAACGTGATGGAATTCTTCCAACAGTTCGTTGTGTTCGGAGGTGAAGAGCGCGCCCTTCCAGAACTCCGCATATTCCTCGCCATAGAAGCGGCCCTCGAAAAGGACGCCTGCGAGAACCGCACCGGCAGCAAGAATATACAGCGGCACCAGCATCACCTGCGGGGACTCGTGAACGTGATGCATCACTTCGTGTGAGGCGCGCGGCTGGCCAAAGAAAGTCAGGAACGCCAAGCGCCAGGAATAGAAGCTGGTGAACAGAGCGGCGATCACCAACAGCGTGAAAGCAAACCCCGCGACCGGCGAATGCGACGCGTAGGCGGCCTCGATGATCACGTCCTTGGAGAAGAAGCCGGCAAAGCCGATTGGCGTGAAAGGAATCCCGACGCCCGTCAGAGCCAGCGTACCAATCGTCATCATCCAGAAGGTGACCGGGATGTGCGTCCGCAGGCCGCCCATGTAACGCATGTCCTGCTCACCATCGACGGCGTGGATCACCGAGCCGGCGCCGAGGAACAGCAGGGCCTTGAAGAAAGCGTGCGTGAACAGATGGAAGATCGCAGCGCCGTATGCACCGACACCGAGCGCAACGAACATGTAGCCAAGCTGCGAGCAGGTCGAGTAGGCGATGACGCGCTTGATGTCGTTCTGCACGAGACCGACAGTTGCCGCGAAGAACGCCGTGATCGCACCGATCGTCGTTACGAATACTAACGCGTCCGGTGACAGTTCAAACAGCGGCGACATGCGGGCGACGAGGAACACGCCTGCGGTCACCATCGTCGCAGCATGGATGAGCGCCGACACTGGCGTCGGACCTTCCATGGCATCCGGCAGCCAGGTGTGCAGCAGGAACTGTGCCGACTTACCCATCGCGCCCATGAAGAGCAGCAGGCAGGCGCCGGTCAGTGCGTGCGCCTTGTCGAGATGCATGCCGAAGAGGTTGAGAACGACCTCGCCGCCTTGGCCACCGGCTTCCGACGGCGCAAAGGTCGCCGCGTTTGCGAAGATCGTATCGAAATTGATCGCACCGAAAAGGACGAAGAGGCTGGCGATACCCAGGATAAAGCCAAAGTCGCCGACGCGGTTGACGATGAAGGCCTTCATCGCGGCCGCATTCGCCGACGGCTTCTTGAACCAGAAGCCGATCAGCAGATACGAGGCCAGACCAACGCCTTCCCAGCCGAAGAACATCTGGGCCAGGTTATCGGCGGTCACCAGCATCAGCATGGCGAAAGTGAAGAGCGACAGATAGGCAAAGAAGCGCGGACGATGCGGATCGTGATGCATGTATCCGATCGAGTAGACGTGCACGAGCGTCGAGACGGTGTTGACGACGATCAGCATGACCGAGGTCAGCGTATCGACACGCAGCGACCAGGACACGTCGATGCCGCCGGACTGGATCCAGCGCAGCACTTCGACCTTTATGGGTCCGCCTTCGTGGTGGCCCATGCCGACGGTGATGAAGACATACCACGACAACACCGCGGCAATGATCATCAGGCCCGATGTGACGTATTCCGATGCCTTGGCGCCGATCGCGCGACCGAAGAGGCCAGCGATGATCGCGCCGATCAGGGGAAGAAAGACGATAGCCTTATATAAAAACATAGCCTTATCAGCCCTTCATCATGTTGACGTCTTCGACGCCGATCGAGCCGCGGTTACGGTAGAAGACGACGAGAATTGCAAGACCGATAGCCGCTTCAGCCGCAGCGACGGTCAGAATGAACAATGCGAAAACCTGGCCGACGATGTCGTTCAGGAACGACGAGAAGGCGACCATGTTGATGTTGACCGCAAGCAGAATGAGCTCGATCGACATCAGGATAACGATGATGTTCTTCCGGTTCAGGAAGATACCGAAGACGCCGAGCGTGAAGAGGATGGCGCTGACCGTCAGGTAATGGGAAAGTCCGATGACCATTGTATTTGTTCCTTAAGCTCGCGCCTGCTTCAAACGCCCTGTCCCGGCTTCACCTTGACCACCTCAACGGCGGTCTTAGGATTGCGGGCCACCTGATTGGCGATATTCTGTCGCTTGATGTTCTGGCGATGCTTGAGCGTCAGCACGATCGCACCGATCATTGCGACGAGCAGCACCAGACCAGCGATCTGGAAGAAGTAGACGTAATTCGTATAGAGCACGTCGCCGAGTGCGGCGGTGTTGGTGCGCTCTGTCAGCGCCGGGATCGGCATCGCGACCGACTTGGCAATCTCCGGCGAAATCACGCTGCCGCCGACAACAACGATCAGCTCGGCCGCGAGGATCAGGCCGATGACCGCACCGATCGGCGCATATTCGAGAACCCCTGCACGCAACTCCGTGAAGTCGATGTCAAGCATCATGACCACGAAGAGGAAGAGAACGGCCACGGCGCCGACGTACACGACGAGCAGGATCATCGCCAGGAATTCAGCGCCCAGCAGCAGGAAGAGGCCAGCCGCGTTGAAGAAAACCAGGATCAGGAAGAGAACGGAATGAACCGGATTCTTCGACCAGATGACCATGAACGCCGACGCTACCGCGACAAAGGCGAAAAGATAGAAAAATAGAGCCTGCAGACCCATGTTGGTGCCTTTTTCATCTTCCCCCGGGCAGCCGGGAGTTTCCCTGCCCGATGAAGCTTCGCACGGAACTCGCCGGCAAAGCCTCGGTGCATGTTGACCGGAAGCCGCGCGAGGGGCGGCACTCCGGCATTTCAATTTCGATCAACGGTACGGTGCATCCAGCGCGATGTTGCGCGCGATCTCACGCTCCCACCGGTCGCCGTTCTCCAGAAGCCGCGCCTTGTCGAAGTAGAGTTCTTCGCGGGTTTCCGTTGCAAATTCGAAATTCGGACCTTCGACGATCGCATCGACGGGGCATGCCTCCTGGCAGAAGCCGCAGTAGATGCACTTTACCATGTCGATGTCGTAACGAACTGTGCGGCGCGTGCCATCGTTGCGGCGGGGGCCGGCTTCGATGGTGATTGCCTGGGCAGGACAGATGGCCTCGCAGAGCTTGCAGGCGATGCAGCGCTCCTCGCCGTTGGGATAACGACGAAGCGCGTGTTCGCCGCGGAAGCGCGGGCTGACCGGTCCCTTTTCGAACGGGTAATTGATCGTTGCCTTCTGCTTAAAAATGTACCGGAAGGTCAGCCAGAACGCACTGACGAATTCCTTCAGGAACAGCGAGCTGACCGCGTTGGACAAGCCTGCCATCTTCAACCTCCAATATTGCTTGAAACGAGGGCCGGCATGATCACGCCCAACCCGTCAGCTTCAGCACGAATGCAACGATTACGACCATGGCGAGCGACAGCGGAAGGAAAACCTTCCAGCCGAGGCGCATCAGCTGGTCGTAGCGATAACGCGGGACGAATGCCTTGACCATCGCGAACATGAAGAACACCAGGCACGACTTCAGCGTAAACCAGATGACGCCCGGGACCCAGTTCAGGAACCATACGTCGACCGGCGGCAGCCAGCCCCCGAGGAACAGGATCGTCGTCAGCGAGCACATCAGAACGATGGCCGCATATTCGCCGAGCATGAACATCATGTAGAGCGAGGAACCGTATTCGACCATGAAGCCGGCGACGAGTTCCGATTCCGCTTCCGGAAGGTCGAAAGGCGGGCGGTTCGTTTCGGCAAGTGCGGAAATGAAGAAGACGATGAACATCGGGAACAGCGCCAGCCAATGCCAGTCGAGGAACGACGCCGGCAAACCGAGGCGCGTACCGAGGCCGGACTGCTGGGCATGGACGATGTCCGTCAGGTTCAACGAACCCACGCAGAGCAGAACAGTGACGATAACGAAGCCGATCGAGACTTCATAGGAAACCATCTGCGCAGCGGAGCGGAGCGCGCCGAGGAACGGATACTTCGAGTTCGAAGCCCATCCGCCCATGATGATGCCGTACACTTCAAGCGACGAGATCGCGAAGATGTAGAGAATGCCGACGTTGATGTTGGCGATCACCCAGCCATCCGCCAGCGGCACGACAGCCCAGGTCGACAGCGCCAGCAGCACCGTCACGAGCGGTGCCAGAAGGAACACGGCCTTGTTGGCGCCAGCCGGAATCACCGGCTCCTTGAAGACGAACTTCAAAAGATCGGCGAAGGACTGGAAAAGGCCCCACGGCCCCACCACATTCGGACCTCGGCGCAACTGCACGGCTGCCCAGACCTTACGGTCGGCCAGCAGGATGTAGGCGATGAAGACGAGCAGGCAGACGAGGAGAAGAAGCGACTGACCGACCATAAGGAGGCCAGGCAAGAGATAAGTTGAAACAAACGATTCCATAGTCCCCTGCCCTTACTCTGCCGCGACTTTGAAGTTGTTGCGGGCCAATGCCGAGCACTCTGCCATTACGGCGGAAGCGCGCGCGATCGGGTTCGTCAAATAGAAGTCTTTGACCGGCGACGCAAACCCGGATTTATTCATCTTGCCGGCTTTTTTAGCGACTGCGGCAATTTTGGCGCTGTCGCTTTCGGCGATCTCATCAAGTGCTGCGAAATGCGGGAATGCCGCGTAAAGCCTTGCGCGCAATTCGCCAAGCGAATCAAAGGGAAGCTTCTTGCCGAGCACGTCGGAAAGCGCACGCAGGATCGCCCAGTCTTCGCGGGCATCGCCAGGCGCAAAGCCGGCGCGATTGCCCATCTGGACGCGCCCCTCGGTGTTGACCCAGGTGCCGGACTTTTCGGTATAGGCCGCGGCCGGCAGGATGACGTCGGCATTGTGGGCGCCGTTGTCGCCATGCGAGCCGATATAGACCGTCAGCTTTGCTTTCTTGGTAGTGAAATCAAGCTCGTCGGCGCCAAGCAGGAAGAGAACGTCCATCGACGACAGCATTTCGGCAGCGTTGACGCCCTTTGCGCCCGGAACGAAGCCGAGATCGAGGCCGCCGACGCGCGATGCCGCGGTGTGGAGTACGGCAAAGCCGTTCCAGCCTTCGACGACTGCGCCGACAATGCCCGCAACCTTTGCAGCAGTTGCGAGAACGCCAGCACCATCGGCGCGCGACAGAGCGCCCTGACCGATGAGGATCATCGGCTTCTTGGCATCCGTCAGAACCTTCGCGAAGGCATGGCTGCCGTCGGCGATATCTTTCAGAGTGTCCGGGCCGGCGCCGAGATATTCGTAGTCGTAACGCAGCTCGCCTGCCTCACCGATCACGCCGATCGGGAAGTTGCCGCGACGCCAGCGCTTGCGGATGCGAGCGTTGAGCACGGCGGCCTCGAAACGAGGGTTGGCGCCAATGATCAGCAGCGCGTCTGCCTGTTCGATGCCTTCGATCGTCGGGTTGAAGACGTAGCTTGCGCGACCGAGCGACGGATCGAGTGCCGTCCCATCCTGGCGACAGTCGAGGTTCTCGGAACCCAGCGACTTCACGAGCTCCGACAGGGCGTACATTTCTTCGACGGATGCGAGGTCGCCGGCAATCGCGCCGATTTTCTCGCCGCTGGTTGCAGAAACGGCAGCCTTGATCGTGCCGAAGGCTTCGCCCCAGGTCGCTGCCTGCAGGCGGCCATCCTTGCGAACATATGGGCGGTCGATACGCTGCGTCTTCAGGCCATCCCAAATGTAGCGGCTCTTGTCGGAGATCCACTCTTCATTGATCTGGTCGTTGACGCGCGGCAGTACGCGCATGACTTCACGGCCACGTGTATCGACGCGGATTGCAGAACCGAGCGCGTCCATGACGTCGATCGATTCGGTCTTGTTCAGTTCCCACGGGCGAGCCGTGAAGGCGAAGGGCTTCGACGTCAGGGCGCCGACCGGGCAAAGGTCAACGACGTTGCCCTGCAGCTCCGAGGTCATCGCCTGCTCGAGGTACGTGGTGATTTCGGCGTCCTCGCCGCGGCCGATCAGGCCGAGTTCGGAGATACCAGCCACTTCGGTCGTGAAGCGAACGCAACGAGTGCAGTGAATGCAGCGGTTCATGACCGTCTTGACGAGCGGTCCGATATACTTGTCTTCGACGGCGCGCTTGTCTTCCTGATAGCGCGAGCTGTCGATACCGAAGGCCATTGCCTGGTCCTGCAGGTCGCATTCGCCGCCCTGGTCGCAGATCGGGCAATCGAGCGGATGGTTGATCAGCAGGAACTCCATCACGCCTTCGCGGGCCTTCTTGACCATCGGCGTGTTGGTGAAGACCTCAGGAAGTTCGCCATTCGGGCCGCCGCGGATATCGCGCACGCCCATGGCGCAAGATGCCTGCGGCTTCGGCGGGCCACCCTTGACCTCAACGAGGCACATGCGGCAGTTGCCGGCGACCGAAAGGCGCTCATGGAAGCAGAAGCGCGGAACTTCAGCACCGGCTTCCTCACACGCCTGAATGAGGGTGTAATGATCCGGGACTTCGATCTCGTTGCCGTCAATCTTCAGTTTTGCCATCGTCACTCAGTCCTGTTTTCCGTTTGCCGGATGGCGGCAAACAAACCCACTTTGCAACAGTTTCGCTGCCAGGCCGGATTCTTATCCCGTTGGCATCGGTGTCGCCCAAATTCTCCGCCCACCCCGAGACCCGGGATCGGCTTTCGGCCTCTGCAGTTTCGGACCCCTGCCCTCCACTCTTCAGCCTTGACCTTGCTCCGGCCGTTTGGCCGAAAAATCACTTCCGCTTTCGCCCCTTGGCAAGAAGCGCCTTGGCCTGCGCAACCCAGCCATCGCGGACGATCCGCCCATCGAAACCGAATTCGGCGTCGATGCGTGCTGCATCCTCGTCAGACCAGCCGGCAATCACCGCAAAGGAGCGAATGCTCTTGGCGTTCAAAACCTGCTCGATTTTCGGGCCGATCCCGGAAATCTGCTTCAGATCGTCGGACTTGCGGGGGCGCAAAGCGGGCTTGGCCGCCACTTCAGTCTTTACATCCGGCTTCGCGGGAACAACCGACAGCTTGACCTTGGTTGCGGCGTTCGTGGCAGGCGCCGGGCGAACGTTTTCCGGCCGGATTTCCACTTCAGGCTTGGCCTCATCAGGCGGCGTTTCATCGAGAACGGCGGCAAACTTGCTCGTTGCGTCGAACGCACCCTGCAGCGCTCCGAAGAATGCGCCCGCCATCTGCGTCGAAAAGCCGAGGCCGATCGCCGTCGCCGCAGCCATGGCCGCCGCCGGATTGACCATCACAGGCGGCACGGGCAACGCGCGAGCATTCTCCAGCATCTCGGCAGCAAGACGACCGAAGTCGGCCGAGAAATCAGCCGCTCCCTCTTTCTTCATGCTGTCCGATGCCTTCGTCGTCATCGCGCTTACTCCGCAGCCTCCAGAACAGCACCGTGATCCAGTGCGCTCGCCGTATACTGGTCGATCCGTGCTTCGATCTCGTGCCGGAAGTTGCGGATCAGCCCCTGCACCGGCCACGCGGCAGCATCGCCGAGCGCACAAATGGTGTGGCCCTCAATCTGCTTGGTGACCTGGAACAACATGTCGATTTCGCGCTTCTGGGCGTTGCCCTTGGCCATGCGCTCCATGACGCGCCACATCCAGCCAGTACCTTCGCGGCACGGCGTGCACTGACCACAGCTCTCATGCTTGAAGAAGGCCGAGATGCGAGCGATCGCCTTGATGACGTCGGTCGACTTGTCCATGACGATCGCGGCCGCCGTACCGAAGGACGAACCGACCGCACGCAGGCCGTCGAAATCCATAGGGCAGTCGATGATGTCCTTGGCCGGAACGATCGGGCAGGATGCGCCACCCGGAATGACGGCAAGCAGGTTATCCCAGCCGCCACGGATACCGCCGGCATGACGATCCACTAGCTCGCGGAAGGTGATGCCCATTTCTTCTTCGACGGTGCACGGCTTGTTGACGTGACCGGAGAGCATGAACAGCTTGGTGCCGACATTATTCGGGCGACCGATCGAGGAGAACCAGGTCGCACCACGACGCAGGATCGTCGGGGCAACGGCGATCGACTCGACGTTGTTGACGGTCGTTGGGCAGCCGTAGAGGCCCATGTTTGCCGGGAACGGCGGCTTCAGGCGCGGCTGGCCCTTCTTGCCTTCGAGGCTTTCGAGCAGCGCGGTCTCTTCGCCACAGATGTAGGCGCCGGCGCCGTGGTGGACGTAGATGTCCATCGGATAGCCGAGCTTGTTGCTCTTGCCGAGCAGGCCGTAGTCGTAGCACTCGTCGATCGCGGCCTGGAGCGCTTCGCGCTCGCGGATGTACTCACCACGGACGTAGATGTAGGCAGCATTCGCACCCATGGCGAAGCTTGCGATCACGCAGCCTTCGATCAGCGTGTGCGGATCGTGACGCATGATGTCGCGGTCTTTGCAGGTGCCCGGCTCCGACTCGTCGGCATTGACGACGAGGTAGTGCGGGCGTCCGTCGCTTTCCTTCGGCATGAAGGACCACTTGAGACCCGTCGGAAAGCCGGCGCCGCCACGACCACGAAGGCCAGAGGCCTTCATCTCGTTGATGATCCAGTCGCGTCCCTTTTCGAGGATCTGCTTGGTGCCGTCCCAGTGGCCGCGCGCCATGGCGCCCTTCAGGGACTTGTCCTTGAGGCCGTAGATATTGGTAAAGATGCGGTCTTTATCTTGTAACATGCTTCACCTCTTACCGCGGCTTCTTACCGAAGACCTTGATATATTCCGCTTCGCCGCCCTTGGCGAGCGCCTTGGCCTGCTTGATCCAGTCGTCGCGCTCGATGCGACCCTTGAAATTCAGGTAGCCATCGACCCATTCGCGTTCAGCCTTTTTCCAACCCGCGACCTGTGCGAAGGTGAAAATCCCGATCTCATGCAGGGTAGCCTCGATCTTCGGGCCGACACCGGAGATCATCTTCAGATCGTCTAGTGTCGCGGGCTTTTCGATGCCAGCCGGACGGTTCTTGTCGGTCAGGAACGGCTTGGCTGGCGCCGCAACCTGCGCGGCCGTGGCGGGTGCCGGCTGCTCTTCCGCAGCCTTTGCATTCTTCGCAGCCGCCTTCGGAGCCGTGACCGGGGTCTTCAGGGCGGCATTGGTCTCGGCGTCGGTGCTCTTCGCACGGGCTGCCTCAGATGGCGGAACCGGTGCCGCGTCGACCGTTGCAGTACCGGCTTCCTCGACGGCCTTCTTGGCCGAAACCTTCTTTGCCTTCGGCTCTTCGGTCAAAAGCGACGTCGGGCCACCTTCCGGCGATGAGAAGTGACGGTCGATCTGCGGACCGACCTTGATGCTTGCGCCGTTGCCAGCTTCAAACGTGTCGATGATTTCCTCGAGGCGTTCTGGCGTCAGATCTTCGTAGGTGTCTTTGCCAATCATCACCATCGGTGCATTGACGCAGGCCCCAAGACATTCGACCTCTTCCCAGGAGAGCGTGCCATCGGCATTCCGCTCAAAGGGATGATGGTGGATCTTGCTCTTGCAGACCGCCATGAGGCTTTCCGAGCCGCGCAGCATGCAGGGCGTCGTGCCGCACACCTGGATGTGGGCGCGCGTGCCGACCGGGCCGAGCTGGAACTGCGTGTAGAAGGTCGCAACTTCGAGAACGCGGATGTAGGCCATATCGAGCATGTCAGCGACCTTTTCGATCGCGGCACGCGTGACCCAACCATCCTGCTCCTGCGCCCGCATCAACAGCGGAATAACCGCGGATTGCTGACGGCCTGCGGGATATTTCTGGATCGTCTTATCCGCCCAAGCTGCGTTCTCGTCATTGAAGGCGAACGCGGCTGGCTGGAATTGATCTTCGGCTAATCGACGAACGGACATTCTTCCTCACGCCTTGTCAGTTTATGGTCCCGCACTGCGATGCCGTCAGAGACTTCATCTCGCATGCGTAGGCCGACTGGTCTTTTTGCAAAAACACAACGAACTTGCCGCCGTTCGGAACGGCAGCCTTGATTTCATAGCCCTTGGACAAGAGCTCGCCCATAGAGGCCTTTGCCGCCGGCGGCTGCACCTCGCCCTGGCCCAACTTCGGACCCATTCCACCCACCTCCTGGGCGACGGCCCCGGACGCAGCAAAAAGAACGATCGCAGCAAGCGGCAGCAGCTTCATCAGCGGTCTACCTCACCGAACACGATGTCGAGCGAACCGAGCACGGCCGTAACGTCCGCAAGCATGTGGCCCTTGCAAAGGAAGTCCATTGCCTGCAGGTGAGCATAACCCGGTGCACGGATCTTGCAGCGGTACGGCTTGTTGCTGCCATCGGCGACGACGTAGACGCCGAATTCGCCCTTCGGCGCTTCGACGGCCGCGTACACTTCGCCGACAGGGACGTGGTAGCCTTCGGTGTAAAGCTTGAAGTGGTGGATGAGCGCTTCCATCGAACGCTTCATCTCGCCGCGCTTCGGCGGAACGACCTTGCCGTCGATCGACGAGACGGGGCCGGTCTTGGCGCTGCCCATGAGGCGCTCGACGCACTGCTTCATGATGCGAACCGACTGGCGCATCTCGATCATGCGGATCAGGTAGCGGTCGTAGCAGTCACCATTCTTGCCGATAGGAATATCGAATTCCATATCGTTGTAGCATTCGTAAGGCTGCGAGCGACGCAGGTCCCAGGCTGCACCCGAGCCGCGAACCATCACGCCGGAGAAGCCCCACGACCAGGCATCCGCCAGCGACACCACGCCGATGTCGACGTTACGCTGCTTGAAGATACGGTTGTCGGTCAGCAGGCCTTCGATATCGTCGAGGATCTTCAGGAACGGGTCGCACCACTTGCCGATATCCTCGACCAACTCCGGCGGGATATCCTGGTGGACACCGCCCGGACGGAAATAGGCCGAGTGCATACGGGCGCCACAGGCGCGCTCGTAGAACACCATCAGCTTTTCGCGCTCTTCGAAACCCCAGACCGGCGGCGTCATCGCGCCGACGTCCATGGCCTGCGTCGTCACGTTCATGATGTGCGACAAGATTCGGCCAATTTCGGAGTACAAAACTCGAATCAGCTGACCGCGAATCGGAATTTCGAGCTTCAGCATCTTTTCGACGGCGAGCGCGAAAGCGTGTTCCTGATTCATCGGCGCGACGTAGTCGAGACGATCGAAATAAGGAACGGCCTGAAGGTAGGTCTTCGTCTCGATCAGTTTCTCGGTGCCGCGATGCAGCAGTCCGATATGCGGATCGACGCGCTCGATGATTTCGCCATCGAGCTCGAGCACGAGACGCAGAACACCGTGTGCGGACGGGTGTTCCGGTCCGAAGTTGATCGTAAAGTTGCGAACGTTATGTTCAGTCATAGCGACGCGCTCCGCGCTGGCAATTGGCATGAGACGGCGAGCAGAGAGGCTTCAAGAAATCCGAGCCTCATCTTCACTTCGCCGCCTTCTCGTCTCCCGGCAGCACGTATTCGGTGCCTTCCCAGGGAGACATGAAGTCGAAATTGCGGAATTCCTGCTTCAGTTCGACGGGCTCGTAAACGACGCGCTTGGCAGCATCGTCGTAACGCACCTCGACGTAACCGGTCGTCGGGAAGTCCTTGCGCAGGGGGTGACCTTCGAAGCCGTAATCAGTGAGAAGACGACGCAGGTCGGCATGGCCCGAGAACGGAATGCCGTACATGTCCCAAGCTTCGCGCTCGAACCACTCTGCGCCCTTGTAGACTGATGTAGCTGATGGAACCGACTCACCATCGGCGACGGCAACCTTCACGCGGATGCGCAGGTTCTGCTTCGGCGACAGGAGGTGATAGACGACATCGAAACGCTTCTCGCGCTGTGGCCAGTCGACGCCGCAGATATCGATCATGCTGATAAAGCCGCAACGCGCGTCGTCACGCAGGAACGTCAGCAGCGCCAGAATCGTTTCCGGCGTCGAGGTTACGTTCAGCTCGTCGTAGCTGATGGATGCATCAAGAAAGAGATCGCCACGCATCTCACGGAGATACGATGACAGTTCGCTCAAGGCTTCACTCATGACAGTCCTCCGCCCTTAGCGCTCGATCGTTCCGGTTCGACGGATCTTCTTCTGCAGAAGCAGCACCCCGTAGAGCAGCGCTTCTGCCGTGGGGGGACAGCCCGGCACGTAGATATCGACAGGAACGACACGGTCGCAACCACGAACGACCGAATAGGAATAGTGATAGTAACCGCCGCCGTTGGCGCAGGATCCCATGGAGATCACGTAGCGCGGCTCAGGCATCTGGTCATAGACCTTACGCAGCGCGGGCGCCATCTTGTTGGTCAGCGTACCGGCAACGATCATGACGTCGGACTGGCGCGGCGAGGCGCGCGGAGCAACACCGAAGCGCTCCATGTCGTAACGCGGACCGGAGACCTGCATCAGGCCTTCAACGGCGCAGCAGGCGAGACCGAACTGCATCCACATCAGCGAGCCTGTACGGGCCCAGGTGATCAAGTCGCGGGTCGAGGTAACAAGAAAGCCCTTGTCGGCCAACTCATCGTTGATTTCGCCGAAGAACGCACTGTCGCTGCCGATCGGCTTGCCCGTTGCAGGGTCGATGACGCCTTTCGGATGCGGCGCCACGAGCGCCTTGTCGGTTGGGGCTACTCCCATTCCAGGGCTCCCTTTTTCCATTCGTAAATAAAGCCGATGGTCAGCACGCCAAGGAAGACCATCATGGACCAGAAGCCGAACCAACCGATCGCACCGAAGGACACTGCCCACGGGAAGAGGAAGGCGACTTCAAGGTCGAAGATGATGAAAAGGATCGACACGAGGTAGAAGCGGATATCGAACTTCATACGAGCGTCGTCGAATGCGTTGAAGCCGCATTCGAAGGCCGAAAGCTTTTCCGAATCGGGCGCCTTGAAAGCAACAGCAAACGGCGCAATCAACAGCGCCAGGCCGATGACAAGGGCGATACCAATGAAAATAGCGATCGGAATGTAGGAACTGAGCAGTCCAGTCATCAGGTTCTTCCCTGCTTGCGGGCTGCGCCGGGAGGCGCAAGTGGGCAATTGCCCGGCAAGCGAACGTGCGTTGCAACAGAGCCGTGGTTAGCGCAGCCAGCGCCACGGCGCAAGACTTTTAGAGTAGCAAATTCGACTGTCGAGGCGCGACATTATCAAGCAGATGCAATGATGTCGCGACAAATCCACACAAGTTGATTCAGGCTGCATGCCAGCCCACCGGATATTGCATGGCTCACGGCAAAAGACAAAGCTAAGCGACGACAACGAAACGGCAATCGTTCATGACTGCGAATAGAGAGGGCAGATACCCGGCTTGGGAAGAAATGGCGCGAGTGACGGGGCTCGAACCCGCGACCTCCGGCGTGACAGGCCGGCACTCTAACCGACTGAGCTACACCCGCGCATGATGGACAGAAGGACCGGACCAAGTGCCGATTGGCGCTTACCTTGAAATGGCGCGAGTGACGGGGCTCGAACCCGCGACCTCCGGCGTGACAGGCCGGCACTCTAACCGACTGAGCTACACCCGCATTCATTTCAAGCGATCCGGAAGCTTTCGCATCCGTGTCAAAGCAGCCTCGCCGCTTCGATGAGCGGCTAACTAAGGGGTTCGCATTTGAGTGTCAAGCAGCTTTGGAGACAAAACGATGACACTCCGCGAATTGTTTTTGGAGAACGAAAATCCGCGGGCAAATTCAGTGCATTATTAACAGAGTGACATTCGGTCTGCGCGCTAACGATCAGTTTCCCCAGTTCCTCGCCCTCCCCGCTTGCAGCTTGCAGGCTCGATCGAGGGTAGCCAATCGCCCGAGAGGCCCGCTATATGGAGGACCGCGGCTCGGTCCGGGCATTTCTACAAGCAGCAGAGACATCATCATGAAAACACGCGAGGAACGGCAAGCACAAAGAGCGAGCATGCCGCGCACACAGTTGAGCGCACACCATTTGGAGAATGCGCGGTTGCTGCCGGATCGCGGCGAGCTCCTCTATCGCATTCCCAATGGTGGCATCGGCCTAGAGATCGGGGCGGCGTTCGGAGAATATACCGCCGAGATACTGGAGAAGAATCGGCCTTCGCAGCTCTATCTGATCGACCCCTGGAGCATGGACCGCTACAGCTCGGGTCTCGATCGGATCCACACCCAGTTCAAGCGCGAAATCGAGTGTGGGCAGCTGCACTTGATGCAGGGCACCTCTCTCGAAAAGCTCGCCGAGTTCGACGACGACTTTCTCGACTGGGTCTATATCGACACCGATCATTCCTTCGAGCTTACCTGGCAGGAACTCATGCTCTGCGAGCGGAAGGTCAAGCGGACGGGAAGAATCGCCGGGCACGATTTCTGCACTGGAAACACCGTCAAGCCGATCGTCTATGGCGTCGTCGAAGCGGTCACCAAGTTCTGCAAGGATTATGGTTGGCAATTCGAGTTCCTGACGGTCGAATCGCACGCGCACTTTTCCTATTGCCTGAAGCGGCTCTGATCCGCCTCACACCTTTCCGGCGTACTGATCGTCGCTGACCTGTTCCATCCAGTCGGCGGCGCTGCCGTCCAGCGCTTCGTGGATCGCGATGTGGGTCATTGCGGTATCAGGTGCCGCGCCGTGCCAGTGCTTTTCACCAGGGGCAAACCAGACCGTGTCGCCCGCGCGGATTTCGCGAAGCGGGCCGCCTTCGGTTTGCGCCAGACCCTTTCCGGCGGTGACGATAAGCGTCTGACCGAGCGGATGTGTGTGCCAGGCGGTTCGGGCACCAGGCTCGAAGGTAACGCTGACCGCCCTCACCCGTGCCGGGCTCGGCGCCTCCATCAAGGGGTCCTGGCGAACTGATCCCGTGAAATATTCTGCGGGCGCCTTCATCGAGGGCCGTGATCCGCAGGGTTTGATCTCCATCTGATTTTCCCTTCCATACCTAACTTTGCGTTTCCGCCGACTACGCCGGCTGCGTTTCTGCCGGCCGGAGCCCTGCCAGTCACCAAGCGGTGACCGATAGATGTGTGGCAAGGCCACTGTTCGAAGAAATGCCGACGCTTGCGGCTCGTCGCCCTATCTCCGCTTCAGGCGCTTGCTAGCGGTCGGGGTGACTGCTAGTGCCGGGGCATTTCATCACGCGGAGGATTTCCATGAAACAGCATTCTTTCGGCCACCTGCCCCATACCGTAACAAATATCGGCTTCGGCGCATGGCAGATCGGCGGCGCCTGGGGCGACGTCAGCGAGGCCGACGGCCGCGATGCGCTGAACGCGGCGCTCGATGCCGGCATGACCTTCATCGATACCGCCGATGTCTACGGAGACGGCCGGTCGGAAAAGATCATTGCGGACGTTCTCGATGGCCGCGGCGGTGAGCGGCCGATGGTCGCCACCAAGGCGGGTCGCCGGCTCAACCCGCATGTCGCCGAGGGCTATACCAAGGCCAACCTCGAGGGCTTCATCGATCGAAGCCTGAAAAACCTGCGTGTTGAAAGCCTCGACCTTGTGCAACTGCATTGCCCTCCGACCGAAGTTCTCTATCGTCAGGAGGTCTTCGAGGGCCTGAATGACCTGCAGAAAGCCGGCAAAATCATGGGCTACGGCGTCAGCGTCGAAAAGGTCGAGGAAGCGCTGAAGGCGATCGAGTATCCTGGGGTCGTCAGCATCCAGATCATCTACAACATTTTCCGCCAGCGGCCCGATCACCTGTTTTTCCAAGAGGCTCGGCGGAAGAACATAGCCGTGATCGCCCGCGTGCCGCTCGCAAGCGGGCTACTATCCGGGAAGATTAGCCGCGAGACGAAATTTGCGAGCGATGACCACCGCAATTTCAATCGCCATGGCGAAGCCTTCGATGTCGGCGAGACGTTCGCGGGGGTCCCCTTCGAGATCGGCCTGCAGGCTGTAGAGGAAGTGCGTAAGCTCGTTCCTGCCGGTGCGACAATGGCGGCCTTCGCATTGCGCTGGATCCTGATGAGCGATGCCGTCACTGTCGTTATTCCCGGCGCACGCAACGCCGAACAAGCACGCGCAAATGCCGCGGCGGCGAGCCTCGCCCCCCTCTCTCACGAAGTGATGGACGCCACACGCGAGATCTACGAGCGGCTGGTCGCTCCCCATGTCCACCAGCGCTGGTAAGGCAAACGAGCACAAGAAAAATGGCCGGGCATAGACCCGGCCATTTTTGTTTCATAGCTCAACCAATCTCAGTTCGTGCCGACGAGGTTGACTTGGAAGAACAGCGTTTCACCCGAGGAGTCGTCGACGCCATCATTGTCCGTGACGGCATAGGCCTTGCCGGAAGCGTCAAGGGTAAAGCCTTCCAGCTTGTCGAGGACATAGCCATTGGTGGCGGTCTTCAGTTCCGGAAGGAAGTCATGGGCTTCCGTCTTCTTGACGAGCGGCAGCTCGCCGCCGAGCTTGGCGGGCTTCAGATCCGATACCGCGACCTTGTAGAGCTTCTTCAGTTTGGCTGCGTCACCGACAAGGTTGTCACGCTCGATGATGTAGACGCTGTCGCCCTGCGCGGAAATTTCGGAGAGGCCGACCCAGCCTGCGTCCAATTTGTCGAGCGGATAGCGAACTGCGCCCCACTCCTTGCTCTTCGGGTTGTAGGAGACGAGCTTTACGAAACCCTTCGCATCGTCCTTCCACTCGCGCTGAACAGCCATCCACAATGTCGCGTCGTCACCGGAACCGACGATCGTCACGCCTTCGAACCCGTAGCGGATTTCGTTGGCGGTCAATTCGCTCGGCAGAGCGATCTCTTCCTTGATCTCGCCCTTCGGGTTTACGTGATACAGTGCGTGCGGCACGAGCTTCTCGCTGTTGCCTTCGGAGGCCAGCCAGAACCAGCCCTTCTCGTCCACGGCAACACCTTCAATATCGAGCTTCTGCGCCGGCTGGCCATCGCGCTTGACGGTCAGCGTTTCGGTGATGACGGCCGGCTTCTTGGTTGCGTCAATGGTGTAGATCGTCGGCTGCATGCCGAGAACGCTGTCGCTGACTGCAAACAGCTGGCCCGGCTTTTCCGGAACGGCAGCAAGACCGGAGAGTGCCGCAAAGCCGACGGGATTACCATCCTTCTCGGCCGCAACGATCTGCGGATAGGCCATTTCGCCTTCGCCGAGTTCATAGATCATGACGTGGGACCGCGGGCCGCCATCCTTGCCGAGATCGACTTCGTTGGCGGTGGCAAGGAGATTGCGGGACGGCACGGCCACGCCTCCCTCGGGCGACACACCCGACGGAAGAATCTGGACGAGTTGTGGTTCGGCGCCGGTATCCTTGTAGACGCCGACAACCGAGGCGCGTTCCGAAAGCAGGAAGATATACT
The DNA here is from genome assembly GCF_014193305.1 of Rhizobium sp. BK181. NCBI lineage: Bacteria > Pseudomonadati > Pseudomonadota > Alphaproteobacteria > Hyphomicrobiales > Rhizobiaceae > Rhizobium > Rhizobium sp. BK181. Next base: position 131,553 of record NZ_JACHZA010000010.1, read on the forward strand.
TCTGGCCGCCGAAGGTCGCGACCTCCAGACCTTCCGGCTCGACACCCTTGGCGGACGAGCGCTTGTCCGGATAGTGCCCGATATTGGCGACGGCGCGCTCGAACGAAGCGCCGGATTCGTAGAGGACCTTGCCTGTCTTGTCGAAGATCGTGAAACCGCGCGAACCGCCCTGGTAGTCGCCTTCGTTCGCGACAACCAGACGGTCGTTGTCCAGCCATTTCACGGCGTCGGGCTCACGCAAGACACCCTTTAGCTCGCCGGTGAACTTCAGCGCGCCGTCGCGCTTCGTGTCGATGCCGGTCAGGTCAACGCTGCCCGCAGGAAAGTGTCCCTTCACTGCTGCCGTCGTCCCGTCGATGATGACGATCTCGTTGTTCTCCTGCAGGGTCAGGGCGATCTCGTCCTGATCGTTGAACGAAACGAATTCCGGTTCCGGATCCTCCGGCGCAATCCCGGCAAGGCCGGTCAGCGTCACGTGCTTGATCGTACCGCAATCGACCGTGCCATTTTTCACCTGGAACACGACGAGGTCGCCTGCCGGCATCTGCGGAATCTTGCCGTCGTTGATGTCTTCGTCGCGTTCGTTTTCGATCGCAATCGTGCCAAGCGTCTTGTCCTTGTTGAGCGCGATCGAATCCGGTTGTCCTCCGAGGTCGCAGGTGTTTTCGATCTTCTTGGTGGCAACGTCGACGATCGCCAGGCGGCCCGATGGCTTTGCCTTGCTCTCCGAGGTGTTGACGGCAACCAGCGCCTTGCCGGCGGCTGATGTCACGGATGTGGGCTCGCCGTCCATCATCAGCGCGCCCGCAGCCTTCGGCGACTTGGCGTCGGAAATGTCAACAAATCCAATCGCGCCGAGCGGGCTGTCGCTGTAGATCAGCGTCATGCCATCGTCGGTCGCCGTAATGATTTCAGCCGACGTGTTCGAGAGCTTGTCTTTTCCTTCGGGCAGGTTGGATGCCACCGGAAAGGTTGCGATGCGGTTGAAAACGGGCTCCGCGGCGGCCGGAAACGCGGCCGTCGTCAGAAGCGCCGCAACCAGCACTGTCTTGCGCGATAAAGTTGTCATGAAATCCCCCATGAATTCAAACAGAGCGGTTTTGCGGGATTGGCATGACACCGGAATGACACGGCTGTCTTATTCTGACAGTGCTAGGGGTTCGCCTGCTCCCTCTTCATTTCGTTCCGCATGATGAAGAGCGATGCCCCAAGGATCAGGAACGCGCCCACCCAGAGATATCCGGTCGGCGCGTAGCCGAAGACCAACCACCCGGCGAGAACGTTCAGCGGGAGCTTGAGATCGTCGAAAGGCTGGACATAGGCGGCATCGGCGGCGGTGTAGGCGAGCGTCAGGAAATATTGCGCCAGCACGGTCAGCAGACCCGCCACGGCAAAAAGCAGCAGCGTGGTACCGGTCGGAACACTGAAGCCCGCGGCCACCGCCAGTCCACCATTGATCGGCGTGAGAAGAGCCAATAGCCAGACCGTTATGGTTTCCGGCCGCTCGACACCCGTCAGGCTCTTGGTGATCAGTGACGACGCACCCCAGAGAAGTGCCGAGACGATCGGCAGGACCGCAGCCCAATTGAAGCTGTCCGACCACGGCTGCAGAATGATCATGGCGCCGATGAAGCCGACACTGGTCGCGGCCCATCTCGCAGCGCCGATGCGTTCGCCAAGGAAAATGCGCGCGCCCATGATGATGAAGAACGGGGAAGTCATCACCAAGGCGATCGCCTGCCAGATTGGTACCGACGCGAGACCGGCGACCCACGTGGTCACGCCAAAGGCGGCAAAGGCAACGCGAATGACGTGGCGCCAAGGGTAGCGCGTTCTCATTGCCCCGAGACCGGCGCGCCGGAGAAAGGGGAGCGAGAAGACCAACGCAAATGCGTATTGCCAGAAGGCAGCCGAGGCGGCGGGGAAAGCGAGCTTCATTGTCAGCCATTGCGTGACGACATTGAGGATTGAGAAGGCAATGCCTGCAGCAACCATCCAAGCAGCGCCGGCCATTGCTCGCGAAGCGGAAAACGTAGGAGAAGTCTGATTCATGTCTTTCTTTCCGAAACCAACACAAATCAGGACGCATGAGCGCAATACCGCAGCCAGGACGGATTCCGCCCTCGCCCGTTCCGCTCATTCTCTTTCATCCGGACTGTAACCGTCGGCTCCGGAATTGCACCGGATCTGCTGACCCTTTCGACATATTCGCCGAGAGGCGCTCGCGGGCTCGAGCAAAGCTCTTACCGCCGGTGGGGACTTTCACCCCGCCCTGAGAACGAGCGTTTCGTAAGGCATCCCCAGCGTGCCGACAAGGGCACCAAATGCAAAAAGGGTCCGGCCATGGCCGAACCCTCCGAAACTTGTGCCGCCGGTCTCGTTGCCCGGCCGCCAAGCAAATTCCTATCAGCCGTTGACGGCGTCCTTCAGGCCCTTGCCGGGCGTGAACTTCGGCACGTTGCGAGCCGGAATATCGACTTCTGCGCCCGTGGACGGGTTGCGGCCCTTCGTGGCAGCGCGATGGGAAACGGTGAAGCTACCGAAACCAGCGAGGCGAACGTCGCCCTTGCCCTTCAGTTCAGCCTGGACAACTTCGAAAACAGCGTCAACTGCGGAAGCAGCGTCAGTCTTCGAGAGTCCTGCCTTTTCAGCAACTGCGGACACGAGTTCATTCTTGTTCATGTTTCCACCCCTTTCTAAATGGTTCGAAACGACTCAAATCTATAAGCTAGGCGCAGAATAGAGTTCATCAGGCCCGCCGCACCCCAAAGACCCTGCAAATCAAGGAAATGCAAGAGTCCGCCGGTCAATTTCACAAAAAAAGGCTGGCGAAAACGCCAGCCTTTTCAGGGTTTTTAAGCAATTAGGCGCGAATGTGGCAAACATGGCTCAGTGAGCTATGGTCGCGCCTGTTTCATCGAGCCCTTCGACCGTCGCGATGACAGGCGTCTCCACCGTGCCATCCCACTCGATCGCCTCCGGTCTGCGGACCAGAGCATGCTTGATCACCTCGCCCATGCGGGACACGGGGATGATCTCCATGTTGTTCTTCACGTTGTCCGGAATCTCCGCCAAATCCTTGGCGTTCTCTTCCGGGATCAGCACCTTCTTGATGCCGCCGCGAAGCGCTGCAAGCAGCTTTTCCTTCAGACCGCCAATCGGCAGAACACGGCCGCGCAGGGTGATTTCACCCGTCATCGCCACGTTCTTGTCGACCGGAATACCGGTCATGATCGAGACGATCGCGGTTGCCATGGCAACGCCGGCCGACGGACCATCCTTCGGTGTCGCGCCTTCCGGCACGTGCACGTGGATGTCGCTCTTATCGAAGCGCGGCGGCTCGATGCCGAAATCGACAGCGCGCGAGCGGACATAGGATGCCGCCGCCGAGATCGATTCCTTCATGACTTCCTTCAGGTTGCCGGTCACGGTCATACGACCCTTGCCCGGCATCATGACGCCTTCGATCGTCAGCAGTTCGCCACCGACTTCCGTCCAGGCCAGCCCGGTAACGACACCGACCTGATCCTCGCGTTCGGCTTCGCCGTGGCGGAAGCGCGGAACGCCCAGGTAGTCGTCGATGTTTTCGGCCGTCACATGAACGGACTTCGTCTTGCCCTTGATGATCTCGGTGACCGCCTTGCGGGCGAGCTTCATCAATTCGCGCTCGAAGTTACGAACACCGGCTTCGCGGGTGTACTGCTGGCTGATCGCCATCAGGGCGTCGTCGCTGACCGAGAACTCGTTCGGCTGCAGTGCATGTTCCTTGATGGCCTTCGGCAGCAGGTGCCGCTTGGCGATTTCGCGCTTTTCGTCCTCGGTGTAGCCGGCGATACGGATGACTTCCATGCGGTCCATCAAAGGTGCCGGAATGTTCAGCGTGTTCGCCGTCGTGATGAACATCACGTCCGACAGATCGTATTCGACTTCCAGGTAGTGATCCATGAAGGTCGAGTTCTGAGCCGGATCCAGCACTTCGAGCAGAGCCGACGACGGATCGCCACGGAAGTCCTGGCCCATCTTGTCTATTTCGTCGAGCAGGAAGAGCGGATTGGACTTCTTCGCCTTCTTCATCGACTGGATGACCTTGCCGGGCATCGAGCCGATATAGGTGCGGCGGTGACCGCGGATTTCAGCTTCGTCACGAACGCCGCCGAGAGCCATGCGGACATACTCACGGCCGGTCGCCTTGGCGATCGACTGGGCGAGCGAGGTCTTGCCGACGCCCGGAGGGCCGACGAGGCACAGGATCGGACCCTTGATCTTGGTGGCACGAGCCTGGACAGCCAGATATTCGACGATGCGCTCCTTGACCTTGTCGAGACCGAAGTGATCGGCTTCGAGGATCTTTTCGGCGTTGTTGAGATCCGACTTGATCTTCGACTTCTTGCCCCACGGAATGCCGAGCAGCCAATCGAGATAGTTACGGACAACCGTCGCCTCAGCCGACATCGGGCTCATCTGCCGCAGCTTCTTCAGCTCGGCATCGGCCTTCTCGCGGGCTTCCTTCGACAGCTTGGTCTTGGAGATGCGCTCTTCCAGTTCGGCCATCTCGTCGCGGCCTTCCTCGCCGTCGCCGAGTTCCTTCTGGATCGCCTTCATCTGTTCGTTCAGGTAGTACTCGCGCTGGGTCTTCTCCATCTGGCGCTTGACGCGCGAGCGGATACGCTTCTCGACCTGAAGGACCGAGATCTCACCTTCCATGAAACCGAGCGCCTTTTCGAGGCGTGCCTTGACGCTGGTGGTTTCCAGCATCTCCTGCTTTTCGGTGATCTTGATCGACAGGTGCGAGGCAACCGTATCGGCCAGCTTCGAGTAGTCGTCGATCTGGCTGGCGGCGCCAACGACCTCTGGCGAGATCTTCTTGTTGAGCTTCACGTAGCTCTCGAACTCGGAGACCACCGAGCGGCTCAGCGCTTCCAGTTCGACCGGATCGTCATGCGGTTCTTCGAGAACATGGCCGAGGGCTTCGTAAAAATCCTCTCGATCGGTGTAGGCATCGATCTCGGCGCGCGCGCGGCCTTCGACCAGAACCTTGACGGTGCCGTCAGGCAGCTTCAGCAGCTGCAGCACGTTGGCGACCGTGCCGACATTGTGGATGGCAGACGGTTCCGGATCGTCGTCGCTCGCATTGATCTGGGTGACGAGCATGATCTGCTTGTCCGACCCCATGACTTCTTCGAGCGCACGGATCGACTTCTCGCGGCCGACGAACAGCGGCACGATCATATGCGGGAAGACGACGATGTCGCGCAGGGGCAATACCGGATATGCGATGCTCGCAACTGACGTTTTCTTCGTCATTTTATTTCCTTTCCATCGTCCCGTTTCCGGGCTCTTCTGGCGCGGCCACTAGAACCGGGCCGCACTCCACTTGAGACAACAAGTGGAGGTTCTGACTATGCTTTTCAAGCTGCGCCATGGCCGGCGTCCCCCTGGACATGACAGCTATGCGACAACGGAACACCTTCACTCTGGAGCACCGGCCTGGACCGGCGCTTGCCACTTCCGCGCCGGCTAACACACACGGCCGAAACACACCAACGGAATCATTCCATAATTGCCACGGACGTTAGAAACCGCAACGGCAGCAGGGGTGCTTTCAGACCTCTTTAGCAAGATTTATCAGGGTCGTGCACTGGTTTTGAAATAGAAAGGGGCCTGCCGACGGCAAGCCCCTCAAATTCACGGTTCGTATCGTAAAGATATTTCTAACGGCTTACGCCGAAGCGTTGGCCTTCTCGTCCTGACGGTCCGCGTAGATGTAGAGCGGACGTGCAGAACCGCGAGCCACCTCTTCCGAAATGACGACTTCGCGCACGCCTTCCAGCGCCGGCAGTTCGAACATCGTGTCGAGCAGGATCTTTTCCATGATCGAGCGAAGGCCGCGAGCACCGGTCTTGCGCACGATCGCCTTGCGGGCGATCTCGCGAAGTGCGTCCTCGTGGAAGGTCAGTTCCACATCTTCCATCTCGAACAGGCGCTGGTACTGCTTGATCAGCGCGTTCTTCGGCTCGGAGAGAATCTGGATCAGTGCATCCTCGTCGAGGTCCTCGAGCGTCGCCAAGACCGGCAGACGGCCGATGAATTCCGGGATGAGACCGAACTTGACCAGGTCTTCCGGCTCGAGCTCCCGCAGCACTTCGCCAACGCGGCGGTCGTCCGGGGCCTTAACCGTCGCACCGAAACCGATCGAGGTCTTCTCGCCGCGGGCGGAGATGATCTTGTCGAGACCAGCAAAGGCGCCGCCGCAGATGAACAGGATGTTCGTCGTGTCGACCTGCAGGAACTCCTGCTGCGGATGCTTACGGCCGCCCTGCGGGGGAACCGAGGCAACCGTGCCTTCCATGATCTTCAGAAGCGCCTGCTGGACACCCTCGCCCGACACGTCGCGGGTAATCGACGGGTTGTCGGACTTGCGGGAGATCTTGTCGACTTCGTCGATGTAGACGATGCCGCGCTGGGCGCGCTCGACATTGTAGTCGGCAGCCTGCAGCAGCTTCAGGATGATGTTTTCGACGTCTTCACCGACATAGCCGGCTTCCGTCAGCGTCGTCGCGTCGGCCATCGTGAACGGAACATCGATGATGCGCGCGAGCGTCTGGGCAAGATAGGTCTTACCGCAGCCGGTCGGGCCGACGAGCATGATGTTCGACTTCGCCAACTCGACTTCGCCGTTCTTGGAGGCGTGCGCGAGGCGCTTGTAATGGTTGTGAACGGCAACGGACAGGATCTTCTTCGCCTGGCGCTGGCCGATGACATACTCATCGAGGACCTTGATGATGTCCTGCGGCGTGGGAACGCCGTCACGAGACTTGACCATCGAGGATTTGTTTTCCTCGCGGATGATGTCCATGCACAATTCGACGCATTCATCGCAGATGAAAACGGTCGGTCCGGCAATAAGCTTCCGGACTTCGTGCTGGCTCTTTCCGCAGAAGGAGCAGTACAGGGTGTTTTTAGAGTCGCCGCCGTTGCTGCCGCTGACTTTGCTCATATCACTTTCCTTCCAGCACGCCGTATTTCAAGGTGAAATAACGGTCTACTCATTGGCCTGCTCCAACTTTGGAGCCCCAGCCGGCCAAGGCCGTTAAGGGGTACGAACCGGTCCAAACTAAGCTGTCCTGGCTCCGGCGGCAACGAATTCCCCTTCCACTGCCGATGCTATGTCATAAAAATTCAACATAGCATTAATACTTGAGATCGCTGCACCCGCCACCGGGTTTCTTCTCTTGTTCGATCACAAATGAGATAGAACTGTGGCGGATACAACACCATCCCTACTTCTCACTAGGCCGCATCGCCTTCCATCTCGATGCGAGATGTCAGCACCTTGTCGATAACACCCCAGGCCTGAGCCTCGTCCGCATCCATGAAGTGGTCGCGGTCAAGGGTCTTCTCGACTTCCTCGTAGGTGCGGCCGGTGTGCTTGACATAGACCTCGTTCAGACGACGCTTCATCTTCAGAATGTCGCGGGCGTGACGCTCGATGTCCGATGCCTGGCCCTGGAAACCGCCCGAGGGCTGGTGAACCATGATGCGGGAGTTCGGGGTGGCGAAGCGCATGTCCTTGTGCCCGGCAGCCAAGAGCAGCGATCCCATGGAGGCGGCCTGGCCGATGCAGAGCGTCGAAACGGCCGGCTTGATGAACTGCATCGTGTCGTAGATCGCCATGCCGGCGGTAACGACGCCGCCCGGCGAATTAATGTAGAGCGCGATTTCCTTCTTCGGGTTTTCCGCCTCGAGGAAGAGCAGCTGGGCGCAAACGAGCGTCGCCATGTGATCCTCGACCGGGCCCGTGAGGAAGATGATCCGTTCCTTCAGCAGGCGGGAATAGATGTCGTAGGAGCGTTCACCGCGATTGGTCTGTTCCACAACCATCGGCACGAGGGCCATAGCGGTATCGACTGGGTTTCTCATGTGCGTCCTTTGTCAACGTCTGCCGGCTGTGGCCGGGAATCAAAGAAATTGCCTTATCCCTACATAGAACTTCCCTGCCCTCCTCTTCAAGACGCGCTGACGGATAACGTCAAGAGGGCTAGTGCAGAGCGAATGCTTTTCGCCCGATATAGGTTCATTCATGCAAGCGATGGTGAAGAGCGAGCTGCAATCCTAGTGCCACACAGCTTTTGTCGGCGTCAGGATAAACGAATTCTGAATCTGCTTGCGGCTGCGCTGCGTTTACAGACCAGAAAGCCTAACACCAACTCAACGCAAAAATGCGCCAAGGGAGAAGCGCAATTAATGAAGTTGCCAGCTTCTTCCGAAACAATACGCGCAATGCAAGGGGTGTTGCCGTGTTCAATGTTACGACTGGATTAGCCATTTGGTGCTCCGAAGCCATGACGCTCGCGTTGGTGGCTTTCATGGCCTGGCGCCATAACGTCCGAAACAAGACCTATTTCTATTGGGGAATGGGTTTTCTTCTTAGTGGCGTTGGATTCGCAATGGTGGCGTTGCGGGGGCAGATACCCGCTATTCTCTCGATCGAGATCGGCAATACGATTGCACTATGCGGACAAAGTGCATGGGTTGCCGGGTATCTGGCTCTTGACCGTCGCAAGCTCGAATGGTGGGCATTCCTTCCGCCGCTTGTTTGGCTGGGCGGCGTCTTCCTGCCGTGGGTCAACGACGACTACACCAATCGCGTCATTCTCTACAACTTGGCCTCGGCCACCGGCGCAACCGCGCTTGCAATGGCAGTCCGCGCGACAGGCCAACCCAACGAAGGCTCCAGACGAACGCTCGGCGTTATCTTCGTGCTCCAGAGTTTCCTATGCTTCGGTACGGCAATGGCAATGGCAATCATCGGCCCAACCGACGCGGAAGCCGCCAATTTCGCCGGCGGCGCTGCCATGGCAACGGGCTTCATGCTGACCTTTGCATGCGCCCATACCTGCCTTCTCATCATGGAGCGCTCGGAGAAGCATCTTCGTATGCTCAGCCTCACCGATTCCCTGACGGGTGTGTTGAACCGGCGTGGTCTCTTCGGACAGTTCGATGCCCTTCAGGAGCGCGCATTCCACAATGACCGCCAGGTCGCGGTACTGCTCTTCGACCTCGACCATTTCAAACGCGTCAACGATCGGTTCGGACATCAGGCTGGAGACACCGTACTGACGGTCTTTGCTCGCATGGCCCGCCAATTCGTTCCTGCCGGCGTCTTCGGCCGCATGGGCGGGGAAGAGTTCGCCGCCTTCACGACGGTGGCCGACCAAACTGAAGCGGAAGCACTGGCGGAATCGATCCGCGCCGAATTCTGCCGTGTTCCCGTCAGTACCGGCGATGCGATCATTCCGGTCACGGTCAGTATCGGCGTCGCCATGGCCTCTTCCATCGAGGCAAACAGAGACAAGCTGGTTTCGGCGGCGGATCGCGCGCTTTACGCCGCCAAAGCAGCCGGCCGCAACTGCACCATCATCTTCGGTGAGGCCGAAGCTGCAGCGCCGCCCCCGGTCGAGCCCGATCATACCGGCGGTGAGCTCGTCCCCACGCTCGACGATCAGATCCACGCACTTCGCCGCGTCGGATCCCTGTCGAGAGGTTGAGCATCTTTTCGAGGCTTGGCAAATCCGCTAAGCCTCGAAGCATGATGATCCCACCGTTTCTTTCCATAGACCCCGCCACACGCCATGTCTCACTCGACGCCAGCAATCCGGCGTTCTACAGCGACCCGAACGCGGCCTACGCCGCTCTGCATGCGCACTGTCCTACGTTCTATTGGGAGCAGCAGAAGCAGTGGTTTTTCACAGGCTACGACCACGTCAACGGCTTGCTGCGCGATCGCCGTTTCGGCCGCCAGATCCTGCACATCGCAAGCCGTGAGGAACTTGGCCTTCCCGAGCCGGACCAGCATCTGGCGAATTTCGACCTCGCCGAACGGTACTCCTTGCTCGAACTGGAGCCGCCCGAGCACACGCGTCTGCGAACACTCGTCAACCGCGCTTTCGTCTCTCGCCACGTCGAGAAGATGAAGCCTGAACTTGCCGAACTCGCCAACAAGCTCATTGACGGCTTCGAGAAGAACAGCGAAGTCGAGCTGCTTTCGGCATTTGCGGACATTATTCCGGTGACCATGATTGCCCGCATGATCGGCATTCCGGAGGAGATGGGGCCGCAGCTCCTGAAATGGTCGCACGCCTATATTCGCATGTATCTTTTCGGTCGCACACGAGAAGATGAGGATGGCGCCGAACTGGCAGCAAAGGAGTTCTCAGACTATGTGAAGACAGTAATCGCCGAGCGCCGAGCCAACCCTCGGGACGACCTGTTGACCCACATGATCCATACGGAACACAAGGGGCAATACCTGACCGAGGACGAACTCGTCTCGACGACAATCGTGCTGCTCAATGCCGGTCACGAGGCGACGGTCCACCAGATCGGCAATTCAGTCCGCATTATCCTGGAGAGTGGGCACAATCCGGCGGACCTCTTCAAGGACGAGGCGACAACCGAACGAGCTGTGGAAGAGTCTCTGCGTATCTGCGCGCCCGTTCACATCTTCCAGCGATGGGCGTTGGAACCGGTCGAGATCGACGGCATTTCGTTCAAGCGAGGCGACAAGGTGAGCCTCATTCTGGCGGCAGCCAATCTCGATCCGACAAAATACAGCGATCCGCTTACCTTCAAGCCCGACCGCAACGAGGCGCCTAACCTGTCGTTTGGCGCCGGCATCCATTTCTGCATCGGGGCGCCGCTGGCGCGGCTGGAATTGAACGTCGTCCTACCAATTCTCTTCGAGCGGCTGCCTGGACTGAAACTTGCCCGGTTGCCCGTCGTAAAAGATGTCTATCATTTCCACGGTCTGGATCGCCTCGACCTTGCTTGGTAGGTCAGCAATGGAAAAGTCCGCGCCCCGGAGGACGCGGACCCTTTTCGTCGCTTTTGAAAGTCAGGCGGTGAAGCGTTATTCCGCCGCCTGTAGCACCGGCACTCCATCCAGCGGTTCCTGCGGCAGCTTGCCGGCCATGGCGGCAGCAAACTTCGTCTGGTCAAGCTCATTTTCCCAGCGGGCGACCACAACCGTTGCGACCGCGTTGCCGACAAAGTTCGTCAAGGCGCGGCATTCCGACATGAAGCGGTCGATACCGAGGATCAGCGCCATGCCGGCAACGGGAACCGAAGGCACCACGGAAAGCGTTGCGGCAAGCGTGATGAAGCCGGCGCCGGTGATGCCGGCAGCGCCCTTGGAGCTCAACATCGCGACCAGCAGAAGCAGGATCTGGTCTGCCAGCGTCAGCGGCGTGTCCGTCGCCTGAGCGATGAAGAGCGCAGCAAGCGTCATATAGATATTGGTGCCATCGAGGTTGAAGGAGTAGCCGGTCGGAATGACGAGACCGACGACCGAGCGCTTGCAACCAGCCTGCTCCATCTTGGCCATGAGACCGGGAAGTGCGGCTTCCGAAGACGACGTGCCGAGCACGAGCAGCAGTTCTTCCTTGATATAGCGGATCAGCGCGAGGATCGAGAACCCATTGTAGCGGGCGACCGCACCCAGAACGACGAGCACGAAGAGCAGCGACGTCAGGTAGAAGGTGCCGATCAACATTGCCAGATTGGCGATGGAGCCGATGCCATATTTGCCGATGGTGAAGGCCATGGCGCCGAACGCGCCGATCGGAGCAGCCTTCATCAGCACTGCCACCAGCTTGAAGACCGGCGCTGTCAGGGCCTGCAGAAAATCGACAACGGGACGGCCGCGATCGCCGACCATGGCAAGCGCGATGCCGAACAGGACAGAGAAGAACAGCACCTGCAGAATATCGCCGTCGGCAAAGGCGCCTACGATCGTGTTCGGAATGATGTTCATCAGGAAGCCCGTGACGGTCGAGTCATGAGCCTTTTCCGCATAGCTTGCGACGGCCTTGGCATCCAGCGTCGCCGGATCGATGTGCATGCCTGCACCCGGCTGTATGACGTTGGCGACCAGCAGACCAACAGCCAGTGCCAGCGTCGAAAAGACGAGGAAGTAAAGCATTGCCTTGCCGGCGACGCGCCCAACCTTCTGCAGGTCGGACATGCCGGCGATACCTGTAGCAACCGTCAAGAAGATGACGGGGGCGATGATCATTTTGACGAGCTTGATGAAAGCATCGCCGAGCGGCTTCAGAGCCGTGCCGATGTCGGGATAGAAATGACCGAGCAGGATGCCAGCGCAGATGGCGGCAAGAACCTGCACGTAGAGAAGCCGATAAAAAGGAACCTTGCCGCGTGGCTCCGCGACCGGAAGTGCTGCACCCATGATGTCCTCCATGTGCCCCAAAACCAAAAGCGGCCTCCCGGGGCGATTTGCGTTACCAGTCAACAGCCACGCTGGCTGTTTGGTGAGGTTTTGCAACATGCGTGCCAACTCCGATGCGGACGTCTAAGTGATTGCTTCCCAATCTCTTTTTTTATGATGGCCTACGCCACCTTAAGTACGCGGGCGTATTTTCGCACAAATTGATTTGACGGAAGTGCGGAATTACGCACAAACTAGATGATGCTTCAGTCGGCACCGACAACTGGTTTTGGCTCCCTCGACCGCGTCCGCCGGCGCGCACGGCGGCTGTGGATTCTGTTTGCCTCCATTTCGGCTGTGCTCATCGTTGCCGTGCTGTTTGGCGCGGAGGCTTATGGGCGTCGCTCCGCCATTGACGCGATCGCGGGCCAAGGCCGGACCGACGCCAGCCTGAAAGTCGCGCTCCTGAACGCAGTCTTGGAGAGGCCACGCGCGCTGCCGTTGCTTCTTGCCGAAGACCAACAAGTTCTCGATGGCCTTTCGTCCAAAGGCAGCGATGCGATCGACATATTGAACCGGAAGCTCGAGCGGCTGGTCACGGGAACGCAGGCCGCCGTGCTCTACGTCATCGGCCCCAACGGCATTGCGGTGTCCTCGAGCAATTGGCGGGAGCCCGTCAGTTTCGTCGGCAACGACTACACATTCCGCGACTACTTCACAAAGGCGATGGAGGACGGAACGGCTGAGCATTTTGCCCTCGGCAGTGTCAGCAAGCGCCCGGGCCTCTACATTTCTCGCCGCGTGGGAAGTGCGGCAGCGCCGCTCGGCGTCGTCGTGGTCAAACTTGAGTTCGATCGGCTTGAGAGCGACTGGCACGACACACATCGCCCTGTCTATGTCACGGATGATCGCGGCGTCGTTCTCATCACCAGCATCCCCTCCTGGCGCTTCATGATGAACAGCCCTGTGCCGCAGGCTGACCTTGCCGCCATCCGCAACAGCCTGCAGTTCGGCGATGCGCCGCTGGCGACGCTGCCGGTCATGCGCCCTCGGCCCGTTGACGCCGAGGCGTCGCTCGTTTCCGCCGTGCTACCGGGTAGCGGCGAAGGCGAGTATTTGCGCCTAACGACACCCGTTCCCACTACGCCTTGGCATCTCGAATACCTTGTACCCACTGATGCGCCAGTTGCGGCGTCCGTTCGCGAAATACGCCTGTTGTCACTGGCCGTTCTTCTGCCCGTTCTCGCAATCGCGGCGTTAATTCTGTGGAGGCGCCAAGCGGCGGCAACCAAGATCGCGGAAGAACAGGGCATGCGCGAAGAGCTGGAGCGACGGGTCACCGCGCGAACCGACGATCTCAGCCGGGCACGCGACCGTTTGGAGGCCGAAATCTCTGACCATAGAGAGACGGAAGCGAGGCTGCAGGTTGTTCAGCAGGAACTTGTGCAGGCGAACCGGCTCGCGATCCTGGGACAGGTCGCGGCAGGCGTCGCGCATGAGATCAACCAACCGGTCGCGACGATACGCGCCTATGCAGACAATGCCAGGGTGTTCCTGGAGCGCAAGCAGACCACCCCCGTGGACGACAACCTCGAAGCGATCGCCGGCCTCACGGAACGGATCGGCGCGATTACCGACGAGTTGAAGGCATTCGCTCGAAAAGGTCGCGTGGCGCCGGAGCCTGTGGAACTGCGTGGCGTTATCGATGGGGCGGTGGTTCTCCTGAAAAGCCGATTTGCCGGTCAACTGAATGCACTCAGCATCCGGCTGCCGCCAGCGGGCCAATGTGTGCTCGGCAACCGCATTCGCCTTGAGCAGATCCTGATCAACCTGTTCCAGAACGCCTTGGAAGCGCTCGACGGGCGCGCGGACGCGAAGGTCGATGTCTCCGTTACCGAGACGGATGACGAGGTTGCGATCGACGTCGCCGACAACGGCCCCGGTATTTCGCCCGCTATCCTGAAATCGCTCTTTACGCCGTTCAACACCTCCAAGGAAAAAGGCCTTGGTCTCGGTCTCGTTATTTCCAAGGACATTGTCGCCGACTATGGCGGCCGCATCGATGTGACGAGCGACGAAACCGGAACCTGTTTTACGGTCCACCTGCGGAAGGCCAAGGCATGAATGATGCGACGCCGATCTTTCTAATCGATGATGACAAGGACTTGCTGCGCGCAACCAAGCAAACGCTCGAACTCGCGGGTTTTTCGGTTTCCGCCTTTTCCGACGCCGGCGAAGCCCTGGCGGCATTGAGTCCGGATTTCGCAGGTGTTGTCGTCTCCGATATCCGCATGCCTGAAATCGACGGCCTCCAACTCTTCGGTCGCGTACGACGGCAGGACGAGGATTTGCCGGTTATCCTGGTCACCGGCCACGGGGACATTCCGATGGCGGTCAAAGCCATGCAGGACGGCGTCTACGACTTCATCACGAAGCCCTTCGCGACGGACAGGCTTATTCAGAGCGTGCGGCGCGCTGCCGAAAAGCGCCGTCTCGTGATGGAAAACAGATCTCTGCGGAAAGCGACAGACGAGGCGCGCGATGACCTGCCGCTGATCGGCCAGACGCCGGCGATGGAACGGCTGCGCCATACCTTGCGGCAAATTGCCGACACCGATGTCGACGTGCTCCTGATGGGTGAAACCGGCAGCGGCAAGGAAGTCGTGGCAAGCCTGCTGCACCGCTGGAGCCGGCGCGCATCCGGTAATTTCGTTGCCCTGAACTGCGGAGCGTTGCCGGAAAGCGTTGTCGAAAGCGAACTTTTCGGACACGAACCCGGCGCCTTCACCGGCGCGCAAAAGAAGCGTGTAGGCCGCATCGAATATGCGAGTGGCGGAACGCTCTTCCTCGACGAGATCGAGAGCATGCCGCCCGCCACACAGGTGCAGATGCTGCGCGTGCTCGAAATGCGCGAGGTTGCGCCGTTGGGCACCAACGAGGTCCGACCCGTCGACTTGCGGGTCGTCGCGGCGTCCAAGATCGATCTCGGCGATCCCCGCCAACGCGGCGACTTTCGCGAAGATCTCTATTACCGCCTCAACGTGGTAACGATCTCTATTCCGCCGCTCAAGGAGCGCCGCGATGACATTCCGCTTCTCTTCGGTTACTTCGCCGAGCGTGCCGCGAACCGCTTCAAACGCGACGTTCCCGCGATCCCCTCCTCGATCCATCGCCACCTGCGGGAATACGACTGGCCGGGCAACGTGCGCGAACTGTCGCATTTCGCCGAACGGTTCGTGCTCGGCGTCGGGCAGGCGTCAGATCGCGTTCCGGCGGCGGAACCGGAGACGGATCGAACCCTATCGCTCCCAGACAGGCTCGAACGCTACGAAGCCCACATCATTCGCGAAGCTTTGAACGCCAACGGCGGCGACGTCCGTCGCACGATCGCGGACCTCGGCATTCCTCGGAAGACGTTCTACGACAAGCTCCAGCGCCACGGCATCGTCCGCAGCGATTTCGCATCTTCCGACAGCAGTTAGCTCTGTCAAAACCAGCCAAGATCAGCGGCGACACCCTTCGGCATATCCACTATTCCGCTACCGTGAAATCAGAGCCGGATGACGTAGTCCTTGCGAGTTATTTCAACGACTTCCCATGTTCCCTTAAAGCCGGGCCTGAGGATCATCCGGTCGCCGGCACGAAGATGCACGGCCTCGCCACCGTCCTCCGTGACGATCGAGTAGCCCGAAAGCACGTTAAAATATTCCCACTCATCATAAACGATGCGCCACTTGCCGGGCGTCGCCTCCCATATGCCGGAATAGAGGCCGCCATCGGCCTCCTCCAGACTCCAGGTCCTGAACTGCGGGTCGCCGGCCATTATCCGGTCGGCATCGGGGGCGCCGAATTCCGGTTCGACGCCGTCGATGTCAAAAGTCAGGTAGTTTGCCATGGCTCAGATCTTCGCCAGCGATTGCTCGAGATCGGCAATGATATCCTTCACGTCCTCGATCCCGATCGAAAGACGAACGACATCGGGACCGGCACCGGCGGCGATCCTTTGTTCATCCGTCAATTGCCGATGCGTGGTCGATGACGGGTGGATTACCAGCGAGCGCGTATCGCCGATGTTGGCGAGATGCGAGAACAGCTCCAACCCCTCGACCAGCGTCTTGCCGGCCTCATAACCGCCCTTGACCCCGAAGGTGAACACTGAGCCAGCACCTTTCGGAGAGTAGCGCTGCTGCAGCGCATGGTTAGGATCATCTTCGAGGCCCGCATAGTTCACCCAGGCGATCTTGCTGTGCGCCTTCAACCACTTTGCGACCGCGATCGCGTTGTCGCTGTGACGCTGCATGCGCAGCGGCAACGTCTCGATGCCCGTCAGGATCAGGAACGCATTGAAGGGCGAGATGGCAGGACCAAGATCGCGCAGGCCAAGCACGCGGCAAGCGATGGCGAATGCAAAATTGCCGAAGGTCGAGTGTAGCACCACGCCATTGTATTCCGGGCGCGGGCTGGAAAGCATTGGGTAGTTGCCGGATTTCGACCAATCGAAGGTTCCGCCGTCGACGATGATTCCGCCCATGGAATTGCCGTGGCCGCCGAGGAACTTCGTCAGCGAATGCACGACGATATCGGCACCGTGTTCGATCGGCCGGATGAGATAGGGGCTGGCCATCGTATTGTCGACGATGAGCGGCAGGCCATGCTTGTGTGCAACCGCTGCGATCGCGGCGATGTCGACGAAGGTGCCGCCGGGATTGGCGAGACTCTCGATGAAGATTGCCCGTGTCTTCCCATCGATCTGGCTTTCGAAGCTCGCCGGATCGGCGGAATCCGCCCAGCGAACCTGCCAGCCATAATTATCAAAAGCATGGCCGAACTGGTTGATAGAGCCGCCGTAGAGCCGCTTCGCAGCCACGAAGTTTTCGCCGGCGCGCATGAGCGTGTGGAAGACGACCACCTGCGCCGCATGGCCGGAAGCAACGGCGAGTGCTGCGGTGCCACCCTCGAGCGCCG
Source organism: Rhizobium sp. BK181 (assembly GCF_014193305.1). Lineage (NCBI taxonomy): Bacteria > Pseudomonadati > Pseudomonadota > Alphaproteobacteria > Hyphomicrobiales > Rhizobiaceae > Rhizobium > Rhizobium sp. BK181. The sequence continues at coordinate 148,741 of NZ_JACHZA010000010.1, forward strand.
CGACGCGCTCTTCGAGTACCGCCTGGGTCGGGTTCATGATGCGGGTGTAAATGTTGCCGAATTGCTGCAAGCCAAAGAGAGCGGCCGCATGATCCGAATCGTTGAATACATAGGCGGTCGTTTGATAGATCGGCGTGGCGCGCGCGCCGGTCGCGGGGTCCGGCTGAGCTCCCGCGTGCACTGCCAACGTATTGAAACCCGGACCGTTCTTGGCCATGAAGCCCTCCCCTTCGGTTGATCGAATGGCGGCGAGCATAGCCGACGATCGCGAAAAGTTAATCGCGTTCTATTTCAACCCAGGCACGTTATTTGAAAAATCCACCCACTCAGCCGATAAGCCGCGGATATTCGATGGCCGGGCAGCGATCCATGACGACCTTGATGCCGGCTGCCTCAGCCTTTGCCGCTGCCGCGTCATCGCGGACGCCAAGTTGCGCCCATATCACCTTCGGTAGCGGGTTCATTGCCAATGCCTCATCGACTACACCCGATAGATATTCCGAGGCCCTGAAGACCTCTACCATGTCGACTGTTCCAGGGACGTCGGCAAGCCGGGCGTGAACCGGCTGGCCCTGGATCTGCTTGCCCGCCTGCCCCGGGTTCACTGGGATGACTTTGTATCCCCTGGACAGCAGATACCCCATCACGCCGTTACTCGGTCGGGCGGGATTGGGCGAAGCGCCCGTCAGGGCAATGGTCTTCACGGAACGCAGAATGTCGAGGATGTAGTCATCCTCATATCTATCGTGATTCAAGAACGTCGACCTCCAATAACAATCGCGTTTACGTGGCAATTCGCTGAAACCGCCAGCTAGTTTGCGCGTATATAGGAACTAGGGCGCCTAAGGAGGTAATTTCCATGAAAAAATTGGTTGTTGTAATCGCTTTCGTCATGGCGGCCTCTCCGGCGCTTGCAATCTCCCGATATAATTCGCTCAGTATCAGCTGCCAGGCGGCGCGCGCCTCGATCCATAACGAGGGCGCGGTGATCCTCCGGTATCCGTCAAAGCGGGTGAGCGGCATGACGTTGTTCGACCGTTACATTCGCGACAGCACCTATTGCGACGCCCACCAATATGCTGAATGGACGACCATCCCGACGAAGGACAATCCGAGGTGTCGCGTGCTGAATTGCCAGAATATCGACAACTTTGACGGGATGTTTCTCGCCCCTTATAACACGCTCTGAAACAGCATGGCTCCAGAGCAAAATCATGATCCGCGAGCCTGCGAAAACAATCGCGCCCGGCGCTTGACCGTTTAGGGATCGACCGATTCCGTGACGGCTTTGTCACACTATTGTAAAATTTGCGGCGACCCAGCTTCGCGCACCATCACTGTTCTATGTATAACCTGTATATGTTCGCATATGTTCATGCGTATGTTAGAGACGCCTCATAGTTGAAATGACGGCTGGGCGATGAATACCTCTGGTGTACGTTCCTCTTTTGATTGGGGCCACACGGCATCTTCCGGTTGCCGCGGGGCGCAGGACCTGCTTCAACGCTATTCATCACGTCATCGAACGGGATTGCTTTTTGCCAACAGCCGCGTAACAAGCATCCAGCGATCAGTTTTCACACCATTTGGTGGTTTTTTGCCTCTCCACATCATCCTACTCGTTCTGTTTGGTGCTCTGCTGCACGCAACCTGGAACGCCATGATCAAGGCGGGCACCGATAAGTCGCTGGATGCAAGCCTGATATCGGCTGGCGGGGCAGCCTGCGCGCTTCCGTTTCTGCTGTTCCTGCCGTTGCCGAATTCGGCCGCATGGCCCTTCATCGGCGCTTCGGCTATTCTGCAGTTCGTGTATTTCCAGCTCGTCGCCGGCGCCTATCGCGCGGGCGATATCGGCCTTGTCTATCCGCTCATGCGCGGGTGCGCGCCGCTCCTGATTGCGGCCACCAGCGGTTTCATCCTGAACGAAACGTTGTCGACAGGTGCCCTCATTGGCACGATGACGATCTGCGCCGGCATCCTGACACTGGCCTTCGAAGCACGAAAAGGCGGCGGGCACGCCATCCGGCTAGCCCTAGCGAATGCCTGCGTGATTGCGACCTATACCTATGTCGACGGAATCGGCGCCCGCATCTCCGGCAATGCGGTGTCCTATACGCTATGGATGTCGCTGCTACCGCCGGTACTGCTATTCGCCTGGGCCATCGCCAAGCGCGGTAGCGTCGCAGTCGCCGTGCATGTCCGCTACAACTGGTGGCGTGGTCTGATTGGCGGCGGCGGATCTATCGCCTCCTACGGTCTCGCGCTTTGGGCGATGACCAAGGCGCCGGTTGCGACCGTTGCGGCGCTGCGCGAGACGTCGATCCTCTTTGCGCTGCTGATTTCCGTGATCGTGCTGAAGGAAAAGGCCAGCCCGTGGCGCTATCTCGCCGGCGCGATCATCGCGCTCGGCGGGCTGGTCCTGAAACTCGGCTAGCTATTCGCCCGTCCACTGCGGCATGCGCTTGGAAAGGAAGGCTCCGATTCCCTCTTCGGCATCGGCCGTCAGCATATTGTCGACCATGACCTGAGCCGCATAGCTGTATGCCTCCTCGATCGGCATTTCGAGCTGGCGGTAGAATGCCTCCTTGCCGATCTTCAGCGTCAGCGGCGATTTGCTTGCGATGACGGAGGCATATTTGGTGACGACCTGAGTCAGATACTGCCTCGGCACGATACGGTTCACGAGCCCGAAATCCTTGGCGGTCGAGGCGTCGATCGTCTCACCGGTCAGCAGCATTTCCATTGCCTGCTTGCGATGCGCTGCTCGCGACACCGCCACCATCGGTGTCGAGCAGAACAGGCCGATATTGACGCCGGGGGTGCAGAAGGTCGCCGTATCGGTGCAGATCGCCAGATCGCAGGAAGCGACAAGCTGGCACCCGGCAGCCGTTGCGAGGCCGTCGATCTCGGCAATGACAGGTTTTGGCAAGCGTGTGATCTCCAGCATGAGATCCGCAGCCAGCGCAAAGGTTTCCTCAAAGAATGCCTCGCCGTTGTGCTCATCGGCGCGATGCGCGGTCAATTCCTTGAGGTCGTGGCCGGCAGAAAAGACGTTGCCGGTCGATGCGATGATGACCACGCGAACGGCAGCGTCTTCGGCGGCGCTCTGCAGTTCACCGATCAGGGTTTCCATGACGGCGATCGAGAGCGCATTCGCAGGCGGATTGCTGAGCGTCAGCCGCAGCACGCCGTCACTCAGTTGCGGGATGACGAGCGCACCCTCACCCGCTTTGCTCGGGTCCTTCCGAAAGGATACGACTTCGGCCATGGTCTAACTCCCTGCATTGTTTTTTCGTGCTAATTGTTCTGCCACAGGCGACAAGCAATTTCGAGGCAAACTCATGCAGCCGATCATGACGATCGACGAGCTCCACCGATTTCTGGACACGGATTTTCCGCAGATCCACACGGACGGTCGCGTGTTCACGATCACCGAGATCAGCCCAGGTTGCGTGTCGATGCGGCTCGATCCTAGCGAAAGACATTTGCGACCGGGCGGCACCGTATCCGGCCCCGCCCTCTTCACCTTGGCGGATGTGACAGCCTATGCGGCAGTGCTCGCGCATATCGGGCCGGTGGCTCTGGCTGTCACCACCAATCTGAGCATCAACTTCCTGCGCCTGCCAAAGCCAAGACCGACGACCTGCACCTGCCGAATTCTCAAGCTCGGGAAGCGGCTCGCGGTCATCGAGGCATCGATTTTCCAGGAAAATGCGGATGAGCTGATTGCCCAAGCAACCGCCACTTACTCGATTCCGCCCCGCGAAATATGAGGTAATATGATACCACACAAATAACATATTGATTTTGCTTTAATATTTTTGCGATCCTGCAAAGCATCGTCATTGACCGCACAGCCCTTTGTCTTTATACACACCGCCAGAAATGCAGCCTTTCCGGGCTGCTTTCTTTTTGGTGCGTCTTCGGCCCACCAAACCAAGCAACAAGAAACGCCCTCTCGCCTTCGGGCCGAGGGATCCAAAAGAGAGTAACTACTATGGCAACTTTCTCCCAGAAGCCTGCAGAGGTGGAGAAGAAGTGGGTCATCATCGACGCCGAAGGGCTTGTCGTTGGCCGTCTCGCTTCCATCATCGCTATGCGTCTGCGCGGCAAGCACAAGGCAACCTTCACTCCCCACGTTGACGACGGCGACAACGTCATCGTCATCAATGCCGACAAGGTCGTATTCACCGGCAAGAAGTACTCCGACAAGGTTTACTACTGGCATACGGGTTACGCCGGCGGCGTCAAGGAGCGTACCGCTCGCCAGATCATCGAAGGCCGCTTTCCGGAGCGCGTTCTCGAGAAGGCCGTTGAGCGCATGGTTCCGCGTGGCCCGCTCGGCCGTCGTCAGATGAAGAACCTCCGCGTTTACGCTGGTTCCAACCATCCCCATGAAGCACAGCAGCCTGTCGCTCTCGACGTCGCCAAGCTGAACAAGAAGAACGTAAGGAGCGCCTAAGAATGGCTGACCTCTCCTCCCTGAAGGATCTCGGCACGGCTACCGAAGCTTCGGCTCCGGCACACGTCCGTAAGGTCGACTCGCTTGGCCGCTCCTACGCGACCGGCAAGCGTAAGAACGCTGTTGCCCGCGTTTGGGTCAAGCCGGGCTCCGGCAAGATCATCGTCAACGGCAAGGAATTCGCGGAATACTTCGCACGCCCGGTTCTGCAGATGATCCTGCGCCAGCCGATCGTTGCTGCTGCCCGCGAAGGCCAGTTCGACATCGTTGCAACGGTTGCCGGCGGCGGTCTTTCCGGCCAGGCCGGTGCTGTTCGTCACGGTGTTTCCAAGGCCCTCACCTACTTCGAACCGGGCCTGCGATCGGTCCTGAAGAAGGGTGGCTTCCTGACCCGCGACAGCCGCGTTGTTGAACGCAAGAAGTACGGCAAGGCCAAGGCCCGCCGTTCGTTCCAGTTCTCCAAGCGTTAATCGCTTCGGACTATGGAAATGCGAAGGCCGGGCTCTTGCCCGGCCTTTTCTTTTGGCCGCCGCTTGAAGCCGCTCGTTCCCTTGCCAGTTCTACCGCATTCCAGGCGCTTCAAGCGCGTGCCAAGGGAGGCAGGAATGACCAAGCAAGCAATCTATGTCGAACTGAAAGCAAAGTCCGGCAAGGAAGAGGAAGTGGCCGCGTTCTTGAAAAGCGCGCAGGCACTTGTCGAAGAGGAACCCGGTACGGTGACGTGGTTTGCCGTTCGGTACGACCAGAGCACGTTTGCCATCTTCGATGCGTTCAATGATGAGGCCGGTCGGCAGGCACATTTGAACGGCAAGGTGGCCGCAGCGCTGATGGCACGAGCGGCTGAACTGCTTGCCGAGGCGCCGCAACTGAAGACTCCCGAAGTGCTGGCGGACAAGCTGCCGCGGTAAAACCAGCTTGGCCGAGCGACCGGCACCGTTTTGGCCTTTCGGTTTGAGATTCGTTTCTGGTAGGCATAGGCACAGCATACCCCTCAAGGAGCATCTCTTGGCCAACAAGTCGATCGACCACGCCTTTACGGCAACGAGCCTGACATCGGCAGCCACCGACCCGACCTTCGCCGGAGCGCTGTCGTTCATGCGACGTCGCTTTACCAAGGACCTGTCCGGCGCGGATGCCGTCGTCTGGGGCATCCCCTTCGATGCCGCGACCTCCAATCGACCGGGCACGCGCTTCGGGCCGCAGGCGATGCGGCGCGCGTCAGCGATCTTCGACAACGACCCGCAATATCCTTTCAACCGCGACCTCTTTGCCGAGATGGCCGTCATCGACTATGGCGATTGCCTGCTCGACTACGGCAACCACCACGAGACACCTGCGGCAATCGAGCGGCAGGCAAAGACCATTGTCAACAGCGGCGCCTTCATGCTGACCCTTGGCGGTGACCATTTCGTCACCTGGCCGATCCTGAAGGCGCATGCAGCCAAGCACGGGCCGCTGGCGCTCGTCCAGTTCGATGCTCACCAAGACACCTGGTTCGACGACAACAGGCGGATCGACCATGGCTCGTTCGTGGCGCGGGCTGCACGGGACGGCATCATCGATCCTGACAGGTCGATCCAGATCGGTATCCGCACGCATGCGCCAGAGGATTTCGGCATTCATATTCTTTATGGTCATCAGCTTGAAGAGATGAGTGCGAGCGATATCGCCTCGACGATCATCTCGCATACCCGCGGTGCGCCGGCCTATCTGACCTTCGATATCGACTGCCTTGACCCTGCCTATGCGCCCGGCACCGGTACACCCGTATCCGGCGGCCCCTCGAGCGCCAAAATTCTCTCGGTTCTGCAGCGTCTGCACCAGTTGGACATCAGGGGCGGCGACGTCGTTGAGGTGTCACCGCCCTATGACCACGCGGATATCACTGCCATTGCGGGGGCGACGGTCGCGATGTATATGCTTGGCCTACATGCCGAGCGCCGCGCGAGCGCGTCACACGGCTGACTCATCCCTCTTACAAAATGATTCCGGACTTCTTTCTAACCTATTGAAAGTGTGAGCGAGACAATGGCACCGAAGATCTTCATCGATGGCGAACACGGCACGACGGGCTTGCAGATCCGCACGCGCATGGCCGGCCGTCGCGATGTCGAGCTTCTGTCGATCCCGGAAGCCGAGCGTCGCAACGCCGCGATGCGCGAGGATATGCTGAACAGCGCCGATGTCGCGATCCTCTGCCTGCCGGATGATGCTTCGAAAGAAGCCGTGCAGATGGTCTCCGGCAACAACAACGTGCGGGTCATCGACACCTCCACCGCCTTCCGTGTCAATCCTTCCTGGGCCTACGGCTTTGCGGAGATGGACAAGGAGCAGGCCGAAAAGATCAAGGCGGCACGCTTCGTCGCCAATCCGGGTTGCTACCCTACCGGCGCGATCGGCCTCATTCGGCCGTTGCGCGCCGCCGGCATCCTGCCGGACGGCTATCCGGTCACCGTCAACGCAGTTTCCGGCTACACCGGCGGCGGCAAGCAGATGATCGCGCAGATGGAAGATCCGAGCCGCGACGATGCGATCTCCGCTCCGCACTTTCTTTACGGATTGACGCTGACGCACAAGCACGTGCCCGAGATGAAGATCCACGGTCTTCTGGACCGCGCGCCGATCTTCTCCCCGTCCGTCGGCAAGTTCCCGCAGGGAATGATCGTTCAGGTGCCGCTGCATCTCGACGATCTTGCCGAGGGCACGACGCTCGAAAGCATCCATGCCGCTCTTGTCGCCCACTATGCCGGCCAGGAGATCGTGACAGTTGTGCCGCTGGACGAGAGCCGCAAGCTGCCCCGCATCGATGCAGTCGAGCTTGCCGGCGAGGATACGATGAAGCTCTTCGTGTTCGGCACGCCCGGTACTTCGCAGTTCAACCTCGTTGCGTTGCTCGACAACCTCGGCAAGGGTGCCTCGGGGGCCGCCGTCCAGAACATGGACCTGATGCTCGCCTCCTGATTTCGGAACCAATCGATGTCGTTTGATACGCTGCTGGCGAGCACGAGCGCGTGGTTTGTCGCCGCCTTGCCGGATCACGGCATTATGTCGCTCGTCGCCATTGCCTTGATTGCGGGGCTCGCGCGCGGCTTCTCCGGGTTCGGTGCGGCGCTGATCTTCGTTCCGCTGGGTGGAGCCATCATCGGCCCGAAGCTGATCTCACCCGTCCTGCTTGTCATAGACGGACTGGCGACGCTCGGAATGATCCCGCCTGCCTGGCGCAGCGCCAACCGCCGCGAAGTCTTCACGATGGCTGCAGGCGCATTTCTTGGCGTGCCTGCCGGGACGGCGGCGCTGGCCTTGATGGATCCACTTGCGCTGCGCTGGACGATTACGGCAGTTGCCGTTTGTCTGCTCGCACTGCTTGTTTCAGGTTGGCGATATCATGGCGAACCGCGCACGTACCTGACCTCCCTCACAGGTCTTCTTGCCGGCCTTTTCAGCGGCGCAGCGCAGCTCGGCGGGCCGCCGGTCGTTGCCTACTGGCTCGGCGGCAAGACCGATTTTGGCCGAGTACGCGCAAATATCATTCTCTATTTCGCGATTTCAACCTGCTTCGGCGTCGTCAGCTACTACTTCGGCGGACTTTTCGTTGAGGCGGTCTTTGCACTGACCATTGTCATCCTGCCGAGCTACGCCATCGGCCTCTATGCCGGCTCGAAGCTGTTTGGGCTCGCCAAGGAGAGCACGTTCCGGACGATCTGCTATCTGCTGATCGCAGCCTCCGCCATTCTGGGCATGCCGGCGCTCGACGGGATCCTGCGATAGACGCGCCCTCGAAGCGGTAAAGCCGCGCTGTTGTGCAACCATCGTTGATCAAAATTCGTCCGCCGCCTAAGGTCCCCAGCGACCTTTGGGGGAGCGCGCATGAGTGCCGTCGTCTTGTTTGGCATTGCCTTTGTTGGCGGGACGATCGTCGTAACGCTAAGTTTCTACTTCCTCATGCGTCTGATCATGGGCGGCGATCCGACCGGTAAGGACAGAGAACTTGCCGGCGCCGTCGTCATGCGCATCTCGTCATTGCATGCGCTCATCCTCGCTCTCGTCTTCGCGCAGGAGATGATCGAGTATCAGCAACTGAAGTTTGAGAGCGTCACCGAAGCGAACGCCATTGCCGATATATATTTCGACGCGAACCGTTACGGCGCCGACGATAAAGCCGCCCCCATCCAGCAAGCGCTCTTCGAATACGTGCAGATCGTTGTCGATGAAGAATGGCAAACGCTTGGACGAACCGGGCAGCTCTCTCCGACGGCGTGGAACAAGTGGGACAATGTCTACCAGCGGGTGCTCGACCTGACGCCAACCAACGCGCGTCAACAAAGCATTCGCGAACACATGCTGACTGACGTCCACAGCATCGCTGAGTCACGGGATAAACGCGAAAACAGCGGCACCGACTCCATCAGCAGCATCTTTTGGTTCGCAGCAGTCTCCGGCGTTGTGTTCATGGCACTCGGCTACTATCCTTATCCGCCCGATGCACGAAACCTGCTGCTGCTGTCGGTGCTCGGCGCGTTCACAGGCATCATCCTCTTCTTCATCTACGCGTTCTCTGACCCGTACAATCCGCCGGCTACCCTGAAGCCGACGGCGTTCGAACGCCTGCTCGACGAATTAGCGACACCACCCGCCTCCGGATAGTGCGACCGTCCATTGCTACCGAGCCAGGAGCGGGGACCGCATCCTGACGACCAGCGTGTCTCCCGGACCGTGGACGGCAGCAAATAGCAAGCCGGCCAGGAAGGTGAAGTGATCGATAAAGAAGCCAAACTCTGCCTGATTGCCACTCCAATGGCTCGGGCCGTGGAACGCAAAGGCAAGAAACACGACGTAGATACCCGCAAGGAAGGAAGCTTCCGAAAAGAAGGCTCCCGTCAGGAAGGCCAGCGTCAGTGCCAGTTCGAAGAAGGCCGCCACCCACGCCAGAAAAAGCGGGAATGGAAAGCCTGCCGCAGCGATATAGCTTGCGGTGGATTGCATATCCATGAACTTGAAGCTCATGGCCATCGCGAAAACGGCGCCAAAGATCAGTCGCGCCAGCAGAACTGCAAATGTCTTGCTCATGTCATCTCTCCCTCGGCCGAAGCCGTTCAGCAAAATTGTCGAGGCTTCCGGCTTCCCACATCAACTCTGGGCGGTGCCTTCAGCCTTCGCCCAAAGGACGCCGCCGGATACTCTCATCCGACAAGCCGCGAGCATTATTTCTTCTGGCGAGCCGACACTGCGTCATGTCAGGCCCAAGCCAAGTGATCGGCCAGCACGTCTTCAATGACTTGTGGCAATCAGCCGACGCACCACTGCTGTATCAATTACCGGGGCATCCATTGTCCTGACATTCCTCCGAACGGATATTGTTCGGGTTTCGCAGCCGAGATCAACCCTGGGTTCGCCTTCTGCTCCTCCTGACGATGGAAGCCGGTCCCTAAGAGGATGATTCGAAAACTTCCGATAACCATCTGCAATTTCAGGAATTTTCCCCAGAGTGTTCGGCTTTGGCGCTGCCGCACCTTTATGCGATTTCTATATCCGCGCGCTCGCAGCTGAATGGAATTCCTACCGTGAACGGCGTTAGCCTTCCCGGGAAATGCGAAGGTTGAATGCCATGCGAGACTTCATGCTATCGAACGCGCCGATCACCCGCCCGCGCCGCGCAGCAAAACGACAAATGCGCGAACGACGAACTGCCCAGGCGCTGGTCCTGTTCGGCCTCGTGCTTGCCACCGTCGAGCTTTACGTCATCCTCGGCGGCTTCTGAGCAGAGCATGCCAGCAGATCGAACATTGCGCCTCGGCCCCACCACGACGGCGCTTGTCACACCGTTTCGGGAGGGAGTGGTCGATCTTTCCGCGCTCGAGCAACTCGTAGAGTGGCAGATCCAAAGTGGCGTTGACGGACTTGCGGTCTGCACAGCGACCGGCGAAGGGTCGACGCTCACCAGAAGCGAGCGAGCAGCAGCTATCCTTACCTGTGTCCGGGTCGCTGCTGGGCGTGTTCCCGTGATTGCAGCAACCGGTACGAATGCGACCGCAAGCACGATCGCCTTGACGCGCGATGCCGAAGAACTGGGTGCGGCGGCGGCCCTCGTCACGCTGCCCTACTATTCAAAACCGGGTCAGAAGGGGATCGCCAGTCACTTCGCTCAGCTTGCCTTCGCAACCAGCCTCCCGCTGATCGTCGAGAACAATCCGCTGCGGACAGCGATCGACATGACGTCGACAACTTTGAATGCCCTTGCCGATATCCCGTCCGTCGTGGGCTTTGTTCTTGCGGACGGTAGCGTCGCTGCACGTACCTTGCCGCCGGAGTGGCGTCAGCGCTTCTTGCTTCTTTCCGATTGCGACGCAACGGCGCTCTCCTTTCTGAGCACAGGCGGCAGCGGCATCATCTCGGCCGGCGCGAACCTGTGCCCACGTCTCTATGCATCGCTGCAGCAGGCGGCCCGTGGTGGCAACCTGCCGGCTGCGCGCCAACTGGAGGGCAGGTTGGCGCCGCTGACGGCTGCTTTGGGCGCCGAGGGTGACCCAGCTGCGATCAAATACGCCCTGCAGACCTTGCGGTTGATTGATCCGGAGGTCCGTCTGCCGCTTCTCGGCGTCGAAGCGAACGAAAAGCAGTCGATATCGCAAGCACTGCTGCGCGCTTCTGGCGCTCACGATTCATCTTTATCTATATGATATTTTTATATTTTATCCTATTCCGACCAATGGAAGGCGCATGCGGGTGCCATTAGCTTCATGCATGTGGCACTGCCCCGAGGGGCAGAAGACAATTCGAAAGGAAAATCGATGCCTTCTCTTCAATCTGCTCCCAAAATCGAGCCTCTCCAACGTCAAAGTTTGGCACGTTTTACCATTGGCCAGGATCGAAACGGCCGTTGGGTGGTACAGGACCGTCAGGGGCTCGTTGGAGGCGTATTCATCAGCGAGCACGCCGCCCGTAATTTTGCAGCAGACGAGTGTGATCATCACCCCGAGCAGATCTGCCGCGCAGCCGATGGCATTATCTTGCCGTTCACAGCGCTCGAGCGCGGCGACAACGATATCCACTAATACGACCTTCGTGGCGGCGGGCTGCTGGCTCGCCGCAAGACGGCAAACGCTTCCTTAACTGCAATGGCCTATGGTGCAGGCAGAGACGAGCCACGCCACAGACCGATGCCGAAACCGAATTTCCGCTTTACCCACTACGATCTGAATGAACAGCGCGCCGGGACGATCATCGAGGTGACGTTGAACGCCGTTGCGAACGTGCGCCTGATGACGGCGCCGAACTATCAGCGCTTTACCGAAGTCCTCGACTTCAAATATGTGGGCGGTGTCGCGCGGAAATCTCCCATCCGCCTTTCCATTCCCGATAGCGGCCACTGGCATCTCGTCGTGGATATGGAAGGCCATCACGGCCTGGCGGAATCCGCCGTAAAGCTCGTCGCGCCTGCGGGGCAGATGCGCGCTTCCTGATCAGCGCTGATTGCGCTCTTTCCTGAGCTTCGCCCACCATTCAAGCCGCTTGCGGATATCCCGTTCGAAACCGCGCTCCGGCGGATCGTAAAAGGTCTGCCGGCCCATCTTCTCCGGGAAATAGTCCTGGCCGGAAAAGGCGTCAGGTTCATCGTGATCGTAGCGATAGCCGTCCCCATAGCCTTCCCCCTTCATCAGCTTCGTGGGGGCGTTCAGGATATGCTTCGGCGGCAGGAGGGATCCATTCTGCTTGGCAGCCATCGTCGCAGCCTTGAAGGCCGTGTAGACTGCGTTCGACTTCGGCGCGGTCGCCAGATAAACACAAGCCTGCGCCAACGCCAGTTCGCCCTCGGGCGAGCCGAGGTAGTCATAGGCATCCTTTGCGGCATTGCAGATCACTAGCGCTTGCGGATCGGCAAGGCCGATGTCCTCGACCGCCATGCGAACGAGCCGCCTGCCGAGGTAAAGCGGATCTTCGCCCGCGTCGAACATCCGGGCGAGATAGTAGAGCGCGGCGTCGGGATCGGAACCGCGTACAGACTTGTGCAGGGCTGAAATGAGATTGTAGTGGCCATCCTGGGCCTTGTCATAGACGGGAGCGCGGCGCTGCACGATCCGCGTCAGGCCCTCGGTGTCGAAGGTTTCTTTCTCTCGCGCAGCGCGCCATACCTCCTCGGCAAGCGTCAGCACGGCGCGACCATCCCCGTCTGCCATTCGCAGCAGACTTGCCCGCGCATCGTCCGTCAGCGGCAGCGCTTTTCCTTCCGCCGCCTCTGCGCGCTTCAGCAACTCCAGGAGACTGTCATCGTCATGCGACTTGAAGGTCAGCACACGTGCGCGCGACAGCAACGCCGCGTTCAGTTCGAAAGAGGGATTCTCGGTCGTCGCGCCGACGAGGATGACGGTGCCGTCTTCCATTACCGGAAGGAAGCTGTCCTGCTGCGCCCTGTTGAAGCGATGGATCTCGTCGACGAAGAGGAGCGTCTGCCGGCCGTCCATCCGACGCAAACGCGCCGCCTCGAATACCTTCTTGAGGTCCGCCACACCGGAAAAGATCGCCGATATCTGCTCGAACGCCAGGCCGGCTTCACCCGACAGCAACCGGGCAACGGTCGTCTTGCCGGTTCCGGGCGGTCCCCAGAAAATCATCGAGCCTAGCGAACCGCTCTCGATCATCCGCCGCAACACGCCGTCCTCTCCGGTCAAATGCTCCTGACCGGTGACTTCCGAAAGCGAACGTGGCCGCAGGCGATCGGCGAGAGGCCGCCGATTGGCGACCTCTTCAGGAATACGGGGTGCAAAGAGGTCATCGCTCATCGGAAGAACTGTCGGATGCGCTGACCATCGCGCTCGATCTCGACGCGCCAGAAGTTGGGATCCTCGTCGGCGATCGCCGCGAGTTCCTTGGTGGTCTTCACTTCGGCACCATTGATCGAGATGATGATGTCCTTGGGCTCAAAGCCGAGACGGGCAGCAAGGGAGTCCTCCGTGACTTCGGAAACCACAACGCCGGTCGATTCCGAGGGCATGCGCAGTTCGTCCGCGACGCGAGGCGACAGGTTTTCGACCACGGCGCCGGTAAAGGGCGTACGGCCGCCAATCGTGCGCTGATCGCGCGGGGCGGTCTCAGGGGCTCTGTCGAGCGCAAGGGCGATCTGTTGCTCGCGGCCGTTCTCAACCACGGTCAATTGCACCGATTTGCCGAGACCGGCTGTCGTCAGGCGATAGAGAAGCGCGTCCGGATGCTCGACCGGAATGCCATCGACGGCGGACACGATCTGCCCTGCCTTCAATCCGGCCTTTGCCGCCGGGCTGCCGTCTGTCACCTTGACGATGAGGGCGCCACGCGCCTTGTTAAGCCCGAGCGCTTCGGCAACCTCGGATGTCACCGCATCGAACGTGGCGCCGACATAAGGCCGCTCAAACGACTTCACGCCGGCATCGGCCGAGGCGAGGAATACCTTGACGAGATTGGCAGGAATCGCAAAGCCGATACCGTTTGAGCCGCCACCGCGCGAGAAGATCGCCGTGTTGATGCCGATCAGTTCGCCCTTCATGTTCATCAGCGCGCCGCCGGAATTGCCGGGGTTGATCGACGCGTCGGTCTGGATGAAGAAGCCGAACTCGTTCTTCACGACCTGGTTGCGCGCCAGAGCCGAAACAATACCGCTCGTGACTGTCTGGCCGACGCCAAATGGGTTGCCAATCGCCAGCACCAGATCACCGACCTCGACGGCATCGGAATTACCAAGCTGGAGCGTCGGGAAGGTTTCCTTCGTATCGACCTTGAGAACGGCGAGGTCGACCCGGTCGTCTCTCAAGACGACCTTGCATGGAAACTCGCGTCCGTCGGAGAGCGCGATCTTGATATCATCTGCGCCTTCCACGACGTGGTTGTTGGTAACGATCGTGCCGTTCGCCTCAACGATGACGCCCGATCCCAGTGACGATTGCTTCTCGCTGCGGTTCGGCATCTGCTGGCCGAAGAACTGCTCGAAGAAGGGATCACCGGCAAAGGGAGATTGTCGGCGCACCGTCTTCTCGGCATAAACGTTCACCACAGCCCCGGCTGTCTGCTTGACGAGTGGCGCAAAGGAAAGCTGCATTTCCATCTGGCTCTGCGGCACAATCTTCGCGGTTTGAGCGTTGGCGGAAACCGGTAGCGCGATCACCAGAGCCAGGAAAGGCAGGGCTGCGCGCTTCAACAGGTCATGCATGGGTATTCCTTCTGAAATTCTCTTGTGAAGACGTTGTAGCGCCGGACGCTAGAAAGGAAAGAGGGCGGAAGCATGGAAGAATGAGGCAGCTCACGAACTGCTGAACGCAGTTGCCAAATTGATTCAGGAACGGCTGGTATGCATCTGATATCAAAGCTCAAAGCATGGGCAAGGTCACTGAAGCGTGACATCGTTGCGCTGTGGCTTGCCGCGCGCGACCCACGTGTCCCTTGGCCTGCCAAGGCTGTCGCCGGTGCGGTCGCGGCCTACGCCCTTTCGCCGGTCGATCTGATCCCCGATTTCATACCTGTGCTCGGATATCTCGATGATCTGGTGATCGTGCCGCTTGGCATCATGCTGGCCCTTCGCCTCGTTCCAGCTGATGTCATGGAGGACCTGCGCACAAGGGCGGCAGCGCGCCTCGACCGGCCGTCGAGCCGCCTCGGCTTGATCCTTATCCTTGCCCTATGGGCATGCTGCATCATCTTCGTCGTGACGGCTTTCTCCAGCCGGATCGTCAGCAAATAGGAACCTATGCATGATGCAATCTCGCAAGCTCCCACTCCCGATAACCGCCCTCGCCCTGTTGATGTTACCGGGTTTGGCGCAAGCCGCGAGTTTCGACTGCGATGCAAAAGAGTTGAAGCCGGATGAGAAGATGATCTGCGAGAACCGCGCGTTGAACGACGCGGATGTCAAGATGGTCACGACATTTGACCTGTTATCCGGACTGATGGCGATGGGCTCACGCGGTACGCTGCAGGACGAGCAGACAGCCTGGCTGATGAAGCGTCAGGAATGCGGACCGGACGCGGCCTGCATCAAGGCCGCCTACGACGAGCGCCTGAAGCAGCTGGATGAAACCTACAAAAAAATAAACCGGCCGCTCTAGCGACCGGTTCATTTGAACAGCTGACTCTCAATCAGCGGGTCGAGATAGCCACTCAGCGGCTGCCGAGATCACGCACGGCGCCGCGATCGGCGCTGGTTGCGAAGGCTGCGTAAGCCTTCAGCGCAGTCGTGACGTTACGCTTGCGCTGCTCGGCAGGATGCCAGCCCTTCTCCTCCTGCTCGGCGCGGCGGTTCGCCAGCTCCTTGTCGTCGACGCGCAGGCTGATGATGCGGTTCGGGATGTCGATGTCGATCATGTCGCCTTCGCGGACCAGGCCAATCGTGCCGCCGTTTGCCGCTTCCGGCGAAACGTGACCGATGGACAGACCGGAGGTGCCGCCAGAGAAGCGGCCATCAGTGATCAGCGCACAGGCCTTGCCCAGGCCCTTCGACTTCAGGTAGCTCGTCGGATAGAGCATTTCCTGCATGCCTGGACCGCCCTTCGGGCCTTCGTAGCGGATGACGACGACATCGCCAGCGACGACTTCGTTCGACAGGATCGCCTTCACGGCTGCATCCTGGCTCTCATAGACCTTGGCTGGGCCGGAGAACTTCAGGATCGATTCATCGACGCCTGCCGTCTTCACAATGCAGCCGTCGAGCGCCAGATTGCCCTTCAGAACCGCCAGTCCGCCGTCCTTCGAGAATGGATGCTCGACGGAGCGGATGACGCCGTTTTCGCGATCAGTATCCAGTTCGTCCCAACGCGCTTCCTGGCTGAAGGCAACCTGGGTCGGAATGCCGCCGGGGGCCGCGCGGTAGAACTTGCGGACGGTCTCGCTGTTGGTGCGGGTGATATCCCAACGGTCGATCGCATCGCCGAGCGTTTCGGCATGGACGGTCGGGCAGTCGCGGTTAAGAAGGCCGCCCTTATCGAGCTCGCCCAGGATCGACATGATGCCGCCAGCGCGATGAACGTCTTCCATGTGGACGTCACTCTTTGCCGGGGCGACCTTGGAGAGGCACGGAACGCGACGCGACAGCCCGTCGATGTCGGCCATCGTAAAATCGATCTCGCCTTCGTGTGCGGCCGCCAGGATGTGCAGGACGGTATTCGTCGAGCCACCCATGGCGATGTCGAGAGCCATGGCATTCTCGAACGCTTGCTTCGAGGCGATCGTGCGCGGCAGGGCCTTGACCTCGTCCTGCTCGTAGTAACGGCGGGCGAGATCGACGATCAGGTGACCGGCTTCCACGAACAGACGCTTGCGATCGGCGTGCGTTGCCAGCGTCGAGCCGTTGCCGGGCAGCGACAGCCCGAGCGCTTCGGTTAGGCAGTTCATCGAATTGGCGGTGAACATGCCCGAGCACGAGCCGCAGGTCGGACAGGCAGAGCGTTCGATGACCTTGACGTCCTCGTCGCTGACCTTGTCGTCGGCAGCGGCAACCATTGCATCGACGAGATCGAGCGCATGGGTCTTGCCGTTCAGCACGACCTTGCCGGCTTCCATCGGACCGCCGGAGACAAAGACCGTCGGGATGTTGAGGCGCAGCGAGGCCATCAGCATGCCGGGCGTGATCTTGTCACAGTTCGATATGCAGACCATGGCGTCGGCGCAGTGGGCGTTGACCATATACTCGACGCTGTCGGCGATCAGTTCGCGCGAGGGCAGCGAATAGAGCATGCCGTCATGGCCCATCGCGATACCGTCGTCGACGGCGATCGTGTTGAATTCCTTGGCAACACCACCGGCGGCTTCGATTTCGCGGGCCACGAGCTGGCCGAGATCCTTCAGGTGGACGTGGCCGGGCACGAACTGGGTGAAGGAGTTCACCACCGCAATAATCGGCTTGCCGAAGTCCGAATCCTTCATGCCCGTTGCGCGCCAAAGGCCGCGCGCACCCGCCATATTGCGGCCGTGGGTCGTGGTTCTGGAACGATAAGCTGGCATTGGTGTATTCCTTGCGTGTCGGAAATCGTCGGCGATGCGGGACGCTGAAGCGTCCAGGCTATCGCTGCTTTTGCAATCGTCGTAATGCAAACGGTGTTGGCTGTCACTACCGGGAAGGCCGAAACCGGTACGCCTGCGCTGCCGGGTGCATCGACCATATACGGTCGGAACAGTGGTTTTGTTACAGACTATTCCATCAAACAGCGTACACAAAAAGTTGGCTTTCCGCAGCCAGGCCAGTAGGCATAAACAATGATCCAAAGACGCGTTCGATGCGTTGAAGGTTTATACCGAGCTCTCATGCTCAGGAGGTTTCCGATGCCAGCCTACCGTCCCCCCAAGATCGCCTCCTCGGAGATTACACCGCAGCAGGTTTATCTGAGGCGTCGCGAGTTCCTCGGCGCCGCAACACTAGGCGCCATGGCGCTTTACGGCGCCGGCAAGGCCAGCGCAGCGGCACTATCGGTCATCGACAGCAAATATACGGTTGACGAGAAGGCGACGCCGCTCAAGGACGTGACGACCTACAACAACTTCTACGAATTTGGTCTCGACAAGGGTGATCCGTCCGCGCTCTCCGGCGACTTCAAGCCGCTGCCCTGGACAATCAAGGTCGACGGCATGGTCAACAAGCCGGGCACGTTCGATATCGAAGCGCTGATGAAGGAATTCCCGATCGAGAACCGCACCTATCGGATGCGCTGCGTCGAGGCGTGGTCGATGGTCATTCCGTGGGACGGCTTCCCGCTCGCTTCTCTGCTCAACAAGGTGGAACCGCTCGGGAGCGCAAAGTACGTCGCCTTCGAAACCGTCGTACGCCCAGACGAGATGCCGGGGCAGAAGGGCATCTTCCAATCGCTCGACTGGCCCTATGTCGAGGGCCTGCGGCTCGACGAGGCTCGCCACCCGCTGACGCTGCTCGCCGTCGGTCTTTATGGCCAAACGCTGCCAAACCAGAACGGTGCGCCGATCCGCTTGGTCGTGCCGTGGAAATACGGCTTCAAGGGCATCAAGTCGATCGTTCGGATCACGCTGACGGACAAGGAGCCGAAGAACACCTGGCAGGTGACCAATTCGCAAGAATACGGCTTCTACGCCAACGTCAATCCGGAGGTCGATCACCCGCGCTGGAGCCAGGCGAGCGAACGGCGCATCGGCGAAAGCGGATTCTTTGGTGCAAGCCGCCACCCCACGCTGCCGTTCAACGGATACGCCGACGAGGTCGCAAGCCTCTATAGCGGCATGGATCTGCGGAAGAACTTCTGATGGCAGGTTTTTCGTTCAGTCTTCCAAAGCGCTGGCAGTCGGCCTCTGTCTGGGCTCTCTACGCTCTCGGACTGCTGCCTGCCGCCTGGACCTTCTATCTCGGCGCCACCGATCAGCTTGGCGCTGACCCGGTGAAGACGTTCGAGCTGTTCCTCGGCCTCTGGACGATCCGCTTCCTCATCCTGACGCTGGCCGTCTCGCCCGCGCGCGACCTGCTCGGATGGAACTACCTTCGCTATCGCCGCGCGCTCGGCCTTCTGACCTTCTACTATGCCCTGATGCACTTCACGGTCTACATGGTGCTCGACCAAGCACTCGATTTCTCTGCGGTCGTGAACGATGTGCTAAAGCGGCCCTTCATCATGTTCGGCATGGCCGGGCTTGCCTTGCTCGTTCCGCTCGCGGTGACGTCCAACAACTTCTCGATCCGTCGCCTCGGCCCGAACTGGGTGCGGCTGCACCGCCTCGTCTATATCATCGCCGCCGCTGGTGCCGTGCACTTTGCGTTGTCGACGAAAGTCCTCGACCTCGAGCAGTACGTCTACGTCGGCCTGATCATCGTGCTCATCCTCTACCGATCATGGCGACCGATCGCGCGCAGCCGCAAACGCGGCCAGGGACGCGACCGCACCCGAGCAGCGGCAACCGTCTCGTGATCTTCCACAGGCTGCGGCAAGGATCGCCCTCGAGGCGGCGAGCCAGCAACCAGTTAGACGTCCGTGGCTGGCTGATTGATCATCGCTTCGATGTTGTAACCGTCGGGATCGAGGACGAAGCAGGCGTAGTAGTCGGGCGTGTACTGCGGTCTTGGGCCGGGGCCACCGTTGTCCTTGGCGCCGGCCGCAAGTGCAGCCTGGTAGAAAGCGTCAACTTCCGCCTTGTTGCGTGCACGGAAGGCCACGTGCAGGCGCGTAAAGGGTGGCGGCGTGTCTGCCTCCTGGATTTCAAACAGCCCACCGTCGCCAACATCGAAGGACCAAAACGCGCCCTCCTTCCCGAATGAGAGCTTGTGGCCCAATGGGACAAGAGCTTGTTCGTAGAACAGCTTGCTCTTTTTCAGATCACTAACGGCAATGGTTATGTGGTCGATCACTTTGCACGCTCTTCGAGACGCTGACAGCGACGGCGAGCCTAACCCTGATGCGAAATTCATTCAACAGACGCGCGACCACAAACGAAAACAGCCGGGCTTTGCAGCCCGGCTGTTTTGCTTCCGGCGAACCGAAAAGGATTAAGCGGCTTCAGCTGCTGCAGCTTCGGCTTCAACGCGAGCCTTGTCGGCTGCGCCCTTGGCGTAGGTGTCGCGATCAACGAACTCAACGACTGCGAGAGCAGCGTTGTCGCCCTGGCGGAAGCCAGCCTTCATGATACGCAGGTAGCCGCCGTTGCGGGTTGCGTAGCGCGAAGCGATCGCGTCGAAGAGCTTCGCAACGACAGCGGCGTCGCGGATCTGCGAGATCGCCTGACGACGAGCGTGCAGGTCGCCGCGCTTGCCGAGGGTGACGAGCTTTTCAACGATCGGGCGAATTTCCTTTGCCTTCGGCAGGGTCGTCACGATCTGCTCATGCGTGATGAGCGAAGCCGCCATGTTGGCAAACATTGCCTTGCGGTGGCTAGCGGTTCTGTTCAGCTTGCGGCCGGCTTTACCGTGGCGCATTGCTATTCTCCTTCACTTGCAGGCATCCGCCTGCCGTTTGAATGTTAGTACTGGTCTTCGTAACGCTTGGCGAGATCTTCGATGTTCTCGGGCGGCCATGCCGGCACTTCCATGCCGAGGTGCAGGCCCATGGAAGCGAGAACTTCCTTGATTTCGTTCAGCGACTTGCGACCAAAATTCGGTGTGCGGAGCATTTCTGCTTCGGTCTTCTGAATGAGGTCGCCGATGTAGACGATGTTGTCGTTCTTCAGGCAGTTTGCCGAGCGAACAGACAGTTCGAGTTCGTCCACCTTCTTGAGGAGCGCCGGGTTGAAAGCGAGTTCGGTGACTGCTTCCTCTTCGGTTTCCTTCTGCGGCTCGTCGAAGTTGACGAACACGCCAAGCTGATCCTGCAGGATGCGAGCCGCGAAAGCGACGGCATCTTCGCCGGAGATCGAACCGTCGGTTTCGATCGTCATGTTCAGCTTGTCGTAGTCGAGAACCTGTCCTTCGCGGGTATTTTCAACCTTGTAGGACACCTTCTTGACCGGCGAATAAAGGCTGTCGACCGGGATGAGACCGATCGGAGCATCTTCCGCGCGATTGCGGTCGGCCGGAACGTAGCCCTTGCCGTTGTTGACGGTGAATTCCATACGGATTTCGGCGCCCTCGTCGAGCGTGCAGATGACATGCTCGGGGTTGAGGATTTCGATATCACCGACGGTCTGGATGTCGCCAGCCGTTACAACGCCCGGGCCCTGCTTGCGCACGACCATGCGCTTTGCGTCATCGCCATCCATCTTGATGGCGATTTCCTTGATGTTGAGGACGATGTCCGTAACGTCTTCGCGGACGCCCGGGATCGACGAGAACTCATGCAGTACGCCATCGATCTGCACGGCCGTCACTGCGGCACCGCGCAGCGAGGACAGCAGAACGCGACGCAGCGCGTTGCCGAGGGTGAGGCCGAAACCGCGCTCCAGCGGCTCTGCTACGAGCGTCGCCTTGGTGCGCGAGCTCGAAGAGAACTCGACCTTGTTCGGCTTGATCAATTCCTGCCAGTTTTTCTGAATCATATTTTTGCCTTCCGTTCGTTACCACCATCCAATCGTGGCAACCGAGCTTGAGAAGCACCGGGAGCGAAAAGCCGCTCACCGGTGTTGTGAATGGCGATGATCAGACGCGGCGCTTCTTGCGCGGGCGGCAACCATTGTGCGGGATCGGCGTCACGTCGCGGATGGACGTGATCATGAAACCGGCAGCCTGGAGCGCGCGCAGAGCGGATTCACGACCCGAACCCGGACCGCAAACTTCAACTTCCAGCGACTTCATGCCGTGTTCCTGAGCCTTCTTGGCGCAGTCTTCAGCAGCGATCTGAGCAGCGAACGGGGTCGACTTGCGCGAGCCCTTGAAGCCCTTGGCGCCAGCAGACGACCAGGCAATCGCATTGCCCTGTGCGTCGGTGATCGTGATCATCGTGTTGTTGAAGGTCGAGTTGACGTGAGCTACGCCAGACGAAATGTTTTTACGTTCGCGACGGCGAACGCGTACGGCTTCCTTGGCCATTTAATATCCCTTTCTTGGATCTCTGCACCGCCGTAATGCCAGCGGCTACACCGGAACGAGACCTTGCGGCCCTGCCCGAAACTCAAAAGAGGCCGGCGCAGACCGCCAGCCCCCTCACCTCCGGTTTCCCGGAAATTACTTCTTCTTACCAGCGATAGCCTTTGCCGGGCCCTTGCGGGTACGAGCATTGGTATGCGTGCGCTGACCGCGGACCGGAAGGCCACGGCGATGACGCAGGCCGCGGTAGCAACCGAGGTCCATCAGGCGCTTGATGTTCATCGAGGTCTCGCGACGCAGGTCACCTTCGACCTGATAATCACGGTCGATGGTTTCGCGAATCTGCAGGACTTCGGAGTCCGTCAGCTGATGGACGCGCTTGTCAGCCGGCAGGCCAACCTTTTCCATGATTTCCTGCGCGAATTTCGGACCGATCCCGTGGATATACGTCAGCGCGATTACAACGCGCTTTGCAGTCGGGATGTTGACGCCAGCGATACGTGCCACGCCTATTCTCCTTGCGTTCCAGTTGCCATCCGGCAAGTGGTGTCTCGTTACACGACCCAAAGAGGTCGCAATTACAATTCAGGTTCTCAACAAGTCAAAACGATCGAACCCGGAATTCCCTTGGGAAGTCCGCGCCGATCGCATGAGATATCGCGAGTTGGCGCGGTGTTTAGCGGAATCAGCGCTTAAAAGCAACCGCTTCCGCCAAGTTTATTTCCAAAGCCCTAAAGCTTCGAAAGAATGGCTTCGATCTCGTTCGTGACGTGATCGATGTCCGCCATACCGTCCACCGACTTCAACTTGCTCTTGGCATAGTAGTAGCCGATCAGCGGCGAGGTTTCCTTGTAGTATGCCTGGAGGCGCGTGACGACCGTTTCGCGGTTGTCATCCGGGCGGCGCTTGAAATGCGTCGAACCACAGCGATCACAGACACCGTCTACCTTCGGCTTAACATTGGTATCGTGATAACCGGTCCCGCAATTGGCGCAGGTGTAGCGGCCGGATACGCGATCGGCCAGCACATTGTCGTCGACCTGGATCTCGATCACGGTCGAGAGCTCGAGCCCCTTGCCCTTCAGCATGCTTTCCGTCGCGTCGGCCTGAACCAACGTGCGCGGATAGCCGTCAAGAATAAAGCCCTTGGCGCAGTCTGGAGCGTCGAGACGCTCGGAAACGATGGCATTGACGATCTCATCCGAGACAAGCTTGCCAGCGTCCATGACGGCCTTCGCACGCTTGCCTACTTCCGTGCCTGCCGCAACGGCTGCGCGGAGCATATCGCCCGTGGAGAGTTGCGGAATTCCGTACTTCTCCACGATCCGCTGAGCCTGGGTCCCCTTACCCGCGCCCGGCGGCCCTAACAGTATGAGTCTCATCGCCCCCTCTTTCCTCCGCGCAACTTCGATTTCTTGATCAGACCTTCGTACTGCTGTGCGATCAGATGACCCTGAATCTGTGCCACCGTATCGAGAGTTACGCTAACCACGATCAAGAGAGAAGTGCCACCCAGGGACAACGGAATGCCCGTTTGCGACACAAGAATTTCCGGCAGGATGCACACGAAGACGAGGTAAATCGCGCCAATCACCGTAATGCGGGTCAGCACGTAATCGATGTATTCGGCAGTCCGCTCGCCCGGACGGATGCCCGGAATGAAGCCGCCATGCTTCTTCAGATTGTCGGCGGTATCCTTCGGATTGAAGACGATAGCCGTGTAGAAGAAGGCGAAAAACGCGATCAACAGGCCGTAGAGCAGCATGTAGAGCGGCTGGCCATGGCCGAGCGCGGCCACGATCGAGGTTGCCCATGCAGGCAATGATGTGGTGTTGGCGAAGCCCGCGAGCGTCGCCGGCAGCAGCAGCAACGAGGACGAGAAGATCGCCGGGATGACGCCCGAGGTGTTGAGCTTCAGCGGCAGATGCGAGGTATCGCCCTGGAACATCCGATTGCCGACCTGGCGCTTCGGATACTGGATCAGCAGGCGGCGCTGCGCACGCTCAACGAAAACGATGATGGCGATGACGGCAATCGCAATGATGATCACAGCGAGAATCAGTGTCGTCGACAGAGCGCCGGTGCGGCCAAGTTCCAGCGTACCGGCAAGAGCCTGCGGAAGGCCTGCAGCGATACCGGCGAAGATGATCAGCGAAATACCGTTGCCGATACCGCGCGAGGTGATCTGCTCACCGAGCCACATCAGGAACATGGTGCCGCCGAGCAGCGTCACAACCGTCGAAATGCGGAAGAAGATGCCCGGATCAACAACGAGGCCGTTGCCGCTCTCAAGGCCGACGGAAATGCCGTAGGCTTGCAGCGCACCGAGCAGCACCGTGCCGTAGCGCGTGTACTGGTTGATGATCTTGCGACCCTGCTCGCCTTCCTTCTTCAGGTTCTCGAGCGCCGGGACGACCGACGTCATCAGCTGCACGATAATCGAAGCGGAAATGTAAGGCATGATGCCGAGCGCAAAGATTGCCATGCGCTGCACGGCGCCGCCCGAGAACATATTGAAGAGGCCGAGAATGCCGCCTGCCTGGCCACGGAAGGCCTGGGCATAAGCTTCTGGATTGAGGCCAGGAAGCGGAATGTGGGTACCGAGCCGGTAGACGAGGAGAGCTGCCAGTGTGAACCACAGGCGCTTCTTGAGATCCTCGGCTTTGGCGAAGGTCGAGAAATTGAGGTTGGAAGCCAACTGTTCCGCTGCAGACGCCATGCGATTCTCCGCGCTACCGATTTCGGGCTCTAGCCAAGCGAGGTGCAGGACCCGGAATCAGCATTCTGAATTATTCAAAAGCGGGCTTCGGACGGATTGCGAACGCAACCTATGCCTCACCCTTGTGTTCGTTCCTACCGTTTATGACGCACGTGCGTCCAGCCGGTTTTTGTGAGGCTCACATATGGGAGCAAAATCGCCCGGTGTGAAGCACCCCGGGCGACTTATCATAGCATTAATTATTCAGCCGTTGCTGCGGCAGAAAGAAGCGTGACGGAGCCGCCAGCCTTTTCGATCTTTTCGATCGCCGGCTTGGAAGCGCCAGCAACTTCGAACTTGACCTTTGCCTTCAGTTCGCCATCGGCGAGAACGCGAACGCCGTCCTTGACGCGGCGGATAACGCCAGCAGCCTTGAGAGCTGCTGCATCAACCGTGGACTTGCCGTCGAGCTTGCCAGCGTCGATCGCAGCCTGAACACGCTCCAGCGACACGACGACGAAGTCGGCCTTGAAGATGTTGTTGAAGCCGCGCTTCGGCAGGCGGCGGTAGATTGGCATCTGGCCGCCTTCGAAACCGTTGATGGCGACGCCGGAACGGGACTTCTGACCCTTCACACCGCGACCACCGGTCTTGCCCGAGCCCGAACCAATACCGCGGCCGAGGCGCTTGCGGCTGTGGGTCGAACCTTCGTTGTCTTTGATTTCATTGAGTTTCATAGCGAATCTCCCGGCTTACTTCTCGTCGACGACGCGAACGAGATGCTGGACAGCACGGATCATGCCACGAACGGAAGGGGTATCTTCCAGCGTGCGGCGACGGTGCATCTTGTTGAGTCCGAGGCCGATCAGCGTGCGCTGCTGGACATCCGGACGACGAATCGGGCTGCCGATCTGTTCGACAGTAACCGTCTTCGCTTCAGTCTTCTTGGTAGCCTTAGCCATCTGTCAGACTCCTCTTATTCTTCAGAGGCATTGCCAGAAGCGGCACGGCGAGCCTGGAGCGTTGCATACTTGATGCCGCGCTGAGCTGCGATGTCCTTCGGGTGAACCTGGTGCTTCAGAGCGTCGAAGGTAGCGCGAACCATGTTGTATGGGTTCGAGGAACCGGTCGACTTGGCGACAACGTCGTGAACGCCGAGCGTTTCGAAAACGGCGCGCATCGGACCACCGGCGATGATACCGGTACCGACCTTGGCCGAACGAAGCAGAACCTTGCCGGCGCCATGGCGGCCATGAACGTCGTGATGCAGCGTACGGCCGTCACGCAGCGGTACGAAGATCAGTTCGCGCTTGGCAGCTTCAGTCGCCTTACGGATTGCTTCCGGCACTTCACGTGCCTTGCCGTGACCGAAGCCAACGCGGCCCTTCTGGTCACCAACGACGACGAGAGCGGCGAAACCGAAACGGCGGCCACCCTTAACAACCTTAGCAACGCGGTTGATCGCGACCAGCTTGTCGACGAACTCGCTATCGCGTTCTTCGCGGGCCTGGCGGTCTTCCCGCTGCGGCCTTCTTTCCTGTGCCATTGTCCTCTTCCTTTTTCTTTTCCGGGTGCAATCGGCAAACAAAACGAGGACCGCATCGGCCTCCCCTTACGGGACGCCTGCGGTCCGGTGAGATCCGGCCGGTGCTTTTAAAGCTGCCGGCCGGAAACTTTATTAGAAGGACAGACCGCCTTCGCGGGCTGCGTCTGCCAGGGCCTTGATGCGGCCGTGGTAGATATAGGCGCCACGGTCGAATACGACGTCCTTGACGCCGGCCTTCGAGCCACGCTCAGCAACGAGCTTGCCTACGAGGGCAGCTGCTGCCGTGTCAGCACCGGTCTTCAGAGAACCGCGCAGATCCTTGTCGAGGGTCGAGGCGGACGCAAGCGTCTTACCGGCGACATCGTCAATGATCTGAGCGTAGATGTTCTTCGACGAGCGATGAACCGACAGGCGCGGACGGCCGTTGGCCACCGACTTAAGGTGACGACGCACGCGGTTGGCACGACGTGCAAGTGCTTCTTTCCTGCTAGCCATTTCGCGTGATCCTTACTTCTTCTTGCCTTCTTTGCGGACAATCCGCTCTTCGGCATACTTGACGCCCTTGCCCTTGTAGGGCTCAGGACCGCGGTATTCGCGGATTTCAGCGGCAACCTGGCCGACCTGCTGCTTGTTGATGCCGGTGACGACGATTTCCGTCGGCTTCGGCACAGCGATCGTGATGCCCTGCGGCGGCTCGTAAACAACATCATGGCTGAAGCCGAGTGCCAGCTGCAGGTTCTTGCCCTGGAGCGACGCGCGGTAACCGACGCCGTTGATTTCGAGCTTGCGCTCAAAGCCGTCCTTAACGCCCTTGAAGATGTTCTCGATCATCGTGCGGGACATGCCCCACTTTGCACGAGCATTCTTCGTCTGGGTGAGCGGCGTCACGACAACCGCATTGTTTTCGAGCTTCACGCCGACTTCGTCATTTGCGACGAAGAACAGCTCGCCCTTCGGGCCCTTAGCGGTAACCTTCTGGCCATCGACCGTAGCCGTGATCCCAGCAGGCACCTGAACGGGCTTTTTACCGATACGAGACATGTTTCAATCCTGTCTGTTCGCTATGGAGATCCTTGCTCAGCCTTAGAAGACCGAGCAAAGAACCTCGCCACCAACGTTCTGTTCGCGAGCCTGGTGATCGGCCATCACGCCCTTCGGGGTCGAAAGGATGGTGATGCCGAGGCCGTTCGCGACCTGCGGAATGGACTTGACCGAGACATAAACCCGGCGGCCCGGCTTGGACACACGGCCGATCTCGCGGATCACCGATGCGCCTTCATAGTACTTCAGCTCGATGTTGAGCTCCGACTTGCCATTGCCGAAATCGACAAGGGAATAGCCACGGATGTAGCCTTCGGACTGCAGAACATCGAGAACGCGTGCACGGAGCTTCGAAGCAGGCGTCGAAACCGACGACTTGCGGCGAGAAGCGCCGTTGCGGATGCGAGTGAGCATATCGCCCAACGGATCAGTCATTGTCATCTAACCTGCTCCTTACCAGCTCGACTTGACGATGCCCGGCACCTTGCCGAGATTGCCGAGTTCACGCAGCGCGATACGCGACATGCGCAGTTTGCGGTAGTATGCGCGCGGACGGCCCGATACTTCGCAACGGTTGCGAATGCGGGTCTTGGATCCATCGCGCGGCAGGGATGCCAGCTTGATCGAGGCCTTGAACCGGTCTTCGATCGGAAGAGCCTGGTTCATGATGATCGCCTTCAGAGCTGCGCGCTTGGCAGCCTGGTTAGCGACCGTGGTACGGCGGCGCTTGTTCTTTTCAACTGCGCTTGTCTTCGCCATGTGCGGTTCCTTTTCTACGCTCGTCGTTACGGTTACTGACGGAACGGGAAGTTGAACTCTGTCAAGAGAGCCCGCGCTTCGTCGTCCTTCGTTGCCGTCGTGCAAACGATGATGTCCATGCCCCACATCTGATCAACCTTGTCGTAGTTGATCTCAGGGAACACAATGTGCTCCTTGATGCCCATGGCGAAGTTGCCACGGCCGTCAAAGCTTTTCGGGTTCAGGCCGCGGAAGTCGCGAACGCGCGGAAGCGCGATGTTCACGAGACGGTCCAGGAACTCGTACATGCGAGCGCCGCGCAGGGTAACCTTTGCGCCGATCGGCATCTGCTCACGGACCTTGAAGCCCGCGATGGAGTTGCGTGCACGGGTGATGACCGGCTTCTGACCAGCGATAGCGGCCAGGTCAGCTGCAGCAACAGTCGGCTTCTTCGAATCAGCCGTTGCTTCACCAACACCCATGTTGATTACGATCTTGTCGAGCTTCGGGATCATCATTTCGTTGGCGTAGGAGAACTTCTCCTGCATCGCCGCACGAATGCGCTCGACATATTCCTTCTTGAGCCGCGGCTCGTACTTTGCGTCAGCCATCAGATCACCTCACCGGAACGCTTGGCCACACGGACCTTTTTGCCGTCAACAACCTTGAAACCGACGCGGGTCGGCTTGCCGTCCTTGTCGACGATCGCAACGTTGGACAGGTGAACAGCAGCTTCCTTGCTGATGATGCCGGCTTCCTGGCTCTGCGTCTGGCGCTGATGGCGCTTTACGACGTTGATGCCACGAACAACGGCACGATCTTCCTTGGGCAGAACCTGGAGGACTTCGCCAGTGCGGCCCTTGTCCTTGCCTGCGAGCATGACGACCTTGTCGCCCTTACGAATCTTTTGCATCGTTCGCGCTCCTTACAGTACTTCGGGAGCCAGCGAGATGATCTTCATGTGGTTCTTGGCGCGAAGTTCGCGCGGAACCGGTCCGAAGATACGGGTGCCGATCGGCTCTTTCTTGTTGTCGATGAGGACTGCTGCATTCGTGTCGAAGCGGATGATGGAACCATCAACGCGACGGATTTCCTTGGCGGTACGAACGACCACCGCCTTCATCACGTCACCCTTCTTCACGCGGCCGCGCGGGATCGCTTCCTTGATCGAAACGACGATAACGTCGCCGATCCCGGCATACTTGCGCTTCGAGCCGCCCAGCACCTTGATGCACATGACACGACGTGCGCCGGAATTATCCGCCACGTCGAGGTTTGTTTGCATCTGAATCATATCAGGTCGCCTTTTTGGTTTACCGGAATGGTTGGGCTAGAAGCCCCCTTCCCCGGCTTATGAAAATTGTCAGCCGGCCGCTTGCCACGAGGGCAGGCGAAAACACGGCATAGCTTGAATAGCGCGGGATCGATCGTGCCAGGGTGGTTTCCCCAATGGGACCTTCCGTGCGCTCAAAGCAAAAGAACGCTCGACGAACGAGCGTTCTGACGCTGCTTCATACAGATATTTCCGCGAGACGCAAGGCCTCGCGCAAAAATCTTACTTGGCCTGGGCGGAAACGACCGTCCAACGCTTGTCCTTGGAGATCGGCGCGCATTCCTCGATGGATACGGTATCGCCGATCTTGTACTGATTGTTTTCGTCGTGGGCCTTGTACTTCTTGGAACGACGAACGGTCTTCTGGAGCAGCGGGTGAGCGAAACGACGCTCAACGCGAACTACGACAGTCTTCTCGTTCTTGTCGCCAACGACAACGCCCTGCAGAATGCGCTTCGGCATGATGTTTTCCTTTACGCCTTTGCTTCTGCCGCCTTCTGGCGGGCAATGGTTTTCACGCGGGCGATGTCCTTGCGGACTTCGTTGATGCGCGAGGACTTTTCCAGCTGACCGGTTGCCTTCTGGAAGCGCAGGTTGAACTGCTCCTTCTTCAGGTCGGCGAGCTTGTCCTTGAGCTGGTCGGCCGTGAGGCCGCGTACTTCTTCGGCTTTCATCTGCCTTGCTCCTTACTCTGCAATGCGCTGAACGAAGCGCGTCTTGACCGAGAGCTTGGCAGAGCCGAGGCGAAGCGCTTCACGAGCGATTTCTTCGCTGACGCCGTCGATTTCGAACATCATACGGCCTGGCTTGACCTTGCATGCCCAGTATTCGACAGAGCCCTTGCCCTTACCCATACGGACTTCGGTCGGCTTTGCGGTTACCGGAACATCCGGGAACACGCGGATCCATACACGGCCGGCGCGCTTCATGTAGCGCGTGATCGCGCGGCGGGCCGCTTCGATCTCGCGTGCATTGACGCGGTTCGGCTCTTGAGCCTTAAGGCCGAATTCACCGAAGGCCAGGTCAGAACCACCCTTGGCGACGCCCTTGATGCGGCCCTTGAATTGCTTGCGGTACTTGGTACGCTTTGGCTGCAACATTTTCTTATTCTCCGAACTTATCTGCCACCAACGCTATTAAGCGTTGTCGCGGCGACGATCGCGATCACGGCTTGCCGGACCCTGAGCGTCACCCTCGAGTGCGCGGCGCTCGGAGGCCATCGGATCGTGCTCAAGGATTTCGCCCTTGAAGATCCAAACCTTGATGCCGCAGATGCCAAAAGCGGTTTCCGCTTCAGCTGTGCCGTAGTCGATGTCAGCGCGCAGCGTGTGCAGCGGAACGCGACCTTCGCGGTACCATTCCGTACGAGCGATTTCAGCACCGCCGAGACGGCCTGCGCAGGTGATCTTGATGCCTTCGGCGCCAAGACGCATTGCAGACTGAACGGCACGCTTCATGGCGCGACGGAAAGCAACACGACGCTCAAGCTGCTGAGCGATCGACTGTGCGACGAGCGTAGCGTCGACTTCCGGCTTGCGAACTTCAACAATGTTGAGGTGCGTCTCGGAATTCGTCATCTCCGACAGCTTCTTGCGGAGCTTGTCGATGTCTGCGCCCTTCTTGCCGATGATCAGGCCCGGACGAGCCGAGTGGATCGTAACGCGGCACTTCTTGTGCGGACGCTCGATGACCACCTTGGCGATACCAGCCTGCTTCAGTTCGCTCATGACGAACTTGCGCATCTTCAGGTCTTCGTGCAGCAGCTGACCGTACTCGGCATTGTCCGCGAACCAGCGGCTATCCCAGGTACGGTTGATGCCAAGACGGAAACCGATTGGATTAATTTTCTGACCCATTATGCGGCCTCCTCTTGTGCCTGCACTTCGCGGACAACGATCGTCAGGTGCGCAAACGGCCTCTCGATGCGAGAAGCGCGGCCGCGGCCACGAGCGTGGAAACGCTTCATGACGATCGACTTGCCGACATAGGCTTCGGCGACGACCAGGGAATCGACGTCGAGGTCGTGGTTGTTCTCGGCGTTGGCGATCGCAGATTCGAGCGTCTTCTTGACGGCGCCTGCGATGCGCTTGCGGGAGAATTCCAGCTCAGCGAGTGCACGATCGACCTTCTTGCCACGGATAACCGCGGCAACGAGGTTGAGCTTCTGTGGGCTGACGCGGAGCGTGCGGGCGACTGCTTGCGCCTCGTTGTCCTTCAGCCGGCGTTCGGCTTTTGCCTTGCCCATTGTTACTTCCTCTTTGCCTTCTTGTCCGCACCGTGACCGTAGTAGGTCCGGGTCGGAGAGAATTCACCGAATTTGTGACCGACCATGTCTTCATTGACGCTGACCGGAACATGCTTGCTGCCGTTGTAGACGCCGAAGGTGAGACCGACGAATTGCGGCAGGATCGTGGAGCGACGGCTCCAGATCTTGATTACTTCTGCACGTCCGCCTTCACGAACCTTCTCAGCCTTCTTGAGAAGATAGCCGTCAACGAACGGACCTTTCCATACTGAACGAGCCATTGGAGACTTCCTCTCTTACTTCTTACGCTGATGACGCGAGCGCATGATCATCTTATCGGTCGACTTGTTCGACCGCGTGCGCTTGCCCTTGGTCGGCTTGCCCCACGGAGTAACCGGGTGACGACCACCAGAGGTACGGCCTTCACCACCGCCGTGCGGATGGTCAACAGGGTTCATGACAACACCGCGGTTATGCGGACGCTTGCCGCGCCAAACCGTACGACCGGCCTTGCCGTCGTTGATGTTGGCATGGTCAGGGTTCGAAACCGCACCGATCGAAGCAAGGCAGGAGCCAGGAACGAGGCGCTGTTCGCCGGAGTTCAGGCGAAGGATCGCCAGACCCGCGTCGCGACCGACGAGCTGTGCGTAACCGCCAGCCGAACGTGCGATCTGACCACCCTTGCCCGGCTTCATTTCCACGTTGTGGATGATGGAGCCGACCGGGATGTACTGCAGCGGCATGGTGTTGCCGGGCTTCACGTCGACAGCCTTCTCCGAGGAGATGACCTTGTCGCCGGCAGCAAGGCGCTGCGGAGCGAGGATGTAGGCCTGTTCGCCGTCGGCGTAGGATACGAGCGCGATGAACGCGGTGCGGTTCGGATCGTATTCGATACGCTCGACCGTGCCTTCGACGTCGAACTTGCGACGCTTGAAGTCGATCAGACGATAGGTACGCTTGTGACCGCCGCCGATGAAGCGGGCAGTGATACGGCCGAGGTTGTTACGACCGCCGCTCTTGGTCAGACCTTCCGTCAGCGCCTTGACCGGCTTGCCCTTATAGAGGCCGGAACGGTCGACGATGACCAGCTGACGCTGGCTCGGGGTCGTAGGATTGAATGTTTTCAATGCCATTGTTTAATTCCTCAGAGACCGGTGGAGA
This sequence comes from Rhizobium sp. BK181, assembly GCF_014193305.1. Lineage (NCBI taxonomy): Bacteria > Pseudomonadati > Pseudomonadota > Alphaproteobacteria > Hyphomicrobiales > Rhizobiaceae > Rhizobium > Rhizobium sp. BK181. The sequence goes on from NZ_JACHZA010000010.1 coordinate 181,390, forward strand.
CGTCGATCGTCTGGCCTTCAGCCAGCGTCACGACAGCCTTCTTCACGTCCTGCTGCTTGCCGACAAAACCCTTAAAACGCTTGGTCTTGCCCTTGCGGAGCAGCGTGTTGACGGCCGTGACCTTGACGCCGAAGAGCGCCTCGACTGCAGCCTTGATTTCCGGCTTCGACGCCTTCTTGGCGACATTGAAAACAACCTGGTTGTTTTCCGATACCAGCGTGGACTTTTCGGTGATCGCCGGCGAGACGATCACATCATAGTGGCGAAGGTCGGTCACTTGAAACGCTCCTCTAGAGCTTCAACGGCAGCCTTGGAAAGCACGAGCTTGCCGCGGCGCACGATGTCATAAACGTTGATGCCCTGGATCGGCAGAACATCGATGTTCGGGATGTTCTGTGCTGCGAGCTTGAAGTTGCCATCAAGTTCAGCGCCGCCGATGAAGAGCGCGTTGGTCAGGCCGAGCGTCTCGAAAGTCGATGCCAGTGCCTTGGTCTTTGCTTCTGCAGCAACCAGGCTGTCGATGATAATGACATCGTCGGACTTCAGCTTGGCCGAGAGGGCGTGACGCAGACCGAGAGCGCGAACCTTCTTCGGAAGGTCGTGTTCGTGGCTGCGAGCGACCGGGCCGTGAGCCTTACCACCGCCGCGGAACTGCGGAGCGCGAGCCGAATGGTGACGAGCGCGGCCCGTACCCTTCTGCTTGTACATCTTGGCGCCGGTGCGCGAAACGTCCGCGCGGCCCTTTGCCTGGTGCGTGCCCTGCTGCTTCTTGGCAAGCTGCCAGCGAATAACGCGGGCGAGAATGTCTTCGCGGGGCTCAAGGCCGAAAATCGCGTCAGAAAGAGAAACCTTCCCTGCGTCTTTTCCCTCGAGGGTCTTGACGTTGAATTCCATTGGTCCGGCTCCCTTACTTCGCTGCCGACTTGACGGCATCGCGCACGATGATCCAGGCACCCTTGGAACCGGGTACTGCACCCTTGATCAGGATCAGACCACGATCTTCGTCGGTCGAAACCACTTCAAGGTTCTGAGTCGTTACGCGCGTCTGGCCCATGTGACCAGCCATCTTCTTGTTCTTGAAAACCCTGCCCGGGTCCTGGCGCTGACCGGTAGAACCGTGCGAGCGGTGCGAAACCGAGTTACCGTGAGTGGCGCGGCCACCGGCAAAATTGTGACGCTTCATAACGCCGGCAAAGCCCTTACCGATCGTCGTACCCGTCACATCGACGAGCTGACCAGCGGCGAAGTGACCAGCCTTAAGCTCGGTGCCAACCTCGAGGAGATTGTCTTCCGTGACGCGGAATTCCGTCAGCTTGGCCTTCGGCTCAACGTTGGCAACAGCAAAGTTACCACGCATTGCCTTCGACGTATTCTTGACCTTTACCGTGCCAGCACCGAGCTGGACTGCGGCGTAGCCGTTCTTTTCGACAGTGCGCTGGGCCACAACCTGGCAGCCATCCAGACGCAGTACTGTTACCGGGACATGTTCGCCAGCGTCGTTGTAGACGCGGGTCATGCCCACCTTCTGTGCAATCACACCTGAACGCATCGGTTCAATCCTTCCAAATCCGCTCGAGCAAGGCTCAGAGCTTGATCTCAACATCGACACCGGCGGCGAGATCGAGCTTCATCAGCGCGTCTACCGTCTGCGGGGTCGGATCTACGATGTCGAGGAGGCGCTTATGCGTGCGCATCTCGAACTGCTCGCGGCTCTTCTTGTCGATGTGTGGGGACCGGTTGACCGTAAACTTCTCGATGCGAGTCGGAAGCGGAACGGGGCCCCGGACGCTGGCGCCGGTGCGCTTCGCCGTCGACACGATCTCGCGCGTCGAAGCGTCGAGAATGCGGTGATCGAACGCCTTCAGGCGAATGCGGATATTTTGGCCGTTCATTCGACGTTATCCTTGTGTTTGTTATCCTGCGCGCCCTTCGGGTAGGCACAGGCTGTTCTTATTCCTAAGGCGGACCACCGGTTTCAAAGATCGAGAGAGGCTCCGGGTTACCGTGCCCCTATCCAGTCTTCAGGCCTTTCAGCCCACCTTATTGTTTGCTGTAGTCACCCGCTTCAACGAGCGAAGCAGGGCGCAAATAGCGCTCGCGCGCCATGTGCAACATTTTCTTGTAATAAGCAAGCGGCCAAAGCCACTTGCTTCATAATATTGTCATCGAAGCGGCCACCCGGTTGAGGTGGCCGCTGCGAAGATTACTCGACGATCGAGGCGACGATGCCGGCGCCGACGGTACGACCGCCTTCGCGGATCGCGAAGCGCAGCTTTTCTTCCATCGCGATCGGAACGATCAGCTCGACGGCAACCGTGACGTTGTCGCCAGGCATAACCATTTCCGTGCCTTCCGGAAGCGTCACGATGCCGGTCACGTCCGTCGTGCGGAAGTAGAACTGCGGA
>NZ_JACHZA010000011.1:0-181485 GCF_014193305.1 Rhizobium sp. BK181
TCCAATCTGAGAGTAGGTGCGTTTCATTGCATCGTCCTTGCAATTGATAACCCATTGGGATCATTAGCAAGTCGCACTTCATTCTAGAACCCACCCCGGCCACATCCATAAATCAGATAAGATAGGTTATGGAACTATCTGGTATATCCAACTTGGAAAGACATCGATCGCCTCTGACACACACACACACTGTCACCGGCGGAAGCTGTGAAGTTTCTTTTCCTTCAGGTCATCACTGTATCCTAAGACGCATTGAAAGCTTAGTTCGCTGCAAACACGCGACGGTATTAATGCGGTGGAACACAGTTCAAACGTGCCGATGGTGAAGTCAGAGGCCTTCGATATCCGCCAATTCGATATCAAAGTTCATCTGGTCGTAAGCCGGAACGACATGGTCCGGCGTCTCGGCCATCACAGTGTCGTAGTCGAGCGGCGTATGCATGTGGGTCAGGATCGCACGCTTCGGTTTCAGGCGATCGATCCAATCCAGCGACTGCTCGAGCGACAGATGGCTGGGATGATATCGGTATTGCAAGGCATCGATGATGAGAACATCGAGATGTTGAAGCTTTTCGACAGTTTCCGGCGGAAAATCACTGATATCACTGCAATAAGCCACGTCACCAACCCGAATGCCGAGTGAGTGAATATCGCCGTGTTGCTGGAGGTGTGGCCAGATGGAAATGGTTCCGCCGGCGCCGCTGATGCGCAGCGGAGAATCGAGGTTTTCGATAATTTTCGTCTCAACGATTGGCGGATAGTTGCTACCTGGCGGCGTCTCGATGCAATAGCCGAAACCTTGCCGAATGCGATCCATCGTATCCGGCGTCGCGTGGATCGGAACCCGCTGTTGGCCACCGTAGAAATAGCCGCGCAGATCGTCGATACCGTGAATATGGTCGGCATGAGCGTGTGTATAAAGGACTGCGTCGATTTGCGTGACACGCGCGGCAATCATCTGCTCGCGAAAATCCGGCCCCGTGTCGACAATGAGTGTCGTGACACCGCCATTGTCGTCGAATTGCTGCACCATGAAGGCTGCACGGGTGCGGCGGTTCTTCGGATTGGCGGGATCGCAGGCACCCCAATCGCCAGTGATGCGCGGTACGCCAGGCGACGACGAACAGCCGAGAATGGTGAAACGTCGTCTGTAACCCACGCTGTCAGATCCTTGGCATCTTCGAGAAAATGCGGAATGCGTTTTCGGTGGTGATCCGAGCCATCTCGGCATAGCTGAGACCGAGCGTCTCGGCCAGAACCTCAGCCGTATTCACGACGTAGGATGGCTCGTTGCGCTTGCCGCGCCAACGCTTCGGCGCAAGGTACGGCGCGTCGGTCTCGACCAACAGGCGGTCATGCGGGATGGACTTGGCGATGTCTCGAAGCTCCTCAGATTTCGGGAAAGTCAGGATGCCCGAAAAGGAGACGTAGCCGCCCAGTTCGACCCCGACCTTCGCGAGCCCTGGGCCCGACGAGAAGCAATGGAGAATGAAGGGGAATGCCCCCTTCCCCGTTTCCTCGGTCAGAATAGCCGCCATGTCATCGTCGGCGCTGCGGCTGTGAATCACCAGCGGCAGCTGTGTCTGACGCGATGCCGCAATATGGCGCCGCAATCCGGTCTGTTGGTCTTCCGGCTTCTGCGTATCGTAGAAGTAATCCAGACCGGCTTCACCAATCGCAACGATCTTCTCATGTGCGTTGGCCAGTCGGACGAGGTCGTCCGTCAGGATATCGAGCTCGTCGCCGGCATTGTTCGGATGGGTACCAACGGAGCAGAAGACCGACGGATATCTCTCGGTGATCGCCAGCAGACCGTCGAGCTTGCGCACGCGCGTTGAGATCGTCACCATCTGTTTGACGCCGGCATCGTGGGCGCGCCTGACGATCTCGTCGCGCTCCTCTCCGAAGTCGGCGAAATCCAGATGACAATGCGTATCGATCAGCATGACGTCCTCACGCTTCCGGCGCAACGTAGCGCGGGAAGACCGGCTTCGGCGCTTCGAGAGGCGTGCCGGTGATAAGTCGACCACTCTCGCCGAGTGCGGCGAAGTCGCGTTTTCCGGCAGGTGCCGCAACAAGATCGAGCAGCTTGCCGGCCGATTCCGGCACGAAAGGCTGAAGCAAGATCGCGATCTGGCGGACGACCTCGGCCGTGACATAGAGCACGGTGCCCATGCGCGCCGGATCAGTCTTCTTCAGCGCCCAGGGCTCCTGACCGGCGAAATAGCGATCCGTTTCGGAAACGACCGCGATGATCGAGGCCAGCGCACGATGAATGAGCTGCTTGCCCATATCGTCGCGCGTCGAAGCATGCAGCGCGTCGGCCTGAGCCAGCATGGCCTTGTCTTCATCCGTCAGCGGACCGCATTCCGGGATCATGCCGCCGCAATTCTTGACGATCATCGACAGCGAGCGGCTGGCAAGATTTCCTATGCCGTTGGCAAGATCGGAGTTGATGCGGGTGCCGATCGCTTCTTCGCTGTGGCTGCCGTCCTGGCCGAACGAAACTTCGCGAAGGAAGAAATAGCGCACCTGATCCAGGCCGAAGTGGTTCACAAGGTTGACCGGGTCGACAACGTTGCCGAGCGACTTCGACATTTTCTCGCCCTTGTTGAGCAGGAAGCCGTGCGCAAAGACGCGCTTGGGAAGCGGCAGCTTGGCGGACATCAGAAAGGCCGGCCAGTAGACCGCATGGAAGCGAATGATGTCCTTGCCGATGATGTGAACATCTGCCGGCCAGTACTTGGCGCGGGGACCATTCTTGTCTTCGATATAGCCGGTCGCGGTGATGTAGTTGGTCAGGGCGTCGACCCAGACGTACATGACGTGGGACGGGTCATTCGGGACCTTGATGCCCCAATCGAACGTCGTCCGCGAGATCGACAGATCCTTGAGCCCCGACTTCACGAACGAGATCACTTCGTTGCGACGCTCGGCCGGGCCGATGAAGTCCGGGTTGGCTTCATAGTGCGCGAGCAGCTTTTCCTGATATTCGGAAAGCTTGAAGAAGTAGCTGGCCTCTTCCACCCATTCGACCGGCGTGCCCTGCGGGCCGTAGCGCACGCCGTCGGCGCGCAGCTCGGTTTCGTTTTCCTGATAATAGGCTTCATCGCGCACCGAGTACCAGCCGGCGTAGGAATCCTTGTAGATATCGCCGTTATCGGCCATCAGGTTCCAGATGTTTCTGGACGTCTCGTGGTGACGCTCCTGTGTCGTGCGAATGAAATCGTCATTCGACGCATTGAGCAGCTTCGCCATCGCCTGGAATTCGCCGGAGTTGCGGTCCGCAAGCTCCTGCGGCGAAATGCCTTCCGCGCGAGCCGTCTGCTGCATCTTCTGGCCATGCTCGTCGGTGCCGGTCAGAAAGAACACATCCTTGCCATCAAAGCGCTGGTAGCGCGCCATCGCATCCGTCGCGATCAATTCGTAGGCATGGCCAATATGCGGCTTGCCGTTCGGATAGGAAATCGCGGTGGTGATGTAAAAGGGTGTCTTGTCTGTCATGGCGGCCATTCTTGTCCGGCTTACTCTATAAAATTTGTTAGCCGCTCTTAGCGCATGTCATGGCGAAGCGAAACACCAAGTTTCGAAAGCATCGGCGATTTGCCGATGACTGTGTGCTGCACTTGACTCGATTTTAGGCGCATTCTACCCAAAGAAAACTCAAAAGGCGGGGCATCGGCGACGTGACATCTCCAGCACTTGGCAACAGCATTCGCGTGCAGGACCGAGGTCGCCTGTTTGACTGACTTTTCGAGCTTCGACCCTCTCTACTCCCTCTCGGGGCTACTCGTCGGCGCGCTTGTCGGCATCACCGGCGTTGGCGGCGGATCGCTGATGACGCCACTGCTGGTGCTGGTCTTTGGTGTTCATCCGGCCACGGCCGTTGGCACCGACCTGCTTTACGCGGCAGTCACCAAGACGGCAGGCACGGCGGTGCACGGCATGCACGGTAGGATAAACTGGCGTATCGTCGGCTGTCTTGCCGCTGGCAGCGTTCCAGCTGCCCTATTGATGCTTTGGCTGATGGCGGGTGTCGACCGCAAGAGCGTGGAAGTCGCACACACAATCACGACGGCACTTGGGTGGCTGCTTGTCATGACGGCGTTGATGCTGGTTTTTCGCAAGCAGGTCCTGGCTTTCGCCTTACGCGCAATCGGAGAGCGCTCTCCACCTAAGCCGGTTACGGTTGCCATCTGGACAACGGTGCTCGGCCTGGCTCTTGGCATCCTGGTGACCCTGACATCGGTTGGTGCCGGCGCCCTGGGCGTGACTGTCCTGCTGGTGCTCTACCCGCGACTTGATGTCCGAGAAATCGTCGGCTCGGATATCGTCCACGCCGTCCCGCTGACGCTGATTGGTGGCATGGGCTATTGGATGATCGGTGAGATCAACTGGGGAATGCTATTTGCGCTTCTGGTTGGCTCGATACCGGGCATCATTGCCGGCAGCCTGATCGCACCAAAGCTTCATGAACGAACGATCCGCGTCGTCCTCGCGCTGACACTCTGCGTCGTCGCCTGGAAGCTGCTGGCGACCTGATCAAGGACCAGGCTGCTTGATGTCTCCGAGGATGCTGAGGATCGTCTGCTTCCGATCCAAGTTGTAATCATCCGAAACCGTCAGCCGCTCGCTTATGTCGGAATGCAGGCGGGCGAGCCGCTCGGCCGCAGCAACTTGCCCCGCAACGGCAGCCGCCCGCGCCCTGCGCATCAGATCCTCGCCGACGTGACCCGTGAAGAACTCAAAAATTGTGTCGCTGTCCCTGCCGGAAAGGGCATCCGCCAGCCGATGCATCGCCCTGCGCGCGGATGCCCCTTGCGCTCGCAGAACCTCGTTGTAGGCTTCGACAATCTCGCCGCCGCCGTAGTTCACCAACTTCAGCGCCTCGCCGACGCTGCCGTTCGCGGCGGCAAGCAGATCAGGGTCGCCGGCCTCGATGCCAAGATGTGCAAGCGCCGCGCCGAGGGCGCCGTCTTCAAGCGGCGCAAGCTTCAGCGGCAGGCAGCGCGAACGAATCGTTGGTAGCAGTTTGCCGGGCGCATGCGAGATCAGTAGGAACAGGGCCCGCTTCGGCGGCTCCTCAAGAATTTTTAGGATCGCATTCGCGGCATTGCGGTTCATGTCATCCGCGGGATCGATGATGACGATCCGCCAATTACCGGTGCCAGATGTCTGTGAAAAGAAGCGCCCTGCCCGCCTCACCTCATCGACAGTGATCGCGGACTTGACCTTCCCCGTCTTCTCATCAACGGGACGCGCCAGGTAAAGCAGATTGTGCGACGCGCCGGAGACGATCTGGCGGCTAACCGGTGAAGCGGGATCAGGATCCGCCAACAACTCCGGCGCACGCGCAGGATCGGGATGCGTTAGGACATGATTTGCAAACCGGAACGCCAGAGTTGCCTTGCCGATGCCCGGCGGCCCCTCGATTAGAACCGCGTGGTGGCCCTTACCCGAGCGGTACGATTGCGCAAGGAACTCCTCGGCGTTCTCGTGACCAAATAGCTTCATGTTCTCGGCTGGCCAAATGGCGCCGTCGAGCAATCCCGGCCGTTCATCACTCATGCGCTGCTTCCGTCACCTTCGCCGCCGCCGGGTGCTGCAGACCCTGCCAGACGATCTCCAGAATCTCTGCCGCGATGGCCTCTTCAGTCTGCATTGCGTCGATCACGCTGCAACGGCCTGGCTCGCGGGCGGCTATATCGAGAAAGGCTTCCCGGCGCTTCTCGTGGGTCTCGAGCTCTTCCTTCTCGAAACGATCCGGGCTTAGGTCGATCGCCACCCCCCGCCTGCGGGCACGCTCCAAGCCGGCCTGGGCCGGCAGATCGAGAACAAGCGTGCAATCCGGCACGATCCCATTCACCGCCACGCGCTGCAGCGCCTCGATGAATTCCGACTCCAGATTGCCGGTCACGCCTTGGTAGACGCGGGAAGAATCCATGAAACGATCGCAAAGGACGACCTTTCCGCCCGCAAGCGCGGGTCGGATGATTTCCTCAACGTGATCATTGCGCGCAGCTGCAAAAAGGATCGCTTCCATGCGCGTTCCGAACGCTTCCGCTGCACCCGACAAAAGCACATGACGTACGGCCTCCGCACCGGGCGAGCCGCCCGGTTCCCGCGTCAGCAGCACGTCATGGCCGCGAGCACGCAGAGCCTCGGCAAGGCGACGGATTTGGGTCGATTTTCCCGCGCCCTCCCCGCCCTCAAACGTTACGAACAATCCACGACTGGATGGCAATGACTACTTCCTGCATTACGGCGCTCGTCCGCACCACTGCCGTACATCTAGCGAAAGGCAGCGAAAAACGGAACCGCCCGACGACAATAACTCCCACCCTGAAGGGCGAATATGGCGATCACGTGGGTTCGGGCTTGTCCCACAGCCAAGAGAACAGCAGCGTTTCGGCGAGTTCCATGAGAGCATCGACGGCGCGGCTGCTCAAAGAGCCCACTGCCACTGTCTCTTTCGTATAGAGCGGCACCTCACGCAGCAGGCGGGCCCCCGCTGAGATGCGAAGCGTCCCGATTTCGTGCCCGGCCTCCACCGGCGCCATCAAAGGCCAGCGGTAAACGATGCGCGCCGACAACCGCTCGGGATTGTTGATTGGTATATAGACACTCACAGGAGCCTTTGCGACGAGGTCGACGCTACGCGACGTTCCTCCATAAACGCTTGCCTGGCCAATTATCTCCGCATCGGCAAAAATCTGGCGGCTTTCGAATGCGGTCAGCCCCCACTCGAGCACCCGCTTCGCTTCCTCCGTGCGTTCCTTGTCGGAGGCGATGCCGCCAAGGGCCATGAACAACCTCCTGCCGTCGCGCTCTGCCGAGGCGACGATCGAATACCCCTCGCCCTCGGCAAAGCCGGTCGCCAGACCATCAACCCCCATGCCGAAACCAAGCAAGGGATTGCGGTTGCGCTGAAAAATCCTGTTCCACTCAAAATCCGGCTGAGCGAAATAGGGATAGAGGTTCGGATAGGACTTCTGTAATTCCGCAGCCAGTGTCACCATGTCGAGCGCGGTCGTCTTGCTCTTGCCATCGGGCAGTCCGGTCGAATTGCCGAAGATGGACCGCTCCATGCCGAGGGTCTTAGCCCGCCGGGTCATGGCGGCGGCAAAGGCAGGTTCGCCGCCACTCATTCCTTCAGCGAGAATGATGCAGCTGTCGTTAGCGCCCTGAATGGCGATGCCCTTGACCAGATCCTCGACGCGGACATTCGATTTGAGGGCAGCAAACATCGTTGCCGTGCGCGATGGCGCACCCCCGGTTCGCCAAGCATACTCGGAAACGGGATATTGCGTATCGAGGGTGATCTGGTTCTGCGCGAGCGCGTCAAAGACGAGATCCATCGTCATCAGCTTCGCCAGCGACGCCGGCGAGAAAGTCTGGTTCTCGTTCTTGGCAAGAAGCACCGTGCCGGTGGATCCTTCGATCATATAGGCTTGCGCAGCCTTGGTGACAAAGGATGCGTTGGTGTCACCGCTTGCGGCAACGGCGGCTGTTGCAAAAGGCAGGATACAAACACAGAGGCGAGCAAGACGCTTCAACACCGAAAACCCCATAGCTCGGGCGACTTTGAAGATGCTAATGGCGGACCGACCGCAACGCAACGGCGTCTGTCACTTACCGGATACGGCCGTCGGCTTCTGCCGCTTGAAGGATGCAAGGATGGAATCCGGCGTCAGCCCATCGTTGCGAACCATCACCGCATCGAAGGCGAGCTCGACGGTCACGGTCTTTACGCCCACGTCCTGATACCCCATTGCGAGAGAACCCAGCGAGCCGCCGTTGGGACGCTCGTATGGGAAGGGTCCAAACTCCGGCAGGACAACCATCGGCCCGGCCCCTGGCTCCGCCAAGGGAGCGACGCCACCGAAAGACGGCGACGGCATTGGCGTCGGAATAGGCGCAGCGTTGCGGGCACTGGGGGTCGAGCCGGCATAAGACGTCGCCGAGACCGGCACGGGCACATTTTCTGGATCGGGCGTGAAACCGCCAAAGCCTTGCAGCTGATCTGCCGTTATGCGCTTGCTGTTGGAGGCGACCATGACGCCACTGGCGATCTGTCCGCCGCCGGGATTGATCCCTGGAATGCGGCTGCCCTTCGGCACATAGGAGGCCATCAGATAAGGCATGTCGTGGCCATCCATGCGGGCACGACCAACATACTGAACGCGGACGTTTCCGGTACCACTATGCTGCAGATCGAGCATATCAGCGGTCTTATTGGACAGGTCGATAATACGCCCTTCGTGATACGGACCACGGTCGTTGACACGCACGATGACGGACGCACCGTTTTCCGTGTTCGTCACGCGCGCATAGCTCGGCAAGGGAAATGTCGGATGTGCGGCGGAAAGGTGCATCTGGTCGTAGACTTCACCGTTTGCCGTAAGGCGACCATGGAAGGCCGAGCCGTACCAGGACGCGATGCCGACCTTGTTATAGGCGAAATCTTCCTTCGGATAATACCACTTGCCCTTCACGACATAGGGGTCTCCGACCATGTACCGGCCGCCGCCCTTCGGGATATTGTTCCCGGTGGCAACGCGCGGACTGGCCTTTACGCCGTATTCCTTCTCGGAAAAATATTCCTTGCCGTGCGTGCGTTTTGTCGGTGTCGGCGCGGTGCCACAAGCCGTAACCGTCGCACAGATCAGCGATAGCCCAACCCATCGCATTCCTGTTGCGAATGACGCCGCCCCGCACTCTCGTCTCATATGTCCCACGCCGCTCAAGACCGTTATGGTTAAGAAATCTGCCCCGATCTGGGTCAGACACCCCTAATCCCACCAACCTAACGAGACTTTAATCATGCGGCTTTCATGGCAATTTTGCGAAGCATTTCGCCAAGCTAGGAATAATTCTAATTAATATGGTTAATAACTCACTAATTTAAGACTCCGGACAATGCGCGCTTCACGGCTGACGCACCAGGCGCAAAGCTCCTTCCATTACGAACTCTACGCCGTTAGAACCAGTTGACGCTGTCAGCGAACGGCTTTAAACGCTCCATGCCTGCGTTGACCGCGACAGGCGACGCAGCGGAAGCGCCGGTTTCAAAAACGGCATTCAATCGACTGCATGGAAGAGTGTCCGAGTGGTTTAAGGAACCGGTCTTGAAAACCGGCGTGCGGGAAACCGTACCGTGGGTTCGAATCCCACCTCTTCCGCCAATCATATTGATTTAATTGCGTTTTTCATACCATCTCCTTGCCGCACCTGAGAATGGCCGCTGAGACACCGGCGGCACACAAGCCAATGATGGCTGCTGATTGGATAGCGATACTCGCCCCTTGTGACAGCCAGCGCGACGTTTGCGTTGGAGTTGAAGTGCTGGTTCGGCAAAAGCCCGCCCTTCATCTCTCAGCAGTGACCGACGCCGCCATCCCGAAGTCGACGAGAGACAAACTTGTGCTAAGGCGATGGCAATGGACAAGTGGGCCAGCGGATCTCCAACTCCGGCCACGCATACGGGACTCCTTTTGGTAATCGGCAGGAACAAAAGCCGAGTACTCGCTCGTCAGTAGGCGCAGGAGAGCGCGTTGGTCGGTCTGAAGCCATGGTTGCAGGCGGGATTCACGGAATGCCGTGGTTGGTATTGGAAATCAGCGCGATTTGAATTTTGCTGGGTCGTACAAGCCGAAGATAGCGCGGCCAGCCCGATCAACACGCCGGCCACTACGAGAGTCCGAAATTTGCTCATTTGTGTCTCCTCGCATGGTGAATTATGTGGGGGACAATCTACCGCTCCAATATTCATCGGGCGAGCCCACCTGCGGCCCCAGTTCGCGACACTGAGGAAGAGGACCAGTTGGGGGGGTAGTTTCCGATATGAAGAGCGTCCCTCGCAGGACCGCGCTCCGCTTTTGCAGCAACACTTTTCGCGTTGAGCTCAAAGATCCGATGGCGGGCACGGTGTGAGTGGGGCGGTTAGGCGTGCTTCAACGCACGTTCAATCACGATCCGGGCAACAATTGATAATATTTGCAGTGATTTTCGCCAAGGGATCAACACAGCTCCGTTGGCCGCTGGTCGACCAAGAGAGAATCACAGTTAACCAACTCCGAGAGACGAGCCGGAGATCAGGGTATCGTCGCCCTGCACAACTGGTATCGATGCGAACCGCTGCCGATCCCCGCCGTGAACACGGTGCAACTCTCGGGATCCAGGGTGAATCCTGCCTGCGCAACGATCTGACCAGCCTGCTCGCGACGTGCCCGCTCCGAGGCGCTCACATCGACCTTCCTCGATTGCGGCACGTCAAGGCGGCACGCGGCATCGTCGGCCTCCGAGCCGACAACATCTGCCCGCAGGCGCAACTGCGAGACGATGGACCGGAGAAAGCCGCAGCCCTTTGGGCTCGCAGTCAACTTTGTCCGACGTGCAAGGTCATCGTAAAAGGCCATATCGGAGGCACGGGTGTTATCTTCACCGTCCGTGATTACAAAGATCGGGCCGCCGCGTCCCCGTGCAATCTCCTGGGCCTTTTCGTTGTAGGCTGGAGTCGCGGGAAAAGCGGTCGCCAGGCCGACAAAGGCGATCTCAGGGTGAAAAAGACTGACCAGCCAACCCAGCGGTTTTTGGGCGCTTGCCAGGAGAACGGTCGCGCGAGTGGGATCAGGCAGCGCTGGGGCTTCTGCGTGGTATAGCGGGTCTCCCCATCCCTCATGGCCCCAGGTACGAGCTCCGGCCGTCAGAACAACCGCGGCCGCGGCGACCAACAACCATTTGGCTGTGCGACGGGCATATGTATAGGGACGCAGCTGCGTCAGAAGGATGAACAACGCGAGCGGCAAAAGGACTTCAAACGACACCATGTATCTGGAGATGCTAAAGAATTGCATCCACAGCAGATAAGCTGTCGCGATGAAGAGTAGCAGGAACGATGCCTCGGGTCTAAGGGTGGGCGTCGCGGCACCAAGGTAGCGAGCCCAGAGCTTTCGCAGCGTCCAGATCCAGAACGTCACATAGACGATGGGCCAGATGATTTGCCTAAGGGGTAGCTCGCCAACTCTGCGAGGGTTTACGGAGAAAATGAACGGCCAAAAAAACGTCTCGAGGAGGCCTTGCGGGCGCCAACGCATGTCGGCGACGCCGACTGGCGCAACAAGCGGGTGCGGAAAGACGTTGCTGAATTGTGGAAAGAGCGGATTACCGAATTCTTGTGCCAACCGTATCATCCAGTGGGCACCCGTTATGGCAAAGCCAATTATTGCAGCGACGCCGAAACCAATCGACAACCACAATCGCAGGGGCAAGGTACCACGGCCGCAGAACAATAAGGCGACACAGATCGAAAACGCAGGGACGACATTTGTCAGCTTCAGCCCCATGCTGAGGCCAGCCAACAAGCCAGCGGTCACAAGGAGCATCGCCGCCGCCATGTTGCAACTTCGGAGAGTCGACCAATTTGAAACGATGATAGAGACTGAACCGAGAATGAAGAGTGCGGTCGTGTTGTCTCCCATGGAATTGCCAACTTCAGACAAAAAGACCGCGGTGAGGCACCCCGAAAGCGCAAGCAGGATCGGCAGACGGTATCGATCCTCAATGGGCCTTTCCGGAAGGACTACGGACGCAATACCCATAACCAAGACGAAAGTCATGCCGTGCAGCATCCCTTGCAAGAAGCCTGACATTGCGGGAGGCAGCGTTCGGTTGAGAAGATATGGGAAGAGGTCTAGTGTCGGATTGAAATATCCCTGAAATCCAGCAGGTGCCAGGTCGATTGACACCTTGCCATTCATCAACGCGAACGGCGCATAGACGTGATAGTTGTAGAGGTCCCAGTTTGCATCCGCACCCAGGATCACCGAGTAGAAGCCGAATAATAGCGGAACGATGATGGCGGCCACTAACGGCGCCTGCGGTTTATTGAGCAGTGCCGTTCGCCCCTCAGCTTTTGACACCCTCATTTCGGCGACCGTACCAGATCTGGTTTGAATACCCACAATTTCGCACCTACGAAATTAAAACTCATGCCAGCGAGAGAGCCGCCGGCTACCGCAATTGCGGGCAATAACCAGAGCTTCGGAAATGACAAGACGATTAAGCTGTAAACCACGTAGTTGAAGAATCCGCCCAGTAACATGGTGGCGAAATACCGCCACCACTCCTTTTGAACTTCCTGATCGGGCCCGCGCTCAAAAGTAAAGTGCCGGTTGATTTGCCAAGTTGCGAGTACCGCAGCGAGGAACGAGATTGATCGGCCCAAAAAGAACCCTAAGCCGCAGTGCACGGCGAGCAGCAAGACACCCAGATCAACCGCAAAACCGACGATGCCCGCGACAGCGAAGCTCAGTATCTGTCTAGGCAGTTCAGCCATGAGTACCTGAGCGCCAAAGCCCTGGCACAGCGAGATAGGCAAGGCGCTTTATTTCCATGCGGCCTCTCGTAACGGTGTTCAATACGATGCCACATGTTAAGAGCAGCGCACCGAATAGCATGAGTGATGCCGCCAGCACAGCAGTCGGGATGCGAGGAACAAGGCCTGTTTCCAAATAAGTTGCCAGAAGAGGAAGTGCGAGTATCACCGAGGCAGCAGCGCAGAATAGAAATCCTATTGCAAAGAATACGAGCGGCTTCTCAGCCTTGAAAAGACGGAATATTGTGAGAAGAATCCGCAGTCCATCACGATATGTATTAAGCTTGCTTGACGAGCCCGGGGGGCGCGACCGGTAGACGGTCTTTATCTCTGATACTGGCATCCGGAGTTCATAAGCGTGTACTGTCAATTCCGTTTCGGTCTCAAAGCCGGAGGCGTGGGCAGGGAACGACTTAACAAAGCGCCGCGAGAACACCCGATAACCCGAAAGCATATCAGTCAAAGACCGTGCAAAAATCATCATTACGCAAGCGGTCAAGAGCCAGTTTCCAAACCTGTGTCCGGGCCGATATGCCTCCCGCTCTGTGGAAGTTCGGCTAGCCACTACCATGTCCAAGCCATGCGCCAACATTTCCTCAATCAGAATTGGTGCGGCGCTCGCATCGTATGTCCCGTCGCCGTCAATGAGCAGATAGACGTCCGCTTCCACATCGGCAAACATGCGCCTGATGACATTGCCTTTGCCTTGCTCACGGACAGTGTTGACAATTGCGCCTGCCTCCCGCGCGCAGGCGATCGTCCGGTCAGAAGAATTGTTATCAAAGACGTAGATCGTTGCGTCGGGAAGTGCCACGCGAAAATCGCGGACGACCGCTCCAATCGTGACCTCTTCATTATAGCAAGGGATGACAACGGCGACACGCGCGCGGAAGCTTGGCGCTTCACGGCTGCTTGATTCGACCGATTTGGTTTCTTGCTTTCTTTCTGTGATCATTCCGCGACTAATTTCAGTTTTGAGAGGATGGTACTGCGAGCCAGACGTAGTGTTCTTGTCCATACTAACACGCTGACGACGTCAATACCGCGTACGCGCCGGAATGCCCTTTTTCTCTTACGGAGGTCCGATTGCGGCAATAGCAATCTTTGGCGAACAGCGGGGACTTTGGGAAGAGAAGTTGCAACATTTCCACGGCGAAGTGGAACAATGACGCGCACTTGCGGCCGCCAGCTCGCCGGGCAACTATCTCGCCATACATGCTTTTTTACTTGATATTTAAGTAGTGTAGACTGAGGTGCCACACGCCTGAAGCTGACGGGGATAGTGGGAATCCTTCGCGATGAGCATCGAAAACCACTCGAATGCGCCTGGCGCCAACATCCATATAAACCACTATTGCTGTGTCACGGGATGCAGGAAATGGGGAGGCTTCGGGCACACATCGTCGAAGAGCGGCGAAACGCGATGGTGGTGTGCTGAGCACTATCCGCATTGGCAAGAGATCAAGAAGGCGGACGGCCGAGATTAGCGATCCGCTGCTATCGAATCACAGCGCTCCGTCAATAGCTGCACGAGCGCCCGTCGCTTGGTCTGAAGCCATCCTCGCAAGCTCGATTCATTGAATCCCCAGGCAAATAGCCTGAGGCAGAGCCCATCGAGTTCGGGGGGGTCGCGCACGCTGATGCGAGCGCGGAAAGGCCAAACATCGCTCCGGCTGCCATCAAAGCGCGAAATCTGCTCATGCTCGTTTCTCCTGCCCGGCGGTTATGCTCACGACGCAATGTATCCGTGCCTCCCAGCAGATGCGAGGGGCATCACGCGTAAAAGTGGAAATAAATGGGCAAACGGCGCCAATGACCTTCTTGCTGTGTGCGACCCTACCCTACTCGCATTGGTCCAGCAAACGCGAGAAACAGGTGGGAGTTTGTGCCGCCATGCGTGCCGAGGCACGACAACATGGCGAACAACAAAAGAGGCGCCGAATTTCGCCGCCTCTCAATTTTTGGGCAGAGCCGTGAAGCGCTTCAAGCCAGTCTGCGTAGAATGGGCGCCCGGGCGTACCCGGCTCCCACCCGAAAGATTACGCCTGCGGCTGCTTGGTTTTGCGCAGGTACGGAAGAATCGTGTCGAACGAACCGAACCGGGTTATGGCGTCTTCGTTCGAGACGGCCGCCGTGATGATCACGTCCTCGCCCTGCTGCCAGTTCGCAGGCGTTGCAACCTGATGCTTCGCCGTCAGCTGGATGGAATCGATGGCGCGCAGGATCTCGTTGAAGTTCCTTCCCGTCGTCATCGGATAGGTGAGGATCAACTTGATCTTCTTGTCCGGGCCGATGATGAAGACCGAGCGGACGGTCGCATTGTCGGCGGGTGTCCGGCCCTCCGAGGTTTCACCGGCTCCGGCCGGCAGCATGTCGTAGAGCTTGGCAACCTTCAGCTCATTGTCGCCGATCAGCGGGTAGTCGACATCAAAGCCTGTCGCCGTCCTGATGTCGCTCTTCCACTTGCTGTGACTTTCTACCGGATCCACGGAAATACCGATAATCTTGGCGTCGCGCTGCCGGAATTCGGGCTCCAACCCCGCCATCGCGCCAAGCTCGGTGGTGCAAACCGGCGTGAAGTTCTTCGGATGCGAGAAGAGAACCGCCCAGCCATCGCCGATCCAGTCATGGAACTGGATGGGACCCTGCGTGGTGTCCGCGGTGAAATCAGGTGCAATATCGTTGATACGGAGGCTCATGAGCGGTGACCCTTGTTGGTAGGTGATATCGGCTTTCAATGGTGGGTGATTGTGTAGCTGTTTTTTGTCGCCATTCAAGCACTTGTGCCCAAAATGGTCACGGCAGCGGATAGCGCCTGGGCCCGCCTGATTGGCCCTCACAGTATCCCAAGTAACTCTGTCGCTGGTTTGACGCTCGACAGCACGGTCGATCGGTGCGCCGGCACAGTAATCCCTACCACGCGGAAGACGACGCTCTGCCGAGTAACGGCCTTTTCGTCGGTATCTTGTCGAGGTGATGCGTTCTGGCCTTCAGCTTCTCGAAAATACGATAGCCACCCGGCCAGCGGCCATAGCCACTGGCGACGTTGATGTGCCCTGCCAGGCCGACATTGTGCAGCTCGCTGCCCCAGAGGCGAGCAAAGAGCGTCAAGCGATCGAGCGACATGTAATGATCGTTCAGGCTTCCAATCACCATGCTCGGAAACGGCAACTCGGCCGTCGGCATCGTACCGAAAGCAATCCGTCCTGGATGCAATCTGTCGGTCGCCGGCAGGTCGCAGGGCGCAACCAGCAGCGCTCCCCTCACTCGCGCCACGGAGGACCTACCGGCGAGGCTTGCCGCCAGCAGACATCCTAAACTATGAGCAACGATGTAGGCTTCTCCTGCATCTTCAAGTGTCGCCTCAAGCTTTGCCCGCCATGTCATGAGGTGCGGGTTGTCCCAGTTGTCCTGTTCGACGAGCCGACTTTCGGGATGATCCTGTAACCAGGCGGTTTGCCAGTGCGTGTTCTCTGATCCAAAAAGACCGGGAAGAATAAGTACTGGCGTCATCATCAATCCTTATCGCGGCGTATGAACGAGCTATTGGTCCTAGAAGATCCCAAGGGTGGCTGCGAAGAGGAACCCGAAAGCGAGGATCGTGGCCGCTTGGGCGGCAAGGTCTGCTGCGGCACCCGCAAACCGGAACCGCGGAGCGACGCGGCGATCATCGAAAACGACCATCTCGATCCTTCTTTCATTACCAGGGCCCGGGAGATGGGTTCCAATAGTAGATTTCGTAATCGCGGGCAGTCGGCTCGCCTTCCCTAGTCAGTTCACTCCATGACCCACCCGGATGCGAAAGACCGTGGCGAATCACCGACCAGAACCATAGAAAAAGAGACTGCATCCTCATCTTTCCTTCCTCTCGCTCAAAATGAGTTGGTTGCGCCTGGCGTTCGCAAGCAGCTCCGCCGCACCGGCGACGGGACCAAACAGCATCAGGAGGCGATTCTGCTCGCGTATCGTCAGCCGGTAGCGGCGCGCGAAGTCGAACACGCTCCAAAACTCGCCTCCCATTGCCGCTTTCTCTGGACTGGCCATGTCACCCTCCCTCGCCCGTTCACTCGGCCGCCTGCAACGAACCCCTTGCGGACGGCACGAAGGAGAAGCTGCCAAGCTCACCGACGACAGAGCCGATGCGGGTAGACAGCGCTTCGGATGCAACCTTGTAGTCGACGAAATCGCGGTCCGAGGCATAGACGGCCGTCGGCAGTGTGTGGGCCATGAAGAAGCCGAAAAGCGGTCGCAGTTGATGCTCGACAATCAGCGCATGGCGGTCCCCACCGCCGGTTGCGGAAATGATGATCGGTTTGGCCCGAAGTTCGGCTGGCTCGATCAGATCGATCAGGTGCTTAAACAGGCCCGGGTAAGACCCCTTGTAAGTCGGCGAGCCGATAACAAGAACGTCGGCTTTGACGATGTCATCGATCACCTGGCTAGCCTGCTCATCCAACTCGCTTCGCCACAAGGCAGTTCCGAGAGACGGCCCCAGGTCCTTGAGATCGTAAACCGTCTTGGAGAACCCGTAGGTTTCTGCAGCAAGCCCAGCAATGTGCCCGACGAGGGCAAAGGTCTTGGATGGACGGTTGAAACTACCGGCAAGGCCCACCAATCGCAGCGACATATATCTCTCCTTCGTTATTGCATCGAATATTGTCTATAAAATTAGTGAACAAAAGAAATGAAGTTTCCTTGTGCGGGGAGAGCTTGAAATTCGATGCTCTCATATGCCCCATCACACACACCTTGGCTTCCGCCGTTCGCCTAAGCCGACCGCAAGATTGAATGTAGTCGGTACACCGCTTCCGGCCGGTTCGGGCTAGTGAAAGGCCGCCTCTTCGGCCACTCGGTTTTGGCGAGCATTGAGGAACTTTTGGCCGCGTCGGTCGTTAGTTGATTGCAGTGTCTGAAATCTGCGCTGCCGGACCAGCATCGCCTATGTAGGTCCGTTTAAAAGGCCCGGTGGACTATATCCCGCCGGGCTTTCTTTGTGGCCGTCCCTCTCTTCGTCTCCCGCACTCGCTCAGGCGCGAATTTGGTTCGTTTTGAACAACTTGCGGTCTCGCGCATTACTTAACATCTTCAACTGGGAAACGCCTCAATGACGATCACCGCCAAAGTCGCTGCCGCCTTGTGCCTGCTCATCGCCCTCACCTCGTGCGCAAACACCATCAAGGGTGTCGGGCGTGATGCCGCTAATACCGTCAACGCTACTCAGAACGCCGGCAATCGCGTCGCGAATGCTGCCCGTTGATCTCGCTGTAGCCTCACGGCCCGTGACTTAGCCGGGCAAGACGGTTGATGATCGAACCCAGCCGAGCCTCCCTCGGCTGCCACTCCAGATGCTGTTTTCCGCGCAGAAAGCAAAATCTGCTCGAGGGAATCGGTAGGCCTTGAAATTGCACTGCTGCGAGCAAAGATTCTGTTCAATGCGATGGAGGCTCGGCCATGTCGAACTATAGAGAGGAAAGGCGGTTTCGGTGTCAGGACGACAGAGGGAAGACTTATGTCGTCATTCAGCAGATGAGGATTTCCGGCCAGAACGCGGCTTCGCCCAAGACTGACTATATGACGGAGGAAGGCGAGATCGTGAATCGGCTCGATGAAGAACATTTCCTGCTTCTGCTCGATGGCCAGATACTGCACGTTCCGCATATTTCCGACACTGATCACTGACCGGCAACACCGATCCTGCGTTGATAATTAAGCGTGCCGCCGCCCTGCGACGCGCTCAAGAAAAGCGCGCACTTGACGCGCCCGGCCTGCTGCGGCACCCCGCATCGGCCATTTAGGGAATCATCACCGCTGTTCGGGAACTTGCCGAGCATGACTGTAAGATGAACGCCGGCTTCAGTGCACATTCATTCGTCGGCCCTAATCTGTTCAACCAAGAGCGCTTCGAGGGCGCTACGTCAGAGACACATGGAGACTGACTATGAGAAAGCTTGTTATTGCGGCCGCCGGTCTCGCGACGCTGCTTGTGAGCGCGCCCGCCTTTGCAGACGGCGTCTACTTCGAATTCGGCGGTGGCGGCCCGCGTTACTATGACGATCAGCCACCTCCGCGCTATTACAGGCATGGTCCGCGCTATGCCTATGATGACGAGGACTATGATTACGATCGTCCCCGTTACGCATCGCGGCAAAGATGCTGGGAAGAGCCTTACCAAAAGAAGAGCCATCATCACTATATCACCAAGTACCGGACCGTCTGCCGGGATCGTTGATGCTGGCGTCTGATAACGCCTGAATGCCTGATGGCGCGCCAGTTGGCGCGCCATTTCTGTTCTGGGACGCTTTGCGCGCTTGGCAGATGCTCGATTATCCGAAAGCGCAAAAAGGTGATTGGCCCCGAAGCCTAGCCTGGGGTAGGACTTCGCCGATGATTGCTTGCCGCCGGAGTGCCTAAGTGTCGATTGCCGATATTTCGTTATTGAGCGCCCTTTTTGCCGGCGCGCTGTCGTTCTTATCTCCTTGCGTACTGCCTCTCGTTCCGCCCTATCTTTGCTATATGGCTGGCATTTCCGTCGAGCAGTTCCGCGGTGGCAACGCGGTCGCCGTTGTGCCGAACGGCCGACGGGACGTTTTGTTTTCAGCCCTTTTCTTCACGCTCGGATTCGCCACCGTTTTCGTCGCCCTCGGGGCCGGGGCATCCAGCATTGGGATGGCGCTTCGCCAACATCTCGATCTGCTGGCAAAGATCGGCGGCCTGATCATCATCGTTATGGGTCTGAATTTCCTGGGGATCTTTCGGATCGGACTCCTAGCCCGTGAGGCGCGTTTTCAAGGCAGCGGCAAACCGGCGACATTGACCGGCGCATATGTGATGGGCCTAGCCTTCGCCTTCGGCTGGACGCCTTGCATCGGCCCCGTGCTCGGCGCGATCCTTGGCGTTGCGGCTTCGCGAGAAACCGTCGGCTCGGGTGCCGGTCTGCTGGCCGTCTATTCCCTTGGTCTTGCCATACCTTTCTGGATTGCGGCAGGCTTTTCCGGTGCCTTCATGGGCTTCCTGACGCGCTTCCGCCGACATCTCGGGACGGTAGAGAAAGTTATGGGCGTATTTCTCGTCCTAACTGGTCTCGCTTTTATGTTCGGTTTCGTCAGTGATGTCGCAATCTGGTTCCAGCAGACCTTTCCAATCCTGATGAAAATCGGCTAAGCCGAAACCGCGCCGCGGAAATTTGCATTGGAATAATAGTTGTCCGATATCGTCAGTTTGCTTCTGCCGTTCTTCGGCTTGATCTTCATTGGCTATATCGCAGGCAAAGTGACGAAGCAGCCGGCCGGGGCGCTCGGCTGGATGAACACCTTCATCATCTATGCCGCCCTACCCGCGCTCTTCTTCAAGCTAGTCTCACGCACGCCCTTCGAGGATCTGACGCGCATCGATTTCATTGCTACCGACCTCGCGGCAACCTATTCAATCTTCGTTGTGCTGTTTGCGATCGGCCGATGGGTCCGGGGCAATTCGCTGGCAGACTGCACAATCCAATCCTTTGCCGGTGCCTACGGCAATATCGGCTATATGGGGCCGGGGCTCGCCTTGCTGGCACTCGGAGAAGGCGCGGCCGTGCCGGTGGCGCTGATCGTCTGCCTGGAGAACGCGCTGCATTTCATCGTCGCTCCGGCGCTCATGGCGGTGGCTGGCGACGACCGGCGCTCCGTTGGTCGCCTGGCGATCGATATCGCTCGGAAGGTGGCTTTTCATCCCTTTATTCTATCGACAGCCCTCGGCTTTGTTGCCGCCGGCCTGCACGTCGATCAGCCGCTTGCATTCCAGCGCTTCGTCGATTATCTCGCGCAGGCTGCCGCGCCGTGCGCCCTCTTTGCAATGGGGGTGACACTGGCACTTCGGCCATTGAAGCGCGTGCCTGTTGAGATCGGCTACATCGTTCCGGCGAAACTGATCGTTCACCCGATCGTCGTCTATCTTGCACTGACCACCGTCGGTGGCTTCGATCCAATCTGGATCTACGCAGCCGTCCTGCTCGCGGCCTTGCCGACGGCGACCAACGTCTTCGTCATCGGGCAGCAATATGGCGTCTGGCAGGAGCGCGCCTCAGCAACAATCCTGATCACGACGGCGCTTTCCGTCGTGACCGTCTCGGCCGTCCTGATCGCGATCAAGTCAGGCTTTCTTCCGGCTTAGCCTTTCCTTGATCGCGCCCGGGAGATCGCGCAATCCCCGTCCGGGCTCGATACCCTCGCGCATGACGATGCTGCGTAGCGGCGGCAGCGCCGACAGGATATGCAGACCGGCCGCGCGCATCATCTGAACCGCCAGGAAATCGGACAAAAGCGAACGGTTGAGAAGATCGACGCTTGCGGTGCGGGTCATGATATCGGCGCGACGCTTACGATCGAACTGGTCGCCGGCATCGGCAGCGATCGGCAGCTCCGGCCGCGTACACAGAATGTCCGACAGCGCCAGCACATCGCGCAGGCTGAGATTGAGCCCCTGTGCGCCAATCGGTGGGAAGACATGCGAAGCTTCACCAATCAGGGCAATTCGTCCCTTGCCGGAGCGATGGGCCATCATGCCTGACAGGGGCCAGAGCTGCACGCCCTCTTCGACAGTCACCTTGCCGAGCAGCGACTGCATGCGCTCCTCGACGACATTGCTCAGTTCAACGAGCGAGAGTTCATTGCGAGCCACGGCATCCGACGGGTTCTGGACCCATACGAGGCTGGAGCGGTTGCCCGGCAGCGGTACCTGAGTGAAGGGGCCACTTTCGGTGTGGAACTCTGTCGAGATATTCTCGTGCGGCAGCGAATGCTCGAAATTCAACACCATGGCCGATTGCGGATAGGACCAGGTTTTCACGTCTATGCCGGCGGCCTCGCGCAGCTTCGACTTGCGCCCATCGGCGCCAACCGCGAACGACGCGGACAGGATTTCGCCATCGGCGAGCGTGACGATCACCGAATCGGCATTGATATCGATGACGTCGGCGAAGGAGCTGAAGCGCGTGATGTTGCCTTCAGCGGCAATCGCTGCCTCCAGCACTTCCATCAGCGCCTTGTTCGGGAAATTGTAGCCGAAGGCCTCGAGATCGAGTTCAACGGACCGGAAGGTGGTGATCGGCGCACGCAACAAGCGATTCGTGCCATCGATGATCCGCATCGTCGAAAGCGGAGCAGCCGCCGGGCGCAGCTTCTCCCAAAGGGTCAACCTGTCGAGGAAACGGATCGACTGATCCATGAGCGCGGTCGTGCGCCGGTCCTGGCTCGCCGACGGCGGAGCAACAAGAGCAACGTTGCGTCCGCCGCGAGCTAGCGCGATGGCGGCGATCATGCCGGCAAGTCCGCCACCGATCACCGCGATTTCAAAAGTCTTCATTGCACCGTTCCGTCAATTCTTTGACGGCGATCCGGTGCTTACGCAGCCGGCTTCGCCTGACGGCGCCAACTATAGCCTTTGCCGGCGTCCGCGTCACGCACAGCCGGTTGATAATGATGCGGAATCCCCGGCAGACGATGTTCCGTGAGACGCTTTATCGCAGTCTCGTTGGTGACAGCGAAGCTGTCGATCCCGACACGCTGCATCAGCGGAATCTGATCGATCAGCACATCGCCGACGGCACGCAGTTCGTTGGTGTATCCCAAGCGGTCGCGCAACAGGGATGCGTGGCTGAAGGCCCGGCCGTCGTTGAACGCCGGAAAAGCAACAGCAACAATCTCCAGGCGGTACAGGTAGGGCTCGAGCTTGCGGACATCATCAGCCGGCTTGATCAGCACGCCGAAGCCGACCTCGTTGCTCTCGTCTGCCTTGGCGATCAACTCGTCAAGGCCGAGAAGGGGCTTCTTCCCCTCGCCTGCCTTCACCTCTTCCGTCTCGATCACCCACGGATCGTTCTCGACGAAGCCTGCTTCTCTCCAGATCTTGGTCATCGTCCTCTCCTTACGCCGCTTCTGCCGCTGAACCATACAGCGCGTCCTTGAACGGCTGCGGACCGACGCGGCGATAGGCTTCGAGGAAGATTTCAGACGGATCCTTACGGATTGCCAGATAGGTGTTGACGATCGTTTCGATCGCGTCGGTTACTTTTTCCGGCTCGAAGCCGCGACCGATGATCTCGCCGATCGACGTATGCTCATCGCCGGAGCCGCCAAGCGTGATCTGGTAGAGTTCAGCGCCCTTCTTTTCGACGCCAAGCAGGCCGATATGGCCGACATGGTGATGGCCGCAGGCGTTGATGCAGCCGGAGATTTTGATCTTCAGTTCGCCGATTTCGGCCTGACGATCCGGATCGCCAAAGCGCCGGGAGATTTCCTGCGCAACGGGGATCGAGCGCGCATTGGCGAGCGCGCAGTAGTCCAGCCCGGGACAGGCAATGATATCGGTGATCAGACCGGCATTGGCTTCGGCAAGGCCGATGGCAACCAGACCGCGATAGACAGCCTCAAGATCAGCAAGCGCCACATGCGGCAGGATCAGGTTCTGCTCATGGCTGACGCGAACTTCGTCAAAGGCGTATTCCTCGGCGATATCGGCCACCGCATCCATCTGGCTGTCGGAAGCATCGCCCGGAATGCCGCCGATGGGCTTCAGGGAGATCGTCACCATGCCGTAGTCGGGATGCTTGTGCGGCTGCACGTTCTGCTGAACCCAACGGGCGAAGGCCGGGTCGGCCTTCTTCCAGCGAGCGAGGTTTTCCCATCCTTCGGCACGGTCAGGCAGAGCCGGTGGCGCGAAATATGTAGCAATCGCTTCGACATCCGCCTCGGGTAGCTTCAGTTCGGAGTCCTTGAGTTCCGCGAACTCGGCCTCGATCTGACGGGTCAGTTCTTCCGTCCCCGTTTCGTGCACGAGGATCTTGATGCGAGCCTTGTACTTGTTGTCGCGGCGGCCGTTGAGATTATAAACGCGGACGATCGCGGTCGTGTAGGACAGCAGATCTTCTTCGGGCAGGAAGTCACGGATCAGCTTGGCGATCATCGGCGTGCGGCCCTGGCCACCACCGACGTAAACGGCAAAGCCGATTTCGCCCTTCTCGTTTTTCTTCAGATGCAGGCCGATGTCATGGACTTGGATCGCCGCGCGGTCGCGATCGGCGCCGGTGACGGCGATCTTGAACTTGCGCGGCAGGAACGAGAATTCCGGATGCACGGACGACCACTGGCGCAAAATTTCGGCATAGGGTCGCGGATCAGCCACTTCGTCGGCTGCAGCGCCAGCGAAATGGTCGGCAGTCACGTTGCGAATGCAGTTGCCCGATGTCTGCAGTGCATGCATTTCGACGGAAGCGAGTTCAGCCAGCGCATCCGGGATCTCGGACAGCTTCGGCCAATTGAACTGCAGGTTCTGGCGGGTCGTGAAATGGCCGTAACCACGGTCATACTTGCGCGCGATATGGGCGAGCATGCGGACCTGGCGCGAGCTCAGCGTGCCGTAGGGAATGGCGATGCGCAGCATGTAGGCGTGAAGCTGCAGATAGACGCCGTTCATCAGGCGCAGCGGCTTGAACGCATCCTCGGCCAGCTCGCCAGAAAGGCGGCGCTGGACCTGGTCGCGAAACTGCTCGACGCGCTCGGCGACAAAAGCGTGGTCAAATTCGTCGTAACGATACATCTGCTTCCTCAGACTGCGATGAATGCGGGGTCGGCCGGCTGGTAGCCCGGCGCGTATTCCATGGTCGGACCCTGGGCGCGAATGCGCTCGCGAAGACGCAACGGCCAGAGCACGCCATCAGTTTCCTGAACCTCGACAACGGCGACGTCCACCACCTGGTTGTCAGCATAGGACTTCTTGCCGATTGCTTCCAGCGCCGCTACGGCCTCTGCATGACGGGCAACGAGGGCTTCCTGCAGAGAAACGACCCATTCGCCATTGGCGTTCAGCCAGACGGCAATGCCATCCGTCAAGCGGTTGGCGGTGAGAACCTTGTCTGCCATCTTCAGCTCCTTGCAAATTCCTCGGACCGGGCGCGTTGGCGCACCAGCGGTTCCGACAGTTCGAAATTGGCGCCTGCAACCGCATCGCCGATAATGACCATGACCGGACCGGTCAACTCGTCGCGGTGCTGCAGATCAGGAAGATCCCGCAGAATACCATGCAGCAGGCGGCGATCGGAACGGCTTGCATTCTCAATGACGGCGACGGTCGTTTCCGCGGGCAGGCCTGCCTGCATCAGGCGCTCGGCCACGGATGCCGCGACGGTGCGACCCATGTAGACGGCGATCGTTGCGCCCGAGACCGCAAGGCTCGCCCAATCCGGCAAGACGTCACCGGTCAGATCGTGGCCAGTGGTGAAGACCAGCGACGACGCCACGCCCCGCAGCGTCAGCGGCAGTTCGAAATCGGCGGCAGCGGCGAAAGCCGACGTGATGCCTGGTACAACTTCATAGGAAATGCCTGCAGCCCGCAGTGCAGCCATCTCCTCGCCTGCCCGGCCGTACACGAGCGGATCGCCGGACTTCAGACGAACCACCCGCTTGCCTTCACGACCGAGATGCACGAGCAGATCGTTGATCTCGTCCTGGGACTTCGAATGGCATCCCTTACGCTTGCCGACAGACAAACGCTCGGCGTCACGGCGGCCCATATCGACGATTTCCTGCGGCACGAGGGCGTCGTAGACGATGACATCGGCCTCCATCATCACACGCTGGGCGCGCAGCGTCAGCAGATCCGCGGCACCGGGACCGGCGCCGACGAGCCAGACGTGGCCCTGGACCTTTTCGGCGGACTGCAACAAGCCATTGGCCGCACGCCGCGCCTGCGGCAGGTTCTCGTTCGCGACAGCATCGGCGACAGCGCCTGAGAAGAAGCGGCGCCAGAAAAGGCGGCGGGCAGCGCCCTTGGGCACAATCTGCTCGACAGCCTTACGGTAACCGATCGCGAAATCGGCAAGACGACCGAGCGACGGCGCAAGCAACTGATCGACCTGTGCACGGATCATCTGCGCCAGAACCGGGCCGGCTCCTTCCGTGCCGATAGCGACGGCCACCGGCGCGCGATTGACAAGCGCTGGCGTGAAGAAGTCGCAGTAATCAGGCTGATCGACGGCATTGGCCGGCACCTTCTCGGCGCGCGCCGCCTCAACGATGGCGCGATCCTGCGCAGCATCTCCGGTCGCCGCGAAGACGAGTGTTGCTCCGACGATCTGTTCGGCAGCAAAGCCTGATCGTACGGTCTCGATCCGGTTGGCGATCAGAAAGGCATGGTAATCGGCCTCAGGACGGTCCGTATAGGCAACGATCCGCGCCTGGGTATTGAGGAGCAGGCGGACCTTGGCGAAGGCCTCGTCGCCATTGCCGAAGACAGCCGCGATCCTGCCTTCAACGCGGAAGAAGGCAGGAAATACCGACAGTTGTTCAGTCTTGGGAGACATCATCAATCCATTTCGAAGTTGCCGGAATATGCACTCTCTGCCCAACCAAATGAAGAAACAGAAATTCCAATGCCCGCGCGGGCGCGTATTCTTTTACTCGGTCTTCCAATGATTTGAGTAAAAGTCACCGGTGCGGCGCAGCGGACACACCTGCGTCTGCCGCAGCGCAGCAGAAAGACTGTGACAAATCCCGCTCGCTGTCGAAATCGGCGTTTGCCTCGCCTGCCGCTGCCGTTAGAGTGCAGCCACCAAGGAGAACGCCATGCCCGATAAGACTATCGCCGCCCGCCTGCTCAACGTCATGGAAAAGGAGATCCTGCCGATGACCGAACGCGGCGTCGCTGCCGGCAACAAGGTGTTCGGCGCCGCGATCCTGCGCAAATCAGATCTCTCGCTCGTCATCGCAGAGACCAACAACGAGCTTGAAAATCCGCTGTGGCATGGCGAGGTGCACACGCTGAAGCGCTTCTACGAACTGGGCGAAAAGCCGGCCACCAAGGATCTCATCTTTCTGTCGACGCACGAACCCTGCACCATGTGCATGTCGGCTATCACCTGGGCCGGGTTCGACAATTTCTACTATTTCTTCAGCCACGAGGATTCGCGCGACGCCTTCGCCATCCCGCACGACCTCAAGATCCTGAAGGAGGTTTTCGGCCTGGAACCGGGTGGCTATCGACGCAGCAATGCATTCTGGAACAGCTTTGCCATTGCCGATCTCGTCGAGACCGAAGACGAGCCTTTGAAGGCCGAGTTGAAGGCACAGACTGCGCGCATCAAGGCGCGTTACGACACGCTCTCGAACAGCTACCAGGCATCGAAGAGCGACAACGACATTCCACTGAACTGAGTGACCATGGAAGCCTCCAAAGACATTTCCCGCCTGATCGAGATCATGGCCGCGCTGCGCAATCCCGAAACTGGCTGCCCGTGGGACATCGTCCAGACCTTCGAGACGATCAAGCCCTACACGATCGAGGAAGCCTACGAAGTCTCCGACGCGATCGAGCGCAATGACATGGACGACCTTTGCGAAGAGCTGGGAGACCTGCTGTTGCAGGTCGTTTTCCACGCACGCATGGCGGAAGAGGCAGGCGAGTTCTCATTTGGCGACGTCGTCGAGGCGATCACGCGGAAAATGATCCGCCGGCATCCGCATGTCTTTGCCCGTTCCGATGCAGACACCCCGGATGCGGTGAAGAAGCAGTGGGATGATATCAAGCAGGCCGAAAAACACGAGCGCGCGGAACGACGATCCAAGCGCGGCCTCGGCGAGGATTTCAAGGCTGGTTTCCTGGGGTCCGTCCAACGGAGCTTCCCAGCCCTCACCGAAGCGTTGAAGCTCCAGGAGCGCGCCGCAAAGGTGGGATTTGATTGGTCCGCTCCCGAACCGATCCTCGACAAGATCGAGGAAGAGATTGGCGAACTGCGCGTTGCGCTGGCTGATGGGGATCAGGCAAAGGTCAGCGATGAGCTCGGCGATCTTATCTTCGCGGTCGTCAACATTGGCCGGCACGTAAAGGCCGATCCTGAAGACTCATTGCGGGGCACGAATACAAAGTTTCGTCGACGTTTCAATCATATAGAAACTGTTCTTGATGCAGAAGGCGAGACGCTGGAGGCTGCGAGTCTGGAGCGGATGGAGGAAATCTGGCAGGCAGCGAAGGCAATCGAACGGCGGCTGGGCTGACCCCAGGACACCTAGCGCGAAGACAGTCGTTTGCGGAAGCGCAAAGCCGGTCGTCCCGGCGGGCTTGCGTTAGCGCTCCCAGTCCTCTTTAGCGGCTTTCGTCCCGTTGCCAAGGCGGCGTTCCAGTTCCACCGCTTCAGCTTCAGACAGGCGCACGTCAAGTGTGATGGAGCCGTCTTCATTGTCTTCGCGGCTATCGACAATCGCATGATCGTAGAGCCACGGCAGCAGCGCGAGCCTGTCGACAGGCAGGCGTACTGTCGCCTCCGTCAGCACGCCCGAGAGCCTGCGGCTGATCTCTCCCATTAGCGTATCGACGCCCTCGCCGCTGATCGCGGACAGGGCGACGACGTTCTCGGCACTACTTGCCTTCTGCACGATCGCATCGTGCGCTTCCGGCTCAAGGCGATCGATCTTGTTCCAGACTTCGATGATCCGCTTGTCGCCCTCTTCCTCGTCGATGCCGAGGTCCTTCAAGATGCGGAGCACGTCGGCACTCTGCGCCTGATTGTCGACGTCGGACATGTCGCGGACATGAAGGATCAAGTCCGCTTCCAACACCTCTTCCAGCGTCGCGCGGAAAGCGGCGACAAGATGGGTCGGAAGGTCCGAAATGAAACCAACGGTGTCTGAGAGGATCACGGTACGGCCATGTGGCAACTTCATCCGGCGCAGCGTCGGGTCGAGCGTTGCGAAGAGCATATCTTCGGCAAGCACGCCTGCACCCGTGATGCGGTTAAAAAGCGTTGACTTGCCGGCGTTGGTATAGCCGACGAGCGCAACGATCGGATGTGGCACCTTCTTGCGCTTCGCGCGATGGAGTTGGCGCGTGCGCACCACCTGCTCAAGCTCACGCTCGAGCTTGATGATACGGTCTTGCAGCAAACGGCGGTCGGCTTCGATCTGGGTTTCACCGGGACCACCCATGAAGCCACCGCCACCGCGCTGGCGTTCAAGGTGGGTCCAACTGCGGACCAGACGGCCCTTCTGGTAATTCAGGTGCGCCAGATCGACCTGCAGCGTGCCTTCCTTGGTCGACGCGCGTCGGCCGAAGATCTCAAGGATAAGACCGGTGCGGTCAATAACCTTGGCGTTCCATTCCTTCTCGAGATTGCGCTGCTGCACTGGTGTCAACGGGTGATCGACGATCACGAGGCCGGAATCGTTGGCATCCAACGTTGCCTTGATCTCTGCGATCTTGCCGGTGCCCATCAGCGTCGCGGGCCTCGGATCGTTGACGGACACGATAGTGCCGTGCACGACATCAAGGTCGATAGCCTGGGCAAGGCCAGTCGCCTCTTCCAGGCGACTCTCTGGTGTGCGTGTAACCAGGGGCGCAGAATCACCGCCTCCCCGCCCAGCACGCGGCTGTTTGAGCACAGGCACGACAACAGTCGCGCGCATATCATCCCGGTGCTTTAAAGCTTCCGGGATGATCGAATCGTTCTTGGTATCGCGTGTCGAGATAATTGCAGGTCCCGTTAGGAGGCGGCTTCTTCGCTTTCGAACATCTGCATCGGTTGGCCGGGCATGATGGTCGAGATTGCGTGCTTATACACGAGTTGCGAATGGCCGTCACGGCGAAGCAAAACACAGAAGTTGTCGAAGGACGTAACGACGCCCGTCAGCTTAACGCCGTTAATGAGAAAAATTGTCAGGGAAATCTTTTGCTTGCGAACAGTATTGAGAAATAGGTCCTGCAAATTCTGAGAACGTTCCGCCATCGCGCCGCTTCTTTCTTTATTGCCGGCTTTGTTTTGCCGGTGGAATACTAATCAACCTCGCCTGCAGGCAGCTGACAACCCTCATCCCCTCTGCCCAGAAAGTCTTGGTATCAAATCGCAATCTTTTCCGCAACGTCGAAAAAGGCTTCCCGGATTTTCAGGGAGACGCTGCCGGGATGGCCATTTGCGATCGTTTGCGCATCGATCGACACAACCGGAAAGCAGATGCTCGTGGCAGCTGTGATGAAGACTTCGCGTGCGGCGAGCATCTCCGCGACAGAGAACTTCCGCTCCTCGATTTTCACTCCCAGCTTGGCTACCACGTCGATCAGCGTCGTGCGGGTGATGCCGCGGAGGATACCGTGGTCGGCCGGGCGCGTAACGAGTGTGCCGTCACGATCGACGATCCAGACGTTGGTGGCGGCTCCCTCCTTCACCATGCCGTCCGCGTCGACATAGATCGCTTCCTGCGCACCGGCTTCTTTCGCCTGCTGGCGCGCCAGGGTGTTCGGCAGGAGGCCGACGGACTTGATGTCGACTCGGTCCCAGCGATTGTCCGCAACCGTGATCGCCTTGATGCCCGTCGCATTCTTTTTCGCGATAACAGAGGGATCCGTGCTCTTGGCGGTGATCACCAGGGAGGATGGCGTTCCCTCGACTGGAAACACATGGTCACGTCGCGCAACACCGCGGGTGACCTGCAGATAGAAGAGGCCGTTACGAACCCGATTGCGTCGCACAGTTTCGCGAATAACTCGAGTCAACGCATTGCGGCTCATCGGCCAGGCAATGCGCAACTCCCCCAGTGACCGCTCCAGCCTGTTCAGGTGGCGGGTAAGATCAACAATATAGCCGTGTCTTATCTCGCAGACTTCGTAGACGCCGTCAGCGAACTGATAGCCGCGGTCTTCGATATGGACCATCGCATTCGCGTGTGGGACATAGCGGCCGTTTACGTAGGCTATTCTGGGCATGGAAACCTGTGCGTGGATATGTGCGGGAAAATGAGAGACGGCGCCGCAGCGCCGTCTCAATCAAACGCCGAGCGACTTCAGCTTGCGGTGCAGGGCCGAGCGCTCCATGCCGACAAACTCCGCCGTGCGCGAGATATTGCCACCGAAGCGATTGATCTGCGCAATCAGGTAGTCCTTCTCGAACATTTCGCGCGCTTCGCGAAGCGGCAGCGTCATGATGTGATAGTCGTTCTTCGCCGAGACTTTCGGAAGCATGTCGCCGAGGTCGGTCGGCAGCATTTCCGCCGTAATAGGCGCATCAGGGCCGTCCGAACGGGCGAGAATCATCAGCCGCTCAATGTTGTTGCGGAGTTGGCGGATGTTTCCCGGCCAATCATGGGCCTGCAGCACGGCCATCGCGTCATCGCCGATCCGGCGCGGGCGGATGCCGGCCTGCTCGGAGATCTGCCGCATCAGTTGGTCGACTAGGAACGGAATGTCCTCGCGCCGTTCGGCGAGTGCAGGCACGCGCACCGGTACGACGGCAAGGCGATGGTAAAGATCTTCGCGGAACCAACCCTCGGCGATGCGGGTCTCCAGGTTGTAGGCTGTCGACGATATGATCCGAACATCGACCTTCACGCGCTTGGAACCGCCGACGCGCTCGAACTGCTGATCAACGAGAACACGCAGGATCTTGTTCTGCGTCTCTCGCGGCATTTCGCCGACTTCGTCCAGGTAGAGAATGCCGCGGTGCGCCTCTTCCAAGGCGCCGATCTTGCGCGGCTGGCCCGGAGAGCCTTCCGTACCGAAGAGAGCGATCTCCATGCGGTCGGGCGTGATGTTGGCGGCGTTCAGCGCCACGAAGGGGCCGTTGGCACGCGTCGACTTCTTGTGGATCATACGCGCGACGAGCTCTTTGCCGGAACCCGACGAGCCGAAAATCATGATGCGGCTGTTGGTGGGCGATACCTTTTCGATCGTCTGGCGGAGCTGCGAGACGGCAACGGAGGTACCGATAAGCTCGACCGGATCGCCAGCCTTGCGCTTCAGTTCAGAGACTTCGCGCTTGAGCTTTGAATTCTCAAGCGCGCGCTCGGCGATGAGGATCAGTCGGTCGGCCTTGAACGGCTTTTCGATGAAATCGAAGGCCCCTCGCTTGATCGCCGACACGGCGGTCTCGATGTTTCCGTGGCCGGAGATCATGACAACAGGAATGTCCGGGTGCCGTGTCTTTATCTCGTCGAGCAACGCCAGACCGTCGAGCTTGCTGCCCTGCATCCAGATGTCCAGAAAGATAAGCCGCGGGGCGCGATCGGAGATCGCAGCCAGCGCACTGTCGCTATCATGTGCCGTGCGGGTCTCATGTCCTTCATCAGACAGGATACCGGAGACGATCTCGCGGATGTCGTGCTCGTCATCGACGACCAGAATATCAGAGGCCATAAACGCTTTCCTTGTCACTTGCGGCCGGGACGGACGGCGCGTTTTCCAGACGTGGCAGCTGCACGCGGATCATCGCCCCTCTTCCCCGGTCGAAATCAGCGGGCGCATCGTGAAGCTCGAGCTGCCCGCCATGTTCCTCAATAATTTTCTTGACGATCGCTAGTCCGAGGCCCGTGCCCTTCTCGCGCATCGTCATGTAGGGTTCCAGAATGCTGTGGCGGTTCTCCACCGGTAGACCGCGACCGTTATCAATCACATCGACGGTAAAGCGGTCGCGTACCGGGTCGAGCGAGGCTCTTACCAGGACCTTGCGCTCGTCGCGTTCTCCGCTCGGCACCGCCTCGATCGCTTCAACCGCATTCTTGATCAAATTGCCGAAGGCCTGACCAAGCATGCGGCTGTCGAACTGCCCTTCCAGCGGCTGGTCACCCAGTTCCTGCAGGAAGTTCACATGACTATTGCCCATCTCGCGCAGGAACACGGCATCGTGCAGGATCTTGCGCAGATCGCTTGGCTCCTTGGTCGGCTTCGGCATCCGGGCGAAGGAAGAGAACTCGTCTACCATGCGGCCGATGTCGCCGACCTGCCGGATGATCGTTTCCGTGCACTGATCGAAGACGCTGCGGTCATCCTGGTTGATCTGTTTGCCATAGCGGCGCTGGATGCGTTCTGCTGACAGCTGAATCGGCGTCAGCGGGTTCTTAATCTCGTGGGCAATACGGCGAGCGACGTCGCCCCATGCGGTCGAGCGCTGCGCGATGACAAGGTCAGTAATGTCATCGAGCGTAATGACATAGGATTCGCTCATGTCGCGCACTTCTTCGCGCGTGACCTGCACGCTGAGCGTCCGGACGGTCCCGGCTCGGACAAGGGCAATCTGCTTGCGGAAATCGCCGCGGTAGCGGGATGCGGCTTCCGTCAGGACCTGGTCGACTTCAGGTGCGATCTCGGAGAGTTGCTTGCCGAGCATCTCTGAGGCCGAGAGGGCCATCAGCGCTTCCGCCGAACTGTTGACGATTGTGATCCTGCGGTCGTGCTCGACGCCGATAACCGAGGCCGTGACGCCGGAAAGGACCGCTTCGATGAAGCGTCGACGGTCGTCCACCTCATCCTTGGCCTCCAGAATTTCATCACGTTGCGTGCGAATTTCCGAGATCATCTTGTTGAAGGTACGTGACAAGTTGGCAACGTCGCCGTCCACAGCATGAACGGGAACAATGATATCCATGTTGCCAGAAGCGACACTGTCGGCGGCTGTAATCAACAAGCGGATCGGACGCACGATGCGGTCGGCGACGGCGATTGCTGTCCAGATGGCGGCCAGCAGAACGATCAAGGCAAAGCCGATGTACAGAACCGCGAAGGCGATCTGCAGCGAGAAGCGCCCCGCCTCCATCGATTTGTACTCGGTGGCGTTCTCCTCCATCATCCGCATGGCGCCCATAACCTTCGGGTCCACGGCGCGAACAGTGTAGAGAAACGCCCCATCGATCGCCTCAAGCTTGATGATGGCGCCGACGAGGTTGGTGATGCCTGGCGGGATCAGGGTCGGCTGTCCGGCGGCCGCCTTATCCAGAGCGTCCTGAGGAATCGCCGGCAATGGCTTCTCGGTCTTGATATCGGCCTGGATGATCACAGAACCGTCAGACTGGACAAGGAAGGCGCCAAGAAGCCCGCGTCCACGGGCCTGCCGAGTCATAAGGTCGGAAAAGCCCGTGCGATCGAGATTGAACAGCGCTCGGTTGCGTTCGAGGTCATTCGCCATCGACACCGTCTGGCCTTGCAAGTAGCTCGCATTTTCCATCATGTAGGCCTGCCCGATATTGCGGGAGGAACTGATGATCGACTGCGTCCGAAGCGCAAACCACCGGTCGAGGCCGGCATTCAGCGTGATGCTGGCGAAGATGGCGACGAGGATCGCCGGAGTGATCGCGACGATCGAGAAAAGTACAACGATGCGGATGTGAAGCCGCGCCGCCGCTCGCCCGCGTTTGCGTGCCTTGAGCAGGCGAGAGACCTCGCGCGCGATCAACGCCATCAGGCCGAGCACGAAGAACGAGTTCACGACGACCGAGGTGACGACGACGTGATAGGTCGGCGCGATCGGGGTCAGCCCCAACAGCACGAACAGCGTCAGCGTGGCGCAGAGAAGCGCGCCGCCGGCAAGGATCAGGCCCGGCAGCGCAAACAGGGCACGGCGATCGGTCACTGCCGTGACAGCTTCGCCTTCCGCCGCCGGCGGCATTGCATCCTGTTCCATTCGCTTAATTCTCCTGGCGGCAGACACTCGCTTCCGCCGCTCCCGCGGACAGGCGCGGAAACCGCCAGCCTGCCTGTGCGACAACAACCCGTGTCGTTGCGCTCTTAGACAGCTACGAAAACCCGAGCCCCATGCGTGACTTCTAAGCAACGCATTGTGGCGAAAATGCAACGTCGCCGGTCACATTGTCAAGCAGTGCGGGAGCTTCTATACACCGATACGCCCAGCTCTCTGATCTTCTTGCGCAGCGTATTGCGGTTCAGCCCCAGCAGATCGGCAGCCTTGATCTGGTTCCCGCGCGTCGCGGTAAGGGCAGCAAGAATCAACGGGTACTCCATTTCCGTCAGCACACGGTCGTAAAGTCCCGGCGGCGGCAGGCCGTCGCCGAAACCGGCGAAGTACGTCCGCATGTTTTCTTCGACAGCTTGGGCGATCGTCATGTTGCCATTGCGGATCGGCCCCTTGTCGATAGGGCTGTCGGGCACATCCGACCGAAGCTCGGCTTCGATGATTTCCCGGGTGATCACGTCCTGTGGATAAAGTGCCATCAGTCGGCGAATGAGGTTCTCCAGTTCGCGCACGTTGCCCGGCCAGGCATAGGCCTTCATCAGATCGAGCGCTTCCTGATCGAAACGCTTGGAGCCAAGTCCCTCCTTTTCCGCCTGCTGGACGAAGTGGCGCACCAGATCCGGTATATCCTCGGCACGATCACGCAGCGGCGGCAGACGCAGTGGAACAACATTCAGGCGGTAGTACAGGTCCTCGCGGAAAAGCCCCTGATTGATCGCCTGCTTCAAGTCCTTGTTGGTCGCCGCGACGATCCGAACGTCGGTACGGATCGGCGTGCGCCCCCCGACTGTGGTGTATTCGCCCTGCTGCAGAACGCGCAGTAGCCGCGTCTGAGCGTCCATCGGCATATCGCCGATTTCATCGAGGAACAGCGTGCCGCCTTCTGCCTGCTCGAAGCGGCCGGTGGAACGTGTCTGGGCGCCCGTGAATGCACCCTTCTCGTGGCCGAATAGCTCGGATTCGATCAGGTCGCGCGGAATTGCAGCCATATTGATGGCGACGAACGGTCCGTTGCGGCGCTTGCCATAGTCATGCAGCGCCCTCGCCACAAGTTCCTTGCCGGTACCAGATTCGCCGGTGATCATCAGCGTCAGATCGGTCTGCATCAGGCGCGCAAGGACGCGGTAGATTTCTTGCATCGCTGCCGAACGACCGACAAGCGGCATACCGTCCTGCATGTCCTCGTCGAGCTTGGCAGGTTTACGCTTCGGCTCGGCTAGCGCACGGCCGATGATACCAATCAGTTCGGTCAGATCGAACGGCTTCGGCAGATAGTCGTAGGCGCCCTTCTCGGAAGCCTTGATCGCCGTCATGAAGGTGTTCTGGGCGCTCATGACAAGCACGGGAAGATCCGGACGCGCCTTCTTGATCCGCGGCAGCAGATCGAACGCATTTTCGTCCGGCATTACGACATCGGTCACGACAAGATCGCCCTCGCCTGCCGACACCCAACGCCAGAGCGTGGCGGCGTTGGAGGTAATTCGCACGTCATAGCCGGCGCGGCTCAGAGCCTGATTAAGCACGGTACGAATTGCCGCATCATCATCCGCGACGAGGATCGTTGCTGTCATCGAGTAGGTCCTGTGGGAGTTATGGTCGTTGCGTCGTCCATCGATGCGTCCTTGGAGGCCGGCATCAAGACGCGGAATGTCGTGCGGTTGTTCTGGCTGTCGCATTCAATGATGCCGCCATGATCACCGATAATCTTCGCGACGAGCGCGAGGCCAAGCCCACTGCCGTTCGTCTTCGTCGTAATGAATGGATCAAACAGATGCGGCAGGAGGTCAGCTGGCACGCCGGGACCGTTATCCTGAACACAAAACTCCAGCGGCAACGAGATCTTTTCGCGGGTCCCGGCGACCGACAGACGAATGCCGGAGCGATAAGCCGTCGTTAAAACGATCTCGCCATCCGGGCGATCGCCCACAGCCTCAG
Source organism: Rhizobium sp. BK181 (assembly GCF_014193305.1). Classification (NCBI taxonomy): domain Bacteria; kingdom Pseudomonadati; phylum Pseudomonadota; class Alphaproteobacteria; order Hyphomicrobiales; family Rhizobiaceae; genus Rhizobium; species Rhizobium sp. BK181. The sequence goes on from NZ_JACHZA010000011.1 coordinate 35,790, forward strand.
CGGCATTCTTTACGAGATTGAGGAACACCTGCACGAGCTGATCACGGTTTGCGTAGACCGACGGCAGCGACGGGTCGTAGTTCTCGGTAATCCGGAGGTGCCGCGCAAATCCGGCCTTCGCCACGGCCTTCACATGATCGAGAACGGAGTGAATATTGACTGGTATCCGATCAACAGGCCGCTCGTCCGAGAAGACCTCCATACGATCCACGAGCGAGACGATGCGGTCGGTTTCGTCGCAGATCAGCCGCGTCAAAGCGCGGTCGTCATCAACGACCGATTGCTCCAACAGCTGTGCCGCGCCGCGAATGCCAGACAGCGGATTCTTGATCTCATGCGCCAGCATCGATGCAAGCCCGGTGACCGAGCGGGCCGCCGCGCGATGCGTCAGCTGCCGATCGATCTTGTCCGCCATAGATCGCTCCTGGAAGACAATCACGACGGAACCCGGATCGCTGACAACAGGGGCAACATACAGATCGACGAGCTTGTCCTGCCCGAGGCGCGGCGAGCTGAGGTCGACACGATACTCGTTGATCGGCGCCCGCCGTTCGCGAACCTGATCGATCAAGGCCAGCAGCGGACTGCCGAACGGAATGAAGGTCGAGATCTTGTAGCGGGAAAGGTGGGCGGCGCTTGCACCGAAGAAGGCCTCCGCCTCCCAATTCGCGAAAGCGACGAGGCCGGCCTCGTTCACCATCACGACCGGATTCTGGATCGCATTGAGTACTGCGATCGCAACTGCGCTACCGCCGTTGTCGATCGACGATGGCACGTCATTCGTCATGCAGCCTCCCGGGTCTGCGTGTTCGACGCCGCAGCCATCAATGCATCGTAAAGCCTTGCAGCTACCTCATCGGGCTCGCGCGCGGTCATGATCGCGGCCTTCTCCTGCGCAGCAAGACCAGGCGCGAAACGTTCGAGATACCAGCCAAGGTGCTTCCTTGCATGGCGAACGGCAACTGCCTCACCGTAGAACTCGAGCATCATTCTGTAATGCTCGGTGGCGATGTCGGGGATTTCCCACACTTCCGGCGCCGTCTTGCCAGTCAGTACGCCGGCATGCCACGGCCTGCCCTGACAGCCTCTCCCAATCATGACGGCATCGGCTCCCGAGCGACGCAGGATCTCATGTGCATCTTCGACGGTTTCGACATCGCCGTTTGCAACCAGGGGCACCGCAATGGCATCGCGAACCGCGCGGATCGCATCCCAGTCGGCCCGGCCTTCGTAGAACTGCATGCGCGTGCGGCCGTGGATGGTGATCAACTGGACGCCAGCGTCTTCTGCTCGACGTGCGATATCGGGCGCGTTGATTGAATTCTCGTCCCAACCGAGCCGCATCTTCAGAGTTACGGGAACGCTGACCGCCTTGACTGTCGCCTCAATGAGGCTGAGGGCATGGTCAGGATCGCGCATCAAGGCGGAGCCGGAGTAGCCACCAATCACCTTTTTGGCGGGGCATCCCATGTTGATATCGATGACGTCGGCGCCATGATCGGCAGCGATCTTCGCAGCCTCGGCCATCCAATGCGCTTCACGGCCAGCGAGCTGCACCATGTGGGGCTCAAAACCCGCGCTCTCGAGGCGCGCCCATGATTCGGCAGTGCTATTGACCAGTTCACGGCTCGCAACCATTTCCGTGACCACAAGCCCGGCGCCATAACGCCACGCCAGCTGCCGGAACGGCATGTCCGTCACGCCGGACATAGGCGCCAGAACAACACGGTTCCTGACTTCCACAGGTCCAATCCGCAAAGGTGAAGCGAGGTCAAAGTCCAGCAATTGATTATCTTTCAGGCACGCCGAATGCGTGCACTATTTTTAGACAGGTTTGAATGGCTTGCCAAGAGGGGAGTGCGCGAATTGATATTTTTCGGGCAAATGCTGGAATTCGGTGCGCCAAGCCGCTAAGCACCGACTGCAAAGTCGCGCTTTGAGGATTTATGCCGCAAATGCATCAAAAGCAACCAGCAATAGGTGTTGTCGTTGTCGCGGCCGGACGCGGCGAGCGCGCAGGCGCGTCGGCAGAGGGCCCGAAGCAGTATCGGGCGATTGGCGGCAAGCCTGTGATCACGCACACACTGGAAAAGTTCGCCAGCTGGGAGCTTACCCGCCACATCGTCGTGGTCATCCATCCCGACGACGAGGCCCTGTTTGCCAAGGCCACCGCTCAACTCCAGTCCGGCACGCAGATCGAAGCTATTCACGGCGGCGCAACGCGACAGCAATCCGTTTTGGCGGGACTGCGCCATTTGCGCGGCAAGAACCTCTCGCATGTTCTGATCCACGACGCCGTGCGGCCTTTCTTCGATCATGCGCTTCTTGATCGCATCGCCGGCTTGCTCTCGGAGGGCGTGCCGGCAATTCTCCCCGCCATGCCCGTTTCCGACACGCTGAAGCGAGCTGATCTCGACGGAACGGTACTCGATACCGTTTCCCGCTCTCACCTCTACGCAGCGCAGACGCCGCAGTCCTTCGCCTTCGAGCCGATCCTCGCCGCCCACGAGAAGGCGGCTGCCGCAAACCTCACCGATTTTACCGACGACGCCGCCATTGCCGAATGGGCCAGCCTGCCGGTGCGCATTATCGAGGGACTGGCGGACAATGTAAAACTGACGGTCAAACGGGACATCGCCATGGCAGACAGCAAACTTTCAGGACAGGCACTTCCGGATGTGCGCACCGGCAACGGTTACGACGTCCACCAGCTCGAGGTCGGCGACGGCGTAACGCTCTGCGGCGTGTTCATTCCGCACGACCAAAAGCTCAAGGGCCACTCCGATGCGGACGTGGCTCTGCACGCCCTCACCGATGCATTGCTTGCCACCTGTGGCGCGGGCGATATCGGCGATCATTTCCCACCATCGGATCCGCAATGGAAGGGTGCACCGTCTCGCATCTTCATCGAGCACGCGGCCAAGATCGTGCGTGAACGCGGCGGTACGATCATGAACGCCGACGTGTCGCTGATCGCCGAAGCGCCGAAGGTCGGGCCGCATCGCGACGAGATGCGCGCCAAACTGTCCGAGTTTCTCGGCATCACCATCGACCGATGTTCGGTGAAGGCAACGACGAACGAGACGATCGGCTTTGTCGGTCGGCGCGAGGGTATCGCGGCGATCGCCACCGCAACGGTCGTCTATCGGAGCGTCTGAGATGAGTATCTTCCCTGACGATATCATCGTGCAGGCAGAGGCAATCATTCGCGACTTCGCAGCCTCGAGCCTGATGGTCTCGACGGCGGAATCCTGTACCGGCGGGCTGATTGCCGGCGCCTTGACTGAAATTTCAGGATCGTCTGCTGTCGTGGACAGAGGTTTCGTCACCTACACGAATACCGCCAAGATGGAGATGCTTGGCGTGCAGGCGGAAACGCTGATCCGGTTCGGCGCAGTCTCGGAAGAGACGGCGCGGCAGATGGTGCATGGGGCCCTCTTCCGCTCTCGCGCGGCCATTGCGGTCGCTGTCACCGGAATTGCCGGGCCTGGCGGTGGATCGGCTGAGAAGCCGGTAGGCCTTGTCCACCTAGCCGCGAAGTCGCGCGCGGGCGGCCTTATCCATCGGAAGATGCTCTATGGCGACATCGGTCGCGCTGAAGTACGGCTTGCGACGGTCAGAACCGCGCTCAGCATGATCCGGGAACTGGCTCAGCCGTAGATCTTCGTCGCCCGCGTTTCGAAGGCTTCCGAGAACATGCGGAAGGCGCGATCGAACATCGAGCCCATGACCGCGCCCAGGATGCGGCTCTTGAACTCGTAGTCGATGAAGAAGTGGACGTTGCTGCCCGTAGCCGTATCCTCGAAGCGCCAGCGATTGTCGAGATAACGGAATGGCCCGTCGATATATTTGACCTCGATGACGCGTTCGGCCCGGTTCAAAAGCACCTGCGTCGTGAAAGTCTCGCGAATCGCCTTGTAACCGACGGTCATATCCGCGATCAGCAGAACCTTGCCGTCACGCTCCTTGCGACTGCGAATGCTCAGCGCCTCGCAGAGCGGAAGGAATTGCGGATAGTGCTCGACGTCGGCGACGAGGTCGAACATCTGATCGGCGGAATGCGGGACGGGGCGATGCGTTTCGAACTGAGGCATGACCGGCAGTTAAGTGGCAGCGCCGAGAAGATCAAGAAGATGGTTCACCTCCCGCCGGCTTTTCAGCTGAAAAACCGGGACATCTCGCCCGTGCTTGTCTAATCCCGCGATCACAAGAGGCGCGAACTGCTTCTCGAAGGTCCAGATGTACGTCAGGAATTCCCGGTCCGGCAGGCGCTCCAGGCATCCGGGCGCCATGTCCGGCCGCGTTCTGCCGAAATGGAAGAATGCGCGCTTGCAGATACCCCAGAGGCAAAGCCAGCGCGGCATTCGCACCCAGACAACGAACTCTACGCGCGGGACGCGAAGATCGAAAGTCGATGGGCCGGTTCCGTCCATCAGCCACCGTTCGCCAGCGACAACCTCGGTGATCAGGCGGCGCTCTTCGTCCTTCGAGCGCTTGACCCATCCCGGCAGCCAGAAGAACTCCCTATCCATGGAGAAATAGGGAAGATCGAGCCTGCGGCTGATCTTCCGCGATAAGGTACTTTTGCCGCCCCCGGAGCAGCCGATGATCATGATGCGCGCGGACTGCCGGAGTACACTGGCGGCCTTCCGCGTATCGTAGATGTAGGCCGGCATTTCTCGTCGCCTCCGCAAACAAAAAGCCGCGGGGAAAATCGCCGCGGCTTTCGAAAAATGCAAGCGCTCGTTGATTATTCCGCTGCGATTAGCAGCTTTTTCTCGCGTGCGGCCTTCAGGCGCGCGAAATCATCGCCGGCATGATGCGACGAACGGGTCAGCGGGCTCGAAGCCACCATCAGGAAGCCCTTGGTGTAGGCAACCGTCTCGTAGGACTTGAACTCGTCGGGTGTGACAAAGCTCATGACCTTGTGATGCTTGCGGGACGGCTGCAGGTATTGGCCGATCGTCAGAAAGTCGACGTCGGCGGTCCGCAGGTCGTCCATCAGCTGCAACACTTCGTTTCGCTCTTCGCCGAGGCCGACCATGATGCCTGATTTGGTGAACATGGTAGGGTCCAGCTCCTTCACGCGCTGCAGCAGGCGGATGGAGTGGAAATAGCGGGCCCCGGGGCGAACCGTCAGGTAGTTGCCGGCGACCGTCTCCATGTTGTGATTGAACACGTCGGGCTTGGCGGCAACGACGCGCTCGAGGGCCCCGGGTTTCTTCAGGAAGTCAGGTGTCAGGATCTCGATGGTGGTCGTCGGCGACGCTGCACGGATCGCCCAGATCACCTTTTCGAAATGTTCGGCACCACCGTCCTCCAAGTCGTCGCGGTCAACCGACGTGATGACCACATGGCTGAGGCCCATCTGCTTGACGGCCTTGGCGACGTTCTCGGGCTCGGCCATATCGAGTGCATTCGGCTTGCCAGTCGAGACATTGCAGAAGGCACAGGCGCGCGTACAGATCTCGCCCATGATCATGAAGGTCGCGTGCTTCTTGTCCCAGCACTCGCCGATATTGGGGCAGCCGGCTTCCTCGCAGACGGTGACGAGCTTGTGCTCCTTCACGATCGAGCGCGTTTCCGCGTATCCCTTGGAGGTCGGTGCCTTGACGCGGATCCAATCCGGCTTGCGCATGACTTCCTGATCGGGCCGATGGGCCTTTTCCGGGTGCCGCACCCGCTTTTCAGCGTCTGGATTCATCCTGTCGAGAATAGTTACCATCAATAACCTGCCTTCAAACCGCCGGAAGCGGCCTCTTTCGTCAGCGTCTGACGAGTTTTGCCAGAAATAGCAAGATACAAGAGCCTATGAAACCCGTCACAAGGTAACCCAGCCAACCGCTGGCGACATAGATCCCGGCGCGGGTAAAGATCGCACTGGCGATGACCGCGCCCACTATGCCGATGATAATGTTCATCAGAACGCCGAAACGTATGCCCATCAGAATGCCCGCGAGCCACCCCGCCAAGCCGCCGATGATGACCGTGGCAATCCAACCTACGCCTTCCATCCTGCCCTCGCCCCTTTACGCTATCGCCCTTGCAATCAGAACCACGATGATGGCCCCGACCGTCGCGTGAATGATCTGCACCACCAACACATTGTCGATACCGAGCGATATGCCGAGCGCGTTGAAGAGAAAGCCTCCGACGAACGCGCCGATAATGCCGCTCAGCAGGCACCGTATCAATCCACCTCCTCCGACGACCAGACTGGCGAGGAACCCCGCCACCAGGCCGATCAGGAGAAAGATAAGCAGTGCCTGCGTACCCATAGACATGATGATTTCCTTTCGCTTTTTCCAGTCCGGGATCGGATGGGATCCAATCCGTCATAGAGAGCGGAAAAGGAAACTATCAAGCGTTCAGCACACGACCATAAGCGTCCAGAACCGCTTCCTTCATGGTTTCGGAAACCGTCGGATGCGGGAAGATGGTGTGCATCAGTTCTTCTTCGGTCGTTTCCAGGTTCATGGCGACGACAAAGCCCTGGATCAGTTCGGTGACTTCGGCGCCGACCATGTGCGCACCGAGCAGTTCGCCGGTCTTCTTGTCGAAGATCACCTTGCAGAGACCCTGGTCCTCGCCAAGCGCGATCGCCTTGCCATTGGCGGCAAAGGAGAAGCGGCCGACGCGGATGTCACGGCCCAATTCCTTGGCCTTGGCTTCGGTCAGGCCGACGGAGGCTACCTGCGGGTGGCAATAAGTGCAGCCCGGAACCTTGCCCTTGTCCGTCGGGTGAACGTTCGGGAGGCCGGCGATCTTTTCGACGCAGACGACACCCTCATGCTCTGCCTTGTGGGCGAGCATCGGCGGGCCGGCGACGTCGCCGATGGCGTAGATGCCCGCGATATTGGTCTTGCCGTAGCCGTCGATGACGACGCAGCCGCGGTCGGTCTTGACGCCGACGGCCTCGAGACCGAGGTTTTCAATATTGCCCTGCACGCCGACGGCCGAGATCATACGGTCGGCGGTGATCTGCTGGACCTTGCCGTCAGCCGTCTCGACATGCGCCGTCAGGCTGTCGGCAGCCTTTTCGACCTTGGTGACCTTGGCGCTGGTCAGGATCTTCATGCCGCGCTTCTCGAGCTGCTTGCGGGCGATCGCCGTGACTTCGACATCCTCGACCGGCATGATCGTCGGCATGACTTCGACGACGGTGACGTCGACGCCCATCGAGCGGTAGAAGCTCGCGAACTCGATGCCGATGGCGCCCGAGCCCATGACGATCAGCGACTTCGGCAGGGCTGCCGGCTTCATCGCCTCGAAATAGGTCCAGATCAGCTTGCCATCGGGCTCGATGCCCGGCAGCGCGCGCGGGCGGGCGCCCGTGGCAATGATGATGTGCTTTGCGTTGTAGGTGCCCTCGCCCTTGATGTTCTTCGGAACCGGGTTCTGCGGCTCGACGACGGGTTTGGAGGACTTGCCGACGACGATTTCGCCGGGCTTGGTGATCTTGGCTTCGCCCCAGATCACGTCGACCTTGTTCTTCTTCATCAGGAAGCCGACGCCGCCGTTCAGCCGTGCCGAGACGCCGCGCGAGCGCGCGACGACAGCCTTGACGTCGGCAGTCATCTTGCCTTCCAACACGAGGCCGTAATCCTTGGCGTGATTGGCATGGTCGAGAACCTCGGCCGAGCGCAGCAGCGCCTTGGTGGGGATACAGCCCCAGTTGAGGCAGATGCCGCCCAGATGCTCGCGTTCGACGATCGCGGTCTTGAGGCCAAGCTGGCTGGCGCGCACGGCGGCGACATAGCCGCCGGGGCCCGAACCGATGATGATGACGTCGTAATTCTCAGCCATGTTTTCCTGCCTTTGTTATCGGGCGTCGCGGGTGAGAAGCACCCACTCGTGTTTCCTGCCGTTTTCGAAGAAGGCCACGGCATTCGCTCGCGCCGCCTCCGAAAATCCATTCTTCTTGTAAAGCGACAGAGCCGCTTCGTTGTAACTTGCAGTAATCAGGCTGACCGGGGCGCTTCCCGCCCGCTCAATCTGATCACCAAGAAGCCGTCGACCAATCCCGATGCCGCGCAAATGGTTGTAGACACCGAGCGTTCCGATAAACCAGCTTCCCAACACCATTTTCTGCAGATCGATGACCGGCTTCAGCGCCGGGCGGTCCGCCTCAATATTCCATATGCCTTCGTCGAGGCAGTAGCCGATCGCGGCCCCCGCGATCTCGCCATAGGCTTCGGCAATCACCGCGTCGCTCCAGTTGCCCTGCTCCTGGTCTCCGCGCAGCTTCTGCCGTCCTCGCTCCATCGGCGTATCGCAGCCGCCGTTTCCGAGCTCAGAGAGCCACAGCCAGGAAGCAAAACCATGCGATGCTATATCCGTGAGCAAAGCCAGCTCCGTCGCATCTTCCCGCTTCGCAGGACGAAGCGAGACGAAGGATCCCATACTCAAAGCCCCAGCATCATCCGCACAGTCGATTCCATGCCGCGCCCAAGAGCCCGGGTATTGTCCGCATCGAGGTGAATGCCATCGACCGGTGTCGTCTTCGCTACCGAATTGCCGTCAAAGAAGCCGCAACCGAGCTCGTCCGCGAGGTCGCGATAAAGGGTCGGCAGCATTGCCGACTCCTCGATGCCGCCGACGAACGACGCCGCAAAGGGCACATTCGCAGTGTCGCGGATCTTCGGCGGTGCCACGATAAGGATGTCCGGTCCATCGAATTCGAAGGGCCAGGCGTGGTTGCGGATCAACCGCACCAGCCGGGCGATGCCCTGGCAGGCGGCAAAGGCCGACCCCGCCACGACGGGCTTCATGTCGTTGGTGCCGAGCAGCAAAATGACGAGATCAAGCGGCGCATGGCTCTGCAGAATCGTTGGCAGAATGCGTGCGCCGTTCCGGTCGCAGTCGGCGAGATGGTCATCGAAGGCGGTGGTTCGCCCGTTCAATCCTTCGGCGATGATCCGCACTTCGTTGCCGAGTGCCGCCTGAAGCGCACTTGGCCAACGATCCTTGTAGGCATGACGTCCGATCGTATCGGCGTCATAGCCCCAGGTCAGCGAGTCACCATAGCAAAGAACGGTCTTCGTCATTTCCGCCTCCGCCGTTGTCTCAGACGAGCATGCCCATCGGGTTCTCGATGTAGCCCTTGAACGCCTGCAGCAGCTCCGCACCCAGCGCGCCATCGACGCAGCGATGGTCGGTCGACAGCGTGACAGTCATCACGGTTGCCACAGCCAGCTGACCGTTCTTGACCACCGGGCGCTGCTCGCCTGCGCCGACCGCGAGGATCGTTGCATGCGGCGGGTTGATGACGGCTGCGAACTGCTTCACGCCCATCATGCCCATGTTGGAGACCGAGCTGGTGCCGCCCTGGTATTCCTCGGGCTTCAGCTTGCGGTCCTTGGCCCGCTTGCCGAGATCGCGCATCTCGTTGGAGATCGCCGACAGGGTCTTTTCCTCGGCCTTGCGGATGATCGGGGTGATCAGGCCGCCAGGGATCGAGACAGCAACACCGACGTCGGCGTGCTTGTGCTTGACCATGTTGGTTTCAGTCCAGGAGACGTTTGCATCCGGAACATCGCGCAGAGCCAGCGCCATAGCCTTGATGACCATGTCGTTGACCGACAACTTGTAGGACGGCGCACCATCCTTGCGGGGTGCAGCGTCGTTGAGCTGGGCACGCAGAGACATCAGCGCGTCGAGCTCGCAATCCACCGTGACGTAGAAGTGCGGCACGGTCTGCTTGGACTCGACGAGGCGCTTGGCGATGACCTTGCGCATGCCGTCATGCGGCACGAGTTCGTAGGAGCCCGGTTCGAAGAGCTTGAGAACGGACTCGTCGGAAGCACCCTTCGGGGCAGCGGCCGGAGCCTGTGCAGCAGCCTGCGGCGCAGCGGCAGCCGGTGCCGCCTTGGCGCCACCACCTGCAACGGCGGCTTCGACGTCGCTCTTGACGACGCGGCCGTGCGGTCCGGAGCCAGCAATCGCTGACAGGTCGATCCCCGCGTCCTTCGCCAGACGACGAGCGAGCGGCGAGGAAAACGTGCGATTGCCGCCAGCTGAAACCGCAGCAGGTGCCGCGGCCGGAGCCGGTGCCGCAGCAGCCGGAGCCGGGGCGGCCGGTGCTGCTTCCGCCTTCGGAGCTTCAGCAGCCTTCGGCGCCGGAGCAGAGCCCGCACCGCTTGCGGCAGCGGATACGTCTTCACCATCGGCAGCAAGAACGGCGATCAAGGCATTGACCTTGACGCCTTCCGTGCCGGCAGGAACAACGATCTTGGCAACCGTGCCCTCATCGACGGCTTCGACTTCCATCGTCGCCTTGTCGGTTTCGATTTCCGCAATGATGTCGCCTGACTTTACCGTGTCGCCTTCCTTGACGAGCCACTTGGCCAGATTGCCTTCTTCCATCGTCGGAGAAAGGGCAGGCATCGTGATGTTGATAGGCATCGAAATACCCTCCCCTTGTTACTTGTAGCAGACGGCCTTCACGGCCTGCACGACTTCGTCGACGCTCGGCAAAGCGAGCTTTTCGAGGTTTGCGGCGTAAGGCATCGGAACGTCCTTGCCGGCGATCGTGAGAACCGGCGCATCGAGATAATCGAAGGCCTGCTGCATGACGCGGGTGGCGATTTCGGTACCGACTGAGTTCTGCGGATAGCCTTCCTCGACGGTGACGAGGCGGCCGGTCTTCTTGACCGATTCGATCACGGTCGGAAGGTCCATCGGGCGCAGCGTGCGCAGGTCGATCAGCTCGGCGTCGATGCCGATCTTCTCGAGTTCGGCGACCGCCTTGGTGGCATAGGTCATGCCGATGCCGAAGGAGACGATCGTGACGTCCTTGCCCGGACGATGAATGCGGGCCTTGCCGATCGGGAGAACGAAATTATCGAGCTTCGGCACGTCGAAGTGCTGACCGTAGAGGATTTCGTTTTCGAGGAAGACGACCGGGTTCGGATCGCGGATGGCGGCCTTGAGCAGGCCCTTTGCGTCGGATGCCGTGTAGGGCATGACGACCTTGAGGCCCGGGATCTGGCTGTACCAGGCCGAGTAGTCCTGGCTGTGCTGGGCGCCGACGCGGGCAGCCGCACCATTCGGGCCACGAAACACGATCGGAGCACCCATCTGACCGCCGGACATGTAGAGCGTCTTGGCGGCAGAGTTGATGATCTGGTCGATCGCCTGCATGGCGAAGTTGAAGGTCATGAACTCGACGATCGGCTTCAGACCGGACATTGCGGCACCGACGCCAACGCCGGCAAAGCCGTGCTCGGTGATCGGGGTGTCGATGACGCGGCGAGCGCCGAATTCCTGCAGAAGACCCTGGGTGACCTTGTAGGCGCCCTGGTATTCGGCAACTTCCTCGCCCATGACGAAGACGCTGTCGTCAGCGCGCATTTCTTCGGCCATGGCATCGCGAAGCGCTTCGCGAACGGTCATGGAGACCATTTCGGTGCCGGCCGGAATTTCCGGATCGTTTGGCACAGCGGCCTTCGGCTCGGCCGGAACCGGAGCAGCGGCGGCAGGCTTTTCTTCCGCCTGCGGAGCGGCTGCGGCAGGTGCGGGCTGAGCAGCAGGTGCAGTCGAGATGTCGGATGCCGATTCACCGTCCTGAAGCAGGACTGCGATCTTGGCATTGACCTTCACGTTTTCGGTGCCGGCCGGAACCAGCAGCTTACCGATGACGCCTTCGTCAACGGCTTCAACTTCCATCGTCGCCTTGTCGGTTTCGATTTCGGCGATCACGTCACCAGACTTGACGGTGTCGCCTTCCTGCTTGAGCCACTTGGAAAGTGTGCCTTCTTCCATCGTCGGAGAGAGGGCGGGCATGAGAATATCGATTGGCATGGGTCGTCCCTCCCCGATTAGAGCAGAATGTCAGTGTAGAGCTCGGATGCATCCGGCTCGGGATCTGACTGGGCGAAGTCTGCGCTGTCGGCAACGATATCGCGGACGTCCTTGTCGATCGCCTTGAGATCGTCTTCCGAGGCCCAACCCTTCTCCAGCAGGCGCGCACGCACCTGCTCGATCGGATCCTGCTCCGAGCGCATCTTCTGCACTTCTTCCTTGGTGCGGTACTTCGCCGGGTCGGACATGGAGTGACCACGATAACGATAGGTCAGCATCTCGAGGATGATCGGGCCCTTGCCGGAGCGGCAATGCTCGAGGGCTTCGTCGGCTGCAGCCTTGACCGCGCGGACATCCATGCCGTCGACCTGAATGCCGGGGATGCCGAAGCCGGAACCGCGGAGCGAGTAGTTCGACTGCGCGGTTGCGCGAGCGGTCGAGGTACCCATGGCGTAGCGGTTGTTTTCGACGATGTAGATAATCGGAAGCTTCCAGAGAGCAGCCATGTTGAAGCTCTCGTAGACCTGGCCCTGGTTAGCAGCGCCGTCACCGAAGTAAGCGACGGAAACGCTGTCGTTGCCGCGATACCGGTTTGCAAAGGCAAGACCCGTTCCGAGCGAGACCTGAGCACCGACGATGCCGTGACCGCCGTAGAAATGCTTCTCTTTCGAGAACATGTGCATCGAGCCGCCCTTACCGTGCGAATAACCGCTGCGACGGCCGGTCAGCTCGGCCATGACGCCACGCGCGCTCATGCCGGTCGCCAGCATGTGGCCGTGATCACGATAGGCCGTGATGACCTGATCGCCTTCCTTCTGCGCCATCTGCATGCCGACGACGACAGCTTCCTGGCCGATATAAAGGTGACAGAAACCGCCAATGAAGCCCATGCCGTAAAGCTGGCCGGCCTTCTCTTCGAAGCGGCGGATCAGCAGCATATCGCGATAAGCGCTGAGCTCTTCATCACGCGTGAAATCGGCAACAGGACCACCATTGGTGGCCTTGTTTGCCGGCTTTGCGCTAGTTTTACGGCTGGAAACGGTCGCGGTTTTTCGCGGCGCCATTCAACCCTCCCTATGGGTTTGTCGGTTCTTTGGTTGGGCGTACCATAGGGAAGAAATTTCGCCACAGCAATGCCATAAATGCATGGCTCGTATTCACCAGCAATTCACTGATAAATAACGCTTTATTTGAATTAACCGAATTCCAGTTAATTGGAATAGTGATTGAATATGACGATCTCATCGGCACGAGAAACATTAAGCTGAAGACGCGCTTTCTCGTCCAGCATATCCTTGTCCATCGAACCGTCACTCAGCAGCGCGACCTGCTTTTCGAGATGCTCGCGCTTGCCTTTCAGAACCGCCAACTCCCTCTCACGCGCTATCCGCTGGCGCTCGAACCCTTCGGTTGCCCGCAGACCGTAATCACCATGAATACAATGATAGCCGAAGTAGGAAAGAAACGCGACCGTCATGGCTGGAACCACGAAACGACCGATCTTTTTCTTCTTGTGATGCTTTGTCCACATAAACGCACGCTCGAACGCATTACCTCGATGCGCTCAAGACTACCGGGCAGAGATTAACTGTCCGTTGACTATGAAAAATCAGGCAAGAAAAAACCCGCGCCTTTCGAAGGCGCGGGTCGAAGTGGTTAAAATCAGGCGCAATTAACCGCGGATGATCGAGCGGCCGGCATAGCGGGCCTGCGGGCCAAGACCTTCTTCGATGCGGATCAGCTGGTTGTACTTGGCGAGGCGATCCGAGCGCGACAGCGAGCCGGTCTTGATCTGACCGCAGTTGGTGGCAACCGCGAGGTCAGCGATCGTCGAATCTTCGGTTTCGCCCGAACGGTGCGACATGACCGCGGTGTAGGCTGCCTTGTGCGCGGTGTTGACGGCATCGAGCGTTTCCGTCAGCGAGCCGATCTGGTTGACCTTGATGAGGATCGAGTTGGCGACGCCCATCTTGATACCGTCGCGCAGGCGAGCCGAGTTGGTGACGAAGAGATCGTCGCCGACCAGCTGGACCTTCTTGCCAGCGAGATCGGTCAGAGCCTTCCAGCCGTCCCAATCGTCTTCGGCCATGCCGTCTTCGATCGAGATGATCGGATACTGGGCAGCGAGCTGAGCAAGGTATTCGGCCATGGCGCCCGGCTCCAGAGTGCGACCTTCGCCTTCGAGCACGTACTTGCCGTCCTTGAAGAATTCGGTCGAGGCGCAATCAAGGCCAAGGCAGATATCGTCACCCGGCTTGTAGCCGGCTTTCTCGATCGACTTCATGATGAAGTCGAGGGCTTCAGGGGCGCTCTTCAGGCCCGGCGCGAAACCGCCTTCGTCGCCAACGTTGGTGTTGTGACCCTGAGCCGACAGTTCCTTCTTGAGGACGTGGAAAACTTCCGAGCCCATGCGAACGGCTTCGCGGATAGAATCGGCGCCAACCGGAAGGATCATGAATTCCTGGAAGTCGATCGGGTTGTCGGCATGCGCGCCGCCGTTGATGATGTTCATCATCGGAACCGGCAGCAGGTGGGCGGAAGCGCCACCGACGTAGCGGTAGAGCGGCAGTCCGGCAGCCTGCGCAGCGGCCTTGGCAACAGCGAGCGATACGCCGAGGATGGCGTTGGCGCCGAGGCGCGACTTGTTCGGCGTGCCGTCCAGCTCGATCATGATGTTGTCGATCTGGATCTGGTTTTCGGCATCGATGCCGCCGATTGCGTCGAAGATTTCCGTGTTGGCGGCTTCGACAGCCTTTTCCACACCCTTGCCGAGGTAGCGCTTGCCACCATCGCGAACTTCGACGGCTTCATGCGCGCCGGTCGACGCGCCCGACGGAACCGCCGCGCGGCCCATGCTGCCATCTTCCAGATAGACATCGACTTCGACGGTGGGGTTGCCACGGCTGTCGAGAATCTCGCGGGCGATAATGTCGGTAATTGCGGTCATCGGCTTTTCCTACTTGAGGGTGGATAAATCGTTTGAAATCCGTCTTAATCGAAGACGCGCAAATTACAATGGCGCTTTGCGCATGCTTCGCAGCGATGTTCGTGCGTGGCCTATTACACGAACATGTCAGTCTTTTGAACGTCAGGTTTTCGCGATCGCGTCGAAGGCCAGGAGCTTTTCGAGAAGCCTCGGCATGTCCTTGAGATAGACCATGTTCGGACCGTCAGACGGCGCGTTGTCAGGATCTTCGTGCGTTTCGACGAACACACCGGCGACACCGACGGCAACGGCCGCGCGCGCCAGCGTCTCCACGAATTCGCGCTGGCCGCCGCTGGAACCACCCTGCCCTCCGGGCTGCTGCACCGAATGGGTGGCGTCGAAAACAACAGGGGCGCCCATCGCCGCCATGATCGGCAGCGAGCGCATATCGGAGACCAGCGTGTTGTAGCCGAAGGAAGCGCCGCGCTCGCAAAGCAGGATATTCGGGTTGCCGCTGGAATTGAGCTTGTTCAAGACATTCTTCATGTCCCAAGGGGCAAGGAACTGGCCCTTCTTGACGTTGATTGTGCGACCGGTTTTGGCGGCTGCGACCAGCAGGTCTGTCTGGCGACTGAGAAAGGCCGGGATCTGCAGGACGTCGACGACCGTCGCCACCTCGGTGCACTGCTCCTCGGTATGGATGTCGGTCAGGACAGGAAAACCGTATTCCTTCTTGAGGTCGGAAAAAACCTCCAGCGCCTTATCAAGGCCGATGCCGCGCTGGGCGGAGAGCGATGTCCGGTTCGCCTTGTCAAAGGAGGACTTGTAGACAAGGCCGAGACCAAGCTTGTCGCAAAGCTCCTTCAATACACCGGCGACCATGAACGCATGTTCGCGGCTCTCCATCTGACACGGTCCGGCAATCAGCGACAGCTTGCCGGTATTCGAAAAGGTGACGCGGCCGGCGCCTTCGCCGACCGCGACTTCGGAATTTGTCTGGCTCATCGTTTCTCCTCGAAGGCGAAGAGCGCACCCTGCCCGGGCGCTGCCTTCACCAGAATTCGATTGTTCTTGCGCGTGTAGGTCATCCCGTTAGCAGCCAAATGCGCTTCTGTCACGGCGAGATCACCGACCTTGAAAACAACGGCAACGCCGCGAAGGCCGCGATCGTCTGAGGGAGCAGAAATATCGAAGTAGGCATCCAGTCCATCGGGGGACAGAACGATGATCCTGGCGTTGGGCGTTGCAACACTTACACCAAAGGCCTCGTTGATCACCGTCAGGCCGTGCGCCGCCGCGCGCACAAATGGTCCAAACGCCTTTGGGTCCGGCGCGCCAAGAACGATCTCCGCGATCCCGCCCACGCCATTTGGGTGCACTTGCAGTGCCCTTCGATCGGCAGGCAGCGGATTGACCCTCTGGCAGGTGAAAAAAAAGAAATCAGGTGCGCGCAGGTCAACTGCGAACGCGAGTTTGAATGCAGCAGTGGCTTCCGAGCCGTCGGGCATCTTCATCGGCCGCTCGAACTGCAGCATCTCACCGCCGTTGATCTTCTCCCCAAGGAATCTAGCGTGGTCGCGGTCGGCGTCCCCCGTCGCGAAGACCACTGCGGACAGTCCATCCTCGCCGCATCGAAACCGAAAGGCACGGTCACGCGCGGTGAAGACGTTGCCCTTCCTCGCCGACGCCTCGTGCAGTTCAAGGCTGGCGACGCCCAGTGGCTCCAGATAAGTTTCGTCGGCGAAGAAGATACAGGCGTTCTCTGTTCCGAACGGGTGCCGCGCATCTGGCGCGACGGTGAATCCCAGCATTCCGAGGCGCTCGCGCGCAAGCCTGATGTTGGACACCGGCAGCACAATGTGGTCCAGCGGATGTGCTTCGCTCATGGCAAACTCCCCGGGGATTTGCGAAGATGTGCGCCGGGCAAGAGAACAATGCAACCCCCTTCTCCGCATTCACTCAAAAGCGACGCAAAAACTGAACAAGTTGCAGGCAAGTTTTACGAAAATTTAGGTACTTGCAGAACACATATGGAACATATAGTGTCTGTTCTGGCTTTGTTTCACAACTCTGGGGTTCAACTTCGATGCTGACGCGCAAGCAACAGGAGCTTCTTCTCTTCATTCACGAACGAATGAAGGAGTCCGGTGTCCCCCCATCTTTCGACGAAATGAAGGACGCTCTCGATCTCGCGTCGAAGTCGGGCATCCACCGCCTGATTACGGCGCTGGAAGAACGCGGCTTCATTCGCCGACTGCCGAATCGAGCCCGCGCTCTGGAGGTCATCAAGCTGCCAGAGGCATATAATCCCAGTCTCCAGCCGCGCCGCGGTTTCTCGCCGAGCGTGATCGAGGGCAGCCTTGGCAAACCTCAACCGGTCGCGCCGCCAAAGCCGGCCGCGCATGCGGACAATGGCAATTCGGCCTCTGTACCTGTTATGGGGCGGATCGCTGCAGGCGTGCCAATTTCTGCAATCCAGAACAATACGCACGACATCACGGTTCCGGCCGACATGCTTGGCCCAGGCGAGCATTATGCGCTCGAGGTGAAGGGTGACTCGATGATCGAGGCCGGCATCTTCGACGGCGATACGGTGATTATCCGCAACGGCAGCACCGCCAACGCCGGCGATATTGTTGTCGCACTTGTCGATGACGAGGAAGCAACCCTCAAGCGCTTCCGCCGCAAGGGCGCTTCGATCGCGCTTGAAGCTGCGAACCCGGCTTATGAAACGCGTATTTTCGGACCCGATCGCGTCAAGGTTCAGGGCAAGCTGGTCGGCCTCATTCGCCGCTATCACTAAAGACAGGCGGCTCTCCATCGAAGGTGCCGCTTCGCCAATTGTATGCCCGATGCCGCATCCAGGGCCGGTCAAGTGTCTTGTAGGCCGTCGTCACGACAGGCGTTCCCTGTTCGTCTATTCGTATCTCTGCCGCACCCGAGCGGCGCAAGGTTTCCCCCGTGAACAACAATGCACCTGACCGGCATTCGCTTGCGCGCAGGCGAGCGGGTGTAACGACGATGTCGGCGGTGTCGCAGGCAGCGCCGACGTAGGCGGGATCTTCGACGATCGTCAGAACGTAGCCGCTGTCGTGCGCCGCTGTGCACCAAGCGCCTTTCAGGCAGACGAAACGGTTCTCAACGCCTCTCGCAACGACCTGCCGCAACGCGTTGCGAGCGTTATGCAATTCGTCGGCCGAGAGCCTCCGAGGCTTGCCGTCGCCGTCTCGCCGGCGGACCGGTTTGACACCCTCTATCAGGAGCGGCGGCCGGGCTTGCTCCGCAACCAGAGCCCTTCGCCATTGGTCGAAAATGAAGTCGGGTGGGCGCGTCCGGTTGGAAGCAATAACCTGATTGTCGACAATCGCGACGAGACCGCCATCCTCGGCAATGATGAAATCTGGCGCCGGTCTGGACGGCGCGAGCACAACGAACAGAGTTGCCAACGCGATCGCAACAGCGCCAAGGTACCGCAGTCTGGTGCGCAGAAGCGCAAGCACGAGGAAGCCTGCGACGGCGACAGGAAAGTACCAAACCGGCAATCGACCGATATCGACGTTGCCGCCCCATCCCGAGACCATCTTTGCAATGGCGATCACAATTTCGAGCCCGAACCCGGCGATTTTCCAGGGAACGACATCGAGGCCAAACGGCGTCAGCAGCATCGCGAACATGCCCATAGGCATCACCACGAAGGAGATTACCGGCATGGCCATGAGATTTGCGGGCAATCCATAAGCGCTGAGCCGATGGAAATGTTCGACTGCAAAGAGCGCGGTCGAGAAGCCTCCGATCATTGAGGAAAGGAGGATGCCAGCAAAGAAGCGTGCGACAAAAACTACGGGCTTCACTGCCCTGACTTGCAGCAAGGGATGTTCGCGCGCGGCTCGCTTCGACCACATCGCATAACCGGCAACCAGCGCAAGAGTCGCCGCAAATGACATCTGGAAGCTCGGGCCTAGCGCCTCGGATGGAGACAAGAGCAGAATCACCCAAGCCGATAGGGCAATGTTGCGTAGACTGATTGACGGCCTGTCGAAGAATACAGCGGCCAGCATGATTGCCATCATGATGAAGGCTCGCTCTGCCGAGACCGCAAAGCCCGAGATCATGTAATAGGCTGTCAGGGCGACGAGCGCGCCAGCAGCTGCAATCTTCTTGGTCGGGTACGCCTGCGTAACGGATGGAAACAGGCTCAGCAGTTGGCGTAGGCCGACGAAGAAGATACCCGCGGAGAGCGCCATGTTGAGACCGGAGATTGCCACGATATGCGCCAGACCCGCCTGTCGCAGCGCGTCGGTGGTTTCCCGCGAGATCGCGCGCCGCTCGTCGGTGACAAGCGACGCCGCAAAGGCGCCGGTGTCGCCCGGCAGGATTCCACGGATGCGGTCTCCAATTCCGCTTCGAAGACCATCCAGCCAGTTGGCTCCGCGCTCCGAAATCGATGGTGTGCCGACCGCTGGCGGCATTGAAACGCTTGGCGAACCATAAAAGAAACCGTTCGCGCCAATCTCGTCGAAATAGGCGCTGAAGGCGAAGTCGTTGAGCCCAGGCAGCGCCGGTCCCGCAGGCGGGGTCAATCGTGCCCGTCCCGTCAACCACTCCCCGATTTCGAACGGTTCTTTCTGCCCACGCGCGACGACTGAAACCCGGTCTAGCGGCCGCCTAATCTGAGGCGACTGGGTGCCGGAAATGGAGACGATATAGCGCCAACGACCCGCGCCATCCCCCTCCCGACGCTCGACCCGACCAGTGATCGTTGTGGTGACGGGCGTATCCAGTATGACGGTCGCCCTGCTCCGCGTTTCGTATTGGGCCGAAAGCATTCCCGCGACGCAAAGCAAGCCGGCCAGTGCTGAACTCCGGACAAACGGACGCCCTTGGCCCGCCGCCATTGCAACAAGTGCCAACACAACAACCCATGCCATCAAGCGCGTCGTGGGAGGGTCACTTGCGAGTTCGAACCAGAGGACGGCGCCGGCTCCGAGGAAGACCGGCGAGAACAGAAACAACCGTCCATGTTCCATCTCCGCTGTCGCGGAACCTTGGAGCCATGAAGCCCAGTCCCGTGTCGCAGCTTTGATCCGTGTCGGCCACGCGATGGAGGACTGCGTGCGCATGGCCGGCAACAGCTTGGCGGCCGATCGATTCAACAGGAGAGACCGCTCCGCTGCACGCGCGGAAGCATCCGCGGCAGGCGCGGCCTTCGTTACTTCAAATGGCTTCAACCCCGGCATGCATTTGCGCCAAAAAACAGCCGCCCTTGCAACCACAATGCAAGCTATCGAGGCGTCAGGCAATAATAATCGATTGAAATCTGAAGGAAAATCTGAACGCTGAAAAGCCAAGGATTATCATCGGCTTCTGCTATGCGCAGGGCTCATCGCAGCAGTGCCCAAAAGTTGATACTGCAATGCACAAAATGGCATCACGGTAACTTGGCATTAGGCGCGCGATCATATAGCAATCATCGACGACGCTTAACCCTATGGCGCTTTTATGGCGCCACCCGCCAGTTTGGAGGATCAGAATGACGGAACAAAGCGCAACACTGAAAATCGGTGACAAATCAGTCGATCTCGCCGTCAAGAGCGGCACGATCGGTCCTGATGTCATCGATATCGGCGCCCTCTATAAGAACACGGCTTCCTTCACTTACGATCCTGGTTTCACCTCGACCGCATCCTGTGAATCGAAAATCACCTACATCGACGGCGACGCCGGTGTGCTATTGCATCGCGGCTATCCGATCGAACAGCTTGCCGAGCACGGTGACTTCCTCGAAGTCTGCTATCTGCTTCTCTACGGCGAACTGCCGACCGCTGCCCAGAAGAAGGATTTCGACTATCGCGTCACGCATCACACGATGGTGCATGAACAGATGAGCCGGTTCTTTACGGGCTTCCGCCGCGATGCGCATCCGATGGCTGTCATGTGCGGCTGTGTCGGCGCGCTGTCCGCCTTCTACCATGACTCGACCGACATCACGGATCCGCATCAGCGCATGGTGGCAAGCCTGCGCATGATCGCCAAGATGCCGACACTCGCCGCCATGGCCTACAAGTATCACATCGGCCAGCCCTTCGTTTACCCGAAGAACGATCTCGACTACGCCTCGAACTTCCTGCGCATGTGCTTTGCAGTTCCCTGTGAGGAATATGTCGTTAATCCGGTGCTCTCGCGAGCAATGGACCGCATCTTCATCCTGCACGCCGACCACGAGCAGAACGCCTCGACCTCGACCGTTCGCCTTGCCGGCTCGTCGGGCGCGAATCCGTTTGCCTGCATCGCAGCCGGCATTGCATGCCTCTGGGGCCCGGCGCACGGCGGCGCCAACGAAGCAGCGCTGAACATGCTGACCGAGATCGGCACCGTTGACCGCATTCCGGAATACATCGCCCGCGCCAAGGACAAGAACGATCCGTTCCGCCTGATGGGCTTCGGTCACCGCGTCTACAAGAACTACGATCCGCGCGCCAAGATCATGCAGAAGACGACGCATGAAGTTCTCGGCGAGCTGGGCGTCAAGGACGATCCGCTGCTCGAAGTGGCGATGGAACTCGAGCGCATTGCACTGACTGACGAGTACTTCATCGAGAAGAAGCTCTATCCGAACATCGACTTCTACTCCGGCATCACGCTGAAGGCTCTGGGCTTCCCCACGACCATGTTCACCGTGCTGTTTGCTCTCGCCCGTACGGTCGGCTGGATTGCCCAGTGGAACGAAATGATCGAGGATCCGGAACAGCGCATCGGTCGCCCGCGTCAGCTCTATGTCGGTGAGCCGCAACGCGATTACGTGCCTGTTTCCAAGCGCTAATCAGCGATCACAGATTGCAAAGAAGCCCGGTCAGGAATGGCCGGGCTTTTTCTTTTGAAGGACATCGAGGACGATTTCGGCCGCATGTTCCCCCGGCGGCTTTTCGGTCTGCATTCTCTGCCAGAGAACGTCAAACCCTTCCATCATCGCCTGCCGTGGCAAGGTGTCCACCGACAGCTTCTCCATCCAGCGCGCAAAGCTGCCGCCTCGCACCACGTCGTTGATATACTCAGGCACAACGGCGTAGTCGGCGATCAGGTTCGGAAGGGCCGCGCTCCAGGTTTTGATCTTGCTGGTCATGAGCTTGATGATCCAGTCCGTCTTGTAGGCCGAAACACACGGGACGCCGGTCAGCGCCAGCTCAAGCACGACTGTCCCAGACGCCGCCATGGCGGCATCCGCTTCGGTGAACGCCTGCCACTTCGCCTCGGCGCCGGTCACGATCTCCGGCTTGGTCGTCCAGTCCTTGACGAACTCACGGATCATAGCCTCGCGGCGCGGCATCGTCGGCAAGACGAAACGCATCTCACCGTTGCGCGCCACCAACTCGGTGACGGCGTCGCCAAAGTGGGGCAGCAGCTTGATAATCTCGCTTGAGCGCGAGCCTGGCAGCAACATCACTGTCTTGCGGTCGGCCCGTGTCCGTGGCTTGGTCTGCGCACGCTGGCGTCGGGCGTCCAACAAGTTTGGGTCGGCCGTCAAACGGTGGCCAACATAGGTCGTCGGCGGCCCGCCCAGCTTGCGCATCACCTCAGGCTCGAACGGCAAGACAGCGAGCACATGATCGACATAGGCGAGCATGCGCTGTGCGCGATATTCCTTCCATGCCCAAACACTCGGGCAAACATAATTGACAACAGGCAAGCCGGGCAGCGCCGTGCGGACCCGCTTTGCAACCCTATGCGTGAAATCCGGACTGTCGACGATTACGAGCACATCGGGTTTTGCCGCGATGATTGCCGACGCCGTCTCGCCAATACGCCGGACGAGCCTTGGCAACGTCGACAGTACTTGTGTGATGCCCATCACTTGCAGTTCAGAAAAATCGAAAAACGAGCGCAGGCCCTGCGTCTCGAGCCCCTCGCCGCCAACGCCGACGAGATCTACACCGCCCGGAAACTGTCGTTTCAGGGCGGCGATCAGATCCGCCCCCAGAAGGTCACCCGAGACCTCTCCAACAACGATGGCAACTTTTAGCGACGCATCGCTCACGCTAGCCCCCAGGATGGCAAACCTCTATCCAGTCCGCACACGAAAATACCGGCCTCATCCGCAGCCTTGATGACAGCGTCACGCTCCAGGATGAGCGAGCGACCCGCCTCGACAGCAACGCCCGCCAGGCCCGCCCTTTTCAGGTTCTCGATCGTCGAAATGCCGATCGATGGCAGATCCGCACGGATATCTTGCTGAGGTTTGCAGAGTTTGACGAGTACGCCGCGGCGACGCGCAGAAATGCGCCCGGCTGATCGCAGGTCAGCGATACGGTCCAGCATGCTGTCCGTGCCTTCGACGCCCTCGAGCGCAACAATGCGGCCGCCAACTGAAACCGCCCCTTGCCCGACATCCAGCCTGCCAAGCGCATCGGCCGCTTCCGCGGCGCGCGCGATATCTCTTCGATCATCAGGTCCCGGTCGCACTGCGCCCAACGGACCGACGGTCGCAAGGAGGTGTGGTGCGATCTCATGCGCGCCGACGACGCGGCGTCCGTTCCCCTCGATCAAGGTAATGACCATGCGCAATACGGCATCGTCGCCACCAGCGAGCAGCGTGCGGACCGTCGACGGCAATTTCACGATCGTTTTCAGCGTCGGGCGGACCTCACGCCACTCCGGACGCCGGCGCACGCCTCCCGACATGACGACTCGATCTACGCCGTTGCTCGCGAATATCCGACTGAGAGCAGCGAAGTCACCGACGCCGATCACCGCGTGATCAAAGCCATCCCAGGAGCGGTCCGCTTCATCTTTCAGCGCGATAATGAAGGGATCTTCACCTGCCTGGCGCGCGGCCGTAGCAACATAGGACGGCAGAAGACCGCTGCCTGCGATGATTGCCAAGCGGCCTTTTGCCATGTCACCCGCGAGAGCCAAGCATCACCCTTTCTGTCCCCTGGTCGGAGATGAAAGAGCGCGGTCGCTTTCGGCAGCGATGAAATCAAGAATTTGAATGACTTGCTCGCAACCAGCATACTCGTCGCGGAGTGCGGCGGCATTGTCTCGGATCGAATTATCGCCTTCGAAGATCGCCTTATAGGCCCGGCGCACTGTGTGAATCGTCGCGCGGTCAATGCCGGCGCGGGTCATACCGACGACATTCAAGCCGCTCAAAAGGCCCGGATTGCCATTCAGCATCCCATAAGGGATGACGTCGTAGCTAACCGCTGAAAGCCCACCTACAAATGCCTGTCGACCGACGCGCGTGAACTGATGCACGGCGCAGCCGCCACCGAGAATGACGCGATCCTCGATCGTTACGTGGCCGGCAAGCATGACGTTGTTGGACATGATGACGTTGCTTCCAACCCGGCAATCATGGGCGATATGCGAATTCGCCAGGAACAGGTTGTTGTTGCCCACAATCGTCTGGCTACCGAAATCAGCGGTACCCGTATTGACCGTGACACCTTCGCGGAAGGTGCAGTTGTCGCCGACCGTCAAGGTCGTTTCTTCGCCACCGTGATGAACGCTCTGAGGATCCCCGCCGATCACGGCCATTGGGAAAATGCGGCACCCGCTGCCGAGCGTCGTGCGGCCCGATACGACGGAATGCGCAAGCAACTCTACGTTATCACCCAGCGTGACATTCGGTCCAACGTAACAAAAGGGACCGATCTTGACGTTCTCGCCGATCACAGCGCCGTCTTCGACGACCGCCATGGCGTGAATCTTGGCGCTGGCTGCTATCCTACTCATGCCTGATCCTTGCGAACGATCATCGCCCCGATGTCGGCTTCGGCGACGAGCGCGCCATCAACCTTCGCATCGCAGTGGAACTTCCAGATATTACCGCGCTGCTTCTGTTTCTTCACGTGATATTCGACGCGGTCGCCGGGAACGACCGGCTTGCGGAAGCGCGCGTTGTCAATCGTCATGAAGTAGACCAAGTTCCCGGTCTCCCCCTGCTTCTTGGCGCAGATCGCACCGGCTGTCTGTGCCATACCCTCGATGAGCAGGACACCCGGCATGATCGGAGACTCCGGAAAGTGACCGGTAAAATGCGGTTCGTTTGCGGTCACGTTCTTGATGCCGATCGCGGACTCGTCACCGTCGATATCGATGATCCTATCCACCAGCAGGAACGGATAACGATGCGGCAGCAGCTTCATGATCTCCATGATGTCTGCCGAAGAGAGCGAAGTCTTTGCTTCTTCAGTCATTCTTTTCTCCCGTTTTCTTGCTGCCGGTCGACCGGGCCAAAATCGCTGCGGTCTCTCGCAGAAAATCGTTGATGGGACGCGCCGGCACACCACCGTAACGTTCGCCGGCAGGTATGTCGCCGACCACACCGCTCTTCGCGGCGATCTGCACTCCGTCACCGATCTTGATATGCCCGTTCAGTCCGGCCTGCCCGCCGATCTGCACGCCATCACCGAGAACCGTGCTACCAGCGATGCCGACCTGCGAAACGATGGCGCAATGACGCCCAATTCGGCAGTTGTGACCAATCTGGACCTGATTATCGATCTTCGTGCCTTCGCCGATGACGGTATCATCCATGGCACCGCGATCAATCGTGGTATTGGCGCCGATCTCCACATGATCCTGAATGATGACCCGGCCGATCTGAACGATCTTGATCATCCCGCGTGGGCCCGGAGCATAGCCGAAGCCGTCTTGGCCAATGCGCGCGCCATTGTGAATGATCACGCCGTTGCCCAAGAGCGCGCAAAGCACGCTTGCGCCGGCGGCGATCGTGCAATTGCGGCCGATCTTGACGTTTGGCCCGATGATCGCGCCGGCTCCGATGTGCGTGCCCTCTCCGATTTCGGCATGTGCGCCGATGACCGCGAATGGCTCGACCGAAACCTGCCCTTCCAGACGCGCCGTCTTGTCGACAACTGCGCGATCCGAGATGCCGGAGCCTTCGGATAACAGCGCCTCCGGCCGAAGTGCCTTCGGGTAGAGATAGCCACCCGCCATAGCAAAGGCGGCATGAGCATTCTTCGAAATCAAGACAGGCAGATGATCGGGTACCAACGATCGCAAGCCGGCGGTGCAAAGCACAGCAGACGCCGCGCACGTCGCGAGCTCGTCCCTGCTCCTCTTCGACATGATATAACAGATGTCACCCGCCTTCGCCCGGCTTACGGGCGAAACGGAGCGTATCACAACATCTGCGTCCTTGGGGTCAGCAAGCTCTGCCCCAAGATACTGCGCCAACTCCGAGAGTTTCACGCCATCATGGGGCAGAAAAAAGCCATTTTGCTCCATCGGCAAATCTCCAGAACGGAATTCGGTTTTACGGTTCCGGACTGCCGATATCAGAATTGGTTGTTTATGCCAAACTTGAAGTGCTGCGTCTTGTCGAAGTCTTCCTTGGCGACCGGAATAGCGTAGTCGACGCGCAGCGTACCAAATGGCGACGCCCACATGAGACCAACGCCAACGGACGCGCGCAGTGATGCATCTTCGCCGTTGACGGTATCACCAAGCGGGTCGACATCATTGCCGAACAGTGTACCGGCATCGGCAAACAAGGCGCCACGCAAGCCGAAGTCACGCGGGACCAACGGCAGCGGGAATGTCGCTTCAGCCGACACGGTAAAGTAGGTCGTGCCGCCGAGCGGATCGTCGTTCGAGCCGGCAATGCGCGGGCCGATGCCCTTGTTTTCAAAGCCTCTGATATCGCCGTTGGTCAGCGTGAACTGATCAAAGACGTTCAGGTTCTTGTCAAAGCCGACAACATAGCCCGCCGAGCCGGTAAGCGACCCGATGATGTCGGCATCATCAGCGAGCAGGTGGAAATAGCGTGCCTTACCGTAGAGCTTATAGAACTGCGAGTCGCCGCCCAGGCCGGCAATTTCCTGCGTAACACTTGCATAGATGCCTTCGCGAGGCAGCGTCATGTCGTCAAGAGTGTTGTAGGTCAGCGTCTGCGAAACAGACGACTTCACCCACGGGCTGTTCTCAACGAGGTTCTGGTACGGCGCAGACAAGTTGCTCAGCGAACCCGACGGGTCGTACTTCATCTGCTTGTAGTTGTAGCGGAACGTCGTCGCGAGGTCTTCGGTGATCGGCGCGGTAGCACGCAGAACACCGCTGTTTTCCTCGTAGTCATAATTATCGTTGCTCGAGGTCTCGCTGTGGTTGAGGTCGAAACCAACCGCCAAACGATAGCCCAGGAAGTACGGCTCGGTGAAGTTCAGACCGTAAGTCTGCGAACCTTCCTGACCGCCACCGGCACTAACCTTGATGTACTGACCACGACCGAGGAAGTTCTTTTCCTCAACTGAGGCTTCGAGAAGAAGGCCATCACCGCCGGCAGCGTAACCTGCGCCGATGCCGAACGAGCCGGTCGCCTGGTCCTGGACGTCAACGACGACGACAACGCGATCCGGCGAGCTGCCCGGCTGCGTCGAGATGTTAACCGACGAGAAATAGCCGAGAGCTTCGAGACGGCGCTTGGCCCTGGTGATCATCTGCTGATTGAAGGCGTCGCCTTCGCTCATGTCGAACTCACGACGGATGACGAAGTCACGCGTACGGCTGTTACCGCGAATTTCGATGCGCTCGACGTATGCGCGCTCACCCTGGTCAACCAGGTATTCGACACCGATCGTGTTGTTGCCCAGATCACGGTTACCGCGCGGCGTAACGCGGGCAAACGGATAGCCGGCGGAAGCGACCTGATCGGAGATCGCCTCCATGGACTTCTGCACTTCCTTGGCGCTGTAGACCTGACCTTCGTGTGTCCGGACGAGCCCCTGAAGCTGATTGGAATCGATACCCGGTACCGTCGACTGCACGGATACAGCACCGAAATCATACCGAGGGCCTTCTTCAATATTGAAGGTCAGCGTGTACTTGTTCGTTGCCTCGTCGAAAGCCGCGTCGGAAGATATGATACGGAAGTCTGCGTAGCCGCGGTTGTAGTAGAACTGGCGCAGCGCCTCTTCGTCCGCATGAAGCTTGTCTTCGCTGTAAACGTCCTTGCGGGTCAGGAAAGACAGAAAGTTCGAGCGCTTCGTCGCGATGACCGAGGAGAGACGACCGGAGCTGTAGGCGTTGTTGCCTACGAAATTGATGGCAGCAATCTTGGTGCGGTCACCTTCGTCGACGACGAAAGCCAAGTTCACGCGTCCTTCGCCGAGGGGAACGACCTGCGTGGTTACCTGAACTTCACTGCGACCCGTCGCGGCGTACGCGTCCTTGATCGCCTGAATATCCGACTGGATCTGCGCCTCATTGTAAGGGCCAGCGGCATGCGTCTTTACGACAGCCGCAAGCTTGTCGTCCTTGATCTTGCGGTTGCCGTTAAAGACGACCTGATTGACGAGCTGCGCTTCCTCGACGGTGACGACGAGCGTGCTGCCCGAGACGGAAATCTTGACGTCGGAGAAATAGCCGGTGTCGTAGAGCTGCTTCACCGAGTCATCGATATCGGTGTTGGAGAAGCTCTTGCCAGGCTGGATCGTGAGGTTTGAGCGAACGGCTTCGGCGCCGACACGGCTCGCGCCACGCACATCTACGCGCTGAATAACTGCAGCTTCTGCCGTCGTTGCCGAGACGAAAAACGTTGCACCTGCCCCCGAAGCAACAATACCTGCAGACAGCGCAACCGCCGATACTGCGTTCAAAAATCTTGAACCAGCCTTCATTTCACCCATTACCTTTTTTCTCGTCCCCGGCTCCAGGCGTCCCCCGATTCCGGCCACGTGTGTCGTTTTACCCGCTTTTGTCATACAAGCAAGGGAGCAAGTTAATTTCTGTTTACTTCATTTCAAAGCGTGACGCATTCGCCACTACACCTTTGAAACATCGTAAATAAACGGTAATTTTCCCTCGTCCGGCAATCAACCAATCAAAGCGCTTATATCGTTCCAGGTGGCAAAAACCATCAAGCCCAAGACCATCGCCAAGCCAATGCGGAATGCAATGTCCTGGGCAGATGAACCCAACGGTTTTCCCCTCACCGCTTCAATCGCATAGAACATCAAATGACCACCATCAAGTACCGGAACCGGCATCAGGTTCAGTAATCCTATGGAAACCGACAAGACGGCGGCGAGCTGAAGCAAAGCTGCAACGCCCAACGTCGCCATTTGACCGGAAGCCTGGGCAACGCGGATGGGTCCACCGAGCTGGTCGGGCTTCATGTAGCCGGAAACCAGATTGCCGATGTACTTGAAGGTGCCGGTTACGATGTGCCAGGTCTGGATCGTGCCTTCCTTGACGGCCTCCAACGGCGTGTAGGTCTGCACCCGGAAGTGGCCGACCTCCTGATTGGTTACGATGCCGATCAGGCCGATCTCAATCTTGTTGCCGAATTGATCGGTCATGTCTGTCCGGGCCGGCACCATCGGCACGTCCAGCTTCTCGCCGTTGCGCTCGATCGTCACGATAATCCGCTGTTCTGGCCGAATGCTGACATAGCGCCGTACGTCGTCGAAGGTCTCGACCTTCGTGCCGTCGATGGCGATCAAAAGGTCACCCGGCGCCACGCCGGCTTCGGCAGCAGCACTTCCCGCCTTAACCTCTGCAACCACGGGATCGGCAACCGACCGGCCGTAGATCGCGAAAAGAACCGCAAAGATCGCGATCGCCAGGATGAAGTTCGCAATCGGGCCGGCGGCGACCGTCGCTGCGCGCTTCCACAGTTTCGCGCCGGCGAACGATCGCGCCCTGTCTTCTTCCGACATGCCCGCGAGCTTGCCGTCATCAGGCTTGCTGGACACGTCCTCATCGCCGAAAAACCGGACATAGCCGCCAAGCGGTATCAGTGACAGCTTCCAGCGTGTCCCATGCTTATCGGTGAAGCCCACCAATTCCGGGCCAAAGCCGATCGAGAACGCCAATATCCGGATGCCGCTCCAGCGCCCAACAAGATAGTGCCCCATCTCGTGCACGAAGACGAGCAACGACAATACCAGGACGAAGGGCACGATGTAGCCCGTCAGGAACGCGAATATACCGGTCAAGCCAAGCATCTGATTCTTCCGCCAGCCTTTGCAGATACTATACGCCGAACAGGGCTGCACCGAGCGACGTCATTTCGCCACCCTTTATCAGCGAAAAAAACCCAGCTAGCAAGAACGCCGCAAAGCAGGCAAAAATGAGCCCGTCGACACGATCCATGACGCCACCGTGCCCCGGAATCAGATGGCTTGAATCCTTGACGCCAAAGCGGCGCTTGATGAAGGATTCGAAGAGATCGCCGCTCTGGCTGCAAACAGACAGCATGAAGGCGACCGGCGCTGCGAGCAGGACGCTTTGCGGAAAGGCAAAGTAGGCAACCAGGCTGCCGGCGATCACCGCAGACACTGCGCCGCCGATGGCGCCGGACCACGTCTTGCCGGGGGATATCTTCGGCGCCAGCTTCGGACCACCGATGGCGCGCCCGACGAAATAGGCAAGAATGTCGGTCGACCACACAACTGCGAATAGGAAGAGCATCGCGAAAAGCCCGACGCTATCGGCACCGCGGATGCTCGAGAGGGCAATTCCCGTAAGGCCGGCATACACGATGCCCGTAGGAAACCAGCGCGACACGCCGGACACAAACACGAAGCCAACCGCAATCAGGAAAAACAGCGACAGCAGAAGCAGAGAATATCCGAGTGTCCCAGCGACAACGGCCACTGCGATCGCCGCCTGCCCTATCCAACCGATGGCATTGGCGACCGGCTGTTCCGTGGCAAGCGTCGTGATCGTCGACCATTCATAGTAGATCAGAAGTCCGATCGCGGCCGACAACAGACTGAAGGCCATGCCACCGTACCAGGTGGCCAGCAGAACGATGACGGCAAGGATAATGCCCGAGACAATCCGTAGCTTCAGCTCCTGCTGCATCAGGTGCCTACTGCCGCGGCCGTCTGCGACACCAATCCGCCGAAGCGACGGTCGCGCGACGCGAAGGTCTCCAGTGCTGAATAGAAGATATCCCGGCTGAAATCGGGCCAATATTCCGGAACGAAAACGAACTCCGAATAAGCGGCCTGCCAGAGCAGGAAGTTGGAAAGGCGCTCTTCGCCGCTGGTGCGAATGATCAGATCGGGATCCGGGATACCAGCCGTGTCGAGCCGCGCGTTGATCAATGCAGGAGATATGTCCTGCGCCCTCAGCCGCCCGGCCTCCACGTCATGCGCAAGGCTTGCCATCGCACGAGCAATCTCGTCGCGCGACCCATAATTGAATGCGATAATGAGGGTGAGCGCGGTGTTCGACTTCGTCGTCTCTTCGGCGTCCACGAGAAGATTGAGAATATCGCTCTTCAGGCTGTATCGGTCGCCGATCACCTTCACGCGCACGTTCTGACGATGAAGCTCAGCCAGGTCGCGGCGAATGAAGGCCTTCAGCAGGCCAAGCAGATCGGACACTTCCGTTTCCGGGCGGCGCCAGTTTTCCGAGGAAAAGGCGAAGAGCGTGAGATACTTGATCCCCACGTCGCCGGCGGCACGAACCGTCTCGCGCACGGCGTCCACGCCCTTTCGATGCCCCATCGTTCGCGGAAGTCCGCGCTGCTTTGCCCATCGGCCGTTGCCATCCATGATGATGGCAACGTGTTCTGGCACAGTCAAAAATGTTCGTTCCGACATTTCCCGTCCGGTTCTTGCAGCCAAGGCGCAGCCGTAGCGCGCCTTAAACCTGCATGATTTCCTTTTCCTTATCGCCAAGCAAGCGGTCGACCTCAGAAATCGTCTCGTCGGTCATCTTCTGCACACGATCTGATTGCGCCCGGCTTTCGTCCTGGCCAATCACACCGTCCTTTTCGGCTTTCTTAAGGCCGTCCATGCCATCACGACGCACGTGGCGAATCGCAACCTTGCTTTTCTCGGCATAGTCGTGGGCGACCTTCACCAGCGACTTGCGGCGCTCTTCGTTCAGTTCCGGCAGCGGAATGCGCAGGTTCTGGCCGTCGATGATCGGATTGAGGCCGAGGTTGGCCTCGCGGATCGCGCGATCGACGGCGTTGACCATCGACTTGTCCCAGACGGAGATGCCAAGCATACGCGGCTCCGGAACCGTCACGTTTGCCACCTGGTTCAGCGGCACGCGCGAACCATAGGCCTCGACCATGACGGGGTCGAGGATGTTGGCCGAGGCGCGGCCGGTGCGCAGCGATGCGATATCGTGCTTGAACGCGGAAATCGCACCATCCATGCGGCGCTTGAGTTCCTTGATGTCGATGCCTTCACTCATGTCATTGCTCCCGTCTTGGTAGAAGCTGCGGCAAACGAGCCGCCCACTCAATCAATTATCAGAGACGACGGTCTTGAGACCACCACCCTTGAGGATTTCAGCAAAACCACCCTTCTCGTGGATCGAGAAGACGATGATCGGAATTGAATTCTCGCGCGCCAGAGCAACGGCTGCAACGTCCATCACGGCAAGCCCCTTGTCGAGGACTTCCTTGTGCGTCAGGTGGTCGAAACGCGTCGCCTCAGGATCCTTTTTCGGGTCAGCCGAATAGATACCATCGACCTGGGTTCCCTTGAAGATCGCTTCCGCGCCCATTTCGGCGGCGCGCAGCGCGGCTGCCGAGTCCGTCGTGAAGAACGGGTTGCCAGTACCGCCGGCAAAGATCACGACGCGTCCGAGCGACAGATGATAGAGGGTTGCACGCTGCGAGAAGCTTTCGCAGATCTCAGGCATGGCAATCGCCGAGAGAACAACAGTATCGATGTTCAGCTTGCGCAGCGACGTTGCCAACGCCAGCGCGTTGATCACGGTAGCGAGCATCCCCATGTGGTCGCCGGTAACGCGATCGCCTCCCTTAGAGGCAACTGCGACACCGCGGAAGATGTTGCCGCCGCCGACGACGACGCCAACTTCCACACCCATCTGCCGCGCTTCGGCTATGTCAGCCGCGATGCGGTCTGCGACCGCTACATCAATTCCAAATCCCTGGCTGCCCATGAGGGCTTCGCCGGAAGCCTTGAGTAGAACGCGTTTGTAGACAGGCTCTGACGACATCGTGGCTCCTCGTATTTTACCGCTGTGTGCCGGATACACGAAGGGCACCGCGTTGTCACGCGATGCCCTTCGGTTTTCACATGTATAGGTCGATCAGCCCTTGGCGACCGCGGCAACTTCGGCAGCGAAGTCGCTCTCTTCCTTCTCGACGCCCTCGCCGAGGAGAAGACGCGCCATGCCGACGACTTCGATCTTGGCGCCGGCTTCCTTTTCAGCTTCCTTGACAGCAGCACCGACCGTCAGGTCAGGGTTGATGACGAAGGCCTGCGAGAGCAAAGCGACCTCTTCGAAGAACTTGCGCATACGGCCTTCGACCATCTTTTCGATGATGGCTTCCGGCTTGCCGGATTCGCGAGCCTGCTCGATGAAGACGTTGCGTTCACGCTCGGCAACAGCAGCGTCGACTTCTTCAGCGCGGATCGCCAGCGGGTTGGTCGCAGCGATGTGCATGGCAACCTGGCGGCCGATCGAGGTCAGGACGGCCTTATCGCCTTCCGACTTCAGCGCGACGAGAACGCCGAGCTTGCCGATGCCGTCGCCAGCAGCGTTGTGGATGTAGGTCGCAACAACGCCGTGCTCGACTTCCAGCTTGGCAGCGCGACGGAGCGTCATGTTTTCGCCGATTGTTGCGATCGCGTCCTTGATGGTGTCGGCGACCGGCTTACCGGATGCCGGGTAGGTCGCAGCGGCAATGGCTTCAACCGTGCCGTCGGTGGACAGAGCAACGTTGGCGATGCCACGAACGAGATCCTGGAAGGCATCGTTACGGGCAACGAAGTCGGTTTCCGAGTTCAGCTCGACGACAACAGCCTTGTGGCCGGCGCCAGCGATGGCAACCAGGCCTTCAGCAGCAGCGCGACCGGCCTTCTTGTCGGCCTTCGAGATGCCCTTTGCGCGGAGCCAGTCGATCGATGCTTCGATGTCGCCGTTGTTTTCCAGCAGCGCCTTCTTGCAGTCCATCATGCCTGCGCCGGACTTCTCGCGCAGTTCCTTCACCAGTGCAGCCGTAATCTCGGTCATAAGCTTCCTCTTGTCGGTTCAAACGGTGGCCCGCTTAAAGCGGTGCGGCACCGGATTGAGGCACGAAATGTACCTGTATGTATGACAGCGTGATGAATGACGCGTCATAACGAAACTTGTATGGCGAAGGACTGATTTCCCTCGCCTGAAACAGTCAAGGCCGCCGAACTTCTGAGAGTCGCGAGCGGCCTTTCCCAATCTCTGGAAAGCATGGCGGACCATTCGATCCGCCTGCTTCTTTTATCAGGCTTCGGCTTCGCCTTCGAGCGCCGGCTCAACCGGAGCTTCGATCGATGCGCCGAGGTCGCGGCCCGACGAGCTCTGCTGGCGAGCGATACCGTCGATAGCTGCACGAGCGATCAGGTCGCAGTAGAGAGCGATGGCGCGCGAAGCGTCGTCGTTGCCCGGGATCGGATAGTCGATCAGGTCCGGATCGCAGTTCGAGTCGATGATTGCGACAACCGGGATGCCGAGGCGCTTGGCTTCGTCGATCGCGATCTTTTCCTTGTTGGTGTCGATGATGAACATCAGGTCAGGCGTGCCGCCCATGTCCTTGATACCACCGAGAGCCTTGTCGAGCTTTTCGCGCTCGCGCTCGAGGTTCAGGCGCTCTTTCTTGTTGTAGCCGGACTGTTCCGAAGACAGGATTTCGTCGAGCTTGCGCAGGCGCTGGATCGAGTTGGAGATCGTCTTCCAGTTGGTCATCATGCCGCCGAGCCAACGCGAGTTGACATAGTACTGAGCGGAACGCTTGGCC
Source organism: Rhizobium sp. BK181 (assembly GCF_014193305.1). Lineage (NCBI taxonomy): Bacteria > Pseudomonadati > Pseudomonadota > Alphaproteobacteria > Hyphomicrobiales > Rhizobiaceae > Rhizobium > Rhizobium sp. BK181. The sequence goes on from NZ_JACHZA010000011.1 coordinate 70,247, forward strand.
GAGTCAGCGATGAGCTCGGAAGCCTGGCGCTTGGTGCCAACGAAGAGAACGCGGCCGCCACGAGCAACGGTGTCGGAGACAACCTGCAGGGCGCGCGACAGCATCGGAACGGTCTGAGCCAGATCGATGATGTGGATGTTGTTGCGATCGCCGAAAATGTACGGCTTCATCTTCGGGTTCCAGCGGTGCGTCTGGTGGCCGAAGTGGACGCCTGCTTCGAGGAGCTGGCGCATAGAAAAATCGGGCAATGCCATGCCTTGTTATCCTTTTCCGGTTGAACCTCCGCAAGGCTAACAGCACCCTCTTCGAGGATGCCACCGGGCGGAACCATCCGGATTTCTCCCGGACAATCCCATGCCTTACGTGTGGAATGCGGGTGCCCTTACCCCCCCTTCCGCGGAAAATCAAGGCTCTCAGCGAAAAAAGCGACAATAGAAGCCAAGGATGTGACGCACAACTAGCTGCGCTACACCTGCACAATCAATCGGATTCGCAGGGCCAGCTCGCCGGAGCGGAAAGTCCGACAGGCAACTTTGTCTTGGCATCGCCGCAGGCAAGATCGATTTGAGCCTGCTCGAGACCGGTCGCGGCAGACAAATCAAGTCCTTCGATTCGCGTCAGAAACATAAAGGCGCGATCGAACGCCGCCGGTCCTTCAAGAGTTGCCCCATTCAGATCGGCGCGCGACAGGTTCGCGAGAGAAAACTTGGTACCGGTGAGAACGGCCCTGGCGAAGCTGGCGCGGCTAAGTTCGGCTTTCTCGAAATTTGCGCCGCTGAGCTTGGCACCACTGAAATTCGAGCGTTGCAGTTCCGCCCCCGCGAACGACGCGCCTTCTGCAGAGACATTCTCGAAGCCAGAGCGATAGGCCTCGATCTTCGAGAAGTTCGCCTTGCCAGCTTGTGCCCCTGTGAACCAAGCCCGCACCAGCGTTGCTTTCTCGAAATTCGCGGAGGACAAATTGGTACCGCTGAGATTGGTCAGGCTGAGATCTGCGTCAGCCAGGTTGGCGCCCTGAAAGTCGCTCCCCTGCAACATGAGATTTTTCTTGGTGCACTCCCTCCAGTCGATTCCAGCCACCGGCATGCTGCTGCAATCCGACGCCAGTGGTGGGGCGCCGGTGAGCCACATTAGCGCGACCGCAGTTGAGATACCGAAGAGCCCACCACCCAAAACACCATGCCGTATCGCCAAGATTCTCACTCCAAATCCGACCCTTGCGCTGAAATCAGCGCGCCATTTGAATTAGTAGCATAGAGAGGGTTTACTTAGACATAGCGACAATCGCGATCGCGGCCAGCCGCGACGATTATTTGCAGGCAGCCGACTTGCTGTCGAGCAGCTCGAGCTTGGCAAGCCTGCCGGTCAAAACAAAGTCGCCGTAGTCCATGGTCAGATCGCGGGTGATGCCGTTTTCGTAGAGCTTGAACGACATGCGATACACGGGCAACGTATCCGTTTTGGTATTCTCATTGAAATACGAGATCGTGACGGGCCAGAAGGCGGCCTTCGAGAAGGCGCCGGCATTGCCCGCATCGGCCTCATCGGTCGCCGGCGCCACCTGCTTGCCAACGACAGTCGTCGTCACCAGCGCCTTGTCACCGTCATCCGAGCCGTCAAAGACGCGTGCCTCGAACAGGCGCTTGCCTGCCTTGGCATTCTCGATCACATCAAGCATGTGCTCCGTCGGGAAACGGCTTGCGCCAAGCTGCAGTTCCTTGCTGGCCGGTTGCGTCAGGGCAACCTTCACACCTTCGGCCAGGTCCTGGGCGGCGCCGTTGACTTCTTTATCAAGCTGGTCGTCGGTGAAGGATTTCGTGTCGAAGGTGAACCTGCGATCCTTGAGATTCTCGAAGGTCTTCGTCTGCTGGTCGCTGACGCGGACAGTATCGCCGGTGTCGATCTGCGTCACAAAGCGGAAGTTGGTGGTAAAGCCGGTGCAATAGTTGCCGTCGAACTCATACACCATGCGGCCGGACATCCCCGAAATACCGGAGCGCTCGGAGGCATCCTTCAATTCCAGATCGTAGACCGCCCGGTGGGCAACGAGACCGGTCGCAATTGCGGCACTCGTTACTGGCGCCGCCGCATAGACGGTCGTCGAAACGCTCGCCAAAAGAACTGCGGCAAGACTCGATCGGAACATTGACAATCTCCTGTTGGACTCGCCTGCAATGTTATAAGAACGCTTTCGGCCAAATCGAGGCTCGAAAATGTCACAATCTTGATTCCAAGCCTTGATGCATAATTTTAGAACTATTGACAATAAAAGCGGAGAGGAAAATGTCCGATCAAATCGTTGCGCGCCTGAAAGAAATGGGGATATCCCTGCCTGAAGCTGCCGCACCGGCCGCAAATTACGTTCCTTACGTCATCAGCGGGAACCTGCTCTACATCTCCGGGCAGTTGCCGCTCGAAAACGGCAAGATCATCACCGGTCATCTGGGCAAGACCGTCGACGTCGCAACTGGCCAGCGCGCAGCGGAGCTCTGTGCCATCAATATCCTTGCTCAGGCACGAGCTGCTCTCGGCGGCGATCTCGGCCGCATCAAACGTGTTATCAAGCTCAATGGCTTCGTGGCTTCGACCCCCGACTTCGTCGAACAGCACCTCGTTATCAATGGCGCCTCCAACCTGATCGGAGCCGTACTCGGTGAGGCCGGAAAGCATGCGCGCGCCGCGGTCGGCATGGCCGCGCTGCCGCTGAATGCTGCTGTAGAAATCGACGCGATTGTGGAAATTGCCTGATGACCTCCGCTGCATGGCTCAAGGAACAGCCGGTCGCTCATCGCGGCTACCATGATCTCAACAAGGCGGTGTGGGAGAACACGCTCTCGGCGTTTTCGCGCGCAGTCGAAGCGGGCTTCGCCATCGAATGCGACCTGCACTACGCTTCTGACGGCGTGCCTGTTGTCTTCCACGACGAGGACCTGGAGCGCCTGTGCAATCTCAAGGGAGACGTGCGCGAGCGTACGTCACGAGAGCTCGGCCTCATCTCCGTCGGCGGGACAGCCGACAAGATTCCAACGCTGCGTCAGCTGCTCGATCTCGTAAAGGGTCAAGTGCCTTTGGTCATCGAACTGAAGGGCCGTGAGGCCGACGACGAGGGCTTTGCGGAAGCCGTTCTCGAAGTGCTCGAAGGGTATGAAGGCAAGGTCGCCCTGATGAGCTTCGACCACTGGCTGCTTCGCGACCTGAAGGGGCTGAATGCCCCCTATCCACTCGGGCTGACGGCCGGCGGCAACAAACCGGAAGAGTTTGAAGTCCACGAAAAGGCCATGGAACTCGGCCTTGACTTCATTTCTTACTTCTTCGCGGATCTCCCAAACCCATTCATCACGGCGCAGCGCGAAAAGGGTGTCATGGTCATCACTTGGACCGTCCGTGACGAAAAGGCACGAAAGCACACCTTTGAGAATGCCGACCAGATGACATTCGAGGGATTCGATCCGCGCGTTTCGGTTTGATGCTCGCTTTTTGGACAAGATCATGCGCAGACTGCTGGTGAGCCCTATTCTCCTCCCAAACGGTCTCGCATTCGCTCCATGACAGACGAACTTTCAATCCGCATCGAGCGGTCTTTCACCGCGATTTCCCCGGAGAGCTGGTCGCGGCTTTCCGGGACCTCCCCAAAGAGCACCGCGCTCACCTACAATCCTTTCGTGTCGCATGCCTTTCTTTCTTCATTGGAAGAATCCGGATCGGCGACTGCGCAATCCGGCTGGATGGGCCACCATCTTCTCCTGGAAACGGACAAAGGCGAGCTTATCGGTGCCCTGCCCGGCTATCTCAAGAACCATAGCCAGGGCGAATATGTTTTCGACCACGGCTGGGCAGATGCCTTCGAGCGAGCGGGCGGACGGTACTATCCGAAGCTCCAATGCTCCATTCCCTTTACACCGGCGACCGGCCCAAGGCTGCTTGTGACCGAGGGGCTACAGCGCTTGCCGATCCAGCACGCCATAGCCGAGAGCCTCAAGGAGGTCGTACGCCAGCTTGGCGTCTCTTCCGCACACATCACCTTCGTACCCGAGGACGAGATTGGGATCTTTGAGGGCGAGGATTACCTGCACAGGACGGACCAGCAGTTCCACTTCATCAATGAGGGCTATGCCAATCACGAGGAGTTTCTGGAAACGCTCGCGTCACGCAAGCGCAAGGCGCTTCGAAAGGAGCGCCGCACCGCGCTTGACCACGGCATCAGCATCGATTGGCTGACCGGTGGCGACCTGACCGAGCGGATCTGGGACCAGTTCTTTGAATTCTACATGGATACAGGCGGCAGAAAATGGGGCCGACCGTATCTCACCCGCAAGTTCTACTCGCTGATTGGCGAGCGCATGCCCGACGACATCCTGCTCGTGATGGCAAAGCGTGACGGTCGCTATATTGCCGGTGCGATCAACTTCATCGGCGGCGATACGCTTTATGGTCGTCATTGGGGCTGCGTCGAGGATCACCCATTCCTGCACTTCGAAGTCTGCTACCACCAGGCGATCGACTTTGCCCTGGCAAAGGGTCTCAAGCGCGTCGAAGCTGGCGCCCAAGGCGAGCATAAGCTCGCACGCGGCTACCTGCCGGTGACAACCCACTCCGCGCATTACGTTGCCCATTCCGGACTGCGCCGGGCAATCTCCGACTATCTCGAACGCGAGCGCGACGACATCGAACACATGAACGAGATCCTGACCGAGCACAGCCCGTTTCGAAAGGGCGAACGCCAGCAGGAGGATTGACGCTTTCGCCCCTGTCGCGCTACGCGATCACAGCAGTAATGAGGAGAGTTCGTATGACCAGCGCCGCCTACGACAGCAACAATATTTTCGCCAAGATCCTGCGCGGCGAAATTCCCTCGCACCGCATTTACGAGGACAGCGACACGGTTGCCTTCATGGACGTGATGCCACAGGCTCCTGGCCATGTACTCGTCCTTCCGAAGGCGCCGTCACGCAACCTGCTCGACGCTGACCCTGTCGTTCTCGCCAAGACGATCCCCGTCGTCCAGAAGATTGCCAACGCAGTCAAGGAAGCCTTCGACGCCGATGGTGTCTTCGTCTGCCAGTTCAACGAACCCGCCGCCGGCCAGACCGTTTTCCATCTGCACTTCCACGTGATCCCACGTCACGAGGGAATGGCGCTGCGTCCTCATTCTGGCCAGATGGAGGACAATGCGGTGCTTGCCGCGAATGCCGAAAAGATCAAGGCTGAACTCTAATCAACGCCGAGTACCGACCTAGCGTTGGCGAAGAGAGCAGCAAAAAAAAGGCGGCCACTCGAGCCGCCTTTTGTTCATTTACTTCTTTGGAACCCGTGGAACCGCACTACCCTTCTTGGGCAAGCTCTTGACCTCGGGATCGGCGGCGGCCTTAGCCTTCTTGGCCGTCGTCTTCTTCGGGCGGGCCTTCGTCTTCAGTTCGCCGTCATCCACATCGTCAGCCTCGGGATGGGCAACTTCGGCTTCTGGCTTCGGCTTGATCGGTGCGCTGTCCGATACGGCTTCGAGGACAATACCGGGCTTGCCATCTTCCTTCGGACCGACCGTGACGTTGACGACGCCGCCCTTCCGCAGCTTGCCGAAGAGGATTTCGTTCGCCAGCGGCTTCTTGATGACGTCCTGAATTACGCGAGCAAGCGGGCGGGCGCCCATCTTGTCGTCGTAACCCTTTTCAGCCAGCCAGGAGATTGCGTCCTCTTGCAGGTTGAAGGTGACGTTCCGTTCGGAAAGCTGCGCCTCCAGCTGCATGATGAACTTCTGCACCACCTTGTGGATGACCTCAGTCGGCAATGCCGCAAACGGAATGATCGCGTCGAGACGGTTGCGGAATTCCGGCGTGAACAGGCGGGTCAATGCCTCCTCATCTTCGCCCGTCCGCTTCGACGAGCCGAAACCGATCGCAGCCTTGGCCATCTCCGATGCGCCCGCGTTTGTCGTCATGATCAGGATGACATTGCGGAAGTCGATCTTCTTGCCGTTGTGGTCGGTCAGCGCACCGTGGTCCATCACCTGCAACAGGATGTTGTAGATGTCGGGATGCGCCTTCTCGATCTCGTCAAGCAGCACGACGCAGTGCGGATGCTGGTCGACGCCATCGGTCAGGAGACCGCCTTGGTCGAAGCCGACATAGCCAGGAGGTGCGCCGAGCAGACGCGATACGGTGTGCCGCTCCATGTATTCGGACATGTCGAAGCGCAGCAGTTCGACGCCGAGCGACGACGCCAGCTGCTTGGCAACCTCCGTCTTGCCGACGCCGGTCGGGCCGGAGAAGACGTAGGAGCCGATCGGCTTGTTCGGTTCGCGCAGGCCCGCGCGAGCGAGCTTGATCGAGGTCGATAGCGCTTCGATCGCGTTGTCCTGGCCGTAAACGACCGAGCGCAGTTCCTGCTCGAGATTGGCAAGGACAGCTTCGTCGTCCTTCGACACCGTCTTCGGCGGGATGCGTGCCATCGTCGCTACCGTCGCCTCGATCTCCTTCTCGGTGATCAGCTTGCGGCGCTTGGAGGGCGGCAGCAACATCTGTGCAGCACCGGTCTCATCGATGACGTCGATCGCCTTGTCGGGCAGCTTGCGGTCCGAGATGTAGCGGGCCGACAACTCGACAGCCGTCTTGATCGCCTCATTCGAGTAGCGCAGGTGATGATACTCTTCGAAGTACGGCTTCAGGCCCTTCATGATCTCGATCGCATCATCGATCGAGGGTTCATTGACATCGATCTTCTGGAAACGACGAACCAGAGCGCGATCCTTCTCGAAGAACTGGCGATACTCCTTGTACGTCGTCGAACCGATGCAACGGATCGCGCCCGAGGACAAAGCCGGCTTCAAAAGGTTCGAGGCATCCATCGCGCCGCCTGACGTCGCACCCGCACCGATGACGGTATGGATTTCGTCGATGAAGAGCACGGCGCCCGGATATTCTTCGAGCTCCTTGACGACCTGCTTCAGGCGTTCTTCGAAATCGCCGCGATAGCGCGTACCGGCGAGCAGCGTGCCCATATCCAGCGAGAAGATCGTGGCATCGGCCAGGGCTTCCGGCACCTTGCCTTCAACGATGCGCTTGGCCAGGCCCTCGGCAATCGCCGTCTTGCCGACACCGGGATCACCAACATAGAGCGGGTTGTTCTTCGATCGGCGGCACAGAACCTGAATCGTGCGATTGACCTCGGACTGCCGGCCGATCAGCGGATCGATCTTGCCGCTCTTAGCCTTCTCGTTGAGGTTTACGCAGTAGGCCTTCAGGGCGTCCTGCTGCTTCTTGGAGCCGCCTTCCTCCTGGTCACCGCTACTGCGCGAAGCTGGCTTGCTCTCGGATTCGCCGTCATCGGCGCCACGCGGCGGACGAGCCTCGGATGCGCCGGGGCGCTTGCCGATCCCGTGAGAGATATAGTTGACGGCATCGTATCGGGTCATCTCCTGCTCTTGCAGGAAGTATGCGGCGTGGCTCTCGCGCTCGGCGAAGATCGCGACGAGGACGTTGGCCCCTGTCACTTCCTCACGCCCGGACGACTGCACATGAATCACCGCTCGCTGAATAACGCGCTGAAAGCCGGAAGTGGGCTTGGAGTCCTCGTCATAGCCAGTGACCAAATTGGAGAGTTCGTTATCGACATATTCAACAAGCGTTTTGCGCAGCGCGTCGAGGTCGACATTGCAGGCTCCCATAACCGCGGCCGCATCGGCATCGTCGATCAGGGCGAGCAGCAGATGCTCGAGCGTGGCATATTCATGATGCCGCTCGTTGGCAAAGGTCAGTGCCTGATGGAGCGCCTTCTCAAGACTAGGCGAAAATGTTGGCACGTTCAGATCCTCACTTCTTTTCCATGACGCATTGCAGCGGATGCTGGTGCTGTCGGGCGAAGTCCATCACCTGGCTCACCTTCGTTTCCGCTACCTCGTATGTAAATATTCCGCACTCACCGACGCCGTGGTTGTGGACGTGGAGCATGATGCGGGTGGCACTTTCACGATCCTTCTGAAAAAAACGCTCGAGGATATGAATGACAAATTCCATGGGAGTGTAGTCGTCATTCAGGAGTAGTACACGGTAGAGATTAGGCTTCTTGGTCTTCGGCTTTGTACGTGTAATGACCGAGGTTCCGCGATTTCCGTTGTCCCCGTTCCTTTCGCTGTCGTTTTGCATCCGGATCGGCTCTGCGATCATTTTCTTTCATTCCTCGATCAGTCCGGCAAGAAGCTGGGAGGAGTGGTTTCCCGCCGAATATTCGAAATACTAACTTAGTCCATCCTGGAGCGATTTTAAGCCCCTCGTTTCACACTGCAATCACAATTCGGCCAGTCTTGATGCAAAGACACAGAAACCGGGCGGTGGGCATGCGACGGGCATTGTGAAAAACAAAAAGACCGGCCGCAGATGCGTAGCCGGTCTTCGATTTTCAAGAGCTGTACGGCAATTGCCGGTTATGGTTACGCCGCAGCGGGCGCAACAACTGGAGCCGTCTTCATCGCCTTCGCGGCCGCTGCAGCAACAGGCGCCTCGTATGGTTTGTAAGCGCTTTTGGCGAGATCGGAATACATTTCGCCGAGCTTGGTGGCTTCGCTCACGAAGTTCTCGTATGCGGTTTTCACATAGGTGGTCTGCAGCTCGAAGGCTGCTTCAAAGCTACGCGCTCCCGACAGGCTTTCAAAATGCGTGACCGTGTCCTGGAACGACTTCTTGGAATACTCCACGGCTTCGGCGGCAATGGCCTGGAAACCCTTGGCAGTCTCCGAATAGCTCTTCAGGACCGTGTCCATGGCTTCCTTGTTCTTCCGATTGACGTCGTCGAAGTTCAACATGACCATCATCCTCCTTGGCATGTGTGGCTTGATGGAGCCTAGCTGCAACGCACAAATAGTCAAGTATTGTTGTGCATCGCACAACATCCTATGCGAGTGTCGAGCCCGGCTCTCGCCCTTAGTCAACGCGCTGCATTTGATTTCCCTAAAATATATCAGGACACCGCAACCAGAGATTTCATCAAAAATATCGTCGCGATGCCAATGGAACCGTCGGGTCAGTCGAGAAGGTCAGCCGGAACTTTTCCGCCATTCTCAGCAAGGCGTTTCATCAATGCCTTATGCAGGAACATGTTCATGGTGGCGGTGTCATGCGGATCGCCCGTAAAGCCCAGTTCGGCGGCAAGTTCCTTGCGCTCCGCAAGACTCGCGTCCATGCCGACCGCCTTCATCAGATCGACGATAGAACGGCGCCAATCCAGCTTCTGTCCGCTCTTCTTCACTGCCGCATCCAGCAGTGGCACGATGTCAATGGTCGCAGCGGCGGGCGACGCGGCCGTCGGTGCCGGCTGGGGTGTGGCAGTGGGCGCGGCGCTCGGCGCAGCCGCAGTCGGCGATGGCGCGGGTGTGGCAGGCGGAGTAACTGGAGCAGCCACAGCTTTCCCAAAAATCGCGTTCTTGATCTTGTCGAAAATACCCATTCTCAACATCCCTTCCTAGGCTAGAGCACATGCTCAGCGGAGGAGATGGAGCGTTCGACGGATGGGTCCAGAGAAGGTTGCCCAATTTTCCGCTAGAGATTGCTCTGCGGTAGGAAACAATCGGAGGTTAGCGATCGCGGCTTGGGCGGTGTGGGGCGGGACATCGCCTGGATTGACGGGCGGCCAACAGACCGCCCATCGATCCGATTTCAGAGATCGACGTCGAGGATCGCCATCGAGAAATTGTAGGAGCGGTCGCCGTCCTCGTCATCGATATAGACGACACCCAGAAATTCTTCGCCGAGATACACTTCAGCGGAATCGTTCTTTCGCGGGCGTGCCTTGACGATGACCTCGGGGTTGAACGTGCGCTTGAAATAGGCGTCGAGTTTCTTGATTTCTTCGGGCTTCACACTGCATCTCCTGAGCGGTCTCGGTTGGCCGCTTCTTGCATGGGAAAGACGGCGCTGTAAAGGCACGGGGACCGACGCACAAACGCTATCCCCGCCGATATGCCAACTGTTAGGTGACGCGCGGCTTAGATATCCGCGCCGATCACCTGATCCATTATTCGCGACGGTTCCGAACACCCTGCCTCTCCGACCACCTTGGCCGGAACGCCTGCCACGGTGGTCTTGGGCGGCACCGCCTTCAGCACGACTGAGCCAGCGGCAATGCGCGAGCAATAGCCGATCTCGATGTTGCCGAGGATCTTGGCGCCGGCGCCGATCAGCACACCGCTGCCAATCTTCGGATGGCGGTCCGAGCCTTCCTTGCCGGTGCCGCCAAGGGTGACGCCATGCAGGATCGATACATTATCGCCGATCACGGCGGTCTCACCAACGACCAGCCCGGTGGCGTGATCGAGGAAGATGCCTCTGCCGATGCGCGCGGCCGGATTGATATCGGTCTGGAACACGCTTGATGATCTGCTCTGCAGATACAGCGCCAGATCGCGCCGGCCGCGGTTCAGCAGCCAATGCGCGAGGCGGTGCGTCTGCAGCGCATGGAATCCCTTGAAGTAGAGCACCGCTTCCATGAAACGCAGGCATGCGGGATCACGATCATAAATCGCTTGGATGTCGACACGGAGGATCGCGCTCCACTCCGGCCAATCCTCCAACATCTGATCGAAGGTCTGGCGCAGCAAAATCGCCTGCATGTCGGGATGGTCGAGACGTTCGCAGATACGATAGATCACACACTCTTCCAGCGACCGGTAATTGAGTACCGTCGAGTAAAGAAACGCGGCCAGCACCGGATCACTTTCCGCGGCGGCGCGCGCTTCCTCGCGCAGGCTGTCCCAGATCGGATCTATCACCTTGAGGGGGTTGCCCGTCTCAAGAGAGCGAATGTCTGTCTTTGCGACCATGAAAGGTCTCCTCGTATGCGTAGATCGGCTCTATATAGGGCAAAAACCTGTTAACATAAATGGGTGCTTCGGCAATCTTGCATCGTTCCCACCTGCCACAACAGAAGCCAAGTCACTATCCGGCGACTTCGGCGTAAAACTCCAGCACCGCCTTCTTGAAGACCCGATCGCCGACGGCCAGCATGTGATCGCGGCCGGGGATATCAAGCGCCGTCGCGCGAGGCATCAGTGCGGCGAGCTCCGCGGCTGAACCCGCGATGTCGTCCTTGGTTCCGACGCCGATCAAGGTCGGAGCTTCGATCTTCGCCATGTCGGACCGCGCAACGAGATCGCGCGACCCCTTGATACAGGCGGCGAGCGCATCCCGGTCGCTTTTTGTTTGGTCGGCAAAAGCCCGGAACATTCGCCCGCGGTCATGGGTGACATCATCGAGGGAAGCCGCCAACAAGGCATCCGCAATCGGATCCCAGTCGCCGACTCCGTCCGTCATCCCGATCCCGAGGCCGCCGAGGACCAGCGAACGCACGCGGTCGGGATGGGCGAGCGCCGCGAACACAGAAATGCGGGCTCCCATCGAGTAGCCCATCAGGTTGGCTTCGGGAATCCCGAGGTGATCGAGCAGCGCGATGGCGTCGCTCGCCATATGCCAGGGGCGGTAGGCCTCGGCATCGCGTGGCTTGTCGCTTGCGCCATGTCCCCGGTTGTCGATGGCAATGACCCGGTAGCCCGCATCGCCCAATGTCTTCAGCCAGCCCGGATAAACCCAGTTCACGTTGGCGCTTGACGCAAATCCGTGGATCAGCAGCACCGGCACGCCCGACGGATCACCTTCGTCGAAGAAGGCAAGCTTCAGACCGTCATGCGTGAAGCTGGAAAAGACGGGCGTATTCAAGTTCATCAGACTGTCCTTTTTTGCCGGACCATATTTTATAGGCCGCCGAACTGGAACCCTCGCAGTTGCAAAAACTGTGCGTCCTGCCTCTCTTTGGCTCTACACATTTGCGATGAACGACTATAAGGTCCGCGCACATTTACGAAGCATTCGGAGACGAGCATGGCCGGCCACAACATTCCCCACTTCCAGAACGACGGCGGACACCGCGTTATCGAAGTCGGCGTGAAGGAGTTCATGTGCACCGGCGCCTCCGTTCCGTTCGATCATCCGCACATCTTCATCGACATGGGCGACGAGAACGAGAAGGTCTGCTCTTACTGCTCAACCCTTTACCGCTTGAATGGCGCGCTGAAGGCAAACCAGACCAATCCGGCCGGCTGCGTCTTCCACGTCAAGGCTGCCTAAGAGCGCCAACTCGGGATCGGACAGCCCATGCCGGCTGAACATGCCGCCATCGTCGGCGCGGGTGTCGCGGGCCTTACGGCTGCGCTTGCACTGGCACGGCGCGGCATCCATTCCGAGATTTTCGAGCAAGCCCCTGAACTGACAGAGGTCGGCGCTGGTCTGCAGATTTCGCCGAATGCCGCTCACATTCTGGCGGAGCTCGGCATCCTCGAGCGCCTCACCGACATCTGGCTGGAGCCAGACTCCATTCGACTCGTATCCGGAACCACCTTGCGTCAACTGGCAGCCGTTCCGGCCGGCGGATTTGCGCGCGCCCGATGGGGAGCCCCTTATGGCGTCCTGCATCGCGCCTCGCTGCAGCGGGCACTGCTTGATGCAGTCGCCAAGGAGCCACTCTGCAAACTGCATCTCGGAGCGCAGATCGGGCGCGGGACACTCTCGGACGTTTCCGGCGGTCCTGGGGATCTTCTGATTGGCGCCGACGGCGTCTGGTCGCAGGTAAGAGAGAGCATCGATGGCGCGCCCTCGCCTCGCTTCTCGGGGAACATTGCCTACCGTTTCACGATCGATGCGGCGAACGCACCCGCGTTTCTTGAACCGACAAGCGTCTCTGCTTTCCTTGGTCCATCAGCACATCTCGTCTGCTATCCGCTGAGCGAAACCAACGGTTTCAATATGGTGGCGATCACGACAGGCAATGCCGTGTCGCACGACTGGACGACGCGACCAACGGAAACGCAACGCCAACAGTTGCTTTCACGGTTTTCCCGATGGCACCCTGCCATGACGCGGCTTTTTGCCGACGCACGCGGCATGACCTTCTGGCCCCTCTACGAAACAACGGAGGGACGCTGGCAGAATGGCCGTGACAGCGTTCTTATCGGCGACGCCGCTCACGCCATGATGCCGTTTGCGGCTCAGGGTGCTGCAATGGCGATTGAGGATGCATATGAGCTAGCTATGTTCTTAGCCGCAGGGCCCGTCGCTGAGGCCCTGCAATTGTTCGAGACGCATCGCGCTCCGCGGATCGCGCGGCTGCGCAAGCGCGGTGCATTCAACCAGTTTGCCTATCACGCGCGCGGGCCAATCCGCGTAGGCCGTGACGTCGTCCTGGGGTTGCGACCGCCGCAAAGCCTTGCGGCGGATCTCGACTGGATTTACGGCTACCGAGCCGGCACCTGATCAGACGGCTTTTGCCGCGGCAAAGCCGCGCTCGATATCGGCCTTGATATCGACGACATCCTCGAGCCCGATCTGCAGGCGGATGACCGGTCCTTCGGTCGGCGCCTTTCGAATGCGGCGATCGTTCAAGTTGACATGGACTGCAAGGCTTTCGAAGCCCCCCCACGACCAACCGAGGCCGAAGATCTGCAGAGCGTCAAGGAAGGCATGCGCCTTGGCCTTGAACTTCTCCGGAGCGTCAACCGCAAGAACGAAGGAGAAGATGCCGCTCGCGCCCTTGAAGTCGCGCTTCCACAGCTCGTGCCCAGGGAAGCTCGGAAGCGCCGGATGGAGCACCGTGGCGACGTCCTCCCTGCCCTCGAGCCACCTGGCGATGGTCAGCGCGCTTTCATAGTGGCGCTCCAGGCGAACACCCATGGTGCGCAGCCCACGCAGGATCTGATAGGCGTCGTCGGGGGCGCCGCAAATGCCAAGAGTAATGTTGGCTTCGTGCAACTGCGGCCAGTATTTGGCGTTCGCCGAAACCGTTCCCATCAGGATATCCGAGTGGCCGGACGGGTACTTGGTGGCTGCGTGAATGGAGATGTCGGCGCCGAAATCGAGCGGCTTGAAATAGACCGGCGTCGCCCAGGTGTTGTCCATCGTTACAATTGCGCCGTGCTTGTGCGCAATCGCGGAAATTGTCGGAATATCTTGCATTTCGAAGGTATTCGACCCCGGAGCTTCTGTGTGGACGAGCTTCGTGTTCGGTTTGATCAACGCCTCGATGCCCGCCCCGACCATCGGGTCGTAATAGTCGACCTCAACGCCCAGGCGCTTCAGCATGGTGTCACAGAAATGCCGAGTCGGCCCATAGACGGAATCGACGATCAGCGCATGATCACCGGCAGACAGGAAAGCCAGGAACGGGACGGTAACCGCCGCCAGGCCCGACGGCACGAGAATTGTCCCGGCAGAGCCCTCGAGCGCATCGATCGCCTCGCAAAGGGCGTCCGTTGTCGGGGTACCGCGTGTTCCGTAAGTATACTTCTGCGCGCGGGTTTCCATCGCCCTTGCATTGGGAAAGAGCACCGTCGAGGCATGAACAACCGGCGGATTGACGAAACCGTGGTATTCGGCCGGATCGTTGCCGAGGTGGGAAAGGCGCGTGTTGATGCCTGCGTTTTGAAGCAGGCCGTCTTTATCTGTCATGTCGGAAATGCCTTTGGCGGTGGGATGCAGTCGGCAAACTTTTTGAACCGGTCAAAACGATCGGTCAACCCCGAAGGAAAATTGGGTAAAATGCCCGCCTATCTGAGGATTCTGCAGATATATCAGTGATTTTGCGCGATTTTTTTCGGCAAAACGCCGCCATTTCGTTAGCCATCTGCTTATTTTGCGCGCCTCAATTAGGGAATTGCCGAAATATCACGCAATCTTTCACTGCGACACTTGACCGTGGTGACATTTGCGACTGAGATAGCACTGCTCGCGCCGGGAGGGTGTCGAGCCATATGGGAGGTTTTGCTTGCTTCAGCGACGCTCCCACAAAAAGATAAGACAAAGGAAAAGGTTGGGAAAAATGAAGATTAAGCTTCTGTCGGCCGCCATCGGCGCAGCAGTCTTCGGACTTGGCGCTTCGGCAGCTTCTGCCACCACGCTCGAAGACGTCAAGGCAAAGGGTTTTATTCAGTGCGGCGTCAACACCGGCCTTCTCGGTTTCGCGCAGCCTGACGCTTCCGGCAATTGGGCTGGCTTCGACGTAGACTTCTGCAAGGCAATCGCTTCGGCCGTTTTCGGCGACCCGACCAAGGTAAAATATACGCCACTGTCGGCCAAGGACCGCTTCCCGGCTCTGAAGTCGGGCGAAATCGACGTCCTGTCGCGTAACACGACATGGTCGATCAACCGCGATACGGCACAGGGCTTCAACTTCCGCCCGGTTACCTATTATGACGGCCAGGGCTTCATGGTTCGCAAGGGCCTCAACGTGAAGTCGGCGCTCGAACTTTCCGGCGCGGCCGTCTGCGTGCAGTCCGGCACAACGACCGAACTGAACCTCGCAGACTATTTCAAGTCGAACAACCTCCAGTACAATCCGGTCGTTTTCGAAAAGCTTGAGGAAGTCAACGCCGCCTACGACGCGGGCCGTTGCGACGTCTACACGACCGACCAGTCTGGCCTCTACTCATTGCGTCTGACGCTGAAGAACCCCGACGAGCACATGGTCCTTCCGGAAATCATTTCCAAGGAACCGCTCGGCCCGGCCGTTCGCCAGGGTGACGACCAGTGGTTCGACATCGTTTCGTGGACGGCTTACGCGCTCGTCACCGCAGAAGAGTTCGGCATCACCCAGGCCAACGTCGATGAGATGAAGAACTCGGCGAATCCTGACATCAAGCGCTTCCTCGGCACGGAAACCGATACGAAGATCGGCACCGACATGGGGCTCACCAACGAATGGGCCTATAACATCATCAAGGGCGTCGGCAACTATGGCGAAGTCTTCGAACGCAACGTCGGTCAGGGCAGCCCGCTCAAGATCGAGCGTGGTCTGAACGCGCTGTGGAACAAGGGCGGCCTCCAGTACGCGCCGCCGGTACGTTGATCGACTGACGAAACTGTGGGGAGGCGGTTTTCCGCCTTCCCACCACAAAGAGAAAAGCCCGAAAACGGGCTCATAGGGGATTAGGCTCGGCATGACGCAAGAGGCTGTGCACACGTCGCATGTGCAAAGCACTGGCTGGAGCTTCCAGTCAGCGCTCTACGACCCGAGGTATCGGGGTATTTTCTTCCAAGTTCTCACCATCGTCGTCATTGTTGGCTTCGTATGGTGGATCGCCCACAACACGGCCCAGAATTTGGCACGTTCCGGCACCGCTTCCGGCTTCGGCTTTCTGAACGGGCGCGCGGGCTTCGACATCGGCCAGTCGCTGATCGGCTATTCCAGCGACGCCACGTATCGCCGCGCGCTGGTGGTCGGCCTTCTCAACACCGTTCTGGTAGCGGTTACCGGCATTATCACGGCAACGATCATCGGCTTTGTCGTCGGCATCGGCCGCCTGTCGCATAACTGGCTGATCGCCAAGCTTTGCACGGTGTATGTCGAGGTCTTCCGCAATATCCCGCCCCTGCTCGTCATCTTCTTTTGGTATCAGGGCGTTCTTGCCGTCCTGCCAGGGGCTCGCGAGTCGTTGCATCTGCCGCTGAACGTATTCCTCAACAATCGCGGGCTCGCGTTTCCCAAGCCGATCTTCGGCGAAGGCATGTGGGCGGTCGGCCTGGCCTTCCTCGTTGGGATCGTGGCATCCGCATTCGTCGCTCGTTGGGCGCACAAGCGCCAAGCCGCAACTGGAAAGCAATTCCATACAATCTGGGTATCGACTGCGCTCGTCGTCGGCCTGCCGCTCCTGGCGTTCCTGCTGTCCGGCATGCCGCTGTCGTTTGACGTACCCGTGGCCGGAAAATTCAATCTCACCGGTGGCGCGGTCGTCGGGCCGGAATTCATGTCGCTGTTCTTGGCGTTGTCCTTCTATACGGCGGCCTTCATTGCTGAAATCGTCCGCGCAGGTATTCGCGGTGTACCGAAGGGTCAATCCGAGGCAGCCGGTGCGCTTGGTCTGCATCCTGCAAGTGTTACGCGCCTCGTCGTAGTCCCGCAGGCTTTGCGCATCATCATTCCACCACTTACCAGCCAGTACCTCAACTTGACGAAGAACTCGTCGCTGGCCATTGCCATCGGCTTCGCGGATCTCGTTGCGGTCGGCGGCACGATCCTTAACCAGACGGGCCAGGCGATCGAAATCGTCTTTATCTGGGCGGTCGTCTATCTCACCCTCAGCATCCTCACCTCACTGTTGATGAACTGGTTCAATGCCAAGATGGCTCTGGTGGAGAGATAAGATGCCGACATCCAACCAACCCTTCGTCAGAACCAACTTCCTCGATGCCGAGCCGGCGCCGCGCAGCGAAAGCGGCCCGCTGGCCTGGGTTCGCAAGAACCTGATGGCGACACCCAAGGATATCGTGCTGACGGTCTTGGCCATTGCCTTCCTTGGCTGGGCGTTGCCGCACGTGATCAACTGGCTGTTCATCCAGGCCGTCTGGACCGGAACGGATCGCACCTTCTGTGCAACAGCGGTTCAGGGCGGCATTCAGCCCGACGGCTGGAGCGGTGCTTGCTGGGCATTCGTGAATGCGAAGGTCGACCAGTTCGTGTACGGTCGATACCCGCTCGACGAACGCTGGCGCCCGACCATCGTCGGGATTTTGTTCGTGCTGCTCTTGGTACCCATGCTGATACCAAAGGCACCGTTCAAGGGCACCAACGCAGTCCTGCTCTTCATCGCCCTGCCGCTCCTTGCCTTCTGGCTGCTCTACGGCGGCTTCGGCCTGGAGATTGTCGACACACCGCTCTGGGGCGGGCTGATGGTGACGCTGGTGCTTTCATTCGTGGGCATCGCCGTGTCTCTGCCGTTCGGCATTATCCTGGCGCTCGGTCGCCGCTCGAAGATGCCTGTCATCAAGATGGTCTGCGTCGGCTTCATCGAGATAATCCGCGGCATCCCGCTGATCACGGTGCTGTTCATGGCGAGCGTGATGCTGCCGCTGTTCCTGCCAGCAGGCTACACGATCGACAAGTTGTTGCGCGCGTTGATCGGTGTGGCGATCTTTGCCTCAGCCTACATGGCCGAAGTCATTCGCGGTGGCTTGCAGGCGATCCCGAAAGGCCAGTCCGAGGGCGCCGATTCACTCGGCCTCGGCTACTGGCAGAAGATGCGGCTGATCATCCTGCCGCAGGCGATCAAGCTGGTCATCCCGGGTATCGTCAACACCTTCATCGGCATGTTCAAGGATACGTCGCTCGTATCGATCATCGGTATGTTCGATCTGCTCGGCATCGTCCGGTTCAACTTTACCGACGCCAACTGGGCAAGCGCTGTGACGCCATTGACGGGCCTGATTTTCGCAGGCTTCGTTTTTTGGCTGTTCTGCTTCGGCATGTCGCGCTATTCAAACTTCATGGAACGCTATCTCGATACCGGCCACAAACGATAAAAGATCAAGGGAACGAACACATGGCTGAAGCTCAGCAAAAAAAGATGACCGTTTCGGCAACGGATGTTGCCGTCGACATCATTGGGATGAACAAGTGGTACGGCGATTTTCACGTGCTGCGTGACATCAATCTGAAAGTAATGCGTGGCGAGCGCATCGTCATTGCCGGCCCGTCGGGATCCGGCAAGTCGACCATGATCCGCTGCATCAACCGCCTGGAAGAACACCAGAAGGGGCAGATCGTCGTCGATGGCGTCGAACTCACCAACGACCTCAAGAAGATCGATGAAGTCCGCCGCGAAGTCGGCATGGTCTTCCAGCACTTCAACCTGTTCCCGCATCTGACCATCCTGGAAAACTGCACGCTGGCCCCAATCTGGGTGCGCAAGATGCCGAAGAAGCAGGCGGAAGAAGTCGCCATGCACTTCCTGAAGCGCGTGAAGATCCCGGAGCAGGCCAACAAGTATCCAGGCCAGCTCTCCGGCGGTCAGCAGCAACGCGTGGCGATCGCCCGTTCGCTCTGCATGAATCCGAAGATCATGCTGTTCGACGAGCCGACATCGGCGCTCGACCCTGAGATGATCAAGGAAGTGCTGGAGACGATGGTCGGGCTCGCCGAAGAAGGCATGACCATGCTCTGCGTGACACACGAAATGGGGTTTGCGCGTCAGGTCGCCAACCGTGTCATCTTCATGGACCAAGGCCAGATCGTCGAACAGAACTCGCCGGCCGAGTTCTTCGACAATCCGCAACACGAACGCACCAAGCTGTTCCTCAGCCAGATCCTGCACTAGGCAGACGCCTCCGATCAATTCAAAGGCCGCCGGATTTTGTCCGGCGGACTTTTCATTTCGGAACCTATCGCAATGTTCTCCTTCGATCACCAAACGCGACGAAGATGTCAGCTCTTTAGCTTGGCGTTGCAAAGGCTGTAGAAGCCGCCGCCCTTCTGGATCCACTTCAGGCCATTGAGCGTATTGGCGTCCTTGTTCTGGTGGTAGGCGTCGACGCAGGTGTGCATCCTGCCCTTGCCGGGCGTTTCCTTCGCATATTTTGGTGCAACGGCTGTCGGGAACGAAACGCCCTTGGGCGCCGTCATCGTCGGCTTCTCCGGTTCCTCGCCACTATTCAGCGTGACATCCGGTTCTGCCGTCGCGTCTGGACCGCACTGCGCCTTGCGGAAGTCGTTCCACTTCATGTCCTTTGCGGAGCCATCCGCCTGGGCTGATTTGTACTTCGCGCTGCACTCTTTCATGGTCAGCGCCGAGGATGGCGTTGCAAATGCCAGCGCCCCGAGCAGGGAAACGGATGCAAGAATAGTCAACTGCTTGATCATGATCTTTCCTCCAAGCCTCTAGGGGCAATCGAACTATCGATCTGGCCAATTTTCTTGTCAACGCGACAATTGTCGCAACCAGTACGTTTAGTTTCGTTTGCAGGTCGCCTTCTCATTCTGAAAATGAAACTCGCGCCCATGATGCCTCAGTGTTGTTTTAGCGGCGAACGACGACGGTGCTATAGTGCCGGGTGGGCTGGCTTTTCCTGCGTTTTACTAGGGAGGAAGACATGCGCGAACCCGACATGCAGAAAGTAGACGCACTCGTCGGCCGGTTGATCGGCGACGTGGGCGCGGCCGTATCCGGAGCGCTGGTGGTACTGGGCGATGACCTCGGCTTGTTCAAGGCGATGGCCGACGGCAAACCACGCAACTCAGCTGAGATAGCGAAGGAAACCGGCATAAAGGAGCGCTATCTCAGAGAGTGGCTGTCTGCCTTGGCGGCAGCCGATTACCTCAGCTACGACGAGAAGACCGATCGCTTTCACCTTACGCCTGAGCAGGCAATGGTCTTTGCCGAGGAAGACAGCCCTGCCTTCTTCGCCGGGGCCTTTCAGGTCGTGCAGTCCATGTGGATGGACGAACCCAAGGTGGCCGACGCCTTCCGCGCCGGCACGGGTGTGGGGTGGCATGAGCACAGCGCCTGCCTGTTCCGCGGAACCGAGCGGTTCTTTAGGACCGGCTATAACAATAATCTGGTCGCAGACTGGATACCGGCTTTGCAGGGCGTCGAAGCTCGCCTGAAAGCGGGCGCGAAGGTCGCGGATGTCGGCTGCGGTCATGGCGCCTCAACGATCCTGATGGCTCAAGCTTACCCCGCGTCGACATTCTACGGCTTCGACTATCACGCGCCGTCGATTGAGCGGGCGAAGGCCGCGGCAAAGGAGGCTGGTGTTTCCGAGCGCGTCACCTTCCAACAGTCTCCGGCGGCCGGATTCCCTGAAGGGAGTTACGATCTCATCGCCATGTTCGACTGCCTGCACGATATGGGAGATCCGGTCGGCGCCGGCAAACATGTCAAGAAATCGCTCTCTGCTGATGGCACCTGGCTGATCGTCGAGCCCTTCGCTAATGACTGCCTGAAGGACAATCTCAACCCGGTCGGCCGCGTCTACTACGGCGCATCGACAATGATCTGCACACCGGCATCGCTCTCTCAAGAGGTCGGGCTCGCCCTCGGCGCGCAGGCCGGCGAGACCAAGCTCAGGAAAGTCGCGCTCGACGCCGGCTTCAAGCATTTCCGCCGCGCCACCGAAACACCGTTCAACATGGTTTTCGAGGTGCGCGCCTGAGAAAACTGCTCATTGGCGATGCTGCCGGCTACGATCGGCTGCATCGCCAAACCTTTCCACATCTTCGCAGGCGGCCCGCGAATTGATAATACGGAACAATATCAAAACGATAAGTGGGACTGAGTGGGAGCGTGATGCTGGAAGCAGGGAAAAAATCTCGCCATTGTGATTTTTTCTTGTTTTGCCGCTTGCGGGATTCAAAGTGCCTGACTATAAGGGCGCCACCACGAAGGAAGCGCCCTTCGTCTATCGGTTAGGACACCAGATTTTCATTCTGGGAAGAGGGGTTCGACTCCCCTAGGGCGTGCCACTTCAACTCCTTGATTTCATTTACAACATAGCCAGTTTGCGGATAGTTCCGAAGAATAATTTGTTTTCGGGGGCAAGCCGGGGAAAATGAAAATCTACCCTATGATTGGCGCCTCGTAGCCCAAGGGGCTTTGCTCCAATGTGCCAGCGAAGCATTCAGATTTTGAGTCGTTGCAGCCAAGTCCGAAAGAATCGGGTTCATCATGTCCGTGTACCACTCAGGCCGTCCAGTCGTGTGGGATAGCGCAGTGATGAGGGTTTTGTCTTGAAGAGCAAGACGTAAACCTGCTGTGGGTAAAGCTGTCCGCCACATGCCGGTACCCGACGATACACATTCCTAGCGCAAAGTTCGCCTTCCTATCCCATACCGGTTCTCCAAATTCTCCTTCGCAGAGGCTGACGAACTCAAACGCCTTGTCGCTGCAGTTCCGCAATGCCTTAGGCAAAACTCCCATCAATCGCAGAATGGCAAGGTGGCTAGGTAGCATCGCGATGTTCACCTGTTGCTGATGGTGAGCGATTTGGAGGCGATCGGTCGCGCTTGCATCTGCCGAATCGTCAGCCAGGCGGCGCCAACCGCCATCGTGCCAGTTATCAGCGTTGATACTCACACACGAATCTCCAGACCGCCCCTTTCCCCTCCGAACATTGCTGGGGGAAACAGCGCCGTAACCACGATGAGGCAAACAAAGACGATAATCGCATCCTTGGTGTTCTTAGCCATGTGGCGGCTCAATCGCTTCGGGGGCTTTATTTCGCAGATGGAGCATGGCCATTCCGATTTCGTTGATTTGGCAGCCAGCGATAATTTTCCGGTCTTTTCCACCAACTCGACTGAATCGCCACTACCCAATACTTTCAGGATGGATGGTTGACCAATTGAAGCGGTGCCAACGAGATAAGACAGCATGTTTGTGATCCCAGTGCCAGGAGGTCAGTCGGCTGTACAGAATTCGGAGAACAATTTGCACTGAGCGGCCACAAGGTTCCCCGACTGATGAGCTAGGTATTCATCGACTGTTCCGGTTGTCGCAGCGTTTGCGAGCGCTGCATCCGCATCTCCGTTCGGTGAGCGGCCCTTCCTGCTGACCGGGCAATGACTGAGCTTCCATGCTTAAGCGATCAATTCGGCGCCCGGTCGACGCGTTTCCTTCACACGCTCCCTTCCCAAAGTCCCGTCACATTCTTGTCCGTTTTTCCTATCGGATGACCCGGTTCAACAGCCAGGATCAGAGCCGTGGCAGTCGTCAGCAATAGATTGGCAGCCAGAAACAAACGGCGCGCCCTTTGGATAGATAATTTGTCTCTCATCAAATACACCCCAAAGGACGACCGGAATATGAAACGTCTTCTCACGAATACCGTAAAAACTGTTGCTTCCGCTTTAGCGGTTTGCGTGGCGCTTTCCTCTGCTTCTTACGCAGGGCAGACAAGACACCACCATCGTTACACTACAAGCGCGCCGAAGAAGCATTGCCGACAACTCTTTCTTTTCTGGAGAAGCTGCACCTACAGCTATGTTGGCGCCAATCAGGTCTCTAAGACCCGCGCGAAACTTCCAAATTCGGAAATTGCGGTCGGCTTCTATACGGGTAGCATTTTCGCCGATAGCACCGGACGACCCGCCCGCAAAAGCTCCTCTGCTCTCTGGGGTAGCACCTCCACCGACGTCAGGTTCTCTGGCGGTAGCACCTTCGGATCCACGCATGGCAGCGCCACCGATGGAACGACAAGAGGCTCTCTCGCAGGGAACAGTGAGCAGCAGGGTGGAGGTGCCAGCAATCAGCCTTCTCGTGGGCAGGAGACAGCATCGTCGTCCCCTTCCTCACCATCGGGTGGTGGCGGCAGCATTGGCGGCTCGACGGGTGGCACCACTGACGGCAGCGGCCCCAGCGACAATACCGCGACTGGCCCCACTGGACCTGCGGATACTGGCCCAACCGGTGGCGGCCTAGGCCCAAGCACGCCAAGCGAAACAGATCCGAATGATGGCTCGGGCGAACCCACCAAGGGCCAGACGCCATCGACGCCAACCGACAGCGGTGACACCAAGCCAGGTCATGGCTATGGCGACGACAATCATGAGCACTCCGGCCCTCCGGGACAGGACAAGGATAAGAATGACAAGCCTGGGAAGAACAAGTGATGGAAAACAAATCACCGTCCAATCGCTGGCGGCTTCAGATCATGCTCGACGCCAGCACGCTGCACGTGATCACGGAGCTGGAAGCCAGTGTCGACATCCTCAAGAAGCACGTTCCGAAGGGTGAGAAATGACCATCAAGTCGAACCCTGAACTATGGGCGGGCGCATAGCATCGGCCGGGAAAGCGAAAATTTGGCACCTCTCGCGCTGAAAGACGAGGATCTGTCCGCTTGACTACTCTGCGGGGTCACGTACAGGAGCGCGCCGAAATTCAAGCGGGCTTTTGCCTGTCCAACGTCGGCACGCATGACTGAAGGAGCTCGGATGGTGAAATCCCAATAACCAGGCAATCTGGGACGCCTGAAGATCGTCCTCTAGGTAGCGGATCGCAAGATCACGGCGCATTTGGTCTAGGATTTCGCCAAAGCTTATCCCCTCCGCCGCCAATTTCCGAGCAAATGTCCTTTCGCTTAGACCAAGTCGCTTCGCGACGGCTTTTATGGTCGCCTCGGCATGCGGCAAGAGTGGCGCAATGTTGTTTTCCACGATAGTTCGAAAGCGGCTAGTGTTGGCCAGGCGCGCCGTCATCGCCTCGTCGCACATCCTCAATATCAGTTCGTTGAGAAATGGGTCGTCTCCAACGACAGGGAGCTCCAGTGTTCCGGCGTTGAAAATGATCTCATCCATTTCTGCATCGAACTCGACCTCACACCCAAACGTTCGCCTGATTTGACTCAGGTCGCCAGTTCGATGGTGGATGAATCTCACCTTGTGTGGCGAAAGATCCCGTCCGACGAGTTTTCGGCACAAACGCAAGACGGCAAAGGCCAGCAATTCCATCTGGTGCCGGTCCCGATGACGCTGCACGCCGGCGTACGAGACTTCGATGGAGCATGTAGGCCTTTCCCCTAACCTCACGACGAGCGCCTCATTTCCAAGGCTTACGTACCTTGAGAGGCGCTTGAAAGCGTCACCTAGATCATGTGATGAGGCCGCCACGTAATAAAGCATCCCAAGTTCGCGCAGGTCGCACTCCTTGGCCAAGGTGAGACCTATCCACGCATTCTTCAAAGCGTAGCCCACCAACTCCAGGAACCGCATTTGCGCCGTAACATGAATTCGTTGGCGCTCCGCGATGGCCACGCTTGATAGACCAGACTGCAACAGAAGCGGCGCGACCTCCATTCCAGCGCGTTCCAGATGCCGAACTGCCAAACGCGTGGCAAGTCCCCATGCAGTAGGTCCGTTAATCAGGCTCTGAATATTAGCTTTACCCCGCCCAGCCATGGCGTTGTCCCCACCAAGCCAGATATTGCTACTATCTGTCGTGACCCGCGCAATCTTCAACCAAGAGCGCTCACTTTTTTTGCAATTGTAATGTGGCAGCTTAGCGCAAACTAATGTCTGCACACGACAAGCCAAGCGCCTTTCCGCGCAATACAACCGCCACCAACAAGAAGACGCCGAATGGACACTCGCGCGACCGCGCGCTTGGCGACGAGTTGCTTCTGTCCCTGGGACCATATGAGTTGGCCCCTCCCCGACCACCCACGTGGCGAGAATTCCTTCGTCAGTGAGGACGTTCGCCACAACAATCCAACAGATTTGGCTCTTGTATGGGAGACGTACGGCGTCGAACCAGCGAACTACGACAACCAAATCGATGGGCCGTTCTGGCAAGACCATTTTGACACAACCGATAGTCCGACTACGCGGGCATACAAGCTTTTGCACAAACTCGATCTTGGTCCGACCCTCTCGGAAGCAGGTGCGCAGCCCCACCTGATTTTCCATTAGGGCGCGTTTTCGGGTGACAACAGCAGATGGGTCAATGCGGGCGGCCATCTTGCCCTGTCCCTTCTGCAGGCTCGGTTTATCGATTTGAGCCTCCCAATCGCAATAACGAGAGGGTAGCGCGCAACGAAGCCAGAGCGTCGGGCCAAGAGCCAGGAATACGGGAAGCACGACCGCGCTAAGGTCCTTGGGCGTGGCCACCAGTGGATCACCGGCGATGACGATTGGACAGCACGAAACGTTTTGAGACGCAAATCTGTGCATTGGCCGGGGCGTTCGTGACGACCTCCCAGCGCCTAAGCCCGCAAATGAGCGAAAGACAAATCTGTGTCCTGGCAGACACGGGCAAACAACTGGCATTCCAGAACAAGCGCCTTCGCTGCAACGACGCTAATACAACCTGAGTGCGAAGCAATCATGCTTCGAGCTAAAAGGAACAACGAACTATGAAGTCTCTCATTATAGCCACCGCCGCAATCACTCTTGCCGCCAGCTCTGCCTTTGCGCAGGCTACGATTGACAGTAAGCCCACCACATCCAACGGCTCGACCGTCGGCCGGTCGTCGTCGTCCTACACCGGTAACGGGGACTACATTGGCGGCAACGGTACATCTGGCGTCGACCAGACAACGGGGCCGGCATCCCGCCCTAACTTGATGCAATCCTATGGTGTGATGAACGGCAATGCCAATGGCTTGTCAAATGGCAACAACGGCAACGGCAGCCATCATTGAGGTAACGCGAGGGGGTAAGCCATTTCCCCCTCCACTCCTAAATAGGGCGAGGCATGAGCACTGACGTTTCCACGGGTTCGATGGAAGCTGATCAAGTATTCGTCTAGCTGCCACCGGTTGCTGCAGCGCGGTTGACGGAAGGTGTTCCATTGGAGCAGACGGATTTGTTCCAGCTTGCTGAAATCACTGAAAGTGGCTCTTTCTGACAGATCCTTTCACTTTCGAGCGAGTTCATTGAGCCGCCCCACTTGCCGGTCCGGTGGCGCGAACGCTAGCTGCCCTCTTGAGAATGGCGAGAGTAATCGTCGTTACTTCTTCCACGGTCAATTCGTTGCTCCTGCAGGAACTTTGGGGCCATGCGCGCTCAATCCTGATAGCACGCCGCGTGAGCCCATGCGAAAACAGTGCTTCGCTTCGTTGCGAGCAGAAAAACTATAGGCTCGAACGAGCCGTCGCTGAATTTCAAGTCCTTTGAGGTCGCAATACCGGCTTAGGGCGTTCCAAATTCGAAGCAACGCATGGACGCACAACCTCGCGGTCTGAGTTAGCGAACGCGCGGCGCCCTCGCCACAAAACGTGACTTCATCTCTCCGATTGCCTTTTGTATCGGTCGCTGCGGCTTCCCGCACGACCGCGAACACCAGCCTCGCTCCAACTTTATCCCATAGATAGTCACATCAAGATCTTTGCCGGCAAGCGGCCGCGCACAGATCCCCATCGCGGAGGCGATCTTGATGGAAGTTGCAATGCTCACAGGGGAGCGACTCCCCGTGGAGAGAGCGGCCCCTTGGTCCGCCCGTGATCGCAGCGTCTCGCCTTGAAATCATGATCCGCAGAATTTCGGGCGCCCGCGCCCTTCGACCAACGCCATGAAGGCAACGCCCTGCCCCGGAGAGCATTCAATTGAGCGGTATAAAACTCAGCATCTGCATCCCGACCTACAATCGGGAAGCGTATCTGCGCAACGCACTTGAGCATTGCGAAACCTACGACTTCGACTTCCCCTACGAGATCGTAATTTCCGACAATGCCTCAACCGACAATACGGCTGAGGTCGTCGAAGAGTTCATCGCGAGGGGCCTTCCCATTCGCCTTTACCGTCGCGCAGTCAACGGTGGGCCGTACAAGAATATCGCGAGCTCGTTCCACCACGCGGTCGGCGAGTATTCGATCTACCTCGCCGACGACGACTTTCTCATTCCCGAGGGCGTCAAGGCGGCGGTCGCCTACCTCGATGCTAATTCCGACGTGTCCGCCTGCCACGCGCCCTGGTATCTCTACGACGAAATCAATGACCGCGACCTCACCACGTTCTACAAGGTCGATGAGGATACCAAATTCGGCCAACATGACTTCGTCGAAGTGTTTCAGTTCCTGTTCGAACGCCACATCTTCCCGGAAATTGCGATCTATCGCTCGTCGGCACTGCGCTCCGTGTGGGTTCCACGCGACTTTTGCTTCTGCTTCTTTCCCTATCTCGCTCATGTGCTCGACCAAAGCGGCGTGGCCTTCCTCAAGCAGCCGTTCTATCGCTCCGTCGTCGCCTCGAAGGTGGCCCCCGATCGCTCGCAAACCGGCAACGAGGAGGTTATGGTCGCCTGGGACAAGTATCGCGGCGGGCTCGAATACTTCCTGTACATGGCCGCCAAGCGCGGAAAGCTCAGCACGACGCCCGAGGCACGTGCGATATACGAGGAAATGTGCAAGGTCTTCACGCTCAACCGCATGGCCGTCGCGGTTCGCTTCTGGGCGGTTCGCAAGGATTTCATCAAGGCCTACGAACTTTATACACGCATGGCGCTCGGAGGCATGGGCGATCACCCGGAAGTCGCGGCACTGCGCGAATCCTTCCCGATGCTGGTCGCCATGCAGACCCTCGCTTACCAAGTGAGCGCAACCGCAGGCGTCGATCGGCTCATTCTCAGCGGCATGGCCGATCCGGCATTGATCACCGAACTGCTTCGCGATGTCGGTCTACCGCCGGAAATCGATGTCACCGCCGACCTCGACGACAATGATCCGATCGGGATCGAAAATACAATGATCTTCGCAGCCGATATGGGCCGCCGCGAGGCATTCCTTGAGCGCGGCTACAAGCCCAACATGATCTTCATCGAGAGCGACTTGACGCAGCACATTCTCATCTGACGCCCGTCTGTGGCACAGTCGTCCAGAAACGGCTGTGCCATCTGCATCCGCCGATATCACCGCGCCGGCGCGGCGTCCTGGACGCGCAGCTGAATGCGTCGTGAGCCCTGATAGTGGTCCGCGCCGAGAGAGCCGGCAACGTGCAGGCTGGCGCCCCTGGAATTCAGCAACAGGTTGCCCAGTTGCGTATCGGCAGCCCGAAATGCAATCCCGTCCAGCCGGGTGCCGTCCATGGCCTCGAGCGTCACTTTCACGTGCTTCTCGCCCACCAGGCGGGAGTCGCGAAGACGGTGAGCTGGAATCGCAAAGAGAGGCTGCGCGTGGCCAGAACCATAGGGGCCGGCTGTCTCGAGCCGATCGATCAGATCGAGGGTCGCGCCGCTGGCTGCAATCGCCCCGTCGATCTTCAACGTCTCGTTGGCGACGAGCGCCGCTACTGTCTTTTCGGCACGTTCATAAAAAAAGCTGCGTAGACGGCCGAGCTTGTCGCGCTCAACGGTGAGGCCGGCAGCCATGGCGTGGCCGCCGCCTTTGATCAGCAGGCCTTCGTCCACCGCTGCGCGCACCATCTTGCCCATGTCAAAGCCGTTGATCGAGCGGCCCGAGCCGGTGCCCTTGCCGGACGGGTCGAAAGCGATGGCAAAGGCCGGGCGTTTGAACTTTTCCTTGAGACGGGCTGCAATCAGGCCGACGATCCCAGGGTGCCACTTTTCATGCGCGGTGACGATCACCGAGGCGCCTGTGCCATCCCCGTATTCCGCCAGCGCCTCCGCCTCGGCTTCCTGGAGCATTGCCGCCTCCATCGCCTGCCGGTCACGGTTGAGCTCGTCCAATCGCTGGGCGATCGCCTCGGCCTCGCCCGTGTCGTCGAGAGTGAGCAGCCGGCTCCCGAGCGCGGCGTCGGCGATACGTCCGCCGGCATTGATGCGCGGGCCAATCAGGAATCCGAAATGGTAGGGTGTGACAGGTCCGGCGAGACCGGCCTTGCGGAACAGCGCGGACAGGCCGGCATTGCCCTGATGTCGTGCGGCGATCAGCCCCTTGACCACGTAGGCCCGGTTCAAGCCTTTCAGCGGGACGACGTCGCAGACAGTCGCAAGCGCAACGATATCGAGCCATTGCAGCAAATCGATCGACCTGGCGCGCGGATCGCCAGCCTCTCGCAACAACCGCAGCGTCGCGACGAGAACCAGGAACACGACGCCAGCGGCGCAAAGATGTCCCTGCCCGGAGAGATCGTCCTCGCGGTTCGGATTGACCAGCGCGTGGCAACGCGGCAAATCGTGTGTCACCTGGTGGTGATCTATGACGACGACGTCGATATTGCGCCTGGCAGCTTCGGCCAATGCGTCGTGGCTTGTCGATCCACAATCAACGGTGACGATCAGCCGTGCGCCATTGTCGATCAGGCTGCCGATTGCCGCAGCGTTGGGACCATAACCTTCAAAAACGCGATCCGGAATATAGATCTCAGCCTTGACGCCGAAGTGCTTGAAAAATCGGAACATCAGCGCCGACGACGATGCGCCGTCAACGTCGTAGTCACCGAAAATTGCAACCTGCTGCTGGCTTCGAATTGCCTCCATAAGCCGCCTGGCAGCCTTCTCACAATCCGTCAGCGTATAAGGATCAGGCATCAGGCCACGAAGGGTCGGATCAAGAAACTCCAGCGCTTCGTCAGCCGTGACGCCGCGTCCGGCGAGAACACGCGCAATGAGTTCAGGCAGCCCGTGCATCTGAGACATCGCGAGCGCCCGGTTTTGGCCAGCCTGGTCCAGTCGCGAAATCCAGCGGTTGTCTAACACGGACTTCTCGACGCCTAGGAACGCGCGCTGTACCGGATCGGCCGGAATCTCCATCTCGTCTGCTGCCCTTAACGCTTGTCACCGCCCCGAGACAGGGCGCGATATTGGCAGCTTTATGCGGCTTGGATCAGCCGCACAACGGTTTTGGACGAGACAGTCGACGTTAGCTGTGGATGCGCGGTCCGCCGCCGCATCCCGCATCGCCTACAGCGCCGTAGAAGACTCAGTCTTCCTTCGGCCGCTCGATGCGGATCACCTGCGGCTCTCCGACATGGTAACCCTCGCCCTTGATTGCGGCGACCGCCTTGCGGACGGACTCTTCGGTTGTCGCATGCGTCACCATGATGATCGTCTGGTGATGCGACGGCGCCAGATGCTGCTTCGAACGCTGTACGATCGATTCCAGCGAGATCTGGTTTTCCGCCATGTGGGTGGCCACACTCGCGAACACGCCGGTGCGGTCGAGTACCGTCAGGCGAATGAAATATCCGCCTTCGTGGCTTTGCATCTGCGCCTTGCGATAGGGCTCCAGCGACTTGGCAGGATGGCCGAGAACGGGAACGCGCTGTGCGCCGGGTCGGCTCTTGGCGATGTCCGCGATGTCACCGAGCACCGACGAAGCCGTTGCGTTGCCGCCGGCGCCCGGGCCGACCATCAGCAACTCGCCGAGAACGTCCGACTCGATCGCAACCGCGTTCGTCACGCCATCGACCTGCGCAATCACAGAATCGACGGGCACCATGGTCGGATGCACGCGCTGCTCGATGCCGGTATCCGTGCGCTGCGCAACGCCGAGCAGCTTAATGCGGTAGCCGAGATCGGCTGCAGCGTGAATATCCTCGATCGAGATGTTGGTGATGCCTTCGAGATAGATATCGTCGGCAGCGATCTGGTTTCCGAAGGCAAGTGTCGTGAGAATCGAGAGCTTGTGGGCGGTGTCGTTGCCTTCAATATCGAAGGCCGGATCGGCTTCTGCATAGCCGAGGCGCTGTGCTTCCTTCAGGCAGTCGGCGAAGGACAGGCCCTCTTTCTCCATCTTCGTCAGGATGTAGTTGCAGGTGCCGTTCATGATCCCGTAGATGCGGGAGATCGTGTTACCGGTCAGTGACTCACGCAGCGCCTTGATGACAGGGATGCCGCCGGCAACGGCTGCTTCGAAGTTCAGCAACGCGCCCTTCTCTTCCGCGATCGTCGCCAGCTCGACGCCGTGATAGGCAAGCAGCGCCTTGTTCGCGGTCACCACATGGAGACCACGCTGCAGAGCCGCGCGCACGGAGTTGTTTGCGGAACCGTCGACGCCACCCATGAGTTCGACGAAAACGTCGATGTCGCCCTTCTCCGCCAGATCTTCCGGCCGGTCGAACCATTCGATGCCGCCAACATCGATGCCGCGGTCCTTGGTCTTGTCGCGGGCGGAAACTCCCGTAATCAGGATCGGGCGTCCGCACGTTGCGGCCAGCTCGTTGCTGCGCTGCTGAATGATACGGACAAGCGAAGCACCAACGGTACCCAAGCCCGCAATGCCGATTTTGAGGGCATCTGCCATGGATCGATCCTGAAATGTGTCATGAAGGGCAGCCGCCGGAGCGGCTGCCGTTGAGGGGATTATATCAGCGATGTGCGTTGAGCGAGATGACGTTGTGCATCGTCTCGTCTGCCGTCGACATGAACTTCTTGATGTTGCGGGCTGCCTGGCGAATGCGGTGCTCGTTCTCAACGAGCGCCAGGCGCACGTAGTCATCGCCCATCTCGCCGAACCCGATGCCCGGCGCGACGGCCACGTCGGCCTTTTCGACGAGCAGCTTGGAGAACTCGAGCGAACCGAGGTGGCGGAACTTTTCCGGGATCTTGGCCCAGGCAAACATCGTCGCTGCCGGTGGCGGCACCTCGAAGCCGGCCTTGCCGAAGGTATCCACCATGACGTCGCGGCGACGCTTGTAGACGTTGCGGACTTCCGCAATGTCGGAGCCGTCACCGTTCAGCGCGTGCGTTGCCGCAACCTGGATCGGCGTAAACGCGCCGTAATCGAGGTAGGACTTGACGCGCGTCAGTGCCGCGATCAGGCGTTCGTTGCCGACCGCAAAGCCCATCCGCCAGCCTGGCATCGAGAAGGTCTTCGACATCGAGGTGAACTCGACAGTCACATCCATCGCGCCCGGAACTTCCAGCACCGACGGAGGCGGCTCGCCGTCGAAGTAAATCTCGGAGTAGGCAAGGTCGGACAAGACGATGATGTCGTGCTTCTTGGCGAAGGCGATGACGTCCTTGTAGAAGTCCAGCGTCGCCACAAAAGCCGTCGGGTTGGACGGATAGTTGAGGATCAGCGCCAGCGGCTTTGGAATCGAGTGACGAACCGCGCGCTCCAGCGGCGGGAAGAAGCTCTCGTCCGGCTCGACTGACATCGAGCGAATGACGCCGCCGGCCATCAGGAAGCCGAAGGCGTGAATCGGGTAGGTCGGGTTCGGGCAAAGAATCACGTCGCCAGGCGCCGTGATTGCCTGCGCCATGTTGGCGAAGCCTTCCTTGGAGCCCAGCGTCGCGACGACCTGCGTGTCCGGATTGAGCTTCACGCCGAAGCGGCGCGCGTAGTAGGCGGCCTGGGCCCGGCGAAGGCCGGGAATGCCCTTGGACGACGAATAGCGGTGTGTGCGCGGATCCTGGACCACTTCGCAGAGCTTGTCGACGATCGCCTTCGGGGTCGGAAGGTCAGGGTTTCCCATGCCGAGATCGATGATATCGGCCCCGCCCGCTCGCGCGCTTGCTTTCAAACGGTTGACCTGTTCGAAAACGTAAGGCGGCAAACGCCGGACTTTGTGAAACTCTTCCATTTCTTTCCCCACGGAAATGCGGCCACCGCGGCCGCGCTCGAAGTTCGTCCTAAATTCCCGGCTGTTCGCGATACGAACTTCAGAATCACAAACGCCGTATTCATCAGACTTGCGTCACACGGCAATTCTTTGACAGAGAGCCGTGCAGGCCTTGCATTATCGGGAAAAATTCATCTTCCGCCACTGATGGAAGGCTTTGCTTCCAAATCGCAGCGAAGGCAAGGCCTAATTGGCGATTTCCGAGAGCGTATCGGCGCCGTGCTCGGCAGCCAGCTTGCGGAATTCCGCAACGCGACGCTGATACTCGGCTTCCGAGATCGTGCCGGCCTTGCGCTGGGCGGCGAGTGCCGTCAACTTCTGCTGGAGCCCGCCGGCCTCCTGATCGCTCATTTGGACGTTTGCGGCTGTTAGCGGCGCACCAAACCCGGGATAGCCGTCCTTGTAGTGCGACAGGCCGCTCACGGTCGGCGCTTCGCCCTTTGTCGCATTCATGACAACAGGGGTGGGCGCTGCCTGGCTGGCGCGGAAAGCGGCCTTTTCCTCCGGCGTCTGCAGGCATCCGGCAAGCGTCATGGCCGCGGCGGCGCTGATGAGCGCGATGCGGGTCACGTTTGCGATGATGCGGATGCCGTTTGTCGTCATGTGCCAGAGGTCCCAAATCCTGCGGTGCTTCGACTGTTAGATTCGTCGCAGCCACAAAGCAATAGCACGAGCAAGCGTCAGCGGAACTTGTTTTATCGATCTTTCCAGATGTACAACTCAATTTGCAGGAACATGCTGCCGCCGGAGGAAACGCGTGACCGACAGCAAGCAGGAAAACGGCAACAAGGCAAAAAACCCGGGCTTCAATGCAAAGGACCTAGATCCCTACCTGTTGAAAGATCCCGAGGCCATGGCGGTCAACTTCGCCCGTGCGCTCGAAAATCTCGGCAAGGCGGCAACTGCCTGGCTTGCGCCGCGCGAACGCGGCGAGATCGCTGAGAATGCGGCAGAGCCGATGACCGATATGGTCAAGACGCTCTCCAAGGTCACCGAGTACTGGATCGCCGATCCTCGCCGCACCTTCGAGGCGCAGACGCAGCTGATGAGCAGCTACTTCGGAATCTGGATGCGGTCGATGCAGCGCATGCAGGGCGAGACGCCGGCGGAAGAATCGGTCAGCAAGGACAAACGCTTTGCCGATGAGGACTGGCAAAAGAACCCGTTCTTCGAATTTCTAAAGCAGGTTTACCTGATCACCGCAGATTGGGCCGAGAAGATCGTCGCCGAAACCGACGGCCTCGACGAACATACGAAGCACAAGGCCGGCTTCTATGTGAAACAGATCACGGCCGCCCTTTCGCCGACCAACTTCGTCGCCACCAATCCGCAGCTTTATCGCGAAACGATTGCCACCAGCGGCGAAAACCTGGTTCGCGGCATGAAGATGCTCGCCGAGGATATCGTCGCCGGCCAAGGCGACCTGAGGCTTCGCCAGACAGACATGACCAAATTCGCCGTCGGCCGCGACATGGCGCTTACTGCCGGCAAGGTGATCGCGCAGAACGAGATCTGCCAGATCATCCAGTATGAGCCGACGACCGAGACAGTGCTGAAACGCCCGCTCCTCATCTGCCCGCCGTGGATCAACAAGTTCTACATCCTCGATCTCAACCCGCAGAAATCGTTCATCAAATGGTGTGTCGACCAGGGACAGACCGTCTTCGTGATTTCTTGGGTCAATCCAGACGCCCGCCATGCGCAAAAAGACTGGGCCGCCTATGCGCGCGAGGGCATCGACTTTGCCCTCGATACGATCGAGAAGGCGACGGGCGAGAAGGAGGCAAACGCCGTTGGCTACTGCGTCGGCGGCACGCTGCTTGCCGCAACGCTGGCGCTGCATGCCAAGGAAAGGAACAAGCGGATCAAGACCGCCACCCTCTTCACGACGCAGGTGGATTTCACCTATGCCGGCGATCTCAAGGTCTTCGTCGACGAGGAACAGTTGGGACGGCTTGAAGCCCATATGGACGAGATCGGCTACCTCGACGGTTCGAAGATGGCAACCGCCTTCAACATGCTGCGGGCCTCGGAGCTGATCTGGCCCTACTTCGTCAACAATTACCTGAAGGGCCAGGATCCCATGCCCTTCGACCTGCTCTTCTGGAATGCCGATTCCACCCGCATGGCGGCAGCCAACCACGCTTTCTACCTGCGCAATTGCTACCTCAGGAACGCGTTGACCGCGAACGAGATGATCCTCGACGGCCACAAGCTGTCGCTCAAGGACGTCAAGATCCCGATCTACAACCTAGCAACCCGCGAGGATCATATCGCGCCGGCAAAATCGGTGTTTCTCGGCAGCCAGTTCTTCGGCGGCAAGGTGGATTTCGTGCTCGCGGGCTCCGGCCATATCGCCGGCGTCGTCAATCCGCCGGACAAGAAGAAATACCAATACTGGACCGGTGGCGCGGCAAAGGGCGATTACGATGCGTGGCTCACCGAAGCCGCCGAAAATGCCGGCTCGTGGTGGCCACACTGGCAAGCCTGGATCGAGGCCAAGGATGGCAAGCGCGTGCCCGCCCGGAAGCCGGGTGGTGCCGCGCTCAACGCCATCGAAGAGGCGCCGGGAAGCTATGTGATGGAGCGAGCCTAGGGTCGAGACCTTATCCCATCACTCCAGGAAGATCAGGCTGGCCGGCGATGGTAGCAGCGGCTTGAAAGCGACAACGCGGAACCCAGCCGATTCGGCCATGTCGGCAAGCTCCTGTTGCGTATAAGCGTCGCCTCTCGGCGTCGTGGCCAGCATGACCATGGCAAAGGCAGCCGGGAACTCCGGCGAGACGCGATCCTCGTTTGGAACGAACTCAACGATCCCGACCCGCCCCCCGGGAACCAGGTTCGCTCGCGCCCTCTTCAAAAGCGCGATGCAGCCGTCAACATCGAAGTGATGAAGGAAGTTCGGGAGCAGTATGAGGTCATAGCCGCCGCCCCAATCGACTTCGAACGCACTTCCAGCCTGGAAGGTGAACCGGTCCGCCACGCCCGCCTTCGCCGCATTCTCTTGGGTTACAGCAAGAACCGGTTTCCAATCGAGTGCAACCACGCGTGCCGACGGCGCCACCTTGGCGATTTCGATCCCGAAGAACCCGGGGCCGGCAGCAATATCGAGCACCTTGCTTGGCGGCGTTGGCCACGTCGCGACATCAGATGCCAGGGCTTTTGCGCTTACGCCGGTGAACGCACCCATGGCGCGGGCAAACTTGACCCACACCGGATTGTCAGGGGCAACGTTCGCCAAGCCGACGGAGCCGCCATTGCGGACATAGGCAGCCGGGTCGTCGAGCAGCAACGACACCATTTGTGGCGAGCCGAGGAAATCGATGGCAGCCCCCATATAGGCTGGCGAGCGCCGATCGAGAAAGACCTGGCTCGACGGCGTCAGCGCGTAATTGTCGCCGCCCTTCGTCAGGAAGCCGGCAGTCACCAGAAAGTCGCAGAGAATGCGCACTCCGCGCTCGGCGCAACCCAACTCCGACGCGAGCATCGCCGCGGTTTTACCGTCCCCGGCAAGTCTCGTGAAAACATCGAATTCGATGGCCGCCTTCATCGCGGCCGTTTTCCGAAATGCGAACATCGCCTCGACCAGCAAGGCCGGCGAGACCTCTTCATGAACCACTTGCGTCGAAGACATCGGCTTTTCCCTCCCAGCGTGGAGCTACGACGGGAAGGACATATAGCAGAATCCGCACTTCTCGGCACGTCATGAGAAGAGGGAGGATTGCGCAAAAGAAGGCCGCGGCGACGCGCAAAGGGCCCCCGTTTCAATTTCGAACGGCTTGCGCGCTCCCGTAAAGGAATTGGTTACCATAATTCGTCATCCTACCAGGCAACCGGACATATTAGCGAGCCGCAATTTAGCCCTGATGCTCCTATACCGGCCCCGGCGAAGAAGATCAGTTAGTACCGCCGGCCCAGTAACGAGTTGTGAAAGACGAGTATTATGGCGTTGGCGGTCGATGTGTTTAGCAGTAGCAGGCCCATAGGTACCCCCATTTCTCGTTTCGTTTCCGCTTTCCGCTTCCTTTCAGGTGCAGCTCTTATCGGTGCCGGGTTTGCCGCTTCAGCTTGGGTCGTCGCCACCGTCGCGACCATGCATATGGTCGCCCCGAGCGCGGGTCCGCTTGCCAACGCCGCGCTTGCACCCCTAGCCGTCACCAAGGCTGAGCCGACGCAGCGCCTCGTTCACGTCAAGAAATTCTCGAGGCTGCGCATGAGCACCGCGAGTGAACTGGCGCTGGCAAGGGGCGTTCGCGTGGCGACCCCGTCCGCAGCGCTCGCAGCAGCATTCGTCGGGCAGTCCGAGCCTCTTACCGTTTCTGAAGCCTCGCCGAACAAGCCGGCCATGATTGCGGTAGCAACAGCACCTGCCCAGCCGGCGCGGGCAAAGGATGACGCTGCTACGACGACAGCTGTCGCCGTTGCCTCAGGTGATCGGATCATCATTCCCTCGAAGGCAGAGGTCGCGGCTGCCGAAGGCCCTGCCCTACTGGCGCTCGCCGCGCAACCCGAGGCCGTCATCAAGGGGCAGGTCCCGCCCGCCGCCCCCAAGCCTGGCCCGGTCGAGGTTGCAAGCCTTGCGCCGGCCGCGCAACCGGCTCCGGCCACAAGCCAGCCGTTCGATCTCGTGTTGAGCGGCAGCGACACGTCGATCCCTTTGCCGATGGCTCGGCCCGACGGCCTGAGCAAGCGCGCGACGCCTAGCGATCGCAGCGCTCCAGCAGAACCGGTACTCGCCTATGCCCGGCCGGATGCGGGCGCCTCGGATGATGACGAAGACGCGATGCCGACCTTAAAGAAGGGACTGTCTGCCCCGGTCGCGCGCAGCGGCGTCGCGGTGTACGACATTTCCGCCAACGTCGTCTACCTTCCTAACGGCGAACGCCTGGAGGCCCATTCCGGCCTCGGCAAGATGCGTGACAACCCGCGTTTCGTGCATGCCAAGAACCGCGGACCGACCCCACCGCACACGTACAATCTGACGATGCGTGAAAGCCTCTTCCACGGTGTCGAAGCGATCCGCCTCAACCCTGTCGGTGGCGCAGGCTACGTCTATAACCGCGTCGGTCTGCTCGCGCACACCTACATGCTCGGCGCCCGTGGCGACTCCAACGGTTGTGTATCCTTCAGGGATTACAAGCGCTTCCTCGCCGCCTTCAAGCGCGGCCAGATACGTCAGCTGGTTGTGGTCACCAGCATGCCGAACAAACCGACCTCCACCTTCGCCTCGCTGTTTTCGTCGCGCTCCTGAGTAGGTCGTTATCACTAAACGACATACTCGATTTTCCCCGTATTGAGCGGCTATGCCATCATCCCCTCGTCCCGCCGCGGATACACCGCAAGGCGTTGCGGCGAGGCGGGATCGGCGCCGGGTGTGGAAGAAGGACGTGAGCTTCCGCATCAGGGGTCCGCAGAAAATGGTCTCCCTCCGGGGACGGCGGCGTCCGCGCGAATGCGGCGCCGAGTTGAGCCTCGGACGTGCCTGTGTGGCACACATGGCCCCTGAAGAAGCTTGGGCTTCCTCCGGCAAGGCTGCAGAGGGACCGGAGTTGCGGGCACAAACCGCCGAACGGGGCGCTGGGAAGCGCCATATTGTTTTTACTCCAGCGAGGCAATTTCCAGCGCCCCGTCCGAGTGAAGTGCAGGATCAAGCCACGGGCCGAAAGGATCGCGTGTAGGTTAGTGCTGCGGTCGGTTGAAAGGCCGGAGTGCAGGTTCAAAGCGACCGCGCAGCCAGAAATAATGTTCCACCCATTGATCGCGATGGACGAACCCGGCATAGCTGCATTATGTACCAGAATGACAATTGCTAAGGGCCTGCAATGGTGAATTATATCGAAGCCTCTTCCGCACCGTCGAAGAATACGGGCGCAATCAGGCTCTACGATTCCGAAGCTTTCGAGGGAATGCGCAAGGCTTGCCGCCTCACGGCGCGCTGCCTGGATGAGTTGGCCGCTGTCGTAAAGCCCGGTCTGCCTACCGATGCAATTGACCGTTTCGTCTTCGAGTTCGGCATGGACAACGGTGCGATTCCGGCGACCCTCAACTATCGCGGTTACACGAAATCGACCTGCACCTCGATCAACCATGTCGTCTGCCACGGTATTCCGGATGCCAAGCCGCTGCGCGAGGGCGATATTGTCAACATCGACGTCACCTATGTGGTTGACGGGTGGCACGGTGATTCAAGCCGGATGTATCCGGTCGGTACCATCAAGCGTGCCGCAGAGCGGCTTCTCGAGGTAACCTACGAATCCCTGCTGCGCGGCATCGCAGCCGTTCGCCCGGGTGCTCGCACCGGTGCGATCGGGGAAGCCATTCAAATGTACGCCGAGGCCGAGCGCTGTTCCGTGGTGCGCGACTTCTGTGGCCATGGTGTAGGCGCGCTCTTCCACGACTCCCCGAACATTCTGCACTACGGGCGTGCCAGTGAAGGACCGGAACTGCGTGAAGGCATGATCTTCACCATCGAGCCGATGATCAACCTCGGTC
Source organism: Rhizobium sp. BK181 (assembly GCF_014193305.1). NCBI lineage: Bacteria > Pseudomonadati > Pseudomonadota > Alphaproteobacteria > Hyphomicrobiales > Rhizobiaceae > Rhizobium > Rhizobium sp. BK181. The sequence continues at coordinate 109,495 of NZ_JACHZA010000011.1, forward strand.
GCCCGCATGTGAAAGTGCTGGCCGACGGCTGGACCGCCGTCACGCGCGACCGCTCGCTTTCCGCGCAATACGAACACACGGTCGGCGTCACCGCCGACGGCTGCGAGATCTTCACTCTTTCTCCCGGCGGCCTCGACCGCCCCGGCCTTCCGCCCTTGAACCGATGAGCACTTGATGACGAAGGGTCCTGTTTCGCACTCCAACGACGCCGAACTGCCCTTCGCCACCAGCGACGGAAGCGATGAACGCTCTTTCTTCGCGGAACAGGCCGCCAAACCGGCCTCTCTGGTGAAACAATCCAATCTCCCGGCATCGCTTGGCAAGGAAGAGCACTACCACGGCCACCGCGAGCGATTGCGTGACCGCTTTCGCCAGCATGGCGATACGGCGCTTGCCGACTACGAGCTGCTCGAATTGCTGCTGTTCAGATTGATCCCGCGGCGCGACACCAAACCGATCGCCAAGGCGTTGCTCGAGCGCTTCGGCTCACTCGCAGCGGTTTTCGGTGCGCCTCTGCCGCTGCTGCAAGAGGTAAAGGGCATCGGCGAGGCCGTGGCACTCGATCTGAAACTGATGTCGACAGTGGCGCAGCGAACCCTGAAGAGCGAACTGCGCGGCAAGCAGGTGCTCTCGTCCTGGTCGTCGGTCATCCAGTATTGCCATGCGGCGATGGCGCACGAAACACGCGAGCAGTTCCGCATTTTGTTTCTCGACAAGCGCAACGCGTTGATCGCCGATGAGGTTCAGGGACGCGGAACGGTCGACCATACGCCGGTTTATCCGCGCGAGGTGGTGCGGCGGGCGCTCGAGCTTTCCGCCACCGCCTTGATCCTGGTCCACAACCATCCTTCCGGGGATCCTACGCCGTCGCGCGCCGATATCGACATGACGAAGATGATTGTCGACACGGCAAAGCCGCTCGGGATCACGGTCCACGATCACATCATCATCGGCAAGGATGGCCATGCGAGCCTTAGGGGCCTGCGTCTGATTTAGGGGCCTGGGCCGCTTCAGGTGCCAGTCAGGTTTGGGTGGCAAAGCGAGGACGCTGCAACCGTCCTGCTTCGAGACCTCCATGACCACGATCGCCCCCCGCCAATTTCCACGGTCCTGGAGACTTGCAGTACAATGTCTTGCGCTCCTCACGCTCACGATCGGCGGCTACGCCGTCTACCTGTTTGCGACCGACAATTTTCACAGCGTAGTCGCCGGCGAGGTCTACCGCTCTTCGCAGCCCTCCCCGCGGGCCATCGCGGAGTTCGAGAAGCGCTACGGGATCAAGACCATCATCAGCCTGCGTGGCGGCGTCAATACCCCCGTGTGGCAAGCCGAAGTCGCGCAAGCGAAGTCGCTCGGTATCGAGCACATCGATTTTCCAATGTCCGCGTACAGGGAGCTTACTCCGGAGCAGGCGAAAGAATTGATCCAGGTCATGAAGGACGCTCCGAAACCCTTGTTGATCCATTGCCTGTCCGGTTCCGATCGCACCGGGCTTGCAGCAGCCCTGTACCTTGCGGCAATCAGCAAGACGAACGAACACGTGGCGGAGGGACAGATGTCGATTCTCTATGGCCATATTCCGCTTCCGATCAGCCGCGCTTTCGCGATGGATCGCACCTTCGAGAAGCTAGAACCCCTGCTTGGCTTCAGTGAATCCTGATATTCGCTCATAAAATATTCTGCAACATTGACCTGCTACCCGTGGACGCGCGACATACTGCGTCGCAAAAATGATTCCAGCTTAGCAATCGGGGCCAGGTGAATGTTCCAGTACGATCTCGTTGTTGTCGGTAGCGGTCCGGCAGGCCGCCGCGGCGCTATCCAGGCCGCAAAGCTCGGCAAGAAGGTACTGGTCATCGAACAGGGCAAGCGTGTTGGCGGCGTTTCGGTGCATACTGGCACCATCCCCTCAAAGACGCTGCGCGAAACGGCGCTCAATCTCTCGGGTTGGCGCGAGCGGGGTTTCTACGGCCGATCCTACCGGGTGAAGGAGGAAATCAGCGCCGATGACCTTCGGCGGCGCCTGCTGATCACCCTTGATCACGAAGTCGAGGTGTTGGAGCACCAGTTCGCCCGAAACCGCGTGCAGCATATCAGGGGCAAAGCAAGCTTTGTCGACGCGTCGACGCTCGAAGTCGTCAAGGACGACGGCGAGGTCGTCAAGGTCACCGGGGCTAGTGTCCTGCTTGCGGTCGGCACGAAACCGTTCCGCCCGGACTACATCCCGTTCGACAACAAGACGGTACTCGACAGCGACGAACTGCTCGATATCGGAGAGCTGCCGCGCTCGATGGCTGTCATCGGCGCCGGCGTCATCGGCATTGAATATGCCACGATCTTCAGCGCCCTGGATACCGCGGTCACAGTCATCGATCCCAAAACGACGATGCTCGACTTCATCGACCGGGAAATCGTCGAAGACTTCACCTATCAGCTGCGCGATCGCAACATGAAGATCCTGCTCGGCACCAAAGCCGACAAGGTAACGCGCCTGGACAACGGCAAGGTAGAACTAAAGCTCGACAATGGTCGCCACTTGGTGACTGACATGGTTCTGTTTGCTGCCGGACGTCTGGGGGCGACCGACACACTCAATCTACCGGCTGCCGGGCTGGAAGCCGACAGCCGCGGTCGCCTTAAGGTCAATCCGGAAACCTTCCAGACTTCGGTACCGAACATCTATGCCGCAGGCGATGTCGTCGGCTTCCCGAGCCTCGCGTCCACATCGATGGAACAGGGTCGCATCGCCGCCCGCGTTGCGATCGGCGCGGTCGCAAAGGAGCCGCCAAAATACTTCCCTTACGGCATCTACGCCGTGCCTGAGATTTCCACCTGCGGCTTGACCGAGGAAGAAATGAAGGAGCGCGGCATTCCCTATGAATGCGGCATTGCGCGCTTCCGCGAGACGTCGCGCGGTCATATCATGGGCCTCGATACGGGGCTTCTGAAGCTCATCTTTTCGCTGAAGACGCGCCGGCTGCTTGGCGTGCACATCGTCGGCGAAGGGGCGACCGAGCTGGTGCACATCGGCCAGGCCGTGCTAAACCTCAAGGGCACGGTTGAGTATTTTGTGGAAAATACGTTCAACTATCCGACTCTCGCCGAAGCCTACAAGATCGCCGGTCTTGATGCATGGAACCGGATGGGCGACATCAAATCGGAGCTTTGACAGCTAGCCATCAAGCTCTACCGCAAATCTTTGGCGATTTATCAAACAAAAACAGAATGATAGTAGCGTATAAAAATCCGTTCGGCCTGACTTATTTGTGTCAGATAGTCCCCGTAAAACCTTCCCTTGTATAATCCACCGCGTCTGGTAGCGTCCATTTTCGGGGATTTCTCTTACCAGCGAGTGACCGTGCAAGATCTGCCAAAGACTGCCGAACGGAATTTCCAGCTCATCCTGATCAAGCCGTCGCATTACGACGACGACGGCTATGTGATCCGGTGGTGGCGGGCGATGATCCCCTCCAATTCCCTGGCCGCGATTTACGGGATCGCCTCCGACTGCGCAGAACGCGAGGTGCTGGGACCAGGGGTCAAGATCGAGATCACGGTCATCGACGAGACCAACACGCGGGTCGACACTCCGGCGCTGCTGAAACGACTCGCTCAACACGACAATTTCGGGATGGTTGCGCTGGTCGGTGTTCAGTCGAACCAGTATCCCCGGGCGCTGGACATCGCGCGCCCTTTCCGCAAGGCCGGAGTTCCGGTTTCGATGGGCGGCTTTCACGTGTCGGGGTGCCTCGCCATGCTCGACGGCAAGGCGGTCGGCCTCGACGCCTGTCGCGAGATGGGTATCTCGATGTTTGCCGGAGAGGCTGAAGGACGCCTGGAGCGCGTGCTGCAGGATGCGGCCAGCGGCCAGCTTGAGCCACTCTACAATTTCATGAACGACCTGCCGAGCATCGAAGGTGCGGCCGTCCCATTCCTGCCGAAAACCAATGTGGCGCAGACGCTCGGCCTCAGCACCAGCTTCGACGCCGGACGCGGCTGCCCCTATCAATGCTCTTTCTGCACCATCATCAATGTGCAAGGCCGCAAATCACGCTTCCGCTCGGCCGACGATGTCGAAAAACTGGTGCGGATGAACTGGGCGCAAGGCATCCACAAGTTCTTCATCACCGACGATAATTTCGCCCGCAACAGAGATTGGGAGGCAATCTTCGATCGCTTGATCGAGCTCCGGGAGAAGGACGGCATTCCACTTGGATTGATGATCCAGGTTGACACCCTCTGCCACAAGATCCCCAACTTCATCGAAAAATCCAAGCGCGCCGGCGTTACGCGCGTCTTCATCGGGCTTGAAAATGTAAACCCTGATAACCTGACCGCGGCCAAGAAGAACCAGAACAAAATTACTGAGTACCGGAAAATGTTGCTTGCGTGGAAGGCGCAAGGCATCATGACATTAGCCGGATACATTCTTGGCTTCCCGGCAGACACGCCAGAGACGATTCGACGCGACATCGCGATCATCCAGCACGAACTGCCGCTTGATGTCATCGAATTCTTCGTGCTGACGCCACTGCCGGGCTCCGAAGACCACCAGACTCTATGGAAGAAGGGCGTCGAGATGGACGCCGACCTCAATATTTATGACGTCGAGCACGTCTGCACGGCGCATCCGAAGATGACCAAGCAGGAATGGGAAGACATCTACCAGGAGGCCTGGTCGCTCTACTATTCGCCAGAGCACATGAAGACGCTGCTGCGCCGGGCCGTTGCCACGGGTGTGCCGCTCGCCAGTCTCGTAAAGGTCCTTGTGTCGTTCGCCACGACTGTACCATTGGAAAACGTGCATCCATTGCAGAGCGGCCTTCTACGGCTCAAGCATCCCTCGGAACGGCGGCCCGATCTGCCACGCGAAAGCGCTGTAATCTTTTGGCCCCGCTTCGTCTGGGAAACGGTCGCTAAGCACGTGTCGCTAGGTGCAACCATTGCCAAGCTTGCAGTCAGCGCCTTCTTCATCGCACGAGACAAAAAGTCGAAGACCTATATGGACCAAGCACTGACACCGGTCGGTGACCATGAGGATGAGACGCTTGAACTCTTCACGAAGACAGCGGGCGGGCGAGCTGCGGTCTCCCACATTCACAAGGTCGCGGAATTGACCCACGCCCACAAGGTGCGCCCGGCCGTCTGAGGCCGAGCGCCGCCGTCGACAGCCCAAGAACGGACGGTTATATCTGTGCCGCGGCGATCGTTGCTATGTTAAGTAGCGACGCAGCTTGAAGCGTGTCGAGAAATTCGACACACTCAATCACCTTGCCGTTCTCGAAGGTCATCTTGTCCATGACCTCGGTATCGAACTTGGTAGTACCGTGCCGCATCTGCCCCCTACGATGGACCAGCGCCACATTGCCATCGACATGGATGTCGAGGATCTCAAGCGCCGTCATATCCCAAGTGTCGATAAACTGTCGCATTGTCGCGCGAAGTGCTGCGCTGCCGACAACCGGGTCGGTAAGCGGCGCCAAATACCGGCTTCCGGCAGCGCGGAAAACACAATTGTCACCGAGGAATGACATAAGGACATCAAGGTCCCCCTGATGTCGCGCCTCGAAAATCTGTCTTGTCAGGTCTTTCAAGTCTGCGCCGGAAGTCATCGTCAATCCCTCCCCTGCCAGCAATACGCAGCTTGCATCCGAACATTCTAAAATGCAACCAGATGGTGCGCCTCAAGCGCAGATCGGATAGGCGGTGACCTGAAAGCAACATGCGGCCTGGAGAATAAAAAAGCCCCACACAAGGCGGGGCTTTCTGTAAGTTCAATTGGCCGAAGATTACTCGGCGCTGTCCTCGGAAGCCTTCTTCTTCGGAGCGGCCTTCTTCTTCGGAGCGGCGGCTTCTTCGCCATCGGAAGCCTCAGCCTTGGCAGCTGCCTTCTTCTTCGGAGCAGCCTTCTTGGTTTCCTTCTCCGAGCCTTCGCCTTCTTCGTCGGCGAGAAGCTCTTCCTTGGTGACCTTCTTGTCCGTAACGTCGATCTCGGTCAGCAGGTGGTCGATGACCTTTTCTTCGAAGATCGGTGCGCGGATCGAGGCGGCTGCACCCGGCTGGCTACGGAAGAAGTCGAGGATCTGCTTTTCCTGGCCCGGATACTGACGCAGCTGCTCGTAGATGGCGCGCTGCATTTCGTCTTCGCTCACTTCAACGCCGGCCTTTTCGCCGATTTCGGAGAGAACGAGGCCGAGGCGAACGCGGCGTTCAGCAAGCTTCTTATATTCTTCGCGAGCCTTCTCTTCCGTCGTGTCTTCGTCTTCGAAGGTCTTGCCGGACTGAGCGAGGTCGTTGGCGACCTGGTTCCAGATGCCGTTGTATTCTGCTTCGACGAGCGAGGCAGGCGTCTCGAACTTGTACATCTCATCCAGCTGGTCGAGGATCTGGCGCTTGACCTTCTGGCGGGTCATCGAGCCGTATTGCGATTCGATCTGGCCGCGGACGATTTCCTTCAGGCGGTCGGCCGATTCAAGGCCGAGCTTCTTTGCCAGTTCGTCGTTGATTTCAACGTCGGCCGGAGCAGCAACGTCCTTGACGGTGACGTCGAAGGTTGCTTCCTGGCCAGCCAGGTTCTTGGCCGGGTAGTCAGCCGGGAACGTGACGGTGATAGTCTTCTCGTCACCAGCCTTCGTGCCGACCAGCTGGTCTTCGAAGCCCGGGATGAAACGGCCGGAGCCGAGAACCAGTTCGGCGCCCTGATCGGTGCCGCCTTCGAAGGCAACACCGTCGACCTTGCCGAGGTAGTCCATGGTGATGCGGTCGCCGTCGGCAGCCTTGCCCTTCTTGGTTTCGTAAGAACGGGCGCTTTCGGCAACCTTGAGAACCTGCTCGTTGACTTCCTCGTCGGAGATATCAACGACTTCGCGGGTGATCTTGACGCCCTTAACGGACTTCAGCTCGATCGGGGGCAGAACTTCATAGGAAAGCGTGAACTCGAAATCCTTCTGCGCAGCGAGGATCTGTTCTGCTTCGTCCTTGTCTTCCGTCATCGCGATTTCCGGCTGCGTCGCGGACTTTTCGCCGCGCTCCGCCAGGATCGCGGTCGGCTGCTCGCGAACGATCTCGTTGACGAGGTCGGCCATGATCGACTTGCCGTAGACCTTCTTGAGGTGAGCGGCCGGAACCTTGCCCGGACGGAAGCCGTTGATGCGGACCTTGTCCTTCACGTCGGCAAGACGTTCGTTCATCTTGACTTCCATGTCCTTGGCCGGGATTACGACCTTGATTTCGCGCTTCAGCCCTTCAGCGAGCGTTTCGATAACCTGCATGTCTTCCTACCTTCATTTCGTGGCGGCCGTGCCCAGACGCCGTTCGTTTCGATGAGCACGACGCCGGAAAATTGCCGAGCGTGGCTTGTTCTCAATTCTTATTCATTCCACCCAAGGCGGAACGGCGCTTTGCTTCCGGGTATCGAGGGACACCGGTTTCGGTCCCCCCGCCTGCAAGCCAGCTTTTGGTGCGGGTAGAGAGACTTGAACTCCCACGCCTTGCGGCACCAGAACCTAAATCTGGCGTGTCTACCAATTTCACCATACCCGCGTTCTCAAAAACCGCATGCATATGCCTGCACATGAGGCCTTCCGGAGCGCGGCGTCTCTATATCACCCGATTTGGGAGAGGCAAAGGAAAAATGAAGAGCAAATGACAGTGTTTTTGCCCGCACGAGCAGGCCTCCACACCCATTTGGCCTCTATTCAATAAAGAGGCTCGTCGTAAGCGGGCTTACCGTCGACGAGCAGGCTGCGGATCTGCGGCGTTCCGTCGGACGCCACACGAACGGCGATGGATACATCACCATCTTGGCGAGCCCGCTCGAGGGCCGTCCCCTGTCCTTCGGGAACGTAGTAACGTTCGATCCCGTACTCGACGCGAAGATGATCGGCGGAACTGGGACCGTAGCTGTAGAAAGGCCTGGTGTGCAAAACGACAGTCCCCGCCTGCTCCGGCAAAGGCGCGAACGATGATTCGACAATGCCCCAGAAGCCCCCTTCACCAGGCTTCAAGCGCACCCAGAGGCTCTTGCTACCCTGATCCTGCGGCACACCACCAATGATCGAGGCGACCGGGACCGAGGATATGTCGTAGTTCAGCACCACGTAGTCGCCGCGCAGAAAGTCGCGCGGATCGACCGGCGCAGTCTTTAGAAGAATATCGGCGCCGCTACGCAAAATCGAAGCACGACTCTCAATGACGTACCCCAGCACCGCCGTCTGCAGAGCGGCAACAATGACTGCGGCGACAATGTAGCGGCGCCCTGAGCCTTGCATTGAAAAGACGCTCATACGCTTGCCCCCTGCGTTCTCGATGCAAATCGCCGCTCAAGCCGAATGACGATCCATGCCACGACAGCAACGAAAAGCCCCGAGAACAAGAAGAGGCTGGATGTACCGAGAATCGATCCGACCGTCACCGACGCAAGATAGAGCATCTCCACCGCAAACATGGTGTAACCCAGATAGCGCACCGCGCCGTTGTCGCGGCCCTGGAGCCCGATCGCAAGAATCGCGGCGCCGAGCGTCACCACCGCCAATGTTACGAACTGCCAGCCATGCTCGAGTTCGACGTGCAGGAAGAACAAGCCAATCACTGCCACGAGGAACGCGTAGAACGCGGGCGCGGAACCGGCGCTTCTGACGAGTGCAGAAAGACGCGGCAGCGGCAGGCTGACGACCACGAAAGCCAGCATGCCGGCAACAAAATAGACGAGCGCAAGCCAGAAATTTTCGTTGACCGCATAGATCCAAGTCAGCCAGCCGACAAGCAGCAGATATGCCAGATGCCGCACGCGGCCTGCACCGGTGAAGCGCACAAGGCCAATGACAACCACCGCCATCAACGGCACGACCCAAGGATCAAGACCGACCCACCGGGTATCGTAGGTGTCGAGATAGGCGGCAAAGCTGCCCCACGACAAAAACCCCGCCACCGCAGCGACGACGCCCGAACGGAACAGAATCGCCGAAACCACGGCAATGACGAACCAGAGATACATCACCGTCAACTCGTCGCCCGACAGATGATACATCTGCCCGACCAGCGAAATCGCCCCGCCGAAGGATAGGGTGCCAATCACCAGCAACCCGCTTGCCGCCGCGATCGCACCACGCCTCAACATGGCGGCCGCGCCGAGATGCACGGTCCAGATAACCGCAACGATGACTACCAGGCGCACGAGGCGCAGGATGGCGTCCCAGTTCGAAGCCACGACAAGCAGGATCGCCGCGCCGAGCAGGATTGCGGCAAGGATCATCAACACCTTGCCGAGGCTGAAGCTTGCCGGACGGGCATCATATTCCCCCAACAGCGCTCCTGCGGTCGCTTCCGGCAAAAGCCCTTTTTCCACCCAAACTGAAAGATCTCGCTCCAGTCGACCGCGGTACATGCCCTACTCCGCCAAACACGCAATGACGCGCTTTCTCCTTACTTTATAGCCGTTGATTGAGCAGGAGGGAAATATTCCCATATGAATTCCTCATTGTACAAATTAGGCGCGCGCCTTAACCGATCGATAACGTCAAATCGCTAATATATGCTCCATACTCGCAGCCATGCACTTGATGCATGGGCAGCATGAGAATATTGCACTGCAAAATCGAGATCGGCCATCCTATATGCTTGATCATAAGACAGGGAATGGCGTCCTTGCCCGGATTTCCGGAAGCCTGCGAAGATGATCTTCGTAACGAGATTCGGAGCAGCGCACTCCTCCTCCCAGCGCCCTCCGATAGACTGGCAACACTCCTCCTCCCAGTTGTCAGTCACTCTAATGACGCCCACCGGATCCTCCCCCGGTGGGCGTTTTGTTTTCGGAGCACAGCCGCCTAAGCCCAACGTTTCCAGCGATCTGCGGCAGGACCATGACAATCGCTCAGGCGGAAGCTCGCGCACGACAGATATGACCACCAGGCCCGCCCTCGCAAGCAAACGGAAAAATCGTCGCTCGCGACGAGCGAACCGAGCGAACTTTGCCTGAGACCTGTTAGGCACAGGATGCCCTGCGCCCCAGCGGCCGGAAAACAGCCCCGAACCGATCGGCAGCAAGGCATTCTGCCTATTGATTGACCAGATAGTGGCCAAATCATGCAATAAGCGGTTCTAGACCTGCATCTATTGCATAGGTGCTCTGAAATCTTGTCTCTGGCGAAGTTTCGCACTGCAACATATATTTCAGTTCATCAAATAGAGGTCAGCGCCGATCGGCGGCAGCTGGCAAATCGCAAGCCCTAGGAAAGGGGACCAAAATGAACTTCACACGCTCTTTCAACAACTGGCGCAAGTATCGTCAGACCGTTACCGAACTCGGCCGCATGACCAACCGCGAATTGCACGATCTCGGCATCGATCGCTCCGACATCCAGCGCGTTGCTCGCGAGGCTTCTGCCCGCTAATACAAACGATCCGCTATCCTCCCAAGCAGATCGCTTACCCAAGACGCCCGCTGCCAATGGCAACGGGCGTTTTCTTTTGTCTGGCTACCGGCTTCCGCAATGGTTGTGGCCGGAATCGGGTTCTCAAGGGGCGGCGCCCAGATAGTAACCCTGCATCCGAAATGAGCATCGCATGCACAATTGCATAGCAGATGCCTTTTCTTTGCACTGCACAATATGACAGAGAACATCTATATGAGTGATCAACGATCAGGCGGCGATGGCGCCGCTCTCGACGGTCACTTTGAGGAAGATGAACATGAACCCGATCCGCATTGCAAAGAGCTGGATTAGCTACCGCCGCACGCTCAGCGAACTTGGTAGCCTCTCCAACCAGACGCTCGCCGACATTGGCGTTAGCCGCTACGACATCCGCAACATCGCTTCCCGCTCGTTCCGCTAATAGCGGCGAGCGCTAAGCTTCCAAGACGGCGCTACGGCGCCGTTTTTGATTCTGGGGCCTTATTGCCCAATACAGACGCCAACCATTCGGTTGGACCCGGATCTCCGAGATCAAAGCGCAACATGCGAAATGAACATTCTGCCAGCCTGTTGATACGCGCGATATCGGTCGTCCTTTAGGGTGGACTAATATTAACCATTGTGAAAGTATCCGGCCGTTGCATAACGGAGACATGCGGAATGTGCCGATATAATCTTCGGATGGAGGACGGCCTTTGGACAGTCGTCGACGCCACGACACAGCGCCCGGCTGAACTGAACGGCGTTCCGATGGCTAGGATGACGTGGCGCGAAGCATGCGACATGGTCGATCTGCTGAATAATCTCGACCGAATAAGCTTCATGTCCAAACGCTACGAAACATCGGCCAGAGCAACGGCATGAAGATGTGCATCACCACTGTGCGTCCAACCCCACGTCAGCATTCCGCTCCCCGCTCAGAGGCCGAGTGCTTTTAGCTTCTGAGCCACAAAATCTACGAATGCACGCGTCTTCGCCGAGACATGTCTCCCCTCCACATGAACGACGTGAATTGGCAAAGGCTCTTCCTCGTACTCCTCGAGCACTGTTTTCAACCGACCGGCCGCAAGGTGTTCCGCCACCTGATAGGACAGGGTCCGTGAGAGCCCCCACCCGGTCACCGCGGCTTCGATCGATGCACCGACAGTGTTGCAATACATGCGTGGGTGAAGCTTCACGGGCGCGTGGTCCGGCGCAAAGTGCCATTCCAGCGGCGCCGACGACCCGGTATTGACGATCGTGACGTGCCGGGCAAGGTCCGCCGGCGTCGTCGGTTCGCCGTGGCTCTCGAAATAGCCGGGCGCGCCGCATACGACGCGGCGGACACTACCGACCCTGACTGCTTGCTGATCCGAGTCTTGCAGGTGTCCGATGCGGACGGCAACGTCGATGCCCTCCTCCACGAGATTGACCATCCTGTCGAAGAAGAGTGCACGCCCTGTCACGGCCGGGTGCAGACTGAGAAACTCCGTCATGATCGGGATGACATAGATCTGACCGAACAGAACCGGCGCTGTGATCGTCAGGATCCCCGATGCCGTTGCATGAGATCCGCCCGCCGAGGCTTCCGCCTCGTCAATATCCCCGAGGATGCGCCGACAGTCATCGGCATAGCGGCTGCCGGACGGCGTCAGCTTTACGGAGCGTGTTGAGCGCACGAAGAGCCGCGCCCCGGTGGCCTCCTCGAGAGAGGCGACTGCGCGCGTGACGGCCGGGGCACTCATATGGAGCTGGCGAGCGGCCTGCGCAAAGCTCGCCGTTTCGGCGACTTTGACGAAAACTCTCATGCATTGAAGTCGATCCATCACCCACCGTTATTCCGCCAAATGAAATAGTCTCTTGTGCGTTATCGTAATTCAACATGGAGCAAGGAACAATTACTATCCGACCTATCGCAACGTGGAGATCAGACTGATGAAGCTCTATTCGCATCCCCTTTCGGGCCATTCCCATCGCGCTCATCTCTTCCTGTCGCTTATCGGTATCGACGCCGAGGTCGTGCAAGTTGACCTTGCTGCCAGGGAACACAAGAGCGCCAAGTTCCTGGCGCTCAATCCGTTCGGCCAGTTGCCGGTGCTCGAAGATGGCGATGTCGTTATCAGCGACTCCAATGCTATCCTCGTCTACCTCGCCAAGAAGTACGCGCCCGAAGGGTGGCTTCCGGAGGAGCCTGCAGCCGCGGCGGCGATCCAGCGGTGGCTTTCGGTTGCCGCCGGCGAGATTGCCTATGGCCCTTGTGCGGCAAGGCTCGTGACGTTGTTCGGCGCGACATTCGATAGCGGCGAAGTGATCGCGCGGGCTCATCGCATTCTGCAGTTGATCGATGACCGGCTGGTCGATCGTGAATGGATCGCCGCAAGCCGACCAACCATCGCCGATGTCGCCCTTTACAGCTATATCGCCCGCGCACCGGAAGGAAATGTCGATCGATCGGCGTATCGCAACGTGACGGCATGGCTCAAGCGGATCGAGGGCCTGCCCGGCTTTGAGCCATTCCAGAAATCGCCCGTCGGCATAGTCGAAGCGGCTTGAGGCACACCAGCCGAGAAAGGAGGCAGCCATGTCTGTCGAAATAGGCGGCGCCAAGCCTTCTCCCTGGCATGCCGGGGAGGTCGCGCTTCAGGACAAGGTCGGCGTCGCCAAGCGAATGGACGAAGTGGGCCGTCGCGTGCTGCGAGATTACCTGATCGATCAGCACCGCGAATTCTATCCGCAGCTACCCTTCATCGCCCTCGGAAGCGTGGACACGGAAGGCAACCCCTGGGCGACGTTGCGCGCCAATCGGCCGGGATTCCTGCACAGCCCCGACATTCATACCCTGAGTGTCGGTCTTCCGCGCACGCCTTTCGACCCGGCCGATGAAGGGATGGAGGACGGCAACGCGGTCGCCATGCTCGGTATCGAGCTCCATACGCGCCGCCGAAACCGTCTGAACGGAACGATCCACCGTACCGGACCCGACCGCTTCGATGTGCGCGTCGGACAATCATATGGCAACTGCCCGCAATATATACAGCTGCGCGACTTCGAGTTCGTGCGGGATCCGTTGCAGCCGGCCGAGCCACCCCCAGTCCGTTTAGACAGTCTCGGCGGCCGTCCAGCAGAGATGATTGCGAAGGCGGATACGTTTTTTGTTGCATCCTATGTCGATCGCGATGGCGAGCGGCAGATCGACATCTCGCATCGCGGCGGCAGGCCGGGGTTCGTGAGAATCGGCGAGGACGGCGTTCTGACAATCCCCGACTTTGCCGGCAACCTCTTCTTCAACACGCTCGGCAACATCGTTGCCAATCCGCGGGCCGGGCTAGTCTTCGCGGATTTCGAGAGCGGCGATCTACTCCAACTCTCTGGTGAAGCGTGGGTCATTCTGGAATCGCCTGAAATCGCCGCCTTCCAGGGTGCCGAACGGCTATGGTGTTTTCGTCCGAGCGAGATCGTCTACAGGGCGGGCGCGCTGCCGCTCCGCTGGCGTTCGCGTGCTGATGGCCAGTCGCCGAATTCCCTGATGACCGGAAGTTGGAATGAGGCCGCCGCCCGGCTTCGCGCGACTGTCCTTGCCAAGGGCTGGCGGCCGTTCCGCGTTGCACATGTCGTGCAGGAGAGCGCAAGCGTGCGCTCATTCTATCTTGAGCCTATAGATGCGGGCGGGATCGTTCCCCATATCGCCGGGCAGCATTTGCCCATTCGCGTCAACATAGCGGGAGCTGGCTCGCCGCTGGTTCGTACTTACACGATATCCTCTGCTCCCTCCGACAGCGTGTATCGCATCAGCGTCAAGCGAGAGGGGCTAGTTTCGACGCATCTTCATGACGTTATCCGAGAAGGCGACGTCATCGATGTCCGCGCGCCGGCCGGCGCGTTCACGATTGACGCCGCGGAGAGACGCCCTGCCGTCCTGCTGGCGGCGGGCATTGGCATCACACCACTGCTCGCAATGCTTCGGCATATCGTCTACGAGGGGCTGCGGACGCGGCGGATACGGCCGACCTGGCTGATCTACTCGGCTCACAACAAGCCGGAGCGCGCCTTTGATGCCGAGCTTCATGCCCTCGCCGCCGCGTCCGGTGGCGTCGTCAAGCTGGTCCGGCTACTCAGTGATGCGAGTGATACAGTCGGCGGCGAAGACTACGAACAGCAGGGGCGCGTTGACATGACGCTGCTGACCAGCGTGTTGCCGTTCAACGATTATGACTTCTATCTTTGCGGTCCACCAGGTTTCATGCAGTCAGTCTATGATGGCCTGCGCGGATTGAATGTTGCCGATGGACGAATCCATGCGGAAGCGTTTGGCCCCGCATCGCTCCAGCGGTCGGGGGACGAGACTACGCGGTGGTCCGCACGAACCGCGGAGGAACCGCAGCCGGTCTATTTCATGCGCTCCGGAAAGGAAGCACGCTGGGAGCCGGGATCGGGCACGTTGCTGGAGCTTGCCGAAGAGCGCGGCTTGGCGCCCGAGTTCAGCTGTCGCCTCGGCAATTGCGGAAGCTGCAGGACGAAAATCCTGTCAGGTTCCGTCGCCTATATCAAGGAGCCGACCGCGGACGTCGCCGATGACGAAGCGCTGATCTGTTGCGCTGTGCCTGCGGCGAGCGACACGGCCGCTCGGCTGGAGTTGGATATATGAGGCCATCGGCGTTGGCATAGAGCCCTCGCCAATTCTTCGGTTTCCTGCGCCGGCCCAGCGTGGTAATCAGCCGCGCATGAACAAGACCTCTTCCCATTCTCCCATCCATGTGGTCGGCGGCGGGCTCGCCGGCTCAGAGGCGGCCTGGCAGATCGCAAGTGCCGGCGTGCCTGTCATCCTGCACGAGATGCGCGGCGTGCGCGGCACCGACGCTCACAAGACCGACGGCCTGGCCGAGCTCGTCTGCTCCAACTCCTTCCGATCGGACGACGCGACCAGCAATGCGGTCGGCGTCATCCATGCCGAGATGCGCATGGCGGGGTCGCTGATCATGGCATGCGCCGACAAGCACCAGGTTCCCGCCGGTGGCGCACTGGCCGTCGACCGCGATGGTTTCTCGGACGCCGTTACCAAAGCGATCCAGGACCACCCATTGATAACGGTCGTTCGTGAAGAAGTGACCGGCTTGCCGCCGAAGGAATGGGATCTTGCGATCGTTGCGACCGGTCCTCTGACGGCCCCTGCCCTCGCAAACGCCATCCAGGCCGAGACGGGTGCCAACGCACTCGCCTTCTTCGATGCGATCGCGCCGATCGTTCATCGCGACAGCATCGACATGGATATCTGCTGGTACCAGTCGCGCTACGACAAGGTCGGCCCCGGAGGCACCGGCAAGGACTATATCAACTGCCCGATGACCGAAGAGCAATACAATGCTTTCGTCGACGCCCTGATTGCCGGTGACACTGTCGGCTTCAAGGAATGGGAAGGCACGCCCTATTTCGATGGCTGCCTTCCGATCGAGGTGATGGCGGAGCGCGGCCGCGAGACGCTACGCCACGGCCCCATGAAGCCGATGGGCCTGACCAATGCGCACAACCCGACCGTCAAGGCCTATGCGGTCGTCCAGCTGCGGCAGGACAATGCGCTCGGTACCCTCTACAACATGGTCGGCTTTCAGACGAAGCTGAAATACGGCGCCCAGGCTGAGATCTTTCGGATGATCCCGGGACTGCAGAACGCCGAGTTTGCCCGGCTTGGCGGTCTCCATCGCAATACCTACATCAATTCGCCGACACTGCTCGACCCGTCGCTCACTCTCAAGTCGCGCCGAGGACTGCGCTTCGCCGGTCAGATCACCGGATGCGAAGGCTACGTCGAAAGCGCAAGCGTCGGGTTGATGGCCGGCCGGTTCGCCGCAGCCGAGCGCAAGGGAGAGGACGTTTCACTGCCGCCCGCAACGACAGCGCTCGGCTCGCTGCTCGGCCACATCACCGGCGGCCACATCGTCAACGACGAGGAGCCTGGCAAGCGATCGTTCCAGCCGATGAACATCAATTTCGGCCTCTTTCCCGAACTCGAGCCCGGTTCGATCGTCAAGCCCGAAGGCGTCAAGCGTTTCCGCGGCAAGGACAAGACCATCATGAAGCGCCAGTTGATCGCAAGGCGCGCGCTTGGCGATTGTGCGAGCTGGTTGGGGCTCGACGTCAAACTCGCGGAGAGTGCGTGAGCGGACGCTTGTAACAGCATTCTCAAGGTCATCGTCTTTCGACGAGCCGGGCGATTTGTCTTGATGGCCAATACGTTCCACGGCGTTCCTGACCAAACGAGACTTTCACATTCCGTTAGGGCGGTTCTGAGACGAGGCGAGTTGTTCTGCATCGCCAGCTAGCATCCGGAGCGGCGGGAAGAAACGGTTGTCCCTGGCAGCCCACGCCGAAATGCGCATGTCAGCCGATTCTGTCCGCGCGGTCGTTGAGGCGGCCGGCTTTCGCACGCGGAGGATCTCTCACCATACCACTACGCGGCGATCTTCCACCTAGCGTGATGACGGAACGGTTGCCCCGCAGGCCTGAACCGGTGGACAGGGAACGGATCCGTATGAGCAAAAGACGCAGCAATCCCCTTGCTTCGGCGTGAGCGTTGTTCCGCAGCTTCGACACTCATAGCGACAGACGCACGCGTCAACCGGCATCGTCTCCACCGCCCGGTGGCCGCAGATGGGACATGTCAGAATTGACCGCCGTTCCATAGCATCATCTCGATCACGCTGCCCTTAGCGCGCGATCGGTCCGTCCGCCTTCTTCCAGGCGTCGATGCCGCCTTGAATATGAAAGGCCAGCGGAAGACCAGCGTCGTGCGCAGCCTGTACGGCCATTGCCGATCGTTCACCAAAGGCACAATAGAAGAGCAGCCTCTTGCGGGTTGACGTTGCCAGTTCATGGAGCGTCCCACCGGCCCCTATGCTTTCCTCGAGCGAAGGATAGGGAACGTGCAACGACCCGGGAATCGTGCCGTTTCGCTGTCGCTCGGCATTCTCGCGCAGATCGATCAGCGCGACATCGCCGAGACCGACGACGCCCAGCGCTTGCTGCGCGGTCAGCGCCCAGCCGTGACGCATGACATTGTCCTGGTTCATTCCAACCCTTATGTTCGCGGGGACCGCGACATCCATCATCTTCGGGTTCGCCAGCTTCAGATTGTTCATCAACTCGGCATATTCATCGGCTGACTTCACCTGCAGGCGCGGGTTGAAGGCCCTTTCCTCACCGATAGTGGAAACCGTATCTCCCTTGTAGTCGTGCGCCGGGAAAACCAAGGTCGATTCCGGAAGCTTCAGAAGCCGCCCGAAGATCGACTCGTACTGAGCCCTGGGATCGCCATTCTGGAAATCAGTCCTGCCGGTACCACGGATCAGCAGCGTGTCGCCGGTGAATACGCGGTCAGGCAAAACGAAACTGTAGGAATCGTCCGTATGGCCCGGCGTATAGATCACATCGAGGGAGAGCCCTTCGATCGTCAGCGTGTCGTTGTCGGAGAGACGCATCGAGACGACATCGGCCTTTGTCTGCTCTCCCATCACGGTGATGCAATGGGTCTTGTCGCGCAGCGCGCCAAGACCGGTGATGTGGTCGGCATGGAGATGGGTATCCACGGCCTTGACCAGCTTTAGATCAAGCTCGTGGATGAGCTGGAGGTAGCGCTCGACCCTTTCCAGCACTGGATCGATGATCAGTGCCTCGCCCCCCTTCCGACTTGCCAGCAAATAGGAATAGGTGCTCGATACCGGATCGAACAGCTGCCGGAAGATCATCCCCACCTCCTTCGTGGCGACATGGTTTGCGAGCGACTATCCGTGCGGCTGCGGCACGATCCTGATATAGGGTTTTGGGGCCCGCCAACCCTGCGGATACTGCTTCTTCGCGTCCTCGTCGGAAACAGAACCGGCAATGATCACGTCCTCCCCATTCTTCCAGTTCACCGGCGTGGCGACCTTGTGCTTTGCAGTGAGTTGCAAGGAATCGATGACCCGCAGCACCTCATCAAAATTGCGACCGGTTGTCATGGGATAGACCATAACGAGCTTGATCTTCTTGTCAGGGCCGATCACGAAAATATTGCGTACGGTCTGGTTATCGGCCGGCGTGCGCTCTGTTGGATCACCGGATACCAGCGCGGGCAGCATGTTGTAGCGCTTCGACACCGTGTAATCGACGTCGGCGATCATCGGATAGTTGGGACGATAACCCTGCGTTTCCTCGATATCCTTCATCCAACTGGCATGGCGCTCAAGCGGATCGACGGAAAGGCCGATGATCTTCACGCCGCGCCTGTCAAATTCAGGCTTGATCCGTGCCATATAGCCGAGTTCGGTCGTGCATACGGGCGTAAAGTCCTTCGGATGCGAAAACAGCACCGCCCAGGAATTGCCCATCCATTCGTGAAAACTGATCTTGCCTTCGGTTGTCTGGGCTTCGAAATCCGGAGCGGTATCATTGATTGCAAGCATCACGCACCTCCCATAGCGCTTTTGAATACAAACTCAAACTTTACCGGATGAGCCTAAATCTTGCGCCTATTTCAGGCCGTAGGCAACGGCAAAACGGCCGCAGCAACGCCTCACGCGAGGTGCCGCAGCGGCCACGGAAATAGCAGCGCCAAGCTTCCTTAGTGGCGGTTTGCGATTGTGGAATTGTGGGGCGGCAGGGACTTGTCCGGCTCCGCCACATAGTTGCCAAGGAGCCAGAGAGAGACCTCCGACGCTTCCCTGGCGGACGCGAATTCGAACGTGCCGCTCTGATGCGGCGCGTCAAGGAACTCTATGCTGAGACCCTTGCCGGTTTCCGAGCTTAGAACGCGCACCCTGCCCGGCTCGATGACGTGGCATGAATAGTGCCTCTGCATACTGCGCATGTAGCCTGCCTTGTTGTCATGCAGGCGCACGAACACCGCCTGCCCGTTGGCGGTCGCCTGCAGTTGGCGGATTGCTTCATTCGGGAAAGCGCGGTTGAACTCGATGATGGCGAGCCCGGTATCGTGGAGACCGTCTTCCTTGTTCTGCGCAGCCATCCGCGTCGAGATGAAGGCGATGAAGATGACGATCGCGAAAATAACGCCCCAGACGACTATGCTCACATCCCTCTCCGATCAAAAACGGCAATGGCGTCGTTATAACACACGAGCCTTGCGCGAGTTTAAACAGGATCAGATTTTCTTGCGCATCATCGCAAGCAGCATGCGTGTCTGGCGCCGCAACTGCGACCGTTGAAGCTGACGTTCGAACAGTCCTGCGCCGGCCTTCTGGGCGCTGACGAGGACCGGCTCCGCCAGAGTAGCTGGCAGGAAGGCCGGAAACACGTTTGGAGCTATTGCGACGTTTCTCGCCTTCGCGAGATGGTCGCGGCCGAGCCCAGCAAAGGCTTCGATCGCTGCGGAGATCCGGGCCCTATCTTCACCGGCGAGAAATGTTTCGCGGTCAAGTCCGGTCGCTGACAGGATTTCAAGCGGAACGTAGAGTTGCCCGCGGTGGCGATGCAACGGCATCAGAAGCAGAAGACCGGCGATCGCTTGGGCAACGCCTGCGTGTCCGGCGGCTTCTGCGGAAGCGGCAGCCTCGGTCGGTGCAAGTACCAAGCTAGCCAGTTGAACGAGAGCGGATGCCGTTTCGCCGGCATATCCCTCGAGCGAAACGCGCGTCTCCATCGGATCGTCGTAGAGATCGAAGATACGAGCATCGACCATGTTCACGAGCGTCTGTTTCGGCAAGCGGTGGTGATCCACGGCAGTCAATAGGGCCGAGGCAATCGGATTTGCCTGGGTGGAGCCGTGGGCGTTGCCCTCCAACAGGTCCCGCCAGTACTGCATGCGCACTTCACCGGGAAGCGGCTCGTGCACCAGATCGCGAATACGCGCAAGCTCGGCATTGAAGGCGTAGAGCGCTGCCAGAGCGCCGCGCTTCTCCTGCGGCGACAGCAGGCAGGCAAGGTAGCGGTCGCGGTCATTGTCGCGGAGCGTCGCCAGGCAAAGATCCTGGTTCGTCAAAGACTGATCGGCCATTGTCAGACCGCTATCAATGCCGCGGCAACCGCGCGGGATTCCATCAGCATGATGTTGAAGGTCCGAACTGCAGCACCGGTATTCATGGGATCCGATGAAATACCCGCGGCCTTCAACGCCGCCTTCAGATCGGCCGGAATCGGGCGCATATCATCTCCGGTGCCGATCAGCAGGACCTCGATCTCGGCAGCCTCGTCGATCACCTTTTGAAAATTCTCGATCGACAGTGGCTTCGACGCATCCATGTCCCAGCCATAAATGCCGGATGGCAGGCACAGGATGGACCCGCGGTGGGACATATCGGCGAAACGGAAGCCGCCATTGCCGTAAGTGTCGATGGGCGCACGTCCTGGAAAATGCGCCTCGCGGATTTCTATGCCTCTTGCCATATTCTCACACTGCCGGATTGCCGGGGTTTGTCTCCGGCTCGGCCACTTTCTCATGTTGATCGCTATCGATCGCGTCCGGGCGGAGCTTGAACGCGATCAGCACGGGCGCGGCTATGTAAATGGAGGAAAAGGTGCCGATGGCAACGCCGAATAGCATTACAAAGGCGAAGGGGCGGATCACCTCACCGCCGAAAAGGCAGAGCGCTAGCAGCGCGAGCAATGTTGTCGCCGCCGTCAGAACCGTGCGCGACAGGGTCTGATTGATGGAAGCGTCAATCAGGATTGGCATGGGCATCTTGCGATAGCGTTTCAGGTTCTCGCGCATTCGGTCGTAGACCACCACCGTATCGTTGAGCGAATAGCCAACGATCGTCAGGATGGCCGCAACGCTTGTCAGATTGAATTCCATACCGGTCAACACGAAGAGGCCAAGCGTCAGGATGATATCGTGGAGCGTCGCGATGATCGCACCGACCGCGAACTGCCATTCGAAGCGGAGCCAGATGTAAAACAAAATGACGGCAAGCGAACCAAGGAGGCCGAATGTCGCGGCCCTGGTCAGCTCTCCGGACACGGCAGGGCCGACGACCTCGACCCGACGGATTTCGTAGTCGTCCGCCAACTCATCGCGCAGCAACGTCATCGCCGACTGTTCGGCATTCTCGCCACCGCCCTGCGACTGGATACGAACCAGCGCTGTCGATGCGTCGGATAGGCGGCGTGCTTCGATGTCCCCAATGTTCAGGTCACCGAGACGGGCGCGAATATCATCCGGATCGGCATTTCCTTGCTTCGCCTTGACCTCCACCAACGACCCGCCGGCAAAATCCACCCCAAGATTTGCGCCAAGCGTTGCAAAGCCGATCATGGCCAGGATCGAAAGTGCCGCCGACACCGTGAACGTGTAGCGCCGTATGCCCATGAACCGGATGTTGGCATGATCGAAGATACCCGTCTGCACATCCCTGGGCAGGTGCCTCGGATGCTTGCGGTGAAGCCAGGTGACGACGATCCAGCGGGTCAGCGTGAAGGTGGTAAAGACAGTCGTCAGAATCCCCGCCGCGAGCGTTACCGCAAAACCGCGAACGGTATCGCTGCCGAGGTAGTAGAGAATGACTGCCGCAATGACGATCGTGACATTGGCGTCAAGGATCGTCAGGAATGCACGCGAAAACCCGTTATCGATCGCGTCCGCGAAGGAATGGCCTGCTTTCGCCTCTTCCCTGATGCGCTCGTAGACGAGCACGTTGGCATCGACCGCCATGCCTATGATCAAGACAATGCCTGCGAGGCCGGGCAGCGTCAGTGTTGCGCCGATCACGCTTAACACGGCGAGAATCAGGAGGAGATTCAGGACCAGCGAAATACCCGCGATGATGCCGAGCTTGCGATAGAAGGCAAACATCAAACCGGTAACAAGGATCGCGGCGACAAAGCCAGCCACCAGACCGGCGCGCTTCGATTCCGCGCCGAGGGCCGGGCTGACGGTGCGCTCTTCCACGGTCGTCAATGTCGCCGGCAGGGCGCCACTTCGCAACATCAGCGCAAGATCGCGAGCTCCATCCTCGCTGAAACTGACAGGAACCCGTCCGGTCCCATCCAGGATTGGTGCATTGATCAGCGGCGCCGCCATGACCTGATCATCGAAGAGTATGGCAAGGTGCCGGCCAATGTTCTGGCGCGTCTTCTGTGCGAGCTGCTCGGTCCCTTCAGCATCCAGCTTGTAGGTGATCGCGACCGCATCCGCTTGCGCATCGGCAACCGCTTGGACATCCACCAGATTCTTGCCCGTGACGAAATCCGTTCGATCGACGAGGTACGGAACGGGCGGATCGTCAAGCGAGTAGAGCACCTCCGATGTCGCCGGCCAGCGACCGGCAAGAGCTTGCTGCCCGGACATACTTTCATCGATCAGCCGAACTGAAAGCTGGGCAGGCTCATTCAAAATGTTCTTCAGCCGCTCCACGTCGATGGAGCCGAGGGCCTTGACGTCGATACGGTCGTTACCATCGGCGCGAACGGAAAAATCCGTTATCCCAAGGCCGGCGATGCGCCGCTCTACAACCGCCAGGGACTGCGCCTGAGCGGCTACGGTGCCCTCGTCGATGTTGTTGTCGGAAATTCGCAACGAAAGTTGTCCGTCGTTGCCCTTCTGCAGGGATACACTCTGGACAGAGCCTCCGAACCAGCCACTTTTTGTCGCCACGGTCAGCGGGTCTAACGCGTGGACGGCAGCATCCACTTGGCTCACATCGGTAATCTTGACGGTGATATCCTGGTCTGTGCCAGTCAGGCCGGTGTAGCGAATGTTGGCTTCGCGCAACTTGCCGCGAACATCCGCTACAGTGCGCTCCAGCCGATCCTTCACGATATCGGCGCGTTCAATCTGGAGAAGCAGATGGGAACCGCCTTGGACATCAGGGCCGAGGACAACGCGGCTACCGGCCAGCCATGCAGGCAGCGTAGAGCGCTGCGCGTTCGATAACAGATTTGGGGCCGCGATTACCGCGGCCACCGCTACCAGAACCAGGATCAGAACGGCCTTCAGGCGGGAAAAACGATGCATTTTCTCTCGACTATTTCCGACCCGGCCCAATCCGGTTCACAGCTGGATTTGCAATATTATGCAGCGTCCGCCTTGACCGGCTCGCCCTTTACGCGAACTTCCGTAATGCCGGTGCGGACGACGCGAACGCGAACGCCGTCTGCAATTTCCACTTCGAGCTCCTTGTCGTCAACAACCTTGGTAACCTTGCCAACGAGACCGCCACCGGTGACAACCTGATCGCCGCGACGGATCGCCTTCAGCGTTTCTTCACGCTTCTTGGCCTGCGCGCGCTGCGGACGGATCAGCAGGAAGTACCAGACGACCATCAGCGGCACGAAAAGGATGATCATTTCAAGGCCAGAGCCGAACGGCGACGCCGCGGTGTCGGTGGCAGCCTGGGCAAATGCCGGGGTGATGAACATGCTAAACTCCTCAAAACTTTCCGGTGGCGGAACTCCGCCTTTTCTCGGGTGGCCGGACTATAATTATGGTCTTTGCGAATGCAACAGAAAGAGCCGGAAACCGTACCGATTCCGCTGCCTCATAACCTTTCCGCTCGCAAAAGGCCATGCTACGCCGCAGGCAAAAGACACAGCACGCTGGTCGCAACCAGAATTCAGGAGGAAGGCCCATGGCCGAAGACGTCAACAACGCCATTCTGGCAGAGCTGCGCCGGCTGACGGACGCCATCGACCGGTTGGCTGGTCCGGCGCCGGCGATCAACGACTGGGACGCGGCAGACTGCTTCGTCTGGTCCCCTGCCCGCCAGCACCTCCAGCCGATTGCTCGCCCGAATCGCGTGGCCCTGAAGCTGATCCGCGGCGTCGACCGCGTGCGGGACATCCTGCACGAGAATACGGTGCGCTTTGCCGAAGGCTATGCGGCAAACAATGTTCTCCTTTGGGGTGCGCGCGGTATGGGCAAGTCCTCGCTCGTCAAGGCTGTTCACGAGGACGTGCGGCGCGAGAGTGGAGTATCACTGAAGCTGGTGGAAGTGCATCGCGAAGACATTGCGAGCCTCCCCACACTGCTCGATCTTCTCAAGGACACGCCGCATCGTGTCATCGTCTTCTGCGACGATCTCTCGTTCGATCACGATGATACGGCATACAAATCGCTAAAGGCAGCCCTTGACGGCGGCGTGGAAGGTCGACCGGACAACGTCCTCTTCTATGCGACCTCGAACCGCCGCCACCTGCTCCCGCGTCACATGATGGAGAACGAGCAGTCGACGGCGATTAACCCTTCTGAAGCGGTCGAAGAGAAGGTTTCGCTCTCCGACCGCTTCGGCCTTTGGCTTGGCTTCCACAAATGCAGCCAGGACGACTATCTGACGATGATCGACGGCTATGCTGACCATTTCAAGCTGCCGGTCGATCGCGAGAAAATGCATGCGGAGGCGCTGGAGTGGGCGACGACCCGTGGTGCGCGTTCCGGCCGCGTCGCGTGGCAGTACATTCAGGATCTCGCCGGCCGGATGCGTATCGCGCTCGACCGCGCCCAATGACAAAAGCCCGGCTTTGAGGCCGGGCTTTTGAGCACCCTCGGACGCAATACCTATTCGAGGAAAGTAATCGGGTTGACCGGAGTCGCATCCTTGCGGACTTCGAAGTGGACCTGCGGCTGCTTGACGCTGCCGCTCATCCCGGAGACGGCAACCGTCTGGCCGCGCTGGATCTTCTGGCCGCGGGTGACGCTCAGGGTATCGGCATTGCCGTAGACAGTGACCGTCCCGTCGTCGTGGCGGACGAGAACCGTGTTGCCGAGTTCCTTCAGGCCGTTGCCTGCATAGATCACCACGCCGTTTTCGGCGGCCTTGATCGGCGTACCCTGCGGCACGGAAATGTCGATACCATCGTTGCGGCTGCCGTTGACGTTGGCGCCGTAGGCCGCAATGACGGCTCCACGGACCGGCCAGCGATATTTGCCGATGCCGGTTGCCTCAGGTGCTGCGGACGCCACTTCCTTCTTGGCCGCCTCGTCCACCGTCTCGGTGGCAACAGGAGCCTTGTAGGTTGCCGGCTGTGCAGCCGCAGTCGACGTTGCGGAGGCGGGCTCCGCGACCGGCTTCGGCTCTGCCTTCGCCGGAATGGAAGCCGTCTTCATGCCATCCCGCGAAGCGCCCGGCAGATTGAGCTCCTGGCCGATGCGGATCGAACCGGCCGACAGATTATTGGCAGCCTTCAGATCGTCGATGCTGGTGCCCGTCGCCTTGGCGATCTTGGCAAGCGAGTCGCCCGGCTTGACTACGTAAGTGCCGCCGGCGCCCTTCGGCCCTTTGCCTGCACCGGCCGAAAGCTTGCCGTACGAATCCGCATTTGCGACCGACTTGTCGCGGGCGGAGTTCGCGCCCGGCACGACCGCAACGTTCTGTTCCTGCTGTTTACCAGGCTGCGGCAGGTGGCCACCCTTGGAGAGATCTGCCGTCTGGGCAGATGCCTTGGCGGCATTGCCACCGTTGAGGGTCGGGATCAGGATGATCTGACCGGGCTTGGCTGCAGCGGCAGTCTTGAAGCCGTTGACCCTGAGGATTTCCTTTTCCGGCACACCATAGCGATTGGCGAGCGTTGTAATGCTTTCACCCGGGCGAAGGGTCACGGACGGCGCGTTGTTTGCTGACCAGCCGGAAACCTTGGGTGTCGTGCCGGTAACGATCGAGTCGGTTGCCGCCTTTGGCGGAACGAGAATTGGCGCCGACTTCTTCGGAGCCGCGGCAGCGGGGAACGGTTGAGCGAGTGCGACCTGCTTTTCCCTGGACGGCGCGGCCGGCGCTACTGCGGACGGCGCAGCAAGCTCGGAACGCTGAACAGAGACGGGTGCAGAGGCCATCCGGGCGCTGGAGGCGCCGTAAGCTGGCTGGGCCGGATAAGGCTGGTTCATCGCTTGGTTGTTCGCAGCATAGCCACCCTGGGCAAGATCTGCCTGTGGAACTGGATCGGCTTGTAGGCCACTCATGTTTCGGCGCGGAATGGAATTGGTCGTCATCTGATCCTGACCGGACGACGAGAAAAGACCACCGAAACGTGTCACATCGGAACTGCAACCCGCTACTGTACTCGCCAGCAAAGCCGCTATCAGGACATTACCGGCAGACTTGCCTACTCTTGGCGAAAGACTGAAACGCATGACTCGACCCACTGATGAACGCAACCATTTGTGGGTTTATTAAAGCGCGTTAGTATTACCACGCGGTTAAGGTGCCGAAATTCGCGAGATTTTTTTGAGAGATTGCTAACCATAGCAACACCAACAGGCGGATCGCCTCAAAGTTGCGAAGCCAGCCGTGGCACGATCGGGAGATAAGGCGTGTCGAACAGTTCTTCGCGCTCGAAGCGGCTGCCCGTTTTCGTAAGCCGCACCAGGCGACACTCATTCTCGGAAATCATCAAAGGGGCAATCATCGAACCGCCGGAAACAAGCTGGTCGGTGTAGAACCGCGGCATCGCGTTGAACGCGGCGGTGACCAGAATCCGGTCGAACGTCCCCTCGCCTTGCAGGCCGGCGCTGCCGTCGGCCTGGCGGATAATGACATTCCGGAGCCCAAGCGAATCGAGACGGCGCTGCGCGTTTGTCGTCAACGTCTTGTAGCGGTCGATCGTCAGCACGCGTTCGGCCATACGCGCCATGACGGCGGACATGAAGCCGCTGCCCGTGCCGACCTCGAGGACACGTTGCCCCGGTTTGACTTTCAAGTGGTGCAGAACCCTGACCGCGAAATCCACGCCCTCAATGAAGGAGCCGCATTCGATCGGTATCGTGCGGCTGGAATAGGCCTGCTCGGCAAACTGGGGCGGCACGAACAATGACCGCGGCGTCTGCTCGACCGCCGTCAGCAGGTCCAGATCGGATACACCCTCGGCTCGCAGCCTCAACACGAGCGCCGCAAAGCCTTCCTTCTCCACCAACCGTGCAGTCAAAGCGATTTACTCCGTACCCGAAAGCGCCCGCGCCACGCGGTCCTGTACGGAATAATCAGTCAAATCCAGTTTCAAAGGAGTTACCGAAATCTTGCGATGCTTCAGAGCGTGAATATCCGTGCCTGCGGTGAAGGCGCCGGCACGCTCGCCGAATCTGAGCCAGTAGTATGGAAAGCCCCGTCCATCCGCCCGTTCATCGACCTGCAGATTGAAGGCGAGCTTACCTTGTGCCGTCACTTCGACACCCTCGACTTCCTCGAGCCTGCAATTCGGAAAGTTCAGGTTCAGGAACGTCCCAACGGGCAATTCGAGCGTCATCAGTCTATCGAGGAGCGCCGGGGCGTGCGCCTCACAGACCTCCCAGGGGACTGTCCTTGCGCCGTCTTGGTGCAGGTAGGCCTGGCTCAATGCAACAGAGCGGACACCCTGCAGCGTGCCTTCAATGGCGCCGGCGACGGTGCCCGAATAGGTGATATCGTCGGCGACGTTCGAGCCAGAATTGACGCCTGAAAGCACCAGATCCGGCTTAATGTCCATGACCTGCTTGATGCCCATGATGACGCAATCGGTAGGCGTTCCGCGCAGCGCGAAATGCCTGTCGGAAATCTTGCGAAGCCGCAACGGCTCGGAAAGGCTCAGCGAATGCGCGAGGCCGCTCTGATCCGTCTCCGGCGCGACAATCCAGACGTCGTCGGAGAGTGTCCGTGCAATCCGCTCCAGCGCCGCGAGGCCTTCTGCGTGAATGCCGTCGTCGTTGGTGAGCAGAATGCGCATTGGCTCAAGCCGCCCGTTCGATCTTCTTCAAGCCGCCCATGTATGGCAGCAGCGCATCTGGAATCGTCACCGAACCATCCTCATTCAGATAGTTCTCCAGAACCGCAATCAAGCAGCGACCGACGGCCGTACCGGAGCCATTCAGCGTGTGAACGAACTTCGTCGCCTTGTCTTCCTTGCCGCGATAGCGCGCATTCATACGACGCGCCTGGAAATCGCCGCAGACCGAGCAGGACGAGATTTCGCGATAGGTATTCTGTCCGGGCAGCCAGACCTCGAGGTCGTAGGTCTTGCGCGCACCAAAACCCATATCGCCGGTGCAGAGCGTCATCGTACGGAAATGCAGGCCGAGACGCTTCAAGACCTCTTCGGCACAAGCCGTCATGCGCTCGTGTTCGGCAAGCGAGCTTTCAGCATCGGTAATCGAGACGAGTTCGCACTTCCAGAACTGATGCTGGCGCAGCATGCCACGCGTGTCGCGGCCGGCCGAGCCTGCTTCCGAACGGAAGGACGGAGTCAGGGCGGTGAACCGAAGCGGCAGTTTCTCCTGATCGAGGATCTCGCCGGAGACAAGATTGGTGAGCGTCACCTCAGCGGTCGGGATCAACCAGCGGCCGTCCGTCGTCTTGAAGAGATCGTCTGCAAACTTCGGCAGCTGACCAGTACCGAACATCGCATCGTCACGAACCATCAGCGGAGAGCTGACTTCGGTGTAGCCATGCTCGCTGGTATGCAGGTCGATCATGAACTGACCGAGCGCTCGCTCCAGTCGAGCCAGCGGGCCGGTCAGTACGGTAAAGCGCGATCCCGACAGCTTGGCGGCACGCTCAAAGTCCATGTAGCCGAGCGCTTCGCCGATCTCGAAGTGTTCCTTCGGCGTGTGATTCCAGCGCGGCTTCTCTCCGACGATCCGGGCAACGACATTGTCGTGCTCGTCGTTGCCGACCGGTACGTCGTCATGCGGGACGTTCGGAATGCGCGACAGCGCGTCATTCAGTTCGTCGGTCGCCTGGCGCTCGTCCTCTTCGGCGTTCGGCAGCAGCACCTTCAAGTCGGCCACTTCAGCCTTGAGTTTTTCGGCAAGCTCACTGTTCTTCTGCGCCATCGCAGCGCCGATCTCCTTCGAGGCGGCATTGCGGCGGGACAGCATGTCCTGGACCTTCTGAATGGACGAGCGGCGTTTTTCATCGACCGCGATCAGGCTTTCAGACAAAGGCTCGGCACCACGCTTGGCAAGTGCCGCATCGAGCGCTTCGGGATTCTCACGGATCCATTTGATATCGAGCATCGTCGTTCCAGGTCGTTGTAAAAAAGATAAGCCAGCCAAAGCCCGGCTGGGCCTCGACCGGATGCTTGGAAGCGCTCATTGAGGGAGATCGTCAGACGTTGTCCGTCTTGGCAACGTCCGTGGTTCCTTCAGCCTCTTCGACCGCCTCGCGGGCACGCTGGCGCTCCACGAGTCGCGCCGCGTAGATGGAAATCTCGTAGAGAAGGATGGTCGGCAGCGCAAGGCCGATCTGGGACATCGGATCGGGCGGCGTCAGCACCGCTGCAACGATAAAGGCAAGCACGATCGCAAACTTGCGTTTCTCGGCAAGCCATTGGGACGTCAACAGGCCAACGCGGGCGAGCAGCGTGGTGATCACGGGAAGCTGGAAAACGAGGCCAAACGAGAACACCAGCGTCATGATCAGGCTGAGATATTCGGAAACCTTGGGAAGCAGGGAGATCGCGACATCGCCCTCACCCGGCGCCTGCTGCATGGTCAGGAAGAACCACATGACCATCGGCGTGAAGAAGAAGTAGACGAGCGAAGCGCCCATCAGAAACAGGATCGGCGACGCGACCAAAAACGGCAGGAAGGCGGCGCGCTCGTTCTTGTAGAGGCCGGGCGCCACGAACTTGTAGATCTGAGCCGCGATAATCGGAAACGCGATCACCAGACCGCCGAACATGGCAACCTTCACCTGCGTGAAGAAGAACTCCTGTGGCGCCGTGTAGATCAACTGCGCCTTGGAAACATCGAGCTTCGCCCACATCACGGCCCATTTGTATGGGTAGACCAGGACATTGAAGAGGTGCTTGGCGAATATGAAGCAGGCGATGAACGCAACGAAAAACGCACCGATCGACCACATCAGCCGCGTACGCAGCTCCATCAAGTGTTCGATCAATGGCTGCGGCTTGTCTTCGATTTCACCGCTCATGCGTCGTCCTTCTTCTTCTTTGCTGCCGTCTTCTTCGGAGCGGCTGTGGCGGCAACCGCCGCTGTCTTCTTGACGGTCGCAGGCTTCGTCGAAGCCCGCTTGGGCTTCTCGATTGGAGCGGCAACCGTCGCAGGTTCTGCCTTCGCACGCGGCTTGCGAACTGCTTTCGGCTTCTCTTGGACAGTCGCCGTTACCGGGCTTGCTGCCGCCACGACCGGCTCCGAGATTGCGGCCGGCGGCGGCGCTACGACCGGCGGCGTTTCCGGCAGGCTCATCGACGGCTCAGGCACCGATACGGCAGCAGCCGGAACCTCGGTCTTGTTGTCGACAGTCGTCGCCTTCTGCAGGTCCGCCTTGATGTCGTTGCCCATTTGCCGAAGCGGGTTCATCGCATCGCGCAAACTGTTGACGGGGTTCAACTTCTGCGCATCAGCGAGCGTCTGGCGCACATCGTCCAGATCGGCTTCACGGAGCGCCTCGTCGAACTGCGCGCGAAACTCGCCTGCGACCTTGCGCGCACGCTGGGTCATCTTGCCGAACGCACGCAGCATCGGCGGCAAGTCCTTCGGACCAACCACCACGATCAGTACGACCGCGATGACAAGCAGCTCGGTCCAGCCAATATCGAACATTCAAGGCTCCTGGACGGGAAACGTGGGGGCTACGTTTGCCCGGAGGTGATTACTTGGTTTCGTCGGCCTTGTGATCGACGGTCTTGCCAGCCGTGGTCTCGGGCGTGCTGTCGTCGTCGTTCATGCCCTTCTTGAAGCTCTTGATGCCCTTGGCAACATCGCCCATCAGTTCCGGAATCTTGCCGCGACCGAACAACAACAGCACGATGGCCAAAACGATCAGCCAGTGCCACATGCTAAAAGAACCCATTACGCTAACTCCCTTTTGCGATGTTCCTTGATGTAAGAGTTCCCTACACCAATTCCAACATCAAAGTTCCCTGTAGATTGTCGCTTAATGTCACGGTATCGCCGTCTGTGACAAGAGAATACACATTCGAAAAACCGTGATCGGCGTTGTTTTCGAAATGCGTGACGGAACAAAGGTCAATCCGCCTAGTCTTCGGAGGCGCCACCAGGCGCAAGCAGACCGAGTTCTTCAAGATCGAGTTGCGTTATCGGATCTTCGTCCTCGGTCAACTCGTCGTTCATCGCAGGTGATGGTACATTGAAATTGGCCGGTATGCGACCGGAGAGCAATCCCGCGCCCTTCAATTCTTCAAGGCCAGGCAAATCACGGATCTCCTCCAGGCCGAAATGGTCAAGGAAATCGCGCGTCGTGCCTAACGTGACGGGGCGACCGGGCGTGCGCCTGCGACCGCGAAAGCGAACCCAGCCAGCCTCCATCAGCACATCAAGCGTGCCACGGGAGGTCTGCACCCCTCTGATGTCTTCGATCTCAGCGCGCGTCACCGGCTGGTGATACGCGATGATCGCCAGCACTTCCAAGGCCGCTCGTGATAGCTTCTTTGCCTCGTTCTCGTCGCGCCTGATGACGAAGGAGAGATCTGCCGCCGTACGAAAGGCCCAAGCGTCATCCACTTGGACAAGGTTTACACCGCGATGGGCGTACTGCTCCTTCAGGCGCAGCATGATCGCGCGGACATTCAGCGCACGCGGCAAGCGGTCCGCGATGAAGCCTTCGGAGACGGGCTGCGCGGACGCGAAGACCAGTGCTTCGGCAATGCGCTCCGCCTCTGCCTCCGCACGGAGATCATCCTCTGAATCTTCCGCCATCGTATTGTCGATATGTTCGTCTTCCAGATCGGTCACGCCGGTCGCTCCTGTTCGACCACCTGCAGCGTCCCGTGCTTCGGACCACGCCGCATATAGAGCGGCTGGAAGGCCCCGTCCTGCCGGATTTCAAGCTTACCTTCGCGAACGAGCTCGAGGGAAGCCGCGAACGCACTGGCAATTGCTGTCACTCTGTCTTCCGGCGACGCCGTATAACGCAGGAGATAGGTTTCCAGGGCCGTCCAATCGCCGATCTCGCCGATGATGCGGGTCAGAAGCTCGCGGGCATCCGTCAGCGACCAAACATTCCGTCGTGCAATCGTCACCTGAGTCACCGCCTGACGCTGCCTGAGAGACGCATAAGCCGTCAGGAGATCGTAGAGACTAGCGGTGTATGCTGACTGCTGCCTGTCCGGAATATGCTCGGGCGCACCGCGAGCAAAGATATCGCGGCCCAGACGGTTGCGGTTGACGAGACCGCTTGCAGCCTCGCGCATTGCTTCGAGGCGCTTCAGGCGGAAGGCAAGCGTTGCCGCCATTTCCTCCCCTGAGGGGCCGTCATCCTTGGCCTGTTGCGGGATCAGCAGGCGCGATTTCAGATAGGCGAGCCACGCCGCCATGACGAGATAGTCGGCCGCAAGCTCGATCCGGATACGCCGTGCGCTTTCGATGAATTGCAGATATTGCTCCGCCAGCGCCAACACGGAGATGCGGGAGAGATCGACCTTCTGATTGCGAGCAAGGTAGAGCAGTAGGTCGAGCGGCCCTTCGAAACCGGCAACGTCGATCAGTAGCGCGGGATCGGAGGTCGCGCGCTCCGCGTCGTTCTCCTGCCACAGCTTGTCCATCGGCGTTGCCGCGGCCTGTAGCCGTTCCGTGCCCTTTATCGTGTTCACCCAGCCCAGCTCCTTCCGCGATCAGACAGTCGCAAACATCTCGTCGAATTCGGCGCGGACCGCCGCCTCCTCGGCGTTATCCGCCGTCGGGAAACCGTTCAGCACCGCTTGTGCGCGCAAGAGCGACTGGTGCTGCAAGACGGGCACGTTTTCGACAACCTGTTGCATCTCGTCCATGTGGCCATTGCAATGCAGCACGATATCACATCCGCCGGCGATGATGTTGGCGGCACGCTCTCCGATCGTACCTGCAAGCGCGTTCATCGACGTATCATCGGAAAGCAACAGCCCTTTGAAGCCGATATGGTCGCGGATGATGCCGTCGATAACCTTACGGGAGGTAGTCGCCGGACGCTCAGAATCGATTGCCGCAAAGACAACATGGCACGTCATTGCCATCAATTCGTCCTTCATGGCAATGAACGGCGGAAAATCATGCGCCTCGAGTTCCGCCCGCGAAACCGTAACAACCGGCAGCTCGTGATGGGAGTCAGCAAAGCCGCGACCGTGGCCAGGCATGTGTTTCATCACAGGCAGAAGGCCGCCCGCCTTCAGACCCTCGGATGCGGCACGCCCCATGGCCGTGACTGTTTCCGGATTGCCCCCGTAGGCGCGATTGCCGATCACGTTGCTGCTGCCTTCCACAGGAACATCCAGCACCGGCAGGCAATCAACATTGATCCCGAGGCCCGAAAGATCGAAGGCGTGCAACCGCGACATCAGCCAGGCGGCGCGGACGCCCTTCTCCCTGTCCTGACGGTAGAGATCGCCAAGCTGCTGCCCCGAGGGGTAATGCTGGAAGATCGGCGGACGGATACGCTGAACGCGCCCGCCTTCCTGGTCAATCAGAACCGGAGCATGCCATCCGACTGCTTCCCGCATCTCCGCGACGAGGTCGCTGATCTGCTGCGGCTCCGATATGTTGCGCCCAAAGAGAATGAAGCCCCAAGGACGCTCGGCGCTGAAGAACGCCTTTTCTTCGGGAGTGAGTGAGTGGCCGCTACAGCCAAGGATCATCGCTTTTGATTCGGTCATATCCGAATCATAGAGGTGCCATGCGGAAATACGAGCGGCGTCAACCGGCATTCACAAAAAAACGGCGGACCAATGGCCCGCCGCTTCGATTGAATGCCTGCGAAATCTTACTTCGAGATGAGGCAGCTGCCGCCTGCAGCACGGTACTTTTCGCAAATCGCCGCGGCTTCATCCTTCGAGCCGGCCGGAATACGAACGCGGTAGAAAGTTCCCTTGCCTGCGATCTCCGCCTTGCGGATCTCGTAGCTGCGGCCACTGAGCACGCCCGCAAACTTCTTCGAAAGGCTCGCGTAGGATTTCTTCGCCTCTTCTTCGGAAGGAAGCGATGCGATCTGAACCCCGTAACCGCCAGCCGCCGCTGTCGGCTGAACTTGCGTCGCAGCAGGCGAAACAGCGGCAACTTCCTTCGGCTTTGGTGCTGCCGGCGCAGCAGGCGCCTCCGCGGCCGCAGCCTTCGTCTGTTCGGTTTCGACTGGACGAGCTGCCGGAGCCGGAGCGGCGTCGACTGGTGCACTCTTCACCGCCCGGACCGGCGGCTCGACGTTCGCGGGAGTGGCCGCGGCGGCCTTGGCCAAAGCACTTTCCGGAGGAGCCTGAGCCGGCGTCGGCTTGGTTTCTTCAACCGGGGTGGAGCGTATATCAGCGGAAGCGACCTGCGCGGATGCCGGGAAATTCGCAGCTGTGCCACCGGCAGGCTTGGCGCCAGCCGTGATCTTCTGCGTCTGAACTGGCGTTGCCTTGGGCAGCGTCGGTGCGGCTTGGGGTGCCGGCTCGTCGCGGGCCACCAGAGTACCGTCCGGACGGACGATCATCGTGCGGACCTTACGGGCGGAAACAGACGGCGCCTGGTTCGCGCTGTCAGCCTCGACGGCAACGGCCGTATCCTGGCTCGGCAGCAGGCGCGGATCCTGAGTGTCGCCAACCGGCGTCGCCATGGGCGGTGTCGCGACGTCGCTGTCATTGTCCTCCGGCAGCGTTTCTGGCGTCAGGGTGCGCTGGACAACGTCCACCGGCTGCTCGTTGCTTGATACCAAGGCCTTCTGCTTCGGCTCTTCTGCAGCCGCGCCGCCAACGCTGTCGTAAACAGCCTTGTCCTGGTTCGGCACGGTCTTGCCACCCGGATTTTCGGGAACAACCTTCACAGGGTCCTTGTCAGCGGTAATTACGCGCGGTTCGCCGGAGGCGATGCCGAGCCGGCCGTTGCCGGCCAGGAAGGTGTAGCCTGCATAGGCAACGCCGCCGAAGACGACAATCGCTGCAGCTGCAGCCAGCATCCGCTTCATGGAGCGTGCCCGGCTCATGTCCTCGGCTTCGCTTGCCGACTGGATCTGAACCTGAGAAACATTTTCGCGGCGCTGTACCGGCTCGTTGACGCTGCGACGGAAATCTTCTTCCAGAGCACGTTCGAACTCGTCCAAGTTTTGCAACGGAGCTTGTTTGGCGATAGGCGCGGCTGGTGCTGCGGTTGGCGCAACGGAGATCGGAGCTCGGGTCCGCCATTCCTCGACAACTGGCTTCGCGGGCGTTTCCGCTGGCCTTGCAGGAGCAAGCAGATTAGCGATTTCGGCGTCGACGTCGAAATCGAAGTCGGAGGTCGTTACGACAAGTTCCGGCTGCTCAACCGGCGGCAGCACCGGCACATGCATTTCTTCGACCGCTTCCGGATGATATTCGGCATCCGAAATCATCGACGGATCGAATGGAAGGTCGTCTCCAGCATCTGCTGAGAACGCAGGCGTAGCGGTCGTGTTGGTGGCGGGCGCCATCTCCACCGGTGCTTGGCGGATCGGACCAGCGACGGCCGCAGCGGGCTGCGCCGCCTGGAAGACGGGCATTGGCGCGACCGGTCTAGCTGCCTCGACATGCGGCGTCTTCACTGTGGCTAGCTCAGGGGTCTGCACTCTCGCCGGTTCAATCGCCTGTGGCTGCGGTTGCGGCTTTGCAGGCTCGGCAAAGTCAAAGTCCGCCAGCTCGAGCTCGATGCCTTCAAGATCGAGTTCGAAGTCGTGGCCAGCGAAAGGATCATCGCCCTCCGGTTCGGCTTTGGCGGAGGGAACGGCCAACGGTTGCTCGACCGGCTTCGGCATCGGGGCAACGATGGGCGCTGCGACACGAACCGGTTCTGCAGCGCGCGATAGCTCCGCAGCATCGGCTGCAGGCGCGGCCTGACGCTCGGGAACAGGGTAGTGCGAAACATCGGCAAGGAGATCGTCGATATCGAAATTGATATCGTCGATCTCCGTTGGCAGGGCTTCCGTCAGCGCCGCATCGGCCTGAACGTCACCATCCTTCGCGGCAGCGGCCAGATCGAAGGCGCTGTGATCGATGAGAGGGTCGACCACGGGCGAGTCTTGAAACACCTCAAGTTCTTCGTGAAGAACCTCAGGCTCTTCATGCCGATCGATTTCGGCGGGGAAGCCTGCGGCAGCGGGCGCCTCAAAGACAGCGACGTGTTCGGAAGCAGCGGCAGTCGACTCAGGCACGGAAATGTCCCGCTGGACGACAGGCGCAGCAACAGGAACAACTGCCGGAACTGAGAGCTCGTCGCGGCGTGCCGGATGGAAATTGGCGATCGGAAGCCGGATGCTGGCGGCAGACCACTGGGGAGCCTTGGCAGGCGCCGTCGGTGGGACCGGCGCAGTACCGATCGACATCTCGAGTTCTTCGATCAGATCACGGGCCCCACCAGATACCGGCTCACCGTCACGGACGGCGTTCGACGCCCAAGCGGCAGGCGTAAGGTTGGATGCCACTTCCTGCTGTTGAGAAACCACCGGCTCGATGGCAACTTCAGGCTCGACGACGAAGTCGGGCTCAGCCTCGGCAGCCGGCGCGACTTCAGCTTCGCCAATTGGGGCTTCATGCGCAGCCGGTTGCTCGAATACGGGCTCAGGCAAACGATCAAACGAAGCAGCAGACTGAGGCTCCTCGTAGCGATCGAACTCGCGCAACAACTCATCTTCGAGATTGAAAGCTGGCTCCTGTCGGGGCGCATCCTCAACAGTATTCGCCGCTACCCGTGGCTCGAAACCAACGATGCGGGCAAGTTCCGCCAAAGGATCATCGTCAGCAAAGAGGTCCGTATTCTTACGCGTGTCATACGCCCGCTGTTTGTCTGCCATACTCATCCCACTCGCACTTGCTAAGGTTTATGCCAGAGCATTGTGGGTAAATGGTGACGCTACCGCATCTCATCCGGCGCAGCGGTACCCGCAATGGCAAGTCCCGACTTCAAAACCGACGCAACGGCGTACACCAGCCCTAATCTGGCTATACTCGATTCTCGGTTCTTATCGTTAATAAATCGTAAGTCTACTTGATCCTTACCTTTATTCCAGTGCGCATGGAAAGAACTTGCCAGATCGTAGAGGTAAAATACGACGCGGTGAGGCTCCTGAGACTGCGCCGCAGACTCGACCAAGCGTGGAAACTCGGCCGCCTTCGCAACCAGCTGCAATTCAGCGGGATCCGAGATTCCTGCAACCGCCTTCGCAAGGTCGGCGGGGCTGACGTCGAGGTCAGGAAACGCCTCCTTTGCCTGCCGAAAAACAGACATGCAGCGCGCATGCGCATACTGCACGTAGAAAACCGGATTGTCCTTCGACTGCTCCGTTACCTTCGCGAAATCGAAGTCCAACGGCTCCGAACTCTTGCGATAAAGCATCATGAAGCGCACCGAATCGCGGCCGACTTCCTCGACAACTTCGCGCAGCGTCACGAAGTCGCCCGAGCGCTTCGACATCTTCACGGGCTCGCCATTGCGGAACAGTTTCACGAGCTGGCAGAGAAGAACCGTCAGCTTCGCCTTACCTTCGGAAACGCCCCGAGCGACCGCCTCCAGACGCTTGACGTAGCCGCCATGATCGGCGCCGAGAACATAGATCATCTCGTTGAAATTACGATCGAACTTGTTCTTGAAGTAGGCGACGTCGGCAGCAAAATAGGTGTAGGAGCCGTCCGACTTGATCAGCGGCCGATCCATATCGTCACCGACCTCCGTGGAGCGGAACAGCGTCTGCTCGCGGTCTTCCCAATCCTCGGGCAACTGGCCCTTTGGCGGCGGCAGCGTACCCTTGTAGACATGGCCCTTGAAGGTCAGGTCGTTGATAGCCGTGCGGATCGCAGCCGCGCCGTTCGCATGCAGTGTGCGCTCCGAGAAGAACACGTCGTGATGCACGTTCAATGCATCGAGATCCTCGCGGATCATCGCCATCATCGCATCGATGGTGCGATCCTTCACCAGCGGCATCCACTGGTCTTCCGGCATATTGTGCAGCTTCACACCATAGTCACGGGCCAGGGACTGGCCGACCGGAACGAGATAGTCGCCCGGATAAAGTCCGGGCGGAATCTCTCCGATCTTCTCGCCGAGTGCTTCGCGGTAACGCAGGAACACGGAGCGCGCCAGCACGTCGATCTGCGAGCCCGCATCGTTGATGTAGTATTCCTTGACGACGTCGAAGCCGGCGAAGGAAAGCAAGTTGGCCAGCGCGTCGCCGACGACAGCGCCGCGGCAGTGGCCGACGTGCATGGGCCCGGTCGGATTTGCGGAGACATACTCGACGTTGACGCGTTTGCCGGCGCCGATCATGGAGCGGCCGTAGTCGGTACCGGCCTCGATCATTGAGGCGAGCAGGCGCTGCCAGTAGCCAACGGAAAGCCTGATATTGATGAAGCCTGGGCCTGCGACCGAGACATCAGCGACGTCGGCGTCTTCCTTCAGCTTCTCCGTGATCATCTCGGCCAGGGCGCGCGGATTGGTCCCAAGCGGCTTTGCCAGCACCATGGCGGCATTGGTCGCAACATCACCGTGGCTTGGGTCGCGTGGCGGTTCGATCGCGATGCGGCCGAAATCCACCTCAGATCGCTTCTCCTTGACCAGATCGATCTGTTCAAGGGCGGTTTTAATCCGGGCGTCGAAATCGGTAAAAAGGTTCATCGCACTCTTCCATGCATAGGCTTTGCCACAAGGCATTTGTCCGGTCCCAGCCGGGCGACCGCTGCCTATCGCAAATCCGGAGTGTGGTCAAACAATCGCCTGTGGGCACTGATCGCGTAAGTGTCGGTCATCCCCGCCAGATAGTCGCCGACATGGCGCGCCCTCGCCGCTTCTGCAAGGCCCGCAATATGATCCACCCAATAGTGGCTCTGCATCTCCTTCGGGTTGGCCATATAGGCTCCGAAGAGATCGGTGACAATCTGCGCCGCGCCGGCGCGAATACGCATGATCTCGGGATGCCGGTAGATGCGTTTAAAAAGCATCGCCTTGATCTGCCGGTCGGTCTCGGACATTTCTTCGGAGAAGGTTGCAATGACGCGACCTGCTTCGCGAATATCCGTTGCGCTCTTCGGCTTGATTTCCGCAAGGCCCTGTTGGGCAACGGAAATGACGTCTTCGACCATGCGCGTGATCTGGCGGCGCATGATCTCGTGGGTAAAGCGGCTAGGCTCGAGGTTCGGATAGCGTTCCCGCACCTCGGCCATTAGAGCGGCCAAAAACGGGATCTCCTCCAGCATCTCGAAGGTCAAATAGCCGGACCGAAGCCCGTCATCGATGTCATGCGTGTTGTAGGCGATGTCGTCGGCGATTGCGGCCACCTGCGCCTCGAGGCTTGCATAGGTGTCCAGTTCCAGGTCGTGAATCTCGCAGTAATCCAGGATGGGCTGCGGAACCGGCCCACGCGTGCCGGCGCCGTCTTTGGTCAGAAGCGGGCCGTTATGTTTGACGAGACCTTCCAGGCTTTCCCAGGTCAGGTTGATGCCGTCGAAATCGGCATAGCGGCGCTCCAGCTTGGTGACGATACGCAGCGACTGGGCGTTGTGATCGAAGCCGCCGTAGGGCAACAGCGCCTCATGCAGCGCGTCCTCGCCCGTATGGCCGAACGGCGTGTGGCCGAAATCATGGACGAGCGCCACTCCCTCGGCGAGGTCCTCATCCAGCTTCAGGGCCCTGGCAAGAGCGCGGGCCACCTGCGCGACCTCAATCGTGTGCGTCAGCCGTGTACGGTAGTGGTCACCGTCCTGAGCGATGAAGACCTGGGTCTTGTGCTTCAGCCGACGAAATGCCGTCGTATGAACGATGCGGTCGCGGTCGCGCTGAAAATCCGAACGGGTTGGGCTCAGGTCTTCGGGGTAGAGCCTGCCGCGCGTCGCCCAGGGATCAGCCGCATACGCCGCCCTGTCACCGTTGCCGTAACCCAATGCTTGCCTGTCGATCGTCATTCGTCACCGTTACCGATATGCAGCAGCTCGCCCATTGACGCTGCCTTGCGCTCTTCATACCTATAGAGCACATAAACGGCAAAGCGATGCTTTCTCGGCCGCCTTAGCCAAACTTGCGCTTCTGTGGTATGAATCGTAAGTAGCTTTGAAAACAGTCGCTTGAAACCGGCGGCTAAGAACGATTCTCTCCGGATCTTGACCCCGGCAGGAGCAAACATGACGGACGTAAATGTAACCCTTTCTGAAGCCGCGGCAAAACGAATCGCGGCCATCGTCGGCACGGAGCCCGGCAAGAGCGCCTTGCGCGTCTCCGTGGAAGGTGGCGGCTGTTCAGGCTTTTCCTACAAGTTCGACCTCGCGGACGGCGCCCATGACGACGATGTGGTGGTCGAAAAGAATGACGCGAAGGTGCTGATCGACAGCTTGTCACTGGTCTACATGGCGGGATCCGAGATCGACTTCGTCGATAACCTGCTCGGCCAGTCCTTCCAGATCAAGAACCCGAACGCGGTTGCCAGCTGCGGCTGCGGCACAAGCTTCTCGATCTAGTACCGTATCTCCGCGTATCCACATCGAACCGGCCGAAAGAATCCCTTTCGACCGGTTTCTCGTCTTGTCCGCAATCGAAAGAGCGCGATACAAGGGAGCCGACGAAGCGGAACAGGACATTCCATGAAGATCGCGACCTGGAACATCAACGGCGTCAAGGCGCGCATCGACAACCTGACTCAGTGGCTAAAGGACTCCGATCCCGATATCGTCTGCCTGCAGGAGATCAAGACGGTCGACGAGGGTTTTCCGAGGCTCGAGATCGAGGCCATGGGCTATCATGTAGAGACACATGGCCAAAAGGGCTTCAATGGCGTCGCGATCCTCTCCAAGACGAAGCCCGATGAAGTAAGTCGCGGCCTGCCGGGCGATCCGCTGGACGAGCAAGCTCGCTTCCTGGAAGCCGTCTTCTCCCTCCCGGGCAACCGCGTGGCGCGTGTCTGCTGCCTCTACCTACCGAACGGCAATCCTGTTGAAACCGAGAAATATACCTACAAGCTCGCCTGGATGGAGCGGCTGCGGACTTTCGCCGCGGAGCGTCTGGCTTACGAGGAAATCCTGATCCTCGCGGGCGACTACAACGTCATCCCGGAGCCGCACGACTGCTTCGATCCGAAGGTTTGGGAAAACGACGCGCTGTTCCTGCCGCAAACGCGCCAGGCTTTTCGTCGGCTCGAAGGCCTTGGACTGACGGATGCCGTGCGCGCGACAACCGATGCCGTTCAACTCTACTCGTTCTGGGATTATCAGGCAGGTGCCTGGCAGAAGAACAACGGCATTCGCATCGACCACCTGCTGCTTTCGCCGGAGGCTGCCGATCGAATGACGTCGGCGGCGATTGAAAAGCATGTCCGGGCTTGGGAGAAGCCGTCAGACCACGTGCCTGTTGTGGTCTATTTCGATTTCGCGGCTTGAGCCGAAAACGCGTCGCGATCCCTCCACTCGTAAGGTGTAGGCGAGAACCGTTCGCGGGCTTAGTCGGAGCCGTTGACTGCAATCTTGTGAGAAAGGGCGACGGCCGAGCGGCGGTCGCTTTCGGTCGCGACCGAAAAGGCCTGCTCCTGCAGAGCCTCCATCCAACCACAGTCCTTCGGCTTGCAGCGGTCGAGAGCGGCGGTCATTAGCGCCAGCCCGTTGGCCGCCTGCCCTTCCTGGAAGAGGATGTTGCCAAAGACGGACATGGCGCCCGGATGGCCGCTCTTGCGGGCTTGGTTGAGCCATTTTTTCGCCTGCTGCGCACTCGTGCTGCCACCCTCACCCGCCAACATCATCTGTGCCAGCTGGAACTGTGCCTCGGGCACGCCAAAGGTGGACGCAACCTGGAAGTAGAGTTGACGCGCCTGGTTGAGATCGATTTTCACCGGACTGCCGGGGATGCCATGCTTGTAGTAGTTGGCGAGCGAGAGCAGCGCATTGACGAAGAAGCCGGTATCTTCCGAGCCCGGCTCGACGCCCTGCTGCGCGATTTCGCTGTAGATCTTGAAGGCCTCGAAGTCGTCCTGCGCGACGCCATCGCCGTCGGCATACATGTTGGCGAGTGCCCAGCGCGAACCTGTATGACCTTTTTCAGCCGCGTATTTGTAAGCTTCGACTGCCTCTTCCTTCTGACCGTTCTTGTAGGCCTTGAAACCGAATTTGAAGAGATCGAAGGGGCCGGATTCCTTCGAAACGCCCGACTTGATGTCGAATGCACCTGCAGGCGATGCAATTGCCGCGCAACAGGCAATGGAAAGGCCCATGAGCATTAGTCTGAAAGGTCTGAACTCGGACGTCAGCATTTCACTCGGTTTCTTTCGCTTCCCATCCGGACGGACTTTCGATCCGTGGATGCATTCCTCCCGGCGAGCGATCCCGCGGTGAGCTCAAAGGCCCCTTTGCCCGCGTCGCATCCAGCCTCAGCCCTCCCTCGAGGACCTCAATTCCAAGCGCATCGACACTCTCCGTCCATAGTCCGGCACGGCTCGCCCGCGATGCGATTTGCCTCACTCCCGCGGCTCGGCCATGTGCCGTTCTGCCGTCGAGAAAAAGGTAATCACCAATTGTGACCAAACCTGTATCGTCGTTACCGGAAGCCGATTCCGACGATGCCGATCGGTTCGGCCACGAAAGAAAAGAAAGGGTCGAAAGCGCAACGTCAGAGCGAAACTCCGGGGCGGAATCGCCTTGCGGGAAAAGGAAAATGGCGCTGGCCGCGGCATCTCTGCCGTACGCTTCACCCATCCTTATTGCACCCGCTGCAAACTCGCTCATCGTACTCTTTTACGCGCACTTCACGCCTGTCATTTCCTCGCCCGACTATAGCGCTGCGCCTAGTTTGTGGCGGGAAATGGACAATTTCGCCCTGAGATCATCTTACGCAAATGCTGGTAAAAAACTGTTGCTGAATCGTCACAAAATGAGACGCCAAAAGGGCATGCTTAACGAGGCGTACATAAAGAAAAACCCGGCAGCTTTGCCGGGTTCTTCTGAGGTTCGTCTTTGAAACTTAGAATTTCACCTTGATGCTGGTCGAGATGGCAGCGACAAGATCATTGCCGAAGGTATAGGTGGCGTCATTGCCGTAGGTGACGCCGTCCCTCGTGAACGTTCCGGACTCGCCGCTGGTCATGACGCCGAGGCTTCCGGCAACACGCCATTCAA
Organism: Rhizobium sp. BK181; assembly: GCF_014193305.1. Classification (NCBI taxonomy): domain Bacteria; kingdom Pseudomonadati; phylum Pseudomonadota; class Alphaproteobacteria; order Hyphomicrobiales; family Rhizobiaceae; genus Rhizobium; species Rhizobium sp. BK181. Next base: position 152,790 of record NZ_JACHZA010000011.1, read on the forward strand.
CGTGCTCATTCGGATTGTAGGCCGCGCCAGCGCCTACCAACCAGGTATCCGTCTGCGAGCCATAGCCGTCACTTGTGCCGCGATCCCATGTGAGACTAAGGGCAGCCGTCCACTGTTCGTCGAACTTGTGACCAATACCGCCCATCACCGTCCAACCGTCACGATAAGCAAGATCGAGCGATGTTATGCCGCCAGCTGGACATGGCAGTCCGTTCGTTGGACAAAAAGGAACCGACTGCAGCACACTCCAATTCGTCCACTTCACGGACCCGAAAGCGAGCCAATCAGGGGCGACACCGGACTGAAGCTTCAACTCCAGGGAGTCCGGCGCGTCGGCCGAACCCTTCACGGGAATAACTGCTCCGCCAGCGACTTGTGAAAGGTCCAGTGTGCCCGTCAGGTCGTCGTACTTCACCCTGCTGTTATATACCAAGCTGGCGCGCATGGCGTACTCAGGGATTTCGTACGCGACACCGGCACGCCATCCCCATGCCTCGTCGGCCAAATCTAAACGACCGACGCCCGTACCGAAGGTAGGCGGGATAACCGCCACCAACTTTTCCTGAAAGCCGTCGAGGCTTTGATAGAATGTGCCGCCGATGAAACGCAGTTGGCCAGGCCCCACATCGAACTTGTAGGAGCAGGTGGCCGCATAGTTCTCTGTGTTGATCTTTGTTTCGACATTGCTGTTTGCACCAGCCCAGTTCACGCCTGGATTGGTGTGAACACCAAACGGTTCGGAATAGTCTAAAAGGCAGTCAACCGCTTCGTAACCGCCCTTGAACCCCACATAGGGGACGGCATAGTTTTCTGTCTCATCCGCCGAATGCGGCCGACCATTGAGATTTCCACGGCGCGCTGGGTTATCCTTCACATTCTCCAGCTCCCGCTGCGGCATGACGTAGATCACGGCCGCCTGTGACGAAAAACGCGACTGATCGAAGAGCAGGTCGATATTGTAGCCGCCGCGCTCCAGGCCGCCCGCGAAGGACGGCTGCGCCAGCGTTGAAAAGAGGGCAAGCGACAGAACGCCGGCCGATGTCATACGAGATGCCAATGTGTCTCCCCCACTCAGGCAATTGCAATGAGGCCGGACTGTGCAGGCGATGCCGATAAATGGCAACTTTGTGTTCGGGCGCGATTGGAAACGCGGCTAACGGAAGTTTTACGTAACAGATTGACGAGCACGTCAATATTTTCGCAAATTAGAACGAAATTCTAAAGATAGTAAAAATACCTACTCACTTAGGGTCGACCATTCCACGATAGCGCCATCCTGTAACAGGGAAACAACAGTCATATTTTTCGCCGTGCGCACCGATAAAACGTGTGGAATCAACGCCTACGGCTAGCACTTTGGGCAAACCGGGCAGCAAAGTTCGGCGACTCCGATCGCCCCAAGAAAAAGGCGCCCGATTCGAAGTCGGGCGCCCCTGAAAATTCTTGCTACCAAGCGTTGATTTTACGACGCCTCGGATACACGTGACAGTGCAACCCGCAGGCTCGCAATCTGACCTTGCAGTTCGTCCAGGCGATCGCGCTCAGCAGCGACGACATCAGGATTGGCGTTGGCAACGAACTTCTCGTTGGAGAGCTTGCCGTTGATGCGCGCGATCTCTCCATCAGCCTTGGCGATTGCCTTCTCCAGGCGCGCTTTTTCGGCCGCCAGGTCGATCAGCGTGCCAAGTGGCAAGCAGATCGTCGCCTCGGCGACAATGATCTGCGCAGCGCCCTTCGGCGCTTCACCGGCCAGCGAGATGCCGTCAACGCGGGCAAGGCGCTTGATCGCAGCATCGTGGCGGATAAGGCGTTCGCGGGTCAGGCTATTGGCGCCGACGACAACCAGCGGCGCAACAGCCGACGGCGGCACGTTCATTTCCGCACGAACGGAGCGGATGCCGGAAACCAGATCGATCAGCCAATTGATTTCATCGGCTGCGGCGTCATCGGCATAGGACGGCGCCGGCCATTCGGCATGGCAGACCAGCGTGTCGCGCTCGACACCCTCGCCGGCGGTGTGCGCCCAGAGCTCTTCCGTCATGAAAGGCATGAAGGGGTGCAGGAGCTTGTAGATCTCCTCCAGAATATAGGCGGCGCAAGCCTGCGCTTCCTTCTTGGCGCCTTCGTCCGCACCGTTGAAGACCGGCTTCAGCAGTTCGAGATACCAGTCGCAGACCTGGTTCCAAACGAAGCGGTAGAGCGCGCCAGCCGCATCGTTGAAACGGTAGGACTCCAAGGCTTCCGTGACGTCACGTTCCGTACGGGCAAGCTCCGTCAGAATCCAGCGATTGATCGTCAGTTCGGCCGCTTCGGGCACGAAGTGCGGATCGCTCTTGGCACCGTTCATTTCAGCAAAGCGCGTCGCGTTCCAGAGCTTTGTGCCGAAGTTGCGGTAGCCGGCGATGCGGGCCGGATCGAGCTTAACGTCACGACCCTGCGCTGCCATGATCGCGAGCGTGAAGCGCAGCGCGTCGGCACCGTATTCGTCGATCAGTTCCAGCGGATCGATGACGTTGCCCTTGGACTTCGACATCTTCTGGCCGTTCTTATCGCGGACCAGCGCGTGGACATAAACGGTATTGAACGGCTCGACCGGAACGCCGTCATCGTCCTTCATGAAATGAAGGCCCATCATCATCATGCGGGCAACCCAGAAGAAGATGATGTCGAAGCCGGTGACCAGAACGTTGGTCGGATAGTAGCGCTCAAGCTCCGGCGTCTTATCAGGCCAGCCGAGCGTCGAGAATGGCCACAGCGCAGACGAGAACCAGGTGTCGAGAACGTCTTCGTCGCGCGTCAAGATTTCGCCAGGCTTGAAATTCTCCAGCAGGTCCTCGACGTAGGCCTTCATCGGGCCTTCGTGCGACAGATAGTGCTGGATTGCCGCCTGCAGAGCTTCTTCTTCGGTCTTTTCAACGAAGACCTGGCCATCCGGACCGTACCAGGCCGGGATCTGATGGCCCCACCAGAGCTGGCGGGAAACGCACCACGGCTGGATGTTTTCCATCCACTCGTAATAGGTCTTGTCCCAGCTGCGCGGAACGAGCTTGGTGCGACCCTCGCGAACCGAGGCGATCGCCGGTGCTGCAAGCGTCTTGGCGTCGACGTACCATTGCTCCGTCAGGCGCGGTTCGATCGGAACACCGCCACGGTCGCCGTGGGGAACCATGTGCTTGTGCGGTTCGACCTTGTCGAGCAGACCGCCCTCTTCGAAGATGCGGACGATGATCTTGCGGGCCTCAAAGCGATCCTTGCCTTCGAGTTCGTCCCAGGCGCCATGCAGTGCGGCGGCGTCAGGAATGCCCTCCAGGAAATCCTCATTATCCTTGAGCGTGATCCGCGCGTCGCCGGTGAGCACGTTGACGACACGCAGACCGGTGCGCTTGCCGACATCGAAGTCGTTAAAATCATGCGCCGGCGTCATCTTGACAGCGCCGGTGCCGGCCGTCGGATCCGGATAATCATCGGCGACAATCGGAATACGCCGACCGACGATCGGCAGGATGACGTGCTTGCCGACAAGCGGCCGGTAACGCTCATCCTTCGGATTGACCGCAACGCCGGTGTCGCCGAGCATCGTTTCCGGACGAGTGGTCGCAACGACGATATAGTCGCGGGTTTCCCATTCTGTCGCCTTACCGTCATCATCGAAGGCGATCGGGTGCTGATACGTGACACCAGGCTCCAGCGGATAACGGAAGTACCAGAGGTTTCCGTTGACCTCGTGTTGCTCGACCTCGATGTCGGAGATCGCCGTCAGGAGCTTCGGATCCCAGTTGACGAGACGCTTGTCGCGGTAGATTAGGCCCTCCTTGTAAAGCGTTACAAAGACTTCAAGAACGGCGGCCGAAAGCCCCTCATCCATGGTGAAGCGCTCGCGGGACCAATCACAGGAGGCGCCGAGGCGCTTCAACTGGTTGAAGATAAGGCCGCCGGATTCCGCCTTCCATTCCCAAACCTTGTCGATGAAGGCTTCGCGCCCCATGTCGCGGCGGCCCGGCAGTTGCTGTTCCATCAGCTTGCGCTCGACAACCATCTGGGTGGCGATGCCGGCATGGTCCATGCCCGGCTGCCAGAGCACGTCCTTGCCGCGCATGCGCTCGAAGCGGACCATGATGTCCTGCAGCGTATTGTTCAGCGCATGGCCCATGTGCAGCGATCCCGTCACGTTGGGCGGCGGGATCACGATGGTAAAGGACTTGGCGCCCGGCTTGGCGTTGGCGCCCGCGCGGAAGGCGTCCGCCTCATCCCATTTCGCAGCGATTTTCGGTTCAACGGCAGCGGAATCGTAGGTCTTGTCGAGCATTTGGGGACCAAAATCTGGAGGTTCTTTGATGCGGGTTGTAAATAGGATGGCTTCGGGCAAGTCAATAAAAAAGCCGCCCCGGAGACCGGAGCGGCTTTTTGGGAAAAGGCGTTTCCGATCAGCGGCGCGGGCCACGCGCCACGCGTTCGATCTCTTCACGCACGAGACGCTCAACCAGGGTCGGCAGATTGTCATCCAGCCACTCGCGCAGCATCGGGCGCAGCATGTCTTCGGCGATCTCATCGAGAGAACGCCGCTCGGCGCCATCGATGGCGGCAGACAACTCTTCAAAGGAACGGGCAATCTGGAGTCCCGCGTCGTGCGAGAGCAATGCCGGCTGCTGCTCTTGCTCAGCGAGGCTCTGGATTGCTTCTTCCACGGCCGGTTCAACGACCGCGGGAACGAATACCTCGGGCACCTGGGCCACCGCCGGTAACGGCTCCATAGCCACTGGAGGCAGTTCGAAGGGGATTTCTACGGGCGGACGAACCGCGACGACCTTCGGCGCCGGCGCCGAGATAGGAGCAGTCACGGCCGCCTCGGAGTGTGCAGCAACTGGCGCAGAACCGGGCGCCTCGCGAGTAGCTTCCGGCGCTTCCATGCTCAGTTCCGCGCTCCTTGCTTCGGCTTGCCGCAAGGCTGGCGGCACGTCGCGCAACTGGGCAGTGTTGCGCTCCGACGCCGCACGGACCCGCGCGGCGACATCGGCCAGCGACATGGCACGCGGCTGCGCTTCCGGCACGGGAGCCGAGCCTGCCGAATTGGCCGCAACGAAGCGTGGGTCAGACTGAGCAGCCGCTTCAGGGAATTCCACGCCAGCGTAGGCCTCGTCCACCGTCAAATGGATGTCCGAATCGCGAGCATCCTCATCAACGCCGTAAGCCGCCGGCAGCGATGCCGATAGCGCCCTGCCCGCACCTGGGTCATTGCTCTCGATGATCTGGCGGATCGACGCCAGTATCTCTTCCATGGACGGTTCACGCGCTACGCTTGGCTGAGCCATATCTATCCCCGTTATTCCGAAAAACGATCGGATTGCGTGGAGTGGGCATCCGAATCACCCAGAGCTTAGGATAGCCGAGGATTGAAAAAAATCATCGCGAATCAAATGAATGATGCCATGCACAGCTTTTCTGACGCGGTTAGATTCTATCGCGGGAAACAAAACGGGCGCCTGAGGCGCCCGTCGAAAATCAATCATCGCGGCGTGGTTCAGAATACAAATTCGCGCGCCTTGGCGAAACCGGGAAGCGGCTTGACCGAAGCGTTGAAGTAGACGTTTTCGGAAATTGTGCCGCGCTCGCTCACGAAGACCTTGGCGCGTGCCGAACCGCCGTAGCCTTGAACAGTGACCAAACGCCCGCCGTCGCGGAGCTGCGACAGCAAGGAGGACGGAACTTCCTCGACCGAACCGCTGATAAAGATCAGGTCATAGGGAGCGCCCGACGGATTACCGGCATTGAATGAACCGGCGACGATCGAAACGTTTGTGTAGCTCGCAAGATTGGTCTTGGCTTCCGCCGCCAGCGTTTCGTCCTCTTCCACCGCGACCACCGTGCCGGCAATCTGTGAAAAGAGGGCCGACACGTAGCCACTACCGGCGCCGATCTCGAGGACGACGTCATCCTTGGTAACCGCGGCGAGCTGCAGCAGCTTTGCAAGCGGCGACGGCTGCATGAGATAGCGTGCGGGCTTGCCCGCCGCTGCAGGACAGATTTCGACATCCCGATCGATATAGGCAAGCGGCTTTGCCTTCTCGGGAACAAAGGCCTCGCGCGGGACGGTGAGAAACGCCGTCAGCACGGAATGCGAGGTGACGTCCGTCGTGCGGAGCTGGTTGTCGACCATGTTTGCGCGTGCTGATTCGAAATTCATGTTGTCCTCTCGCCCGATAGAAGCGGCTTTGTCTGCACGTCTCTTAATCTCAGCACACTGGCCTTTCAAGGCTTCGCGAATGCGCATGACAAGAATTCGGGATGGCGCCGCTGCCCGCTGGCGCTCTTCGCAATCCTTCATGGAACAAACGCGCGCCCTGTGATATTATTGCAACCGGAGGAATAGAGGAGGAGCAGGCAATGCCTAACATCATCGAATATCTTTCGTTGTTCGACTTCTTCATCATCATCACACTGGTCGGCATCTTTTGCTGCGGGCTTTTCGATCGTGAAACGAGTTGACTGACTTCAGGCTATTGTCAGTTTTTCGCCGGATAGTGCCGGTCCCTTGGGATTCGACGGACCGGACATGGCAATTAGACCAATTCTGCTGGGCAGCTTTTTCATTTGTGCGCTGCTCGGGATCATACTCCTCATTCCCTTTGTGAGAGGCGGCGCCCCGAATGTCGCGACAAACGGTGTGTCCCCGATGCCGTCGTTGCAGCGGATCAACTGAACTCGACGGCTCCAGCTTTGCCGGTGCCGCGATAGCCGGCAAGCTCTTTGGTGGCCGGTCCCGGCCATTCGCGATGAGGTTCTTTTTAAGCAAGAACAAAGGACGAAACATACCTTTAAGCACCGGTTTCGATCATCAGACGAGACCTGTAGCGTGTCTGTGCCGATCTTGGAGCCTCCCCAGCCCCTCCCAGATCGGCAACCCGGCCGGGGCTTAAGACGGTCGCGGCCGGGGCCACTCGCCCCCGGAAAAGCTATTGCAGCTTGGTCTCTTCTTCCGTGTCGACCAGAATGCCGTGCCGTAAAGCCTCTTCCTTTGCCTCCTTCAGAGCCTCGTCGATCAGCATGACAAGCATTTCCGCATGTCGTTCGCGCTCCGCCATTTCTCGCGCCACGCTCAGGGCAAAGATCAGTTGCGGCATTTGGGTCGCCGGCATCGGAGGTGCTCCTAAGAACTCGCAATGAAAGATAGCGCCCTATCGAAAATTCGACAATCCGGTGATTTGCCTTGATAAACATGCACCAACGCTAGTGCCGTATGGATTGTCACTATAGGAATGGAAGAAACGCCAGCGGGCTTCGCCACCATAGACGGAAGGAGAGCGATCTCCCGTCTATATCGCCCAAGCTCATTAGAATAGTGAAACGAGGCGCCCGGAGAGGGTCGGCCACTGCGGCGACCCCCTCCAGCTTTGCCGGGACTGAAAACTACCCCCGCCCTGTCTGCCGCCGCGGCGGAATGGAGCCAATAGAGGGGGTCCGATGCCCTCAAAGCCCACCGTCCGTGGCAGACCAGCAAGAGAAACAATAGCGCCCTCGCAACGGTTATCCTAGACGGACCTAGGTCCTACTTCGATTGGAGTAAGCGAGGACAATTGCACGCTTGCAAACCGCATTCTTGCGCCGTTGAAGCCAGTAAAGATCATGTGACAGAATCGGGTCGCGGCGAACTGAGGGAGGCGTCAATCCCGCTGGCGAGAAGGGGGCCGAGGCATTACACTACGATCTGGCGGAACGCAGTCGAGTGCCGCTTCGTGGGACTGCATCGATGAGGAGGCGCAGGATGATCCGGACAATAGCAGCGATCGGTGCGATGGCAGCGCTTGTCGCGAGTTGCACGGCCGTTTCGGGCTCATATCCATCGGAGGGTTACGCGCCTATTCCCGGCAGTATCACTTATGGCGGCCAGCCGCGAACGAAGCTGACGAAGGCGCCGATCGGCTCTTCTTTCCCGCATACGTTCACGGATCAGACGGGACGCACGGTCGAGGAAATCTATATCATTCAACCGGATCGAACTCTGCTGATTGCCCAACGGCACTATCGACCATTCTTTGCCTGGGACAGGAACCAATAGCGGGGTTTGGCGACCGCATGTCGCAGATTCGCCTCGCGGGCTGAAAAATGATGAAATGGAAGGAAATTTGCCGCGCCTGAAGGCAAGACGCTTTCACTCGCGTCCGCGCCCGTAGCGGCTCTATTACCTTGAAACAGTGGGGAAATTTTGGAGGCCTCGCCCGGAATTGAACCGGGGTACAAGGATTTGCAGTCCTCTGCGTCACCACTCCGCCACGAGGCCTCACGACGCTTCGTCACCGAAGCGTTGGCGGGCATTTAGAATGAATAGAAATCGAGTGCAAGGGGGGTTGTTGAAAAACCGACGGGATTTCGGATCGCACACCGTCGGTTTAAGTAGTCACTTTTAGTAAGGCGAATAGCACTGCCGTCGCGGACCGTAATACGGCTGATAGGTGTTGTCATATGCTCGGTAAGACCGGTAGCGGCTGTAACACCAATCGACGTGCGAATTACCCACCGGTCCAGCCTGCGGCTGCGACGCGATCAGACCGCCGATGATTGCACCGGCTGCAAGTCCGCCGATCAGTGCGCCAGCATCGTTGTCATGATGGCGGTAATAGCCATCGTGATAGCGGTTTCCGTAGTACCTATTTCCATAGCCACCGTGGCGGTAACCGCCACAACGATAGATGCTGCAGCGATCGAAGCTGCGGCTGTTTCTCACTCCGGAATCTCCGAAACCACCGCGGCTCTGAGCTGAATGCTCATCGCCGGAGTTCTCTGCAAAAGACGGACCGACGCCAGCCAGGCTTGTCGCAATCGCCAACACCAATACCGCAAGTTTCTTCATTCCAGCACCTTCTCATTTCCGGTATGCTTACGACACTTACGCCTATTTCCATAACGCAGGGCGCGGTCCAAGGTTCCTTGATGCAGGCCGGGCTCTAGTGCCATCGTTCATCGATTCAAGATTTACGCCTCTTCGTCCACCAGACCGAGAAACGCCGCCGCATCCGGCGTACGAGATGAAGGTCGTGCGACAGCAGGATGAACCCGAGCGGCAGCATCCAGAAGCCGAGAACCGGCAGAAAACCCAGAACGCCGCCAAAGATCAGCAGCACCCCAATCGTCAGTCGGGCAATGCGCGACTGCGGCAACGGGATACTTATGGAGCCCAGAACGAGGCGACCGGTGGTGTGATCAATGCCAAAGCGCTTGGTGGTTCTTTTTCCCGTGGTATCATGTGTTTCAGTCATCGACTGGAGATGGGGTTATACAGAGCAAATACAAGCGGATGTCATTTTTTTGAAAAAACCGCTTGGCAAATCGGGCAAGCATTTGTATTAGGCCACTCACGCCGCCGCAAGCGGTGATCCCTGGTAGCTCAGCGGTAGAGCATTCGACTGTTAATCGACAGGTCGCCGGTTCGAATCCGGCCCGGGGAGCCAGTTTTCTCAGCGATTTGCTGAACTCTTACAAGAGCGGTTCGAGCTTCGAGCCGCTCTTTTCTTTTTCCGAGATCACCCGGGATCTTATCGACGGATGCGCCGCATCAAAGGGAAATAATGGTGCGTGATGCTGACACCCGACTCCCTCCTACGCAACGCCCGCCAAGGTTTGGCAACTGACAAAAATCCGCGCCTTAGTGGACAAAAATTTCGGAACAACGCTTGGCCGATGGGTTTTGCCCATGTCACCCAGACGAAAAACGACGACAAAAAGGAAGTTCCTATGCGTAGTCCGATGATAGTGGCGGCAATTTTTGCCGCGGGTCTGGCAACCTCTGCGTTTACCCAATCCAATCCTGATCCAATCGGTCCGACGAACGGCGGCTCGACAAATCCCAGCTCCAGCACCCAGTCGGGCGATTACACAAGCAGCGACAACGGCACTCACCCGATCGCTGTCGCGCCTGTCGATCCGACCACGACGCAGAGCATCACGCCCCAGCCCAAGGCAATGGACTGCCCGGGCATGCCACAGGCAAATTCGGGAGTGGACACGCGAGGTGGCGAGAGCGGTGCATCCATCAGCGACGCCTGCCGCGAATACGACAACTGATCTGACCTACCCTGTTTTCCGAAAGGGCCGGTTTGACCGGCCCTTTCGTTTGCGAGCGCGCGGAAAATTCCGCCCATAGGACTGAGAGATTTCAGATCCAAGCCTGCCGTTGTTCCGTAACAAGCAAAAACACTGGCACTTCACGGGTCTTCGGCCTGCACCCTGGCGGCCAGCGCTTCCTCCCGGCGCGCTTCCGACCGCCTGGGCGATGGTTCAAATTTGTCACTGGTCAGAGACTTTCGTTTCGGGTTAGACTGCGCCCCATGGGGTGGTGAGCGCTTCAAAGGGCTCTGCGAGTTTTGAAGTGAAGCAGGCTTCCGCGCTGAAAATATAGACGTCCGGTCGGTCGTCTTTGCGCGGAGTCGACGAGAGCGGATGGCGTCCGATCCGACAGATGACCTCCTGTGTGGCCGCCATCCGCCTCGTCGTTGCCTCTAGATTCAACTCACTCAGCAGGGTGCGCCACGGCCGGACGTTCGCGCTTTTTTAGCGGCCGTTCGCGCCAGCCAGTAAAGCGATTGACGAGCCAGAAATACAGAGCGTAGGGCAGAAGATTGATGAGCTTCATCATGTAGCTGAAGCGCTTCGGAAAGGTAACCTCGAAACTCTGAGACTTGAGACCCGCCGAAATCTGCTCGGAGGCTTCATCTACCGAGATTAACGACGGGAGGGGATATTCGCTCCCCTTCGTTGCCGGGGTGTCGACGAAACCCGGATTGATGAGCTGTATGCGGATACCCATCTTGTCGAGATCGAACTTCAGGCTCTCCGCCATATTGATCAAGGCGGCTTTCGTTGCGCCGTAAGCGGCGTTCGTCGGCAGGCCGCCATAGCCCGAAACGGACGAAACGATGGCGATTTGGCCCTGCCCCTTTGCTTTCATGTGTCGTACGGCGGGGATAAGGCAGTTCACAACGCCTTGCAGGTTGACCGCGAAACTCTTCTCGAAATCAACGAGCTTCAACTCCTCCGCATGCACAGGCAGATTGACGCCCGCATTGAAGACGGCCAGCGCCAGCGTGCCATGCTCGTATTCGATTGAAGCAAGGACATGCTCCATGTCTTCGGCGTTAGTAACGTCACCGTCGAGTACAATAATGCTGCCGGAAAGGTCTGACGCCTCGGCCTGCAACTCGGCAAGCTTTTCATGATCGCGAGCCGTCACCGCGACCTTGTACCCATCTCCCGCAAGCTTCAGTGCCAGCGCTCGCCCAATTCCAGAACTCGCGCCTGATATCCAAGCTATTCCATGTTCAGGACGAGCAACGAAAGCTTGCATGACATCTCCTCCGGGCCGTTCTTGTGAACGTCAAAAAGGTCCAGGAGCTCCTCGCCATCTCCCGGTTTCAACCCTTTTATCACCCCATTGTGGCTGCTTTCAGCCGATGAGGTCACCAATGAGCTGCCGGAAAGACCCAGTCAGCTTGACAGGAGCGTCAAGAACGATGAACGCGATACAGGGACGCTCCTTTTCGGCAATCGGCCGATGGTCGACGCTCTCGTCGGCAATTGAGATATCGCCAGGTCCGAAACGTCCGCGTGCATCATTGAACGCGCCGTCCAAGATCAAGGTGAGTTCCGTTCCCTTGTGTGTGTGTGCGGGCAGTGCCCTCCCCGGCCTGATCCACATCAGACTCGCCTCGCAGCCGTCGATATCGATGGAGTATTCCTTGAAGCCCGGCAGCTTCGTCTTCCACGGCACCGTATCGACGTCATAGCCGACCAAATTACGAATCGCTCTCGGGAAGCCCCCACGGAAGGCCGGCAGATCGGTCGGCACATCCTCGGCAGGCGACGCGGAGGCGAAGATAGCGGCGAGCCGTGCGTCGCGCTCGCTGATCGCAGCCTCCGAAATGTCTTCCAGGGCCTCGCCGCTCAGCGATTCAAGATCTCTCACCAGCCAGCGATGATCGGACTTCATTTCGAGATGCGATTCCACCAATACGCGTGCCGGCTCAGGAAGAGATCCGGCGACATAATGCGCCATCAATGCATCGACGGTGTCGATATGCTCGTGAACCATGAAGGCTTCGGTGGTTTCCGTTTTTGGGGATGCTTTGTCGTAATCCCTACGTTGAAAGTCAACCTTCAGATCACAAGGACGCTGGCGACCCGCTGTACCTCGACTTCTCCAGCCCGAAGGAAAGTCTAATTTTGTCACGGCGCTCAAAGGCATGGAATAGCATTTCTTGCCAACCTAGCCTTGTGAAGGGAAAAGACCGTTCCTAAACTAAGCGTTCAAAAGAGGCAGAGTCCATGACCGTTCATCCCTCCGTTTTAGAGGCAATCGGCAACACCCCCTTGATCAAGCTCAAGGGTGCGTCGGAAGCGACCGGCTGCACCATTCTCGGCAAAGCGGAATTTCTCAATCCCGGCCAGTCGGTGAAGGATCGCGCCGCGCTCTACATTATTCGCGACGCCGAGAAGAAGGGTCTGCTGAAGCCGGGCGGCGTTATCGTCGAGGGAACGGCCGGCAACACCGGCATCGGCTTGACGGTGGTGGCAAAGGCGCTCGGTTACCGAACCGTCATCGTTATCCCGGAGACTCAGAGTCAGGAAAAGAAGGAAGCGCTGAAGTTGCTCGGCGCTGAACTCGTCGAGGTCCCGGCGGTTCCCTACAGGAACCCGAACAACTATGTGAAGGTGTCCGGAAGGCTTGCCGAACAACTGGCCAAGACGGACCCGAACGGCGCGATCTGGGCGAACCAGTTTGACAACGTCGCCAATCGGCAGGCCCATATCGAAACGACGGCTCGCGAAATCTGGAACGACACGAACGGCAAGGTCGATGGCTTCATCTGCTCTGTTGGCTCGGGGGGGACGCTTGCGGGTGTCGCGGCCGGCCTCAAGGCATTTAGCAAGGACGTCAAGATCGGCCTTGCCGATCCCGACGGTGCCGCGCTCTATGAATTCTACAAGAACGGCGAACTAAAATCCGCTGGCTCATCGATCACCGAAGGGATCGGTCAGGGCCGGATCACGGCGAATCTGGAAGGCTTTACGCCCGACTTCGCCTACAGCATCTCGGATGCGGAGGCCCTGCCCTACGTCTTCGATCTCGTCGAACACGAGGGACTGTGCCTCGGCGGATCGACGGCGGTCAACATTGCCGGCGCCGTTCGGCTTGCCAGGGAACTCGGTCCTAGCCATACCATCGTGACGATCCTTGCCGACTACGGCAATCGCTATCAGTCGAAGCTCTTCAATCCCGACTTCCTGACGTCTAAGGGGCTTCCGATTCCGGCGTGGCTCACCAAGACGCAAGAGATACAAATCCCATACGAACCAGCAGCGTGAGATCCCATGCCCGTCAATGCCCTCTATCGTGACGATTTCTATCTTTCGACATGCGAGGCGGTAGTGACCGCCGTTCACGAAGACGGGGGCATTGAGCTGGATCAGACCTGCTTCTATGCCACTTCAGGAGGCCAGCCGGGCGACACCGGTTTTCTCGAGCGGGCCGACGGCAGCAAAATCGCCCTAGGACAGACGAGGCACGGGGCCACCAAGGATATCGTCATCCACGTGCCGCTTGCAGGTGAGACGCAGCCGGGTCTCGGCGAGAAGCTGGTCCTGCATGTCGACTGGCCGCGCCGCTACAAGCTGATGCGGATGCACACCGCCTGTCACCTGCTTTCGGTCGTCTGTTCATACCCGATCACAGGCGCGGCTGTTGGCGAAGATGAGAGCCGTGTCGACTTCGACATGACCGAGACGATCGACAAGGACGGCGTAACGGAAAAACTGATGGAACTGGTGCGGCAGAACCATCCGGTTTACCTGCAGTGGATCACCGACGAAGAACTTGTGGCCAATCCCGGCATCGTCAAATCCAAGAATGTTCGCCCGCCGATCGGCCTCGGTCGGGTCAGCCTTGTCTGCATCGGCGAAAACTCTGCGATTGACAGTCAGCCCTGCGGCGGCACACATGTGTCCGAAACGCAGGAAGTCGGCCAGATTCACATTGCCAAGATCGAGAAGAAGGGCAAGGAAAACCGGCGCTTCCGCATTCGCTTCGGCGCTCCCGGCGACGAAGCTTGAGTCACGGAGAGCAGAATGAGCGAAGAAAAGAGCCGTTTCGTCGTTTCGGCCGATTGGCTGCAGGCGGAACTGGGCAAGCCGGACTTGCGAGTTTTGGACGCGTCCTTCTATCTGCCGGCACAGAAGCGTGATGCTGACGCGGAATACGCCGCCGGCCATATACCGGGCGCCGTCCGCTTCGATCAGGACAAGATCGCGGATCACTCCGTGCCACTGCCGCATACCATTCCGTCGCCCGAGCTTTTCGCAGCCGAGGTTGGAAAACTCGGAATCGGCGAAAATGACCGAATCGTCGTCTATGACGGGATTGGGATGTTCGCATCGCCGCGGGTCTGGTGGCTATTTCGTGTCATGGGCGCGAGAAATGTCTACGTACTCGATGGCGGCCTGGATGGATGGAAATCAGAAGGCCGTCCGCTTGAGACAAATGTCCCTCGATACGAGCCCAAAGCTTTCGAGCCAACCTATGACGCCTCAAGGGTCGTTACCCTGGACACAATGCGAGACATCGTTGCCAGCGGTGCCCTGCAGATAGCCGATGCCAGAAGCGCCGGCCGGTTCGCCGCGATCGAGCCCGAGCCGCGTGCTGGCATGCGTTCGGGTCATATGCCCGGCGCACGCAACCTGCCGTCGGGCGTTTTCGCCAGCCAGGGCCGCTTCAAGTCGCTGCCCGAACTCAAGCGGACAATCGAGGACGCGGGCATCGATCTGTCGAAGCCGGTCGTCACCTCCTGCGGCTCCGGCATCACCGCGGCGATTATTACGCTCGCGCTCGAATCGCTCGGCCACAGCGACAATAAACTCTACGACGGCTCATGGAGCGAATGGGGTGGGCGCGACGACACACCTGTCGTCACTGGCCCGCCAGAACCGGTCAAAGCCTGACACGATGGTGAAGGCCCCTTCTTCGCTAAAAACCCACATCACGCGCCTCGAAATGACGGCACCGCCGAAGGCAAGCCTGCCGATGCCGATCAATATTCAGACAGCGATCATGCGGACCCCAGATATTCCGCTGCCCTTCTACCGCTATCTGTATCGCCAGGTCGGCGCCCGATGGCAGTGGGTGGATCGTTTGCGGATGACGGACGAGGATCTGGCCAAGACGCTGCACGACAAGCGCAACAATATCAGCGTGCTCTACGTCAACGGAGCGCCCGCGGGTTTCTATGAATATTTCCTCGAGGACGAGGACACCATCGAGCTCAGCCACTTCGGTCTGATCGAGCACGCCCTCGGCCTCGGAATCGGAAAGTGGTTCTTGCTGCAGGCGCTCTATGCGATCTGGACGGTCAATCCGAAGCGGGTGACAACGACCACCAACAATCTCGATCATCCGCGGGCCCTCCAGCTCTACCAGATGTTCGGTTTTTCTCCGGTCTCGACCGGTTTGGGCATTGTCCGGCCGCTCAGCGACAAGGAATTGCTGGAGCTGGGTAAAAAGGGCTGGTGACCAGGCCGACTGACGGCGTTTCGCAGGAATCGGGTGGCTTGTATGACGGTAAAGGCGCATCTGATGGCGATCAGCAAGGAGATCTGCCATGACCGACATCCACTTTTCCGCCATGCCCACCGCCGACGCGCAAAACCTTTGGAACGGTGGTACCGATGCCTACGGCTTCTTGCCCGAGACGATGGTCTCCGACGGTCCCGGCCACCCCTGCCGTCATTGCCTGAAGAATATAGACGCGGGCGAGGAACTGCTGGTTTTCGCCTACAGGCCGTTTCCCGAGCTTCAACCCTATGCGGAAACCGGCCCTGTTTTTCTCCATAAGGTGCGCTGTGAGCGCTACGCCGCCGAAGAGGTGCTACCGCCGGTGCTTACCAGCCCGGATTTCATTGTGCGCGGCTACAATGCCGAAAATCGCATAGTCTACGGCACCGGGGCAGTGACTCTGACGCCAGATATCCGCTCCTATGCCGCCGAACTTCTCGAGCGGCCGGAAATCGCCTACGTGCATGTGCGCTCGGCTCGCAACAACTGCTATCAGTGCCGCATCGACAGATAACGGAAAAAGGGCTGGTCGCACGAGAATGCGACCAGCCCAAACTCACCTAACGTGATGCAGCTTACGCTACGTTCAATACGCTTTCCGGTGCGTAGGCTTCATAGCCGAGTGCCTCGGCCACCGGCTTGTTTGTGACGCGGCCTCTATGGATGTTGAGGCCATTACGCAGGTGGCGATCTTCCGCAATCGCGCGCAGTCCGCGGTCAGCCAGCGCCAGGCCGTAAACGAGCGTCGCATTGTTCAAGGCGTGCGCCGAGGTGACCGGCACTGCGCCGGGCATATTGGCCACGCAATAATGCACGACATCGTCGACGACATAGGTCGGCTCCGAATGGGTAGTAGCGTGCGACGTCTCGAAGCAGCCGCCCTGATCGATGGCAACGTCGACGATGACAGATCCCTTCTTCATGGCCGATAGCATTTCGCGAGTCACAAGCTTTGGTGCGGCGGCTCCCGGAATGAGCACGGCCCCGATGACCAGGTCGGCCGAGAACACTTCTTCCTCCAAGGCCTGAATGCTGGAATAGCGGGTGTGGACACGACCGCCGAAGATATCGTCAAGCTGGCGCAAGCGCGGCAAAGACTTGTCGAGGATGCTGACATCCGCACCGAGGCCGGCGGCCATTCGTGCAGCGTGCAGACCGACGACGCCGCCGCCGATGACCGTAACCTTGGCCGGCAATACGCCGGGAACGCCGCCAAGGAGAATCCCAAGGCCGCCGTTGGCTTTCTGTAGTGCCGTCGCGCCAGCCTGGATCGACAGACGTCCGGCGACTTCGGACATCGGAGCCAGGAGCGGCAGACCGCCGCGATCGTCCGTTACGGTCTCGTAGGCAACGGCGGTAACGCCCGAGGCAAGGAGGCCCTTGGTTTGTTCCGGATCAGGTGCGAGGTGAAGATAGGTATAGAGAATCTGGCCATCGCGAAGTTGAGCCCACTCGGAGGGCTGCGGCTCCTTGACCTTTACGATCATGTCGCACTTCTCGAAAATGTCCTTGGCGGAGGCGGCAATCTTTGCGCCAGCGGCCATGTAGGCGGCATCGTCGGCCCCAATGCCGGCGCCTGCCTTGGTTTCAACCCAGACCTCGTGGCCGTGGGCGACATATTCACGAACAGATGCAGGTGTCAGGCCGACACGATATTCATGGTTCTTGATTTCCTTCGGGCAACCGACACGCATAAGCGTTCCTCTCACGTTATATCCGCTTGGCGGAGTGTTTTTGACGGGCAAATCCAACCACCGCAGACGTGAAATGTCCTTGCAAAGAAGGTTTGCGCCGATGCTGATTTTCGAAGAATATTGCGAATTCGCGCAAATAATCGAAAGTTCTTCGAATGTCCGAACTCGACGCCATTGATCTTGCGATTCTGAAGGCTCTTCAATCCAATGCCCGCATGACCAATGCCGACCTTGCGGCGAAGGTTGGATTATCGGCATCGGCCTGTTCCCGCCGGCTTGATATCCTGGAGAAGAGCAGCGTCATCAGCGGCTATCACGCTCACGTATCGCCCAAGGCGCTCGACTACAAGATGATAGCGATCGTGCACATCTCGCTATCCGGCCAGTTTGCCAAGACACTCTCCGAATTCGAGGCAGCGGTGAAACGCTGTCCGAACGTCTTGGTCTGTTACCTGATGTCGGGCGAATACGACTACATTCTCCGCGTCGCCGCTCGTGACCTCGAAGACTACGAGCGTATTCATCGCGACTGGCTGTCGGCGCTTCCGCACGTCGTGAAGATCAATTCGAGCTTCGCCCTGCGGGAAGTTATCGATAGGCCAAATGTCGGGCTTTGAGGCTTTGACAGCAAGGCAAAATCGGCAGACAGTCCGCACCGAAGCTACGGCTTCGCTATCTCCCGCTTGATCCCCCGCAGTAAGACGTACGCATGAAATCCAAGACCCAAGGCTATATGTTCGTCCTGCTGGCGATCACCATTTTCTCGTTGCAGGACGGCATCTCGAAGCATCTCGCATCCGCCTACCCGCCTGTGTTCGTC
Organism: Rhizobium sp. BK181; assembly: GCF_014193305.1. NCBI lineage: Bacteria > Pseudomonadati > Pseudomonadota > Alphaproteobacteria > Hyphomicrobiales > Rhizobiaceae > Rhizobium > Rhizobium sp. BK181. Next base: position 170,896 of record NZ_JACHZA010000011.1, read on the forward strand.
ACCATGATCCGCTATTGGGCATTTGCCGCCTTCACCATTGCGCTCGCGGCAAAGATGAGGGGTGGCCTGAAGGAGACGGCCAAGACCAAGAGACCGCTCCTACAGGTGATCAGAGGCATTCTGCTGGCCGCTCAGGTCGTCGTCGTCATCAACTGCTTTGCCTTGATCGGCCTAGCGCATTCGCAGGCGATCTTCTCGGCCACTCCAATTCTGATCGCTCTGCTCTCGATGCCCATTCTTGGCGAGCGCGTGGGTTGGCGCCGCTGGACGGCAATCGCGGCAGGCCTGGTCGGCGTGCTGCTTATCCTGAAGCCGGAAGGCGAATTCTTCGACGTCAAGCTCCTGCTTGCCGTCTTCTCCTGCTTCCTGTTCGCCTTCTATGTCATAGCCACACGCCTCGTCAGTCGGGACGACTCGGCGATGACGAGTTTCTTCTATACGGGCGTCGTCGGCGGTATCGCCATGACGCTCGTCGGCCCTTTCTACTGGACATGGATGTCGGGCTGGGACTGGGGATGGATGGCGCTTGTCTGTATGACGAGCATATCGAGCCACTACTTCCTGATCCGCGCCTATGACATGCTCGATGCTGCCGCGGTGCAACCGCTGACATATTTGCAGCTTGTCTATGCGTCGATCATTGGCGTCGTGATCTACAACGAGAAGCTGAGCCTCACCATGATTATCGGCTCTTTCATTGTCGTTGCAGCAGGCATTTTCACGGTATGGCGGGAACATGTTGTTGCCCGTCGGTCACGTTTGCAACCACCGTCCTCGCAATTTTAGATCGAGCTGTTAAAGTATTCTCAACGGTCGCTCCGTAGAATTCACCTGTATGTTTCTTGTGGAGCGTAGCATGCAGAACAATCTGAATATTATCACTCGCAAGGCCGAGCGGAAGTCTTGCCGCATATTCGGCAAGGTCCGCTATCTTACGAAAGAAGTGGATGCGCGCATCCTGGATATGTCGACGAGCGGTATGGCCGTCGAAATCCGCTCGCCCATTCATGCCTCCTCCGGCAGCCGCATACAGATCCTTGCCGACGATCTCGGAACGCTGCACGGCATCATCCGCTGGAGCCACAACGGCCGCCTCGGAATTCAGTTCGATCCGAACTCGAATGCCCGCGCGCAGGTCGCGTCCTATTTCCGCTTCTTCCACAAGGAAGTGAAACCTGTCCTGAAGCGATAATTGCCCTGTCATTTTCAGGGTTTACTCCTTCGCAAATCATCCTAGTCTCGCCTGCGGGCCGGGCGTCGCGTGATTTTCGAAGGAGTTTTCATGTCATCCATTCTGGATCTGCCGCCAATGACCCGCCGCTCGTTGCTTGGCGGTCTTGCTGCCACGTCAGCACTCATATTGCTTCACCCCTTCAGCGCCCGTGCGGCCGCCAATCAGGCGCATCTTCGCCTGATGGAAACAACCGACATTCACGTCAATGTCTTTCCCTACGACTACTATGCTGACAAGCCGAACGACACGATGGGCTTGGCGCGCACTGCGACGATCATCGACACCATCCGGGCGGAAGCTGCCAACTCACTGCTGATCGACAATGGTGACGTCCTGCAGGGCAACCCGATGGGCGACTACATGGCCTATCAAAGAGGGATGAAAGATGGCGACGTGCATCCCGTCATCAAGGCGATGAACACGCTCGGCTACACCGTAGGCACGCTCGGTAACCACGAGTTCAACTACGGCCTCGATTTCATGTTCAAGGTCCTGAACGGGGCAAATTTTCCGTTCGTTTGCGCAAACCTGACCAAAGGCAAGCTTGCCTCCGATCCGACGAAGGACGAGCTGTTTTTCAAGCCCTATCTCATCGTCGAGAAGGCGATCAAGGACGGGGCGGGCAACGAGAGCCCGGTCAAGATCGGCTTCATCGGCTTCGTGCCGCCGCAGATCATGCTGTGGGATATCAAGAACCTCGAAGGCAGAGCGCAGACGCGCGACATCATCGAGGCAGCCAAAGCCTGGGTACCGGTCATGAAACAGGAAGGTGCCGACATCGTGATCGCGCTTTCGCATTCCGGGATCGACGGTGCAGCCCCGTCGGAGAAGATGGAAAATGCATCGCTGCACCTTGCCGCGGTCGATGGGATCGATGCGATCTTCACAGGGCATCAGCACTTGGTTTTCCCCGGCCCGAAAACCTGGGACGGCATTCAGAACGCGGATCCCGTGAAGGGCACGTTGCACGGTAAACCCGCTGTCATGGCCGGTTTCTGGGGATCGCATCTCGGCCTCATCGATCTCTTGCTGGAGAAGGACGGCAAGGGCTGGCGGATCGTCGACTTCACCTCGGAGGCACGGCCGATCTACCATCGCGACGACAAAAAGAAAGTCGTCGCTGACGTGGCCGACAAGACCGACGTGATCGAGGCCGCGAAGGCTGAGCACGAAGCCACCCTCGCCTATGTGCGCACCCCGGTCGGCAAGACGTCGGCGCCGCTCTATTCCTATTTCGCCCTCGTCGCCGACGACCCGTCTGTCCAGATCGTTAGCCAGGCCCAGACCTGGTACATCAAGCAGATGCTAGATGACACGGAATACAAGGATCTGCCGGTGCTCTCGGCTGCAGCGCCGTTCAAGGCCGGCGGTCGAGGGGGCGCGGACTACTATACCGACGTACCCGCCGGCGATATCGCGATCAAGAACGTCGCCGACCTCTACCTTTACCCCAACACGGTTCAGGCGGTCGTCATTACCGGCGAGCAGGTGAAGAACTGGCTGGAAATGTCAGCCGCCATGTTCAACGAGGTAAAGCCGGGATCGCAGGACGCCGAGCTGCTGAACAACGCCTTCCCGTCCTATAACTTCGATGTGATCGACGGCGTCGTCTACCAGATCGACCTGTCGCAGCCGCGCAGGTTCGATGATGACGGCAAGCTGATCAATGCCGATGCGAACCGTATCCAGAACCTCCAATTCGGCGGCAAGCCTATTGATCTCACCCAAAAATTCGTCGTCGTCACCAACAACTACCGCGCCGGCGGTGGCGGCAAGTTTCCGGAAATCGCCGCCGACAAGGTCGTATTCCAGGCACCGGACACAAACCGTGACGTCATCGTCCGCTTCGTCCACGAAGAGGGTACGATCAATCCGTCCGCCGACGGCAACTGGACCTTCAAACCGCTGCCTGGGACGACGGCGGTCTTCCAGAGCGGTCCAAAGGCCAAGCAATACCTCGCGGACGTGAAGAGTGTGAAGATCGAAGATGCCGGCGAAGGCACCGACGGCTTCGCCAAATTCCGGCTGATCCTCTAGAGATTGTGATCGGTGGCGAGGCGCTGATGCCTCGCCTACTCCGCCGCGACAGAGAGGTCGCGCGCGGCATATTCCGCCATCTGAGCGGTGAAGTCGGCTTGACTGGGGCATTGCGAAAGCCTGGACCGAAACGCGTCGATCATCCAGGTCGCCGCCGGCCCGGGTGGCGTCGAGATTCGCCGCATCGCGTAGATCGGGTACTCGCCCTGCTCATAAGCCTGCAGATCAAGGTGAACCAGCGCTCCGCTTATCAGTTCATCGCGAATGAGCGACGCCGGCAAACCACCCCAGCCGAGACCACCCCGGATGAGCGAGTGCTTGGTCGCGATATCGCTGACGCGCCACGTCTTGTACGAGAGCACATTGAAATCGCGTCCCTTCGTCAATCCCGACGCGTCTGTCACGACAAGCTGAGTCTCTTCGCGTACGTCGGCGAGCGTCAGCGGCCGGCGGATCCGCGCCAGTGGATGAGTGCTCGATACTACAGGCATCATGAAGGAATGGCCAATACGCTCGGTCGCAAGCAAGTCATGCTGCTGGAGGATCGCCCCGCCGATCCCGACGGTCGCCTTGCCGCTCGAGACCAGATCCATCACGACGCCCAGTTCACCGACTGCCAGATTGAGGGCCACGGATGGAAACTCGTCACCGAACTCGCGCAGGACTTCGACCACCGCCTGCGACGGCACCATGACGCTGATGGCGACCGAAACCTCGGCCTCCAGCCCTTCCTTCAGCCCCTTCACCCGGGCGCGCATCACCTCCAGGTTCGCAACGAGGCGCCGCGCATCTTCGAGAAGCGCCTTGCCCGCCTCCGTCAGTTTCGGTTGCCGCGCGCCCGAACGCTCGAAAAGCGGCACCTCAAGTTGCGCCTCAAGGTTGGCAATGGTGTAGCTGATGACCGATTGTGCGCGATTGAGCGTGCGTGAAGCGGCCGAAAAGCTGCCCGTTTCCGCAACGGTTAGGAACACTTGCAACTGGTCCAGTGTGGGGTTTGGAAGCATCTTCCATCCAATCTATCGATGATTTCGATCGACATTATCACAGTTTTTTCGATAATCGGCCACCCCTATTTTCTGTCTCGAACCAGCGGCTCGACGCTCCCTAGACGAGCTGCAGACCCCAATTCGAGAGGAAATTCAATCATGTCGTCCATTCTGCTCCTGACTTCCAGCCCGCGCGTTGACTCGCTTTCCACCACCATCGCAGCTGACCTTGTCGAAAAGATCAAGGCTCAGCAGCCGGGCAGTGTCGTCGTCCGTCGCGACCTCGCCTCCAACCCGCTGCCGCACATCGACGATCTCTTCACCGCAGCCATCCGCAAGCCGGCCGATGACCGCACGGCCGCCGAAGCGGCAGCTGTGAAGACGTCGGACGAACTCGTCGCCGAACTGCTTGCAGCTGATACGATCGTCATCGGCACCGGCCTCATCAACTTCAACATCTATTCGTCGCTGAAGACCTGGATCGACAACGTCGCCCGCGCTGGCCTGACCTTCAAGTACACCGAAAGCGGCCCGGTTGGCCTTGCCACCGGCAAGAAGGTCTACGTCGTCCTTGCCTCCGGCGGTGTCTACTCGCAGGGTCCGGCGGCCGGCATGAACCATGCTGTTCCGTACCTGAAGTCGGTCCTCGGCTTCCTCGGCATCGCCGACATCGAGACGATCTATGTCGAAGGCCTCGCCTTTGGTCCGGAAGCTGCCGAGAAGGCAATTGGCGCCGCCAAGGCCCGCGCCGATGAAATAGCCCTCGCCGCCTAATCGGGGTCGAGACTGCCATCGAAACGGCCGGTTCTAGCCGGCCGTTTTCATTTGGCGCCGAGCTCGTTCACAAAAGCCCTGGCGGTATCGAGTATCTCACCGGCCAGGGTTTCGTCGTTCGCTATCCGTGCAAGCCCGAGTGCGCCGGTCATGAGGCAGGACAGGATGATCGCCTTGCGGCGCCCCTCCGCTTCGTCCGCCGCCTTTATGCGTGCCTGCATATTGCGCAAGTTCGTCTGCATCTGATCGGTCGCCAGTGACCGACACCTCTCGCCGCCGCGCGCTATGTCAGCGGTGAGAGCGGCGAACGGGCATCCTCCAGCCGTATCGTCCCGATGCTCGCGGCTCAGATAGCTCGCCGCATATTCCTTGAGGGTAATATCGGTCGGAGCCCGGCCCTCCGACCGCATCTTTTCGGTCCAGGAGCCAAAGGCAGATTGCATAGCCTCCGCGACTAGTTCGTCACGCGAGGCAAAATGCTTGTAGAAGCCGCCGACTGTCAGCCCCGCCTCCCTCATCAGGTCCGCGACCCCGACGCCTTCCAAACCCTTCTCGCGCAACCGCTTCGAGGCGATCTCGACGATCCTCTCATGCGTCTTGCGCTTGTCCTGCTGTGAGTGCCCCATGAAAATTCTCTTCCGACAGCTGTTGACTAACGTAGATTACGGTCATAATCCTCATGGATATTGATCGTAATCCAGATCGCAGATTTTTCCAAGAGGAGTCACGCAATGCGTCTGCAGAATAAGGTCGCCCTCATCACGGGCGGAAACAGTGGCATCGGTCTTGCGACCGCCAAGGTCTTCCTCGAAGAAGGGGCCAAGGTGGTGATTACGGGCCGGAATGCCGAGACTCTTGCCGCTGCCGGAAAAGCACTCGGCGGCAACGTGCTCACGCTAAAAGTCGACGTTACGGACGTCGCGGTAACGGAACGCGCATTCGCTGAAGCCGCTGAAAAGGCCGGCAAGTTCGATGTGCTGTTTGCAAATGCCGGTGTTGCCGGCACGACACCGCTTGGAGCCACGTCGCTCGAACAATTCAATGCCATCATCAACACGAACCTGACCGCCGTGTTCTTTACGGTCCAGTCGGCGCTGCCACATCTCAACGACGGCGGTTCTGTCATTCTCAATGGATCGGTGCACGCCGTATTGGGTGCACCCGGCTGGTCGGCCTATGCCGCCACCAAGGGTGCGGTGCGCGCCTTGACCCGCAATATGGCGTCAGAACTCGCGCCGCGCGGCATCCGCGTCAATCAGGTGACGCCAGGCGGCACAAAGACGCCGATTTGGCAACCGCTCGCATCCACGGCCGACGCGATGTCCGGGCTCGAAGCCCGGCTGGGCGGCATGAGCCTTCTCGGGCGGATGAGCGAAGCGGAAGAAATCGCCAAGGCCGCGCTCTATTTCGCTTCAAGCGACTCGTCCAACGTCACGGGAATCGAGATCGTCGTTGACGGCGGTGCCACGAGTGCACCTTCGGGCGCCAAGATGTTTCGTGCAGGGTGATCGCCAGTATCCCACGTCGTTGGTATCAGCCTTTCTCGCGCCGATACCGACGGCAAACACCGCGGATACTGGGACTATTGAGTTAGGCGGAATCCAATTCGCCAGGTACCGAAACCCTGCGCAGACGTGGATCGGACCCGAATGAGTGGATCAGACCTGCCGAACTTTTGCACCATCGCTGAATAGCGACGGGCCATTCTGATCGATGATCTGCTGCGCCTTGCGCACCGTGCACTCGATCGCGTCATCCGACGAGCCGAACATGTCGGCACGGATGAAGTTGCGAACGAGAACTTCTCCACCGACGGTCTTCTCAATGCGCCCCGCAAGGCGATACTGGCCGCCCTCTTTCTGGGGTTCCGCGTAGATCGTGCAGTCCCCATAGAGCTGAGGCTCGGACGAGGCGCCTGCCGGGGCGTCAGCCGATTTACCGCCGCCTGAAAACATTGAGAAAATGCTGGAAAAGATCGAAGCCATGTTTCGCCTTACCATGCCGGCCCGTGCCGGAAAAGCTAAATGATGAGGTTTGCGAGGATCTCGTTTTCGGTGATGTCCTCAAAGCCGATGGCAGCCTTTTCGAAGTTTGCGATCAGCTGCGCGAAATTCTCCGGCGCCTTGGTTTCGATGCCGATCAGCACCGAGCCGAAATTGCGAGCCGTCTTCTTCAGATATTCGAACCTGGCGATATCGTCGTCCGGGCCAAGCAGGTTCAGGAAGTCACGCAATGCACCCGGACGCTGCGGCATCCGCAAGATGAAATACTTCTTCAAACCAGCATAGCGCATGGCGCGCTCCTTCACATCCGGAAGGCGTTCGAAATCGAAGTTGCCGCCGGATACGACGGCGATGACCGTCTTGCCTCTCAAGGCATCCGGGTCCATCGCCGCAATCGCGGTCAGCGACAACGCGCCTGCCGGCTCGAGCACGACGCCTTCCACATTAAGCATCTCGCCAATGGTCACGCAGATGGCGTTTTCCGGCATCAGCATGACCTGCTCGGTCGGGAAAGCCTCCAAGGCTGCGAAGTTCAGGTCGCCGATCCGCGCCACGGCAGCGCCATCGACGAAATTGTCAACCTTGCTCAGCGTCACCAAGTGCCCAGCCTCGATGCTTCGCTTCAGGCTCGGTGCCCCTGCCGGCTCCGTGAAGATGAAGCCGGACTTAGGCATGACGCCATCGAGATAGCCGGTGATACCTGCAGCGAGACCACCGCCGCCGACCGGCATTACGATGATGTCAGGGACCGTCCCGTCAGGGAGCTGCTGGAGGATTTCCGCGGCAACCGTTGCCTGGCCCTCGATGATGTCTGGGTGATCGAAAGGCGGCACCATGACGCCGTCGATGGCGTCGACGTGGTCGCGAGCGGCTTGGTAGCATTGATCGAAGAAATCGCCCGTCAGCTTGATGGTGATGAACTCCGCCCCGAATATGCGGGTCTTGTCGATCTTCTGCTGCGGCGTCGTCACCGGCATGAAAACAACGCCGGACACGCCAAAATGCCGGCAGACGAAGGCAAAGCCCTGAGCATGATTGCCGGCCGAGGCGCATACGAAGGTCCTGTTGCCGGCACCCTCGGCGATCGCCTTGCGGAAGAAATTGAACGCCCCGCGAATCTTGTAGGAGCGTACCGGCGACAGATCTTCGCGCTTAAGCCAGATGTCGGCGCCATAACGCGCCGACAGATGTTCGTTCAGCTGCAGCGGCGTTGCTGGAAAGAGGCTACGCATTGCCGTCTCGGCGCTCTCGACATCCTGTCTGGTCACGGTCATTCATCTATTCCTGTTGCCGTTGCCGCTATCACATAAGCGGGCTGCGGGAAAAAGCCCATATCGGCCAATATTGTTTACTCAGATCGTCATCCTTTCGAGCGGTACTGCGGCCGATACAATAACGCAATTGTGCGCTACCAATTCATCCGCGATGAGGCTACATCGCAGCAATGATCTCAAGTAAATTTGCACGACCGATCGCTTGGCTGCTTCTCGCGGCGATTATTTTCGTCACGCTGTCGCCGATCGGGCTGCGGCCACATACGGTAACCTCGGTCAATCTCGACCGCGCGTTAGCCTACTTGGTCGTCGGCTTCATGTTCGCGATTGCCTATCCGCGGCACTGGATAGTGGTTGCCTTTCTCCTGGTTGCCGGCGCCTTGGCGATTGAATACCTGCAATATTTGTCTCCGACGCGCCACGCGCGCCTGCATGATGCCGCCGTGAAGATTCTCGGCGCATCCCTGGGCGTGTCGATCGGTTGCCTATTGAACAAGATCCGCATCGCCAAGTCGGCAGCAAACCTTTCGCGACCGTGACAGGCCTTGGCGCTCTTGACTGAATCGCATCAGTCGTTGAAGGAGGAGCCTGCGCGAGCGTGGCGAAACTGGTAGACGCAAGGGACTTAAAATCCCTCGACTTCGGTCATACGGGTTCGATCCCCGTCGCTCGCACCATATCGAAATCATTTGATCGACTTTGTTGTCCTTCGCAGCGCCCTTTTTGCTTAGGGGCGCTCAGGGATACCAAATGCGTAGAAGCGTCATCGATCCGTTCGGCTTGGGGCGCTTTCCACGATCCGACCGCCATGATGGCATCTGCCTGCCGCTGCGTCTCCCTTCTTGCCCCTTATTCCTCTCTGAATGCCTTCATCATTTGGTCGGTGAATGGCTTGAGGAGGTATGAGAGGGCGGTTCGCTCGGCGGTTTGGACGAAGACCTCGACGGGCATTCCGGGGATGAGCTTGTTGTCCTTGAGGAGGTTCTGGTCGTTAAGCGACAGGGAGGCGAGGTAGTAGGGCTGGCCGGTGGCGCGATCAAGCGTGGTTGCGGCGGCGACGACGTCGACCTTGCCGTGCAGTTCCGGGGTGGTGCGCTGGTTGAAGGCGGTGAAGCGCATGCGGGCCGGCTGGCCGGGTGAGACGCGGTCGATGTCGACGGGGGGAATGCGGACCTCGATGCTGAGGTGCTCGCTTTTCGGGACGACCGACATGACGGTGGCGCCCGGCGCGATGATGCCGCCGATGGTGTGGACCTGCAGGTCATAGACGAAGCCGTCGACGGGGGCGCGCACCTCCATGCGGGTGAGGCGGTCGCGGGCGGCGATCTCGCGCTCGTTGAGCTCGGCGATCTTGGCGAGCAGGTTGACGATCTCGGTCTGCGCCTCCTTGCGGGTGGTCTGGTCGATGGAGATGAGCTTCATGTTGAGCTCGCTGATCTCACCCTCGGCCTCGGCGACCTTGGCAATCAACTCGCCGCGGCTGCCCTCGATGCGGGCGCGCTGGCGCAACAGGTCGCGCTTCTGCGAGATCGGCACCAGCTGGCTTTGAAGCAGCTTCTCGGTCTTGGCGAGCTCCTGCTCGACGATCTCGGCCTCGCTGTCGTTGGAGCGGCTCTGCGCCTTGAAGCCGCGCACCTGTTCGTCGAGCTGGACGATCTGCAGGCGCAGCTGTTCCTTCTGGTTGGCGACCATGCGGCGGTTGGCCTCAAACAGCCTGGTCTCGCCTGATATCACCGCGGCGGACAGGTCGAGCGCCGCGAAGTCGACGGTGTCTGCCTCGTCGCGCTCGGCCACCAGCCTGGCATGGGCGGCGGTCAGCTGCTGCAGCTGCGCCTTGACGATCGACAGCTCGACGCGGGTCTGGGTGTCGTCGAGGACGAGCAGGACGTCGCCCTTTTTGACGACGGTGCCGTTGTCGACGCGGATGGCGGCGATGATGCCGCCGTCGCGGTGCTGGATGGTCTTGACCTGCTCGGAGACGACCACCTGGCCATGGGTGATGACGGCGCCCGACAGCTTCGCCTGGGCGGCCCAGCCGCCGATGCCGAAGACCAGCACGCCGGCCAGTGCCGAGGAGGCGACGATGCGCGAGGTGATGCCGAACTGCCGGGCGTTCTGCCTGGCCTTGTCGGCGGCCTTGGCCTTGTCGCTGCCGGCCTTGTCGGTGCCGGTCTTGTCGGTGCCGGTCTTGTCGGTGCCGGTCTTGTCGCTGGTGGTGGTGATCATCGCGGTGTTCCCCTGGAGCCTTGCTGGCCTTGTTGTCCTGTCGTCGTGGTCTGCTG
>NZ_JACHZA010000012.1:0-149750 GCF_014193305.1 Rhizobium sp. BK181
AGATGCTGGCATCGCTGACGCCGTGCTTGCGGCAAAGCTCCGAGACCGGCGTACCCGCCTCGTGCTCCTTCAGAATGCCGATAATCTGTTCGTCTGTGAAACGGCTGCGCTTCATTCCCTGGTCCTCTCAATGGGCCAGAGCTTACTTCAAAATGGATTATTTCAACGGGGCAAGGTCACGGCGTTTGAAAGGGCCAGTCATTTCCGCGACAGAGATGGGAAGACGTATCGACGCGATGATCGAGCGGAAACGACTGTCCCTGGCAAATCAATGAAAGGCTCGCGGGCGGGGAGGGCATTGGTGGCGCGCCAATCCGGAGCCATCGTGTTTAACGTCGGCTAAGCGCTTCTTCGAGCCAGTTGGACAAGGCGAGCTGCCCGGCGACTTGCGTAAGCGGCGCGTTGTGGTTCTCCGGTAACTTTAGAATTCCTCCGTAAACACCTCACGTGGCACGGAATTATTTAACTCATAATACGCCGCTTTGCATGTGTCCGCAGCGAAGGAGAGCAGGGTGAAACCGTGATTCCAGACGCTCCCGTTCGTTCCGAGTTCGGTGTTCTTCATTAGCTCGGGTATATGGTCGAGATCATGTCTCGGCTTGTAGATCTCGTCCTTGATGGAGACGGGGATTGCTCCGTGCCCAATGCACCGGCCGCGCTGCACCCCCTCAAAGGGCTGGTAGATACTGAGCGAATGTTCATGGCCCCAGAACCAGGCCGAAATCTCGCCTTTTGCCGAAAGCTCGTTGAACGCTCTCAAAAGATGCGGGTTCGTAGCCTTCCGCTTTCCGGTCGCCAGTTTTGGCCCGACCTCGGAGTAGGCGGAGAACAATTGGTGATGGGAGAGGAGAATTGTCTTCCCCTGAAACTCCTCCATCCGTTTCACATGCCAATCCAGTTCATCGTCGTCGATAGTGACGAGGGCGTCGCCGACGCCATACGGGCTGTAGTCGTGCTTCCCGGTATCCAACGCCAGCAGCTGCCAATTCTCGTCGGTCGACCTCAGGCAGAAGAAGCTCGCCCCCTGATCCTTGGGTTCCGGGTTCAGGCTCTGAACCAGTTCGTAAAAGCCGAGCCCGCCGGAGTACATGTCGTGGTTTCCGGAAAGGGTGTAGACTGCTTTATCGGTGCCCTTGCGATAGATTTTCTCGACAGGAGCGAGGAAGTTCTCCCGGCACTCGTGCGGTGTACCCGAGTAGTAGATGTCGCCAAGGTGAATAAGGACCTGAGGGTCGAAATCTGTGATGGCCCTGAGCAGTTCAAATGCGGGGTTGTTGCCCGTTCCCCAGTCCGCCATCAGCGCGATACTGGCATCAGCGGCGATTGAAATGATCCGATCCCCCACGTCCGCGGGCCGAATATAGGGGATTTCCGCGCGATCTCCTTCCGGCCCAAAGTAACGGTGATACTCCTCCAGGCAAGTTATCCACTCACCGTCACAAGGACTTCCGGCATATTCGTCCGCGACCTGTTGAAGCGACATTTTGTCATTCCGGGAAAGCGCCTTTAGGTATCGCAGCGCTAGCTCAGAACAGAGACGGGGGACGCTTCGAAGCTGGAGGTCCCTTGGACGCGGTCCGTCGTAGAGTTCGGGCAAACCTGCCTCTCGCCGAGCGATATTGCGGGCGTCCTCTCTCGCCTGACTTGATGCCGATCGTTGCAGCCCTCGGCGTCGAGCACCGATGTGTGACGCATCCAGCCTCTGACCGATCTCCTCGACAGCCGACTGAAAGACCGACAGCAATGGGTCTCTGAACGTCTCGAAATCTTCGCTCATCACCGGGCCTTGTCCCTTGAGGAAATCCACCGCTCGATCAGGGGAAGGTACTTCATCACCTGTTCGCGATCGCTCGCCTTCTCCTCAGGCGAAAGATCAGAGTATCCCGTTTCTATCTGCAATTCCCACCGTCGAACCAGTTCCTTCGGAATGATTAGCGAACCGTCTGGCTGCCGTTCACAGGATGAATGGACGTAACGTTGCCAATGGGCCCAACGGGCATGCTCTATCGCCGCAAGCTCTTCAATCAACTGGGAAATCCCGGAAATCATAGCCATCTCCCTAGATAAGGCCCTCGTCGACTAATCTGCGGTAGTGCTTGCCGAGTGTCGTCAACTCGCAATGTTGACTACTCATCGCGGCATGCCACATGTGCTTCGTTCCCACGGGCCGAACAAGATTGACTCGAGCGAAGTTTTGGAGTGTCGCGAAAACCGCGTTGTTGGTTGGATCGGGTTTCGGAAACGTGGAGTCTGCTTCCTGGTCGGTCGTCCGCTCGGGCTCGAAGGAGGGGTCGAGCTGGAATTGATGGTTTTGTGTTGGAAAAAGCTCTGGCAATTGGCGCAGTTCATTCAGGGCGATAGGCGGCCGGGCCTTTCTGAGCGAAACGAAGGATTCCACGTTGGTCTTGAAAACCGGTCGTTGGCCGCCCCATGGTCCCAAGGATTGATCGATGTGGGCGTATACGCTGCCAGGGGTGATATCCCCGACGAGGTTGGCGGCCGCACCTTCAAGGGCGTCAACCAGTAGGTTGGTGAAGACGCCCGGTGCGCCATTGCCGCCCTCGTGAGCGTATTGCACTTCGCTTGACGCCGTAAGAATGGTGAAACCAGGGTCAAGTTCGGTAGTGCCGGAGCCGGCTTGCTTGTTACCGATGATCCCTCCGTGGCAGCTGTCCAAAATGATGATCTTGTTAGCGGCACCGGATTGCTTCGCGAGGTTCATAACCTCGAGAAGCGGAATGCCATCGCTTCCATCCCGACAGTCGCTCGGACAAAGAAAGCCGCCCGCTGCGTCAATATACCCATGGCCTGCGAAATACAGGAGCGCGATTTCGGGCTTCCCGGAAAATAGCTTGACGATGCTGTCTCGAAACTGCCTTCGGTCGACCGACGTCAATTTATCGGTGCCCAGGAGTTTTCGGGGCGTTTGGAAATTCAAGTCCCCGTTTTCGTGTTTCTCTAGCACTTGAGCGACCGACTGCGCATCCGCCACGCAACCCCGGAGCGGGGTGAAACGCTCGTAGTAATCGATCCCCACGATCAGTGCCTTGCGGTCTTTCATCGCCTTCCCCCCCCGGAAGCGAATGGCTTCTGCACCGGCGCCGGAACTTTCAACGGCTACCCCTAATTAAAAGCTTCAGGTTATCCCATGTCCAGCGGTACATAGTGTCGGACGCGTACGCGGCGATCGGTTTCACACAGGACTTCCCGAAATAGCCCCAGAGCAGAAAATACGGGACATTATTGTCCTGGGCGATTTCGGCGCTGACACCCGTTGCCGTATTTGTGTGCTGCCCGCAGATTACGGCGACGACATCTACCGACCGAATACGCAGGCGAGCTTTGTCTTTCCACCGGACGTCTATCGCCTCTTTGATTGACCAATCCGCCAGCTCGAAAGGGCTATCCGGATGTTTTGCTTGTCCAACCAGCAGGGTTTTGAGCGCTTCGTCGTTGTCATAATCGAAGCTGATGAATAGCCGCTTTTTATACATCCGACGTTCTCCCACCGCGCATTAATGACGAGTCTGAGTCTTCCGTCCACCACGTTCCGAGTTCTTCGTATCGGCCAGCGTTGATTGAGCAGCTGCGACGCCGTTTCAACTCAGTCAATGTCATTGTAGCGGACGCTTACGAGCCTAAATCGCCGCTTCTTCGCTTGGTATGTCTCGTCGAATTTCCGATAGTGCGGATGGTCAGCGAGCGCCGCCTCGATCTCCTCTTCGGCCTTACCGAATTGTTCGTTGTCCATCCAAGGTCCATTGTCCGTTCTGTGGCGACGAACACAGGACGTCAGGTATCGGCTTCGAAAGATGACTATGTTCACATCGCGGTGAGCGCGGGTGACGTCTTCCCAGTATTCAAGGAGGCTAGGGTCCCAAGGCCTCGGTGGTCGTGTCTCAGCGACAGCCTTGGTAGTAGGTCCCCATATTAGCCTCGGGGCGAAGTAGAGAATGCCTTCGTAACCCGAACCAATTGCCCACTTCCCAACGTTGTCAGTCAAGCTTGTGCCGCCCGTTACCTCTTCGGCCATCTCCTCAGCGATGAACGTATCCGCACGATACGATGCCTCGGTTACGGCCTCGTATGCGCGGCGTCGTGCAGCGGGTTCTGTAAGATTCAAGATTTTGTCGAACGATGCATCCGCTTCCACGAATGCCGCGTTCTCGATTTGCATCTCATAGTGTTGGGCCTCCGAGAGGGCTGCCTTAGGTGACAAAGCGAAATAATGCCCACAGTTGATATCTTTCCCGGCGAACCTTCCCTGTGCGGACCACTTCCGCTCGTCGTCCATGAAAAGTCGCCACAGTGGCGGATCGCCGATGACATCCTCCTTGTCGTGCCACCTGCTGAACACTCCTTGGATACTACGCGAATGATCCAGGCTGCTTGACTGGCATTCAAAGCCTGGAATGTACGCCGCCTCGGTTTCGTCAGGCGAAGGGTTGACGTCGGGCAGAATCTGGATGCTCCTGCGGAGCCGCGCCAGCCACTTGAACATATCGAGCGACCACTTCCTGAGAGTTCGAGCAGAACGAATCTTGCGGACTTGCGCTCTTCGTGCAAGAAGATCATTTTATCGCGCTGATTGTTGGCCTCAGCCGATTGCCTCAATGTAGACTTGCGATGGCAACGGCCATGTCGCCCGACTTGTATCCGACGCTGTCTTGGGATCCGCGATCACCAGTAAGTGCCTTTGGTCGGTGCCGCTTGGTCTCTGCGACGGGAGAGGGGAATACAAGGCGCACCTTCATTCATGCGGCGAGCCGCGTCGCGGCAGCCTTGATGGCCGTGGAACACTCAGCGAAGGCGCTCTTGCGAGCTTCGCGGAATTTTTCTCGAAACCTGCATCGATCAGTTGGATTTTATGAGGCATCACATGCAGCCGCACACGTAGCGTGACCGCGTACTGATATGGGCACGGGAGGAAATGCGTCCGCCAAGCTTTGAAGCGGTACTGACGGCCCTACTCTTTATCTAGGAGAACCGGAACGTCCCGAGATCGTGACCCTTAAATGCGCGCCAGCGACAGATCCGTTCGGCGATTGACAGCAGCGCTGTTCGAGTCCGGAGCCGTGCAGTCTGAAGCGTCCCGCATTGCTTTCCCGCTCGAGTTTCAGCCAACTAGGCGCGAGGCTACCTAGGCTCTTTCGAAGTGTTAGTTGCAACAAGCATAGGTTGTAAAAACAACCTGTCACCGAACCCTCGACATGACCGTTGCTAATCTCACCGGCTATTGACGCAATTGGACGTTCGCCATTCAAATACGCGATGACCAAAGCAAAACGGACATCTATCAATCCAGGAAAGGCGGTCGCATGTGTGCGATTGCTTGAATTCATGCGCTGAAATGGCGGAAGCTTTTCGAAGATGACAATCACAGACGCCGAAGAAATCCTTCGAATTGTCACGATGTATCGCACTTCCGATGTGGGGCAATTGGTGTCCAACGACACCGATCGCAACAACTGATCGCCAGGCGAGGTTCCACCGCTCTTGAGCCCTTGATTTCTGAGACAAGCGCAAAATAGGTTTCCGATACCGTTGGTCGACTCTGTCGCGAGAGGACATGTCGTAGTACGTATGTAACTGCTCAAAGTAGACGGCGGTGGCGCTGGTCGGCACAGATACCATCTTGCCAAAAGGATCGGATAGGCGACCACTTTGTTGGACGAATCCAATCAATCGCTCGCCCGTAGAATATTTGGCTGGACGCGACACGGAGGATTCGAGGTTCTCATTGCGGATGCCAGCGGTTCGTTTGGGAAAACTCGGCATTCGATTTTCATCAGGACACTTTAACTTGCGGCTACAAGGGTGTTCCATAAGATAGATTATGCCACTTTTGCAATTATAAATTGTAATAAACATAATATGCTCGTCATTAGATGGTTCCGGGAACCCCGCTTCGGCAACGGACGCGCTGCATCTGCTGTCGTCCGATTGGCCAATACAAGATAGTTCCTCCTTTCTCGAAGCGATGGAAGCATCTCAGGGCGTTGGGAATGGCACCGTGACAAACGAGGCGGCTCAATATGCCTTTCTAGCCGCGGCGATGGATGCGGGCATCGCTTTCGAGTTTCCCTGAGGCCAATCAGACCGGCAAGCCAAGGGGCTCATTGCGTGGAACAAATGCCGGGAGGGCTTGTTCGGGACAGGAAGAACCGGCCCGCAATTCCCCGTCCTCCCTCGGCCCAGTCGCGGGGGTGCCCCACCTGCTCCGCGTTCAGGTGGGGCTCTTTATATCTTATGCCTGCCTGGTCCACCACACTTTTGCGTGGGATCTCCCGGCGACGTCCTGATGTCGTCCCTTGTTGACGAGCGGCTCTCGAACCTCCGGCGCCTTTCCTAGGCCCCATTCCTAGACGTCCTGCCGTGGAAGCCTCAAGCACTCGGCACTCTCGCATCCGAGCACTTGGTCGCCCGTGCCGTCTCGGATGGAACCCGGCGGTCACGGAAGCGCTCGCGCGAGATTGAGCAGCGGCTGCTGGGTGGGCGACATGGTCACCATGAACTTGATCAGCAGGCCAACCGTGCCATACACGGTCGTTATGGATTAGGTATTGAGCACTGTCCGACGGGGATATCATTGAAAACCATAGGGATATCGGCAGCAGTGCCCTTCGAGTCGCAATCGATCGTCACCCCGACGACGCTGCCCCAACGGTCGATGATGACATCCCTCGCCCGTTCCTGCTCTTCAACCGTTGGAAAGAGTGGATCGGCCTCGGTGCCTGAACCTCGGGATTGTGCCTCAGGCATCGGCAATTTGGGCATCCTGCCACTGCGGACCATTTCCCCTGAACGAATTGGATGGCAATGGCCGTCGGCGAACATGAGCTGGGTTTCATCCGAGTACAGGTACTCGAGCCACAGACGGGCGGCATTCGGATGTGCGGCGAAAGCGCTGATCGCCTGCGCATAAACCCCCGCGACCACGCCGGTCTTCGGCCTGATGATTTCGATCCTGCTCTTGTCCTTCAGTCTCTCGCGGTCCGCAATAGCAAGATAGTCCCAACGGATGAGGATCGGCGTTCGTCCGTCGACAAGCGTAGCGAGATTGCCGACGAGCGAGACGAAGTTTCCTTTCTCATGGAGGGTGGCGAAAAACGTCAGCCCCAATTCGGCGGCCGTCTCATGGTTGCCGCCCGCTGCCGAAAGGCCGGCGGCGAAAATGCTCTGGATTGCCTGATTGGAACCAAGATCCCCGGCTAGACCAACCGCGCCCTTATATGCAGGCTTTTGAAGATCCGCCCAATTGGTCGGCAATATCCTGATGATGTCCGTGTTCACCTCTATCGCGATCGTTCCATAGTAGGCGCCGGCCCAGTATCCGTCCGCATCCTTGGCGGCGTCCGGGATGGTCGCCCAGGTCCTCACTTTGTAGGGCTGAAGCAACCCCTCCTTTTTCGCTGACGAAGCGAAAGGGTGGCCAACGTCTATCACGTCAGGCGCAGGCGCAGCACTCACCGCCCGCGCGTTTCTTATCTCGTCGATCACCTTGGTGGATCCGATGTCCGGCGAAAGCTCGATCACCGGTATCCCGAACCTTGTCTTGAAACCGTCGATGATGGCACCGTACCCGCACCAGTCGTGGGGCAAACCGATGACGTTGAGCTGGCCTTCAGCCTTGGCGGCCGCAACCAACTCATCGAGTGGTGTCGCTTCGGTCGCTACGGCAAATGCGAGCCACCCCGCTGTTGCCGAAGCTAGGAGTAAGGAATGTTTCGTCCACTCACCTCCCATGGCCGCTCCCTTCAACGTGATGGCCAAAGCTTGTTTAATTATAGCAGTCATGGAGTTGGAGAAAAATCGCTAAAAGGCCGCCTAGTTCGTCATAGGCGTAAGGACGCCGATCCAGAGGGCCATGGCATCGGTAGAAGATCGTCGATCTCGGCCAGTGACTTGCAGGGGCTGAGAATCTCACCCGGCCGCCGAACGGCAGTAACCGACATAGGAGATTTCTGCGCGCGCACCCGGCTACAATCCGCAACCCTCGCCGATGTCGGACGTTATCGCACCATGACGCGGCCCGAATGCGCCGCCGTGCAACAGCGGAGAACGCCATGAAGAACATCCTAGACTGGCTCGAAGAGAACGTAGACAATGACGATGTGAATTTCGATGGGGAACCCGCCCTGGAACAGCAAGCCGAGATCATTCGGGCGAAAGCGGAAGCTGCCGGCTATTTGGCCGCAGATCTCTACAGAGCATGTGGTGGCGGCATCGCCGAATATCTCAGAAATCGGCGTAGAGAAGCTGTTGGCGAGAACACCGACGGTAAATTGGCGGGCGACGCCTCTCCCGGTATTACGCCCGGTTTCAACCAGCAATGAGCGGCGAACATGCGGAGGCCGCTCAACCATCGGGTGGAAGCGCCATCAAACCAGTGATAGTGGATGTAGCGATCGTCGGATCTGGCTTTGAGAGCGGACAACGGGACAAGCGCATTTTCAGTCGGGTCCCTGCTTGGATCGCGTTATGAGCCGATTTGAGGATACAGAAGCTGCCGTGACCGAGAAGCTGCGCGCACTAAAGCTGAAGCCAGACATGACAATCAACCTGTTCGACATTGCTGTTCCCTTGAACGCAGCTGGGTTTTCTCAGGAAGAAATCATGGCAATCCTCTATGCTCTGGAGCAGGACAAGATCGTCGCGTTTGCGCCGGGAAACAGGATTCGATTGCTGAAACGATTGCCCTGACGCGGTCAATGCCAAAGCACCCTCGCCTTATCTTGTTTGAAAATCGACCGGCGGCGTCCACGGCAAGACAAAAGTGTCCTGCGTCTGCAAAGTAGGAGTGTCACTCTCTCACCGATGACGGCGGAGACTGCGAATGGGATGACTGCGGTTGCGTTATCTGCAGCGGACCGAGGTTTTGCTGAAGGCAAGCGCCGGCCGCATGACGTTCCTGTCGGCGCACATGTGCTTGACCCGAGCGCGTGCGAGGTGCGTCGGCTACTGGGTCGGATCCGAAGGTTCCCGTCGTCCCTTCACCGTACCGGCGCCCACGGAGCCAGCAGCCAACCATGACGCTTGCGAACAGGCAGCAGCAACTTGGCGAGCCTTCCCTCGTGGATTCGGTGCCCTGCCCGCTTCGCCGCCGGCAGCGCTTGCATTGATGCGCTCCCAAGGTCACGAACATGCTGGTTTTGTGTTAGAATTTCGGGGTGAATTTAAACGTCACAACTTATCGGAAATTTTCATTGATCTGTGACATAGTGCGTGCTAAATACATGACCGATCGGTCGGTTAATGTATTTGATGCGAGAGCCGATCGGGAGCAGGAGGAAATTGCGCATGCCGGAAGCGTTCATCTGCGATGCCGTTCGCACACCCATCGGCCGCTATGGCGGCGTACTTTCTTCGGTGCGCGCGGACGATCTCGCAGCCTTGCCACTCGCTGCCCTTATGGAACGAAATAGGGGTGTGGACTGGAGCAGGGTCGATGATCTTATCCTCGGCTGTGCTAATCAGGCGGGTGAAGACAACCGCAACGTCGCCCGCATGGCAGTGCTGCTTTCCGGAATGCCGGTCACCGTCCCCGCAACCACGATCAACCGGCTGTGCGGTTCCGGCATGGATGCCGTCGGAATGGCAGCGCGGGCGATCCGCGCAGGTGATTGCGACTTCGTTGTCGCGGGTGGTGTGGAGAGCATGAGCCGAGCGCCTTTCGTGATGCCAAAGGCAGACAGTGCTTTCTCCCGGGCAAACGCGGTCTACGACACCACGATCGGCTGGCGTTTCATCAATCCGAAAATGAAGGCGGGATTTGGCGTCGATTCCATGCCAGAGACGGCCGACAATGTAGCTGAAGATTTTGGCGTCAGCCGTGCCGATCAGGACGCCTTTGCCGCCCGCAGCCAGGCGCGGTGGGCCTCTGCGCAGAAGGTTGGCCTGTTTGCAGACGAACTGGTCTCAGTCCGGGTAGCTCAGAAGAAGGGCGATGCAGTTGTTGTTGACCGCGACGAGCATCCCCGTCCGGGCACGACTGCCGAGCAACTTTCAAGGCTCAAAGGCGTCAACGGTGCGGACCTCAGTGTCACCGCGGGCAATGCTTCGGGCGTCAACGATGGCGCTGCGGCCCTCGTTATCGCAAGCGAGGCAGTTGCAAGAACACAGGGGTTGTCGCCGAAAGCACGCATCGTCGCGATGGCTGCAGCCGGCGTTGAGCCGCGCATCATGGGAGTGGGCCCGGCGCCAGCTGCCCGGAAAGTCCTCGCACGTGCTGGACTCGCTATCGGGCAGATGGACGTGATCGAACTTAACGAGGCATTTGCTGCGCAGGCGCTTGCCGTGCTGCGCGATCTGGACCTTCCCGATGACGCGCCCCATGTCAATCCGAATGGTGGTGCCATCGCAATGGGGCATCCACTCGGGATGAGCGGGGCCCGATTGGTAACGACCGCAACCTACCAATTGCACCGCCGTGGCGGCCGCTATGCGCTCTGCATGATGTGCATCGGCGTCGGCCAGGGCATCGCCATCATCCTCGAGCGCGTCTGACGCGCGAAGGCAAGGGAGACAAACGATGTACGCACAGATGGTCAAGACCGACAGCGCCCACGTCAAGACGCTCGACGAAATGGATCCCGTCGAACGCGCCTTCCAGGAACGGGTCGACGCCGGCCAGAAGATCGAGCCAAAGGAATGGATGCCGGAAGGCTATCGCAAGACGTTGATGCGTCAGATCAGCCAGCACGCCCATTCCGAGATTGTCGGTCAGCTGCCGGAAGGCAATTGGATCACCCGAGCGCCCACCTTGGAGCGCAAGGCGATATTACTCGCCAAGGTGCAGGATGAGGCCGGACACGGGCTCTACCTATACTGTGCCGCTGAAACGCTCGGAATTAGCCGGGACGAAATGTATGAACAGCTGCATAGTGGCAAGGCAAAGTACTCCTCGATCTTCAACTACCCGACGCTGAACTGGGCAGACATCGGCGCGATCGGCTGGCTGGTCGATGGTGCTGCGATCATGAACCAGGTGCCGTTGCAGCGCTGTTCCTACGGGCCTTATGCCCGTGCCATGGTCCGCATCTGCAAGGAGGAAAGCTTCCATCAACGCCAGGGCTTCGACATCCTGATGAAGATGGTCAAGGGAACGCCCGCGCAGAAGGAAATGGTCCAGGACGCCTTGAACCGCTGGTGGTGGCCATCGCTGATGATGTTTGGCCCCTCCGATGACGCATCGGTGCATTCCGCACAATCGATGTCTTGGAAGATCAAGCAGAACTCCAACGACGAGCTGCGCCAAAAGTTCGTCGACCAGACGGTACCGCAGGCAGAATACCTCGGCCTCACGGTCCCGGACCCGGATCTGAAGTGGAACGAGGAAAAGGGTGGCTATGATTTCGGCGAACCTGACTGGACCGAGTTCTTCGCCGTCATCGCTGGCAACGGTCCGTGCAATGCCGAGCGCCTTGGCGCACGGCAGAAGGCATGGAACGACGGCGCTTGGTTCCGTGACGGTCTCGTTGCACATGCCGACAAGATGAAATCGCGTCGTGCCGCTGCGCAGGTCGCCGCCGAATAATGTCAGAACGCCGCGAGGCGCTCTTTGAGTAGTTGCTATCGTAACAAATCCGCGATCTCGCGCCTTCGGCCGAGGAAATGCGAGCAGGGAGAAACAACCATGTCCAGCGAATGGCCCCTTTGGGAAGTTTTCATCCGTGGCCAGCACGGCTTGAATCACCGGCATGTTGGCAGCCTTCATGCGCCCGATGCCGAGATGGCCGTCAACAACGCCCGTGACGTTTACACTCGTCGCAATGAAGGTGTGAGCATTTGGGTCGTTCGGTCCAGCGACATCACGGCCAGCGCGCCGTCCGACAAGGGCCCGCTGTTTGATCCGTCGAATTCGAAGGTCTATCGGCATCCGACTTTCTTCGACATTCCGGATGAAGTGGGGCACATGTGATGAGCGCGATCTCCAATATATCAGTCAGTGACGCGACTCTTTTCGAGTGCCTGACCCGTCTCGGCGACAATTCACTGATCCTCGGTCATCGCGTTTCAGAATGGTGCGGGCATTCACCGGCCCTTGAAGAGGACATCGCGCTTTCCAATACGGCGCTTGATCTGATCGGTCAGACGCAGCTTTGGCTCGGCCTTGCCGGAGAGATCGAAGGTCGTGGTCGCAGCGCCGACAATCTTGCTTATCTGCGTGATGCTCGCGACTTCCGCAACGTTCTGCTCGTCGAGCGTCCGAACGGCGATTTTGGGACGACGCTGATGCGTCAGTTTCTCTTTGACGCCTGGCACTTCCTCATGCTGAAGGCACTTTGCGGCTCGACCGACAAACGCATTGCAGACATTGCCGAAAAAGCCACCAAGGAAGTTGCCTACCACCTCGATCGCAGCCGTGACCTGATCATCCGCCTTGGCGACGGTACTGCCGAAAGCCATCGCCGCATGCAGGGCGCACTTGACGACCTCTGGGCCTATACCGGCGAGCTTTTTATGGGCGACACGTCCGACGTGGAGCTGGCCGAGGCGGGCATCGCGCCGGAACCCGAGAGCCTGAAAGCTGCGTGGGACGAACTGGTTGGCGAGGCACTGTCAGAGGCGACACTGAAGAAGCCGACGGACGGTTACATGCACAAGGGCGGCAAACGCGGTGTTCATACCGAACACATGGGCTTCATCCTCGCTGACCTGCAGTTTTTGCAGCGGGCTTATCCGGGCGCGACCTGGTAACGGAGGGAGGCGGTTATGACGACCGCGACTTTGCCATCGACCGCAGATGTCTGGCAGTGGCTTGGGGAGGTTCCGGATCCGGAAATCCCGGTGATCTCGCTTGTCGATCTCGGCATTATCCGAGCCATCGCTTTTGAAGGCGACACGCTGGTTGTGACAGTAACACCGACCTATTCGGGCTGTCCGGCAACCGCGATCATCAACCTGGATATCGAGCGGGCTCTACACGACAAGGGGATCGATAAGCTGCGGCTCGAGCGTCAGCTTTCGCCGGCGTGGACGACGGACTGGATTAGTGCCGATGGTCGCGAAAAGCTCAAGGCCTACGGTATCACGCCACCCGTTGATGGTACCGCGATAGATGGCCTCCTGCGCCTGCGCGCCGATCGCCTATCCGGCCGCTCCAATCTGACGATCGCCTGTCCGCGGTGCGGGTCGACGAAGACGGAAAAGATCAGCCAGTTCGGTTCGACGCCCTGCAAGGCGAGCTATCGCTGTACCGACTGTCTGGAACCATTCGATTATTTCAAGTGCATCTGACTTTTGCCTCGTGAGGTCCGTAACATGGCACGTTTCCATTCTCTTCAGGTCACCGACGTCAGGCGCGAGACGCGTGATGCCGTGGTTGTCACGCTCGCTCCGCTTGACCAGGACCGAAGCTCGTTCGATTTCACGCAGGGACAGTACCTGACGTTCCGTCGCAAGTTTGACGGCGAGGAGTTGCGCCGATCCTATTCGATCTGTGCCGGGCGCGACGAGGGTGTACTGCGGGTCGGCATCAAGCGGGTGGATGGCGGATGCTTTTCGACCTGGGCGAACGAGGAACTGCAAATCGGTGATACGCTTGAAGCCATGCCGCCAACGGGGGCCTTCTTCACCGCGATCGAACCCGAAATATCCAAGAACTACCTCGGATTTGCTGCCGGCAGCGGGATTACACCGGTTCTTTCCATCATCAAAACCACGTTGGCGCGTGAACCGAAATCGCGCTTCACGCTCGTCTACGCGAACCGTCAGATCAGTTCGATCATGTTCCGCGAGGAACTGGATGACCTGAAGAACAGCTACCTTGGCCGCCTGTCAATTCTGCATGTTCTGGAAAGCGAGGCACAGGATATCGACCTCTTCACCGGCCGGATCGATGCGGACAAATGTGCGGCGCTCTTCCGGCATTGGGTTGACCTCAAATCCGTCAACACGGCCTTCATCTGTGGTCCCGAACCGATGATGCTGACGATCGCAGCCGCGCTTCGCGATCACGGGATGCGCGACGAGCAGATCAAGTTCGAGCTCTTTGCATCCTCGCAGCCGGGTCGGGCGCGCCGCAAAACCGAAAGCACAGCCTCTCACGATCGCGACGCGAGCTGTGAGGCAACGGTCACGCTCGACGGCGCAACGCGTGTTTTCAAGATGCCGAAGCAGGGACAAACTCTTTTGGAAGCGGCGTTGGAGAACCGTATGGACGCCCCCTACGCCTGCAAGGCAGGTGTGTGTTCCACATGCCGGGCCAAGGTCATCGAGGGTGAGACCGAGATGGAGGTCAACCACGCGCTGGAGGATTACGAAGTGCGCCAGGGCTACGTCTTGACCTGTCAGTGTTATCCGCTGAGCGACCGTGTCGTGGTCAGCTACGACCAATAAGGCGCGCCAGCGAAGGAGGAATAGCCGATGTCCGATACGATGCCGATCGAGGAATACCTGCTCAAGGGTGGCGCGCTGACGTCGCCTGACAACGTCCCACCACGCTATCGCGGCGAGCTTTTGCGGCTGATGGCAAGTTTCGTTGACAGCGAGCTTGCAGGTGCTGCCGGGTTTGCCGATACGATCAACGATGCGCCCGGTATCAAGGAACGTATCGCCTCTGCCAAGATAGTGCTTGAGAAAACCGACCATGCCGGTCGGGTCCTTGATATCATGGGGAGTTTCGGCGCAGACACTGGCCGCTATGCGGTTCATCATCCCTGGGACGCCCGGCTAGCCCGCGCAACCGACATCGGTGCCGCCCGGCAGAGCGGTGACATGCGCCTTTCGGTCTTCCACTATCCCTTGCAGGGCTGGGTCGACGCTGTGGTCATGAACGTGCTGATGGGCAGTGCGAGTGCCATCCAGCTGCGCGAGCTTACCCATGTTTCCTATCAGCCGCTTGCCGAAGTGTTCCGTGCCATTTTACCGCGCGAGGCACATCACACCGAGCTCGGCGTCGAGGGACTGAAGCGAATTGTCCAAAGTGAAGACGGGACGACAGCGGCGCGAGCAGCGATCTCCTACTGGCGCCCGCGTGTTGCTGCAAGCTTCGGGCTCTCCGGCTCGGCGCGCTACGAGACGTTGGCGCGCTTTGGCCTGCGCCACACCCCCAACGAGGCGCTGCTTTCACAATGGCAGGCGGCCGTTGACGAGCAGCTTAACGCGCTCAATCTGAACTGACCCGGAAGGACAAGACAATGAATGTTCTGGCAAACCCGCCCCGTCGTCTCGAAAGCTATGTCTATGGCCGCTGGGTTCCTGGCACGCAGGATGGCACTAAGCTACTTGATGCCTCGACGGGGGTGCCGGTGGCTACAATCGATTCCACTGGCGTCGACTTTGCCTCATCCGTGGGTTACGGCCGAGAAAAGGCAGGCCCCGCACTGCGTCGCATGTCTTTCCACGAGCGTGCCGCTATGTTGAAGGCACTTGGCCAAGCATTGATGGAGCGCAAGGAGGAGTTCTACGCGCTCTCGTCGGCAACCGGTGCGACAAAGACAGACAGCTGGATCGATATCGATGGCGGCATTGGCACCTTGCTGTCCTATGCCTCAAAGGGCCGGCGCGAACTGCCCAACACGCGTGTCCTCGTTGACGGAGAAGTAGAACCGCTGTCGCGCGACGGAACTTTCGCCGCCCGGCATATTTTGTCGCCGCTGCAGGGCGTCGCCATACATATCAATGCATTCAACTTTCCGGTCTGGGGCATGCTCGAGAAGCTGGCGCCGACCCTGCTTGCCGGCATGCCGGCGATCGTCAAACCGGCGAGCCAGACGGCTTACCTGACTGAACTCGTCGTACGTCACATGGTTGCAACGGGCCTGCTTCCCGAAGGCGCGGTGCAGCTTGTCTGCGGTTCCGTAGGCGACCTCCTGGACCATGTCGATGGACAGGACGTGGTCACCTTCACCGGCTCGGCCTGGACCGGCCGCAAGCTGAAAACCCATCCGGCGATCATCGACAACTCGGTGCGCTTCACGATGGAGGCAGATAGTCTCAATGCCTCTGTTCTCGGTCTCGATGCCGCCCCCGGTACTGAGGAGTTCGACCTTTTCGTCAAGGAAGTCTCCCGAGAGATGACGGCAAAGGCAGGTCAGAAGTGTACGGCCATCCGTCGCGTCATCGCACCCCGCCCCTATTGCGACGCTCTGATCTCAGCCCTCGGCGAGCGCCTTGGCAAAACGGTGCTCGGCAATGCCGCCGATGAAAACGTTCGAATGGGACCGCTTGCTAGCCTTGCCCAACGCGACGAGGTCCGCGCGCGCATCCGCGATCTCCTGGCCGACGCCGAGATCGTTGCGGGTGATCCGGACATTCCCCGCATCGTCTCGGGTGACGTCGAAGCTGGTGCCTTCCTCAACCCGGTGCTCCTTTATTGCGACAATCCCTCGCACGCCCGGGCTGTTCATGACGTTGAAGCGTTTGGTCCGGTCAGCACGGTCATGCCCTATGACAGCGCTGACGAGGCCGTCGATCTTGCCCGCCGCGGCAAGGGTAGCCTAGTCTCCTCGGTCTTCACCAACGATCCGGCCTTCGCCGAAGAGGTGGTCCTTGGTATGGCTCCATTCCACGGCCGCGTACTGATCGGAAATCGCGTCAGCGCGAAGAGCTCGACCGGCCATGGCTCGCCGTTGCCAGGCCTTGTGCACGGTGGTCCTGGACGGGCCGGCGGCGGCGAGGAGCTGGGCGGGATTCGTGGGGTCAAGCACTACATGCAGCGCACTGCGGTCCAGGGCTCGCCGACGCTTCTGTCGGCGGTCACCGGCCGCTGGGTCCCGGATGCCGAGGTGCGCAAGGACCAGGAACATCCGTTCCGCAAGTCGCTTGCGGAATTGCAGATCGGCGATCAGCTCGTCACCGGCACACGGACGGTGACGCTTGAAGATATAGAGCATTTCGCCAACTTCACCGGTGATACGTTTTACGCCCATATGGACGAGGATGCGGCCAAGGCCAATCCGTTCTTCGACGGGCGCGTTGCCCACGGCTATCTGATCGTTTCCTTTGCCGCTGGCCTCTTTGTCGACCCAGCCCCGGGCCCGGTTCTTGCCAATTATGGCGTCGACAACCTGCGCTTCCTCACGCCAGTCAATCCCGGTGATACCTTGCAGGTGCAGTTGACC
Source organism: Rhizobium sp. BK181 (assembly GCF_014193305.1). Classification (NCBI taxonomy): domain Bacteria; kingdom Pseudomonadati; phylum Pseudomonadota; class Alphaproteobacteria; order Hyphomicrobiales; family Rhizobiaceae; genus Rhizobium; species Rhizobium sp. BK181. The sequence goes on from NZ_JACHZA010000012.1 coordinate 17,067, forward strand.
TGCAAGGAGATCAATCCGCGCATCGGGGCCGAGCACGGCGAAGTGCGCTGGGACTGCCGGGTAACCAACCAGAATGCAGCGACGGTCGCTCAATATGACGTGTTGACGATGGTCGCCAAAAGAAGGGACTGACTGACATGGCGCAGGTCTATTCCTATGATGGTGTCGTGCCCGTCATCCATCCGGAGGCCTTCGTCCATCCGGCCGCTGTGGTGATCGGCGACGTCATTGTAGGTCCTGCCTGCTATGTCGGGCCTTGCGCCGTATTGCGCGGGGACTTCGGACGCATCGTGATGGAACGCGGGTCGAACGTCCAGGAAACCTGCGTCGTCCATAGCTTCCCCAATGTCGAAGTGGTGATCGGCGAAGAGGGACATATCGGCCATGGCGCCGTTTTGCATGGTTGTCGGATTGGTCGCAATGCAATGGTGGGGATGAATGCGGTCGTCATGGACGAGGCCATCGTCGGGGAAAATTCGATCGTTGCCGCCATGGCCTTCGTCAAGGCGGGGGCCGAGATCCCCGCAAACAGCCTTGCCGTCGGCTCCCCTGCCCGGGTCGTTCGCGAACTCAGCGAGAAGGAAATGGCCTGGAAACGCCAGGGCACGGGCGTCTATCAACGCCTCGCACTTGAGGCCAGGGAAAAGCTTCAGCCAGCCCAGCCGCTTAGCGCGCCGGAGCCAGAGCGTCGACGCATCAGGGCCCCGGACTATGATCCCTTGATCCTGGAGCGGCTGAAATTCGGGGATTGAGTATCCCTATCGGACAGCCTTTACGCCCTCGAGGATCAAGGTCGTGGCGATATCGGCATACTCGTCACGACTGACCGGGCCACCCGGGCGAAACCACATGTAGACCCAGTTCATCATGCCGAAGAGCGACATCGTAACGGGCATCAAGAGAGGTTTGCTGGCGTTGAGATCCGGGTTGATCTCAATGATGGTGTTGGAGAAGCGCTTGACGATCCGACGCTCGATCGCGCGTAGCTCATCAAGCTGGTCCTGCGACAGCGCACTCGTGCCGTTCAGCTGCACCTTGTGCTCGTTGTCGGCGTCTCTGTAGTTTTCAAGCACTTGCCGCACCAGCAACCGTAGACGCTGCTGGGGTGTCGCCCCCGGCTCGTCTGCAGCGGCAACGGCGGCTTCCAGTTCCTCGAGATGGTTGCGAATGATGTCGAATATCAACGCGTCCTTGCTCGGATAATAGTGATAGAGGAGAGCCTTGGAGACGTTGCTGCGCGAGGCAATGTGGGCCATGGACGCTTTCTCCATCCCCATCTCTGCAAAGACGGCAGCGGCGCTGCTCAAAAGGCTGCGTTGTTTTTCTTCAAAGTCGATCGCGCGCGTGCGTGCCATATGATCCTGTGTCCCTGTCCTTCTCTCGCGCCCTCCACGCGATAAGCCGCTGTAAGCTCTTAATGACGCTTCCCGACGTCTCCGTGCCGGGAAGCGTCTGTCCTTATTCCTTGGGTCTGTTGTCGACGACCCGTTTCGCCTTGCCCTCGGACCGGGCGACTCCACCCGGATCGCGAATCTCGATCTTTGTGGTAACACCAACGATGCTCTTGATGTAGTGGGCAAGGGATTTTGCCGATGAGGCGCGGGCGATTTCGTCGGCTGCGTCAGGCGTACACTCGACATGAACCGTCATCTGGTCCATCCGCCCGGCCCGATTGAGTTCGATCTGGAAGTGCGGGGCAAGGCCCTGACACTTGAGGATCTGCTCCTCGATCTGCGTCGGGAAGACGTTGACGCCGCGCAGGATCATCATGTCGTCGGAGCGGCCGGTAATCTTTTCGATGCGCCGCATGGAACGGGCCGTGCCGGGCAGCAGCCGCGTCAGGTCGCGTGTGCGGTAGCGGATGATTGGCAGACCTTCCTTGGTCAAGGTCGTGAAGACGAGCTCGCCCATCTCTCCGTCGGGAAGAACCTCGCCCGTCACCGGGTCGATAATTTCAGGATAGAAGTGGTCTTCCCAGATGTGCAGGCCGTCCTTGGTCTCGACGCACTCACTGGCAACGCCCGGTCCCATGACCTCGGAGAGGCCGTAGATATCGACGGCATGCATGTCGAACGACTGTTCGATCTCCTGGCGCATCGCATTGGTCCAGGGCTCGGCACCGAAGATGCCCACCGCCAGCGAACTTTCGCGCGGATCGATCCCCTGCCGACGAAACTCGTCCAGGATCGAAAGCATGTATGAGGGCGTGACCATGATGATGCGGGGCTTGAAATCCTGCATCAGGATGACCTGCCGCTCCGTCATCCCACCGGACATCGGCACGACGGTACAGCCAAGCCGCTCGGCGCCGTAGTGGGCGCCAAGGCCACCGGTAAAGAGCCCGTAGCCGTAGGCAACATGCACCATGTCGCCTCTGCGGCCGCCGGCAGCCCGGATCGAACGCGCCACCATGTCTGCCCAGGTGTCGATATCCTTTTGTGTGTAACCGACGACCGTCGGCTTGCCGGTGGTGCCCGAAGAACCATGGATGCGCACCAGCTTCTCCCTGGGCACGGCAAACATTCCGAACGGATAGGTGTCGCGAAGGTCCTTCTTGGTCGTGAACGGGAACTTCGCAAGATCGGCGAGCGACTTCAGATCCGAGGGGTGGATGCCTGCCTCATCGAAGCGGACACGGTAGAACGATGAGTTGTCATAGGCGTGGACCAGCGACCATTTCATCCGGTCAAGCTGGAGCGCGGCAATCTCGTCGCGCGATGCCCTTTCGATCGCGTCAAGGTCGCCGGGGCGTGGTGATAGGTCTTCCATGTCTGTCTCCTCCGAGATAAGCGGCCGGCGGCTTTACGCCTCGTCCGGCAAAAGAGTGCCCTTGACCGTGCGCGAATGGCCGCGGAATTCAGCAATGTGATCGCCATTCTGATTGGTCACGTTGATATCGTAGATCCCGCCGCGCCCGCGTCGCGAGACCTCGCGCGCGGTCGCCGTCAATCGGTCGCCGACAAAGGCGGGTGCGATGAAGGTGACCGAGCAATGCTGCGCGACGGCGCGCTGATTGTACGTGTTGCAGGCAAAGGCGAAGGCGGAATCGGCCAATGTGAAGATATATCCACCATGGCACGTTCCGTGTCCGTTGGTCATTTCGGGTCTGATGATCATGGAGATCACCGAAAGGCCCGGCGCAACGCGGTCTCTTCTCATGCCAAGATGCCGGGTGGCATTGTCCTCATGCCACATCGCATCCGCGCAGGCATCGGCAAGCTCCTGTGCCGTCAGAACTACCCGGTCCGTCATCGTCCCTTAAACTCCGGCTTGCGCTTTTCCAGGAATGCGGCGACGCCTTCGGCATAATCCGCGCTACGGCCGGCCTCGCGCTGCAGATCGCGTTCGAGTTCAAGCTGCTGATCCAGCGAATTGGTGGCAGCAGCCTGGAGGGCGCGCTTGGTCATGCCGAGACCCTTCGTTGGTCCGGCTGCCAGTCTGCTGGCAAGCGCATGGGCTTCATCCAGAAGTGCCGCATCGTCGACCACTTTCCAGATCAGGCCCCAGCTCGCCGCCGTTTCCGCATCGAGCGGTTCAGCCGTCAGTGCGAGCGCCTTGGCGCGCGCCTCTCCAAGCAGGCGTGGCAGGCTCCAGGTGCCGCCGGAGTCGGGTACCAGACCGATCTTCGCGAAGGCCTGGATGAAGCGAGCTGATCGTGCTGCCAGAGCGATGTCGCAGGCAAGCGCGATATTGGCGCCGGCGCCGGCGGCGACGCCATTCACCGCACAGACGACTGGTTTGTCGAGCGTCCTGATCAGCCGGATCAGCGGGTTGTAGAACAGTTCAATGGTACGTCCGAGGTCCGGGGCTATCCCACCCTTTCGCGGATCACGGTCACCGAGATCCTGCCCGGCGCAAAAGCCACGTCCTGCCCCGGTCAGGAGCACGGCGCGCACCGCCGCATCGTTGTGAGCGCGCTCGAAGCCGTTGCGCAGCGCCACATGCATCTCCTCGTTAAAGGCATTGAGTTTGTCTGGGCGATTGAGCGTCAAGGCAAGGACGCCATCGGCAAGCGCCGACAGGACGGTGTCGGATTCGGACATGTTTCCTCCAGTTCCGCCAGGATCGGGCGGTTCATTAAAAAACTCTTGCATAAACCGACCGGCCGGTCAATTATAAATCCACACCACGCGAGGAACATATAATGGATGCCCTTTTTGACCGCTACCAGCCGACCCTTGTGGCGGCCCTCAAGGCCACGCAGGACCGCGGCTATTGGTCGGCCTATCCTGAAATCCCAAGCGGCAAGATTTATGGCGAAACAGCCAAGGACGATGGTCTGGCGTCTTATAACGCCCAGCTTGGCAGGCCCTTCGACCTGCCCGGTCATCCTGGAAGTGGGATTGTCGGGGCCGAAGTTTCGCCATTCGGCCCGTCGCTCGGCGTCACTTATCCGGCGGCCGATGCAAACAGCCTGATTGCCGCCTCGCAGGCTGCAGCATCCGCATGGGCAACTGCCCCGATCAAGACCCGTGTCGGCGTCTGCCTGGAAGTACTCGCACGTCTCAATCACCGCAGCTTTGAGATCGCCAATGCTGTCATGCACACGACGGGGCAGTCCTTTGCCATGGCATTCCAGGCTGGGGGACCGCACGCGCAAGACCGCGGCCTTGAGGCCGTCGCCTATGCCTACGCGGAGATGAGCCGCACGCCTGCGCAGGCCGTGTGGTCGAAACCGCAGGGCAAAGCCGAGCCGATCGTTCTTCAAAAGCACTGGCGGGTCGTTCCCAGAGGTGTCTCGCTGGTGATCGGCTGCCAAACCTTTCCGACCTGGAACAGCTATCCGGGCCTGTTTGCCAGCCTCGCGACCGGCAATACGGTCATCGTCAAGCCGCATCCAGGTGCAATTCTTCCTCTCGCGATCACCATTTCGGTTATTCGACAGGTGCTTGCGGAAGAAGGTTTTGACCGCAATATCGCGCTTCTCGCACCGGACGCTCCGGGTGCAGAAATCACCGCTGGCCTCGTTCAGAGCGAAGCCGTTTCCATCATCGACTACACCGGCTCCAGCAGCTTTGGGGAGTGGGTGCGGCGGCATGCCGGAGAGGCGAAGGTCTACACCGAAGAAACCGGTGTCAATTCGGTGGTCGTCGCAACGACTGACGACTTTGCCGGCATGTGCGCGAATATTGCCTTTTCGCTTTCGCTCTATAGCGGCCAGATGTGCACCGCCCCGCAGAACATCTATGTCCCCCGGAGTGGCATCGCGACGAACCAAGGCCATAAGGGTTTTGAGGACGTCGCGAAGGGAATTGCCTCGGCGATCGATGACCTTCTTGCCGATCCTGCGCGTGCTAACGGCGTCTGTGGCGCAATTGCCAATTCGGCAACCCTGGCGCGGATCGAGACAGCTCGCGGCCTTGGAACGCTCATTCGCGACTCTGCCCCGATCGATGCCGGGGATGCGCGCACGGCAACCCCTCTTATCCTTGGCGTGGATGCCGAAAAGACAGATGCACACGAGGAAGAACGCTTCGGTCCGATCGCCTTTGTCGTCGCGGTAGCCGATGCGGCCGAAGGCATTGAGAGGGCGGCAAGCCTAGCCCGTCGAAAGGGTGCGATCACGGCGGCGCTCTATGATACGGATGACACCAGGATTGAGAACGCCGTAAACGCGTTTTGCAACGCTGGCGTCAACCTCTCGATCAATTTGACGGGAGGAATTTTCGTGAACCAGAGCGCTGCCTTCAGCGACTTCCACGTCACAGGTGCAAACCCGGCAGGTAATGCCAGCCTCACCGACGCCGCCTTCGTGGCAGAGCGGTTTAGCACAGTGATGTGGCGCCAACCGAGGACGGTCTGACCGGTTACCAAGACGCCAACAACGCGAAGCCTTATTCCCTCCCTGCCCGCAATGACGGCATAGGAACGAACGGAACCAGACAGCTTTGCGATGCAGACGAGGATGCAAGCAAATGACACTGACAATAAAACAGATCGGCAAGATCGCCGTCGTGACCGTTGATAACCCGCCGGTCAATGCCCTTTCGCAGGCTGTACGACAGGATCTTTGGAACGCCGCTGAGGCGCTCGACCGCGACCCCTCGGTTGACGCGGTGGTGCTGATCTGCGCCGGACGGACATTCATTGCCGGGGCCGATGTGAGCGAATTCGGCAAACCGCCCCTCCCCCCTCACCTTCCAGACCTCGTCACGCGTATCGAGAAGACGGCCAAGCCGTGGGTCGCAGCAATCCACGGCAGTGCGCTCGGCGGAGGCTTCGAGATTGCACTCGGCTGCCGTTTTCGCGTGGCCTCGCCATCGGCGAGCATCGGTCTGCCAGAAGTACGGCTGGGGATCGTCCCGGGTGCTGGCGGCACGGTGCGCCTTCCGCGTCTGGCCGGAGCGGCGCTCGCCGCTGACATGGTCACGTCTGGCCAACCTGTCACGGCCCTGCGGGCTCGCGCGCAAGGGTTGATCGATGCCGTTGTCGAAGACGACCTGGAAAGCGGCGCGATCGACTTCCTCCGCCTGGCTCTCGCCCAACCCCTCCCGCCTCCCCTTTGCGAACGGTACGTCCCTGCCGTGGAGGCGAGCTTTTGGGAGACAACTGCGAAATCAGTTGCGTTGCGCGCCAAGCGGGAACAGGCTCCCCTTCGGGCTCTCGACTGTATCCGCAAGGCCTGCGAATACGAGTTCGAGGCTGCAATGGAGTTTGAACGTGAGACATTCCTTGACTTGCGCGGCTCGCCCCAGGCTCGAGCCTTGCGTCACGTTTTCTTCGCGGAGCGTGCAGCACCAAGGCCGCCAGAGCTTCGCGCGACAGTCCCGCAATCGATCAGATCCGCTGCGGTGATTGGCGGCGGAACGATGGGAGCCGGGATCGCTGCGGCACTTTGTGATGCCCAATTGCCAGTCACACTGGTCGAGCGTGACAGCGAGGCGCTCGACCGCGGGCTTTCCAATCTGCGCGCAATCTTCGAAAGCTCCGTCAAGCGCGGCAAGATCAGCCCCGATGTCGCGGAAGAGCGGCTTGCCGCAGTGACCGCCACGACCGACTACGGTGCCCTCGCTGACGTCGACCTCGTAATCGAGGCAGTCTTTGAGGATCTCGGCGTCAAGCGCGATGTCTTCGCCAGACTGTCGGCAGTCTGCCGCCCCGATACTTTGCTGGCCACCAACACCTCCTATCTCGATCCGGGGCAGATCGCGGCCGACATCGCGCATCCGGAGCGCTTTCTTGGCCTGCACTTCTTCAGTCCAGCTCAGGTGATGAAGCTGCTGGAGATCGTGCCAACACCGGATACGGCCCCGGTCACGCTCGCGACTGGCTTCGCACTCGCCCGCATGATGAACAAGATCCCGGTCCGTGCCGGCATCTGTGATGGCTTCATCGGCAACCGGATACTCAAGGTCACACGTGCACAGGCGGAACGCCTGCTGTTGTCGGGTGCAGAACCGCAGACCGTCGATTCCGCCATGCGTGCCTTTGGCCTGCCGATGGGGCCGTTCGAGGCGCAGGACCTTGGTGGTCTCGACATCGCTGCGTTTCAGCGTCGGGCTGCCCGCGTAAGGGGAGAGACGCCCTTTGCACCGGTCGCCGATCGGCTCTATGCCTTGGGACGTTTCGGGCAGAAGAGCGGTGGTGGCTGGTATGACTACGACAAGGGCGATCGGACGCCCAAGCCGTCCGTTGCAGTTGCTGGCATAATCGCTGCCGAAGCCTTGGCCACGCCGCAGCGACAGTGGAGCGAAGGCGAGATCGTTGATTGCATCGTATTGCCCATGATCAACGAGGCCGCAAGAATCCTGGACGAGACGATTGCTGCGCGGTCTGAAGACATCGATCTCGTTCAAATTCACGGTTATGGATTCCCACGCTTCAGAGGCGGTCTGATGCATTACGCCGAGACACGGGGACTTGGGGATATCGTTGCGATACTCGAACGTTTTGCCAAAGAAGGCCTTGCTGAGCCTCCATGCGGCCTGCTCCGCAACAGCACAGGTTCTGGCCGCTTTGGTTTACCATAGTTGCGCGTTGGACCAAAGCTGCCAACCAGTCAACTGCTCTTGGTCCGGTGCGTCCTACGAGTCAACGTGCCTCGCTCTTTGAGAACGCCGCCAGACCGGGCGGCGCCACTTCGACAAATTCAAAAATCAACGGAGTGGCGATGGTCGGAGCAGAAGTTATGTCGCTGAGCGGTGACCTAACCGGGCCTGAAGAGGTCTGCGTTCGAGGCGCGATGCTGGGGTGGGCATTTGCCTTACCGGTCCGACACCAGTGTGGGTACTGGGAGAGGGTTGGAATTCTCATCGCGAATATCGAAGGCATAGCGCCCCCTCTCATCCAGCGACACCGAGTAACTCAGCCTGTCGCGGACAACGTTGTTTTCATCGAAGGTTAGGATCTTCGGCTTGATGGACGTCAGCTCCGCCTCGCCAAGATAGATCGAATTGCAAATGATTATTTGGTCGCCGGCCTGACATGTTCTAGCGGCCGCGCCATTCAAAATGCAGCATCGAGAGCCGCGTTCGCCAAGAATGACATATGTGGATATTCGCGCTCCAGAGTTTTTGTTCCAGATCTCGACAAACTCCATCGGCAGGATACCTGCCTCCTCGCAGTGGTCTGGATCGAGGGCGATCGACCCACGATAGTTCAAGTTCGCTTCTGTCACATAGATGCCGTGCAGCTTGCCGGCGACCACTTTTCTCATATTCCAACCTTTCTTTATCTCTCGCCGCGCCAGCCTTGCTGTCGCGCATGACGTCGATCGACGCGCGTCATGATGATCACCTGGTCAGCATGGGGCGGCCTTGCCCTGTCCTGATCGACTACGTGACCAATACGCAGGCACCGCCAATCATTCCCGCGCCGGCCGCGGCGAGAAGCAGGCATTCACCGGGAACAAATGGTTTCGTCGCATTGGCGATTGACAGTGACAGGGGAATTGTCGCGGCGGACGAATTCCCGAAGGCCTCGATTGTTCGCGCCGTCTTCGATGGATCGATGCCAAGATCGTTACAAACGGCATCGAAAATCCGGGCATTGGCCTGGTGCGGAACGAACCGGTCAACCTCAGATGCCGTCAGGCCGGCCCTCGCGAGTGCCTCGCGTGAGCATTGCGTCATGACTGCGACGGCGCGCGAGAAAACCTCTCTCCCGTCCTTCATAGACATCAGGAACTCCTCTCCGGCTATTTTGCCCGTAAAGGGGCGGTTGCTCCCGCCCGCTGGAATGGTGATCAGGTCATAGCCACTGCCATCGGAGGCGAGTTCGACCCCCCTCAGTCCAGCTTCGGGTTCGGCGGAAGGTGAAAGGACGACCGCGCCGGCCGCATCGGCGAACAGGACGGCGCTGGCGCGCTCGTTGGGATTGATGCGGCGGGACAAAATATTGGCGGCCACAACCAGAACCGAACGACCATGCAGGCGCACGAATCCGTCGGCCAGGGTTAGCGCGTAAAGAAAGCCCGAGCAGGCACCGGCGAGATCGATCGCGCCGGATCTCGTGAGCCCCAGCTGATACGCGAGCAGTGGCGCGGATGGCGGAAGCAGATGATCTGGCGTCGAGGTTGCTAGCAAGGTCAAGGCGACATCGTCCGGTGAGACACCTGAATTTTCGAGTGCCATCCGGCCTGCTTCTGCTGCGAGTGCACTGAGCGTCTCGCCAGCGCTTGCCCAATATCGGCTGCGAATACCGGTCCGGCGCTCGATCCAACCCGGTTCGAGCCCAAGCGTTGCCTCGATTTCGGTGCTGTCGACGCGCCGGCCGGGTACCGCATGCCCGAAACCCGCCATACGCGAGGAAGCTGCTGGTCTCATCGCGATCCTCCCTGAATGATTGTGGCAACCTCGTCGATCGCGTCGTAAACGAGGCTGAGCTCTGGGGCGCTGACGCAATAAGGCGGCATGAGGTAGATGACATTGCCAAGCGGACGAATGAGAAAGCCACGCTCGCGAAAGAGCCGCCGCATGCGCGGACCGACTTCTGCAAGATAGCCAGCGGCGGTTACATCCAGGTCAAGCGCAACGATGGTACCTGCCTGTCTCACCCCAGAGAACCGGTCGTCATCCTCAAACTTTGGCAAGTGCTGACGGTGGAGACTTCCCAATCTCTGTATACGGGAGCCTACATCCTCGTGTTTCCACACCTCGAGATTTGCGACACCGGCGGCGCAGGCAACGGGGTTGGCGGTATAGGAACTCGAGTGGAAGAATGTCTTGCGCCGATCGGTCGACAGATGCGCCTCATATATATCGGATGTGCAGAGCGTTGCCGCCAGTGGCAGGGCGCCTCCGGTCAATCCTTTCGAGGTGCACAAAATATCGGGTGACACATCCGCTTGCTGACACGCAAACATTGTTCCGGTTCGGCCCCAACCTGTCATCACTTCGTCGGCGATGACCAGACACCCGTGGCGGTGAGCGATTTCCCTGAGGGCCTTGAGGACCTCGGGGGTGTAGGTCTTCATGCCCCCCGCACCCAGCACCAGCGGCTCGAGCAAGATGGCCGCGATGCGGCCAGTGCGGCAGAATGCCTCGAAGGCGTCTAGCGCCCGCTGCTCGAGATCCGGTTCCGGAAACGGTATTCGGTCGACTCCAAAGAGCAGCGGCGCGTATGAAGCGTTGAAGACACCGCGTTCACCGGCGGACATGGTGCCGATTGTGTCCCCGTGGTAGCCGTGTTCCATCACGACAATTCGATCGCGCGCTTCGCCCGTGTTGTGGTAAAAGCCGAGCGCCATCTTCAAGGCGACTTCGACAGACGTCGAACCACTGTCGGAGTAGAAGACATGCCGTAATCCGGGGGGCGCAACAGCAACCAATCCTTCCGCCAAACGTTGCGCTGGCTCATGTGAATACTCGGCAAAAATGATCTGATCATACGCTTCGGTCGCGGCGCGGATTGCCTGCATGATGGCCGGATGTCGATGGCCGTGGGTGATCACCCACCATGAGGAGATGGCATCTAGAATTCGATTGCCATCCTCATCAACGAGGTAGGCTCCTTCCGTGGAGACGATGCGCTTCATCGGAGGTTCCAGCGCATGCTGGGTGAACGGATGCCAGATAATCGATCGGGTCATGGGCTGACCTCTCCAAATGCGGAAAGATCAAAATTGTCGTGGAACGCCCTCCTCAAACCCGTTGCTGTCAAGCTCGTCAGGATTGGCAATCGACCGAGGGACCGAGTGCCGCTCAATTTGCTGATGATGGATTCGGTTTCCAGGTTTTCATTACCGATAAAGGCGATGCCGAGGATCGGAACCGCGCGATGGCGCATCGCTTCGACGGACAACAGCGTGTGATTGATGGTGCCAAGCGTCGTCCGCGTGCACAGGATGACGGGAATCTGCCAAGCGGCAAACACATCGGCAAACACAAGACTTTCAGAGAGCGGGACCATGAGGCCCCCTGCCCCTTCGATCACAAGTGGTCCATCGACATCGGGTGGGACAAGCCTGCGCGGATCGATTGAAGTTCCGTCGATTCGGGCTGAAAGATGCGGCGAGGCAGGTGTCGAGAGTTTGTAGGCCTCAGGGAGGATGCGTTCAGAAGGCACGCCGCCCAATCGGGACACGGTTTGTGAATCCGTTTCCCCATCGAGACCTGACTGCACCGGCTTCCAGTAATGACCGCCCAACGCATTTGTGAGCGCAGCAGCAAATACGGTCTTGCCAAGGCCGGTATCCGTGCCGGAGACGACAAAGTGTGCCGTCATTGCCCATTCTCCTTCAGGATCGTGAAGAGCCGTTCGAACATTGCTGAAATCTGCTGTTCCTCCACATTCAGAGTAATGGAGATCCGCAACCGCGCCGTACCCTCGGGAACCGTCGGTGGCCGGATTGCGCGAATATCAAATCCTTCGGCCTGCATCTGGCGGGCAATCGAGACCGCGCGTCCGTTGTCACCAATCAAGACCGGGATGATCTGCGAGCCGCTCGGCGTCTTGGCTAGTCGGGATTGCAGTTGTGCGCTGGCAAAGGCGACGAGTTTCTCCAGGCGGGTCAGCCTCTCCGGCTCATCGGCCAGGAAACGAAGCGCCTCACGGACCGCCGCTGCCATTAGCGGCGATGGCGCGGTGGAGTAGATGAAGTTGCGGGCGCGATTGATAAGGTAGTCCACGAGGATCTTCGGCCCCCCCAGGAGCGCCCCGCTAGCGCCCAGCGCCTTGCCGCAGGTATGGACCGTCAGGACATGACTACCCGCCCCGAGATTGGCGGCAAGGCCTCGACCTTCTTGGCCGAAGACACCGGTTGCATGCGCTTCATCGACGACAAGGAAACCGTCATGGCGCCGGGCAAGTTCGGCCAACTCACGCAGCGGCGCCCTGTCACCATCCATCGAGTAGAGACTCTCAACGCCGATCCAAGGAACCCCCTTTCCTCCCTTGTCCCGCCATTCCCGAATTGCCTGCTCGACTGCACAGGCATCGTTGTGGGGCACGGCGCGGGTGATTGCCTTGCTGGCTGAGATCCCCTCCATTGCACTTGCGTGGATCAGTTCGTCATAGACGACAAGGTCGTCGCGCAGAGGCAGGGTGGAGAAGATCGCCGCATTCGCGGCATATCCGCTGGCGAAATATAGCGACTTCTCCACGCCGAAGAGCCGTGCCGCTTCCGCTTCCAGCATCTCGTGCTCGATGTGATTACCGCGGAGCAGCCGCGAGGCACCGGCGCCCACGGGAACACCCCGGTCAACCGCTGCCCTAATTGCCGCTTTCAGGCGAGCTGAATTGGCGAACCCTAGATAGTCGTTCGACGCAAAGTCGATGCCCGATGCCACGGTTACGGAACGGATGCGCGACTTGCGCTCCAACCCGGCCATGGTCTTCGCATAACGGGCAAGCGCGACCCCGCTCAAGGGCGATGTTCCAGTGGCATTGGTTCCAGGCCTAGGCGCCGAAACAGCATGGCGTCCTTGTCTTCACCGGGATTGTCTGCCGTCAGAAGTGTCTCGCCGACGAATATGGAATTGGCTCCGGCAAAGAAGCAGAGCGCCTGCATCTCATCGCTCATGTCGGTGCGTCCTGCCGATAAGCGGACATGGGACTTCGGCATCAGGATGCGGGCAAGGGCGATGGTGCGGACGAAGTCGATCGGATCGACAGCTACGGCATTGGCAAGCTTCGAGCCGGGGATTGGGATCAGCATGTTGATTGGCACACTCTCCGGGTGCTCCGGAAGGTTGGCCAATGTGACAAGCATGGAAATCCGGTCAGCAGTGGTTTCACCCATTCCGAGAATACCGCCTGCGCAGACCTTGATACCAGCATCTCGCACGGTGGCGAGGGTCTCCAGCCGATCCTCAAAGGTACGGGTGGTGATGACCTCGGGATAAAAACGTTCGGAGGTGTCGATGTTATGGTTGTAATAGTCCAGGCCGGCATCTGCTAGGCGCTCAGATTGCTCAGGAGTGAGCATGCCGAGCGTCATGCAGGTCTCCATGCCAAGAGCCTTGACGCCCTCGACCATCGCCACAAGCGTGTCCATGTCTCGGTCCTTCGGGCTGCGCCACGCCGCACCCATGCAATAACGGGTCGCTCCGCCGGCGCGAGCCTGACGTGCCGCAGCAAGGACCCGCTCGACCTCCATCAGCTTGGAGGCCTTGAGGCCCGTCGGATAGTGAGCTGATTGGCTGCAGTAACCGCAGTCCTCGGCGCATCCACCGGTCTTGATGGACAAAAGCCGGCTCATCTGAATTGCGTTTGGATCAAAGGTCTCGCGATGGATCTGCTGGGCGCGGAAAACGAGATCGTTGAAAGGTAAATTATAGATAACACCAGCCTCGTCGTAACCGATTTTTACCCTGATCGTCGCGTCCGCCTGCTCCATGCGATGCCTCCCTTCGATATTGATAGATAGAATCCATAATTATCTATAAAATGAAACGAGACGACTATGTGCAACAAACCAGCCGAAGAATTTCGGCAGTGCGAAATCAACCTGAGCGGGATTTGAGGCGCGCGTTCTTGAGCCGGCCAGGCCCAGAGCAATGGTTCCAGGGTGGGGTTAACAACCCGCACGTCGCAAGTCAGCGCTGAATGGGACCTATCCGCTGCACATGCCGTTCAAGAACGACGACGGCTTGACTGACTTCACCTTTTCGAAGGTGGTCGAGGATCAAGTGGTGATCGAGGTCGATCCGCGGGATCCATACCGCGCCATAGGTCGCAAACGCGTAGCGCGAACCCACCATCTGGAGATCATCGATTGTTGCCAACAATCGCGGCATTTTGCTTGGAGCCAGCAACAGGTGGTGGAAGCGCCGATTTGCCTCGTCCCAGGTTCGCGCGTCGCGTGCGGTATCACCAGCAATCATCGCCGCCATTGCTTCGTCCATGATGGATGTCGTCAAGTTCGGCGCGGCTTGCCGCAACGCCAGTCCCTCGAGGACCGAACGCATCAGCGCGGCTTCCTCTACGGCGGCCCGGGAAAAGCTTGCAACGCGAACGCCCCGGCGGCTCTCGCTAATGGCAAGCCCTTGGGCCTCGAGCCGGCGGAATGCTTCTCGCACCGGTACGTGACTGGTGTCGAACTCGTCGGCGATGTGGTCCTGCCTCAGCTTGCTCCCAGGCTCAAGTGCACCTGTAATGATGCGGTCCGCGAGAACGCGGCTAATGCGATTGGCAATTGTGTCCTCAGTGGCAGCGGTCATCATTTATAGATAAAAGCTGCCAGGCGCGCTGTCGAGCGTGCCTGACTATTGACCCACTGAAAAGAGAAGTTGGTGGTGCGGCCTCGAGCGGTGAAGGTCCGAAGGTCGTTCGTCGTTAGCGAGGTGGTCCCGATTTATTCTGCCCCTGCTTCTTCGCATACATCCAAAGCTGCGCGGGTGGAATGTTTCCTCATCATGAACGCGAGGTGGCGGACCTCGTATCCCGCGGGCAGCGCGACGACGGGGGACAGCAAGCCATAGGTTATCTGGACGACCGGCCTGCCCGCCGGGACGCGCTCGAGGAGGTCGAGGACGAGTTCCCGCCGCTTCTCCGGTGGCAAGTGCAGAAGCGGTATAGCTGAGATGACAGAGTCAAATTTGGTTTTGCGCTGCGCTCCCAGCGTAAGATCGAGGGCGAAGGCGTCGCCACATCGCACGTCGACTGCAGGGAACTGCTCGCGGAGATGGCGACAGAATTCCTGCGAATACTCGATCGAAATAAGATTCCTTGGGAGAACACCACGTTCCAGGATTGCCTTGGTGGTAACCCCCGTCCCCGGTCCGAGTTCCAGTACGGGAAGTCCGGAGCCCGGCTAAATGATGCTCGCCATTTTCGTGGCCGTCGCAACCGAGGTTGGGGTAGTTGCGCCCACCGCTGTACGGTCGCGCTTCCATCCCCTCAAAAACTCGATCTCATCCCTGAACTTCAAACTCACCCGCTGCCGTATGCTCACTGTTCGACTCCGCTCGTGTTTTAGTGATCGCGAACAGATATTCCAAAATCGACAAATGCAAGTCTCTTACCGGCGTTTTCAGTTCGAATTTGTCATGCTCGCGTCAACCCAATCTGCAGAAGGCAAAAAAATCGCCTCGCCTTCGACCAGCGCACGAGGATAGTGAGACCGCGCGACCACCGTCGCCCGTATGGGAGGAAATATTGCCGTCCACTAGAGGCGGCCGGCCAGGTCGAGGCCGTCCGTCGTCCCACACTCTTCTTGCGGCCGACCAAAGCTGCTCGGTCCCGATATGTTGTGTTCACGACAATGAGAGATGACCAAAGCTGTGATGAGACGTACAAGACATCTGCCGCCACAAGTACAAGGACCTTCGGTATGTCTTCGACAAGAGCTTCATTCGCTTTGACGTCGTTCGCAGCCCTTACCGTCGCTGCTGGCGCCTCCGCCCAGATGCCTCCTCAGCAACCCGACTTCAAAGCCTTCAGGATAGGTGCTCTTGAGGTCGTGGCGTTGCACGACGCTGAATTTGTGCGGCCGAATGATGGCAAGATATTTGGTGTCTCCCACACAGTTGGGGAAGTTGGCGACGTCCTCAAGGCCGCAGGCGTCCCAACTGACACCGTAACCCTCAGCGTCGACGCGCTGCTCATTAAGGAGCCGGGGCGCGTAATATTGGTCGACACCGGGGTGGGTGGCGCACTGGAGAAGTCTCTCACTCAGGCTGGTATCAAGTCGGAAGACGTCACCGACGTCCTGATCACGCACTCGCACCCTGATCACATAGGCGGTCTCGTCAGAGACGGGAAGCTTGCCTTCCCCAAGGCGACGATCCGCATGTCCTCGGCTGAATGGACGTTCGCCAAAAAGGACACACAACTCGCCGATATCATCAAGGTCATCAATAGCCACGTGCAGACGTTCAAACCAGGTGCAAAGGTCGTGCCGGCAGTCGTCTCGGTTGGACTGAAGGGTCACACGCCCGGGCATGTGGGCTATGAAATCGCGTCAGGCAAAGAAACGCTGCTCGACATCGGTGACACGGTGCACAGCTCGATCATTTCGCTCGTGAAGCCTGAATGGCCGGTTGGCTTTGACAACGATCAAAAAGCCGCCGAGAAGAACCGCATCGAGACCTTGAAAAAGCTGGCGAAGTCAGATCAGCTTGTCTTTGCACCACACTTACCATTTCCAGGTGTCGGCCACATCCAGGCCGACGGCGACCACTTCAAGTGGGTGCCGGGTGTCCCGGAAATGAAATAGCAACAAAAGACGCGGCAGCATGTCTTCCGGACTGCCGTGCTGATGGACGCGTGCGGTACGCATGGTTCCCTTCAACGAGACTGAGGGCGGATCGCCGTTGCGCGGTGGCATTCACAGTTGAGACAGAGCCGTCGAGGACGTCGCGGACACCCCGCCTCGGCGAAAAAATACGCTGCGAAATTCGTGGACGTGACAGTGATGCCGCTTGGGAGAAACGCACCCTTTGCAGTGATTTGGATCTCGTGGACGTGGGTTGCGCCCACTTCGACGATCTGACGGCAGGGCCGAAGGGCAGCCTTGGATGCGCCATATTCCTAACGAAAGTTGTGGGTGCGGAGCGCAGTGATACTCAGGGATCGTCACAACCGGCGCCAGACAAAGGCATGCCATTCCGAAGCATGGGCGTCAGATGTGCCGGGACCTCATTGAAGTCGAATCGTGCGGACTGGTCCGGCGGAAGATGGAGCTATATAGCGTTACTCGGCGTATTTAGTGATCCCCAACAAGGACGGCCACCTTCACGGAATGCGTCCTGCGCGTCGATCTCGCGTTCGGCGAGAAGAGTATATCGCTTCAGGCCGTGTCCCTGCGCAAAGGTGCACGAGTCGCACCTCTTGTCGCCAGTCTTTCGATTTGAAAAGCTTCGAACAACAGAGAGTCTTTTGCACGGTGAGAGGTCGCCGAAACATGGCGTTTTGCGACAGTAGCCCAAAGCCACTTCCTGGAAGGAACTATTGATCCACTCGACGTTAACGCCTTGGTGTCTTTCGCCTTCACGTCCGGACAGCGCGCTTCCCTGGAGGAGTATTGAATCCAGCGCGTGCGCGATGCCATGGTATCATGCTCGCCCCTGGAGGCATCATGAGGGCGACTGACGAAACTCACACTGTGCGAGCCCGTGCAACCGCTTCCTTGCGGTGATATTCGCCGCCAACTTGTATGGCCTGCAACGCTCGTGGTCTAGGCCGATGCGTCAGATTTGGGTTTGCGTCCACGTCTTGCCGCGCCCGGTTGCGGGGCGGTTGTTGCTTTCGTCTTCGAGGCTGGTTTCGCACGGGAAACGATTGTCTTCGTTGTAGCAGAGCTTGCTGTCGCAGCGGGCTTGGACGGTTTGTCCATTGACTTGGCACCCGCCGACTTGGCTGCATTCAGGAACCCGACCCGCCGAAGCCGGTTCTGTTCGAGCGCCTGCTGGAAGCCAACGTCGTTCTCTGCGTGATAGGCAAGGTCATCGAGAAACTCGGCTACATCCGATGTCGATGAGACGACGACATAGCTCAGGCCGTGGCCTGCATCGACGGAGTCTCGACCGACCGTAACGCCGAACCCGCCCGGTACCTTCTGAAACCACGTTGAACGCCACTTGCTAAAGCCAGATGTGTCGCGCTCGTATTCCTCTAGATAGGCCTTCTGCTCAGCCACTCGTCCGCGAAATACGTCAACGATGTTTTTGGCACCTGGAGTCGGCTTGGTTGCCTTCTTGGTAGACCACTTTTCAAGGAAATTAGCCATTGATTGCATCTCCACTCATGTTGAGGCATCAGAATGAGAAGACTGTCTTTCAATAATCGTTGAATCTATGCAGTTCTGTTAGAAGTCAATGCATTCAGTTGCGCAGACTGCATAGGGGCGATCTCGATATACACCAACTCTTCCTTCCCGCAGTTGCCGAACACGCGGTGGCAGCTCCGACAGGTCGATATCTGCGAGCTTGGTGCTGGCATGTCTGCTTCGGTGAGACTTTGAGACAGTCCGCGGTGGAGTGCCCGACGCATCCGTTTACGGGCAGTCTCTCGTGTTCGTTTCGCCATGTGCATTTAGGGGATGACAGGCGCTCTCTTCTCTGCGAGAAGCTTGGCGTGAGAGACAGGGGCGCCACCGTCTGGTTGGCTGAGACGTACCCTTTGAACCTGAACCGGATAATGCCGGCGGAGGGAGTCGCTCGGGATCCTTCGCTTAATGCATTGGTCTCAGCGCCTTCCTTCCCCGATCGAAAGGCGAACCATGCTGTTTCAAATCCCACCTGGGACATTGCTGAACGAGCTGCGAGAGCATGTTCCACTTGTCCATTGCATCACCAATTACGTTGCCATGAACATTGCTGCCAACGTCCTTCTGGCAGTCGGGGCCTCTCCTGCCATGGTGCATGCAGAGGAGGAGACCGCCGAGTTTGCCAAGATTGCCGGGGCACTAACGATCAACATAGGTACGCTATCATCCGGGTGGCTGCGTGGCATGGAGGCAGCTGCGATTGCCGCGAGGCAATCTGGCAAGCCATGGGTTCTCGACCCCGTCGCCCATTACGCAACGTCGTTCCGCCGTGCTGCTGCCGACCGACTCATCGAGCTCGGTCCCACCATCGTCCGCGGCAATGCCTCCGAAATCATCGCTCTTGCCGGGGGTGCTTACCGAGGCAAGGGCGTCGACAGCGGGGACGGCGTCGAACACGCTGAGTATTCTGCCCGGCTGCTTGCCGACAGGCACGGTGCGATCGTCGCGGTAACGGGCGCCGTAGACTTCATCACTGACGGGAAGCGCGCGGTTCGCATCGAAGGTGGCTCGGAATTGATGCCGCAGGTGACAGCACTGGGTTGCTCATTGACCTGCCTTGTCGGGGCATTTGCGGCTGCGCGACCCGACGTGCCGTTCGATGCGACGGTTGCGGCCCTTGCCACTTTCGCTGTTGCCGGTGAACTGGCGGCCAGCAGGTCTCAGGGCCCGGGCTCTTTTTCCTGGCGGTTCCTGGACGCGCTGGCAACGGTTGATGGGCCTTGTCTTGATCACAGCGCAAAGGTTGCGGGCGCATGAAGAACCTCGATCTTTCTTTCTATCTTGTCCTTGATCCAGACCTTTGCGCTTCCTTCGGGCTCGTGGCGACAGCGCTTGCTGCAGTTGCCGGCGGGGCGACCGTGGTTCAGTTGCGCGACAAGCGAGCTGCCACCGATCAAATCATCGAAACGGGCCGCGCGCTGAAGATGGCCTTGTCGGGCACAGGTGCGCGATTGATCGTCAATGATGACGTCGAGGCTGCGCTCGCGGTCGGTGCAGACGGCGTCCATGTCGGTCAGGACGACATGGATGTCCGCCTGGCACGCGCCCGCATTGGGCCCGACATGGTCCTCGGACTATCCGTGGAAACGCAGGCATTGGCAGAGGCGGTAGATCCAACAATTGTCGACTATGCCGGGATCGGCCCGGTGTTTGCGACCCCGACAAAGGCGGACCACAAGCAGCCAATTGGCTTTCATGGCCTTGCCTGCCTGATAACGTGTTGTCCCGTTCCATCCGTCGCGATTGGGGGACTGAAGGCTGGCCATGTGCGTGAGGTGTTTGCGGCGGGAGCCAAGGGTATTGCTGTCGTCTCCGCAATCTGCGGATCTGCGGATCCTGAGGCCGCCAGCCGTCGGATATCCTCGAACATCAGAAGCATAAGGTAAATCAATGATCCGCAACATACTCACCATCGCCGGCTCAGATCCCTCGGGAGGCGCGGGAATCCAAGCCGATCTCAAGACATTCTCTGCATGCGGTGTCTATGGGATGGCGGTGTTGACCGCGCTGACAGCGCAGAACACCCAGGGTGTCTCCGGCGTACATCTCGTCCCCGCTGCATTCGTTGCGGATCAGATCAGAGCTGTGTTCGCGGATGTGCGTGTCGACGCTATCAAGATTGGCATGATTGCCAACGCGGAAATTGCCACCGCCATAGTCGATGTGATTGTGGAGCATGAGGAGGTGCCGATCGTTCTTGATCCGGTCATGGTGGCGAAGGGTGGAGCCGCCCTCCTCGACCTGTCTGCTGTTGACGTCATAACGCGACGCCTGTTGCCGCTCGCCTCACTGCTGACGCCCAACCTGCCAGAGGCTGCCGCACTGCTTGGTGAAGACGTGGCTCAGTCACGGGAGGAAATGGCGGATCACGCAAGACGCCTCAGGGCAATGGGCCCGCAAGCAGTCCTCGTCAAGGGCGGTCATCTTTCTGGCGGTGAAAGCCCGGATGTCCTGGCGTCGGACGCGGGACTGGATTGGTTCGAAGCAAGCCGGATTGCGACCGCGAATACCCATGGCACCGGTTGCACGCTCTCGAGCGCGCTGGCTGCAGAGCTCGCAAAGGGTGCGACGCTTCCCAACGCGGTTGCCAATGCAAAGGGTTACCTTGCGCGTGCTATCGAGCATTCCGGATCGTTAAGCGTAGGCTCGGGGCATGGTCCGGTCCTGCATTTCCATCAGTTCTGGCCTCTGCTTGAGAGCCGTTGAGACGCTGGCGATTGACATGTGGCGGGGCGTCAGGATTTGACCGCTCCCGCTGTCAGCCCTGCAATGATATGCTTCTGGGCCAGGAAGAATACGACGATGGTCGGCATGATCGTCAGCGTGATGAAGGCGAGTACAAGCTGCCACGCAGTGCCAAACTCGCCGCGATAGACCATGATCCCCAGGGGCCATGGATACATCGTCTCGGAATTCAGCATGATCAATGGCAGAATGTAGCTGTTCCAGCTACCGACGAAGGAGATGATACTAACGGTCGCGATGATCGGCCGCGATAGGGGCAGAGAGATGTGCCAGAAGAAGCGGATGTATCCGCAGCCATCGACGATAGCCGCCTGAAATAATTCTTCCGGAAGGTTACGAAAATAGTTCCGGAACAAGAGAATGCTCATGCCGAGCCCAAAAGAGACCTGCGGTAAGACCACGCCCCAGTAGGAATTCAACAGCCCCAGGTCACGGATTCGTATAAACAAAGGGAGGATTGCGGTCGCTGCCGGAAACATCAAGCCGATCAGGAAGTAGTTGAGCAAGAAGCCGGCACCGAAAAACTTCACATGTGCGAAGGTGAAAGCGGCCATCGCAGAGACTGAAACGGTCAGGCAAACTGTCAACGTCGCGATGATCAGAGAATTCATCATCTGCCGCCAGTAGCGGTCTCCGAAGAGAATGTCGGTGTAGTTCTCCGGATGCCATGTGGCAGGCAACCCGAAAGGGTTGGTGCGAAGATCGCCGAGATCCTTGAAGCCGCCAAGCGCTGTCGTCAACAGCGGCACCAGCACGATCGCGGCAATGAGCGTCAGCGAGACGTAGAGGTAGATCTTCGTGCCGGTAGCAATCCGGGCGGTTGAGGCCGTGTCAGTCATTGCGCATAAATATCCGTTTGTAACCGAAAGCGAGCGTCACGCAGATGACGAACAGGACGACACCGACGGCGCTCCCGAGGCCAACCTGCATGCGCGTGACGCCAAAGTTGAACAGGAAGGTGACCATCGTCTGTGTCGCGTTGAAAGGCCCACCGCCGGTCAGCGGCATGATGAGGTCGAAGAGCTGTAGTGAACCAACGACGGCAAAGAAGACGGACAGTCGGACCGTCGAGCCGAGCAGTGGCAGCGTGATATAGCGGAACCGCTGCCAACCGCTGGCGCCGTCGATTTCGGCGGCCTCAAGCACGCTCTTGTCAAGCGACTGCAGTCCGGCGATGAACAGCATCATGTGGAAGCCGAAGTACTTCCAGACGACCACGGCCAGTACTGCGTAAATTGCCAGGTCCTTGTCCGCAAGGACATAGGGTGTCTCGACACCGATGAGGTGGGCCGCCGAGGCAAACAATCCGTAGTCGCCGTCATAGACGAAGCGCCAGATGAGACCGGCCGCAACCTCGGCGAGGACGTAGGGCAGGAAGAAGATCAAACGGAAAAGAACCACCCCGGCGATCCGGTGTGCCAGCATCATCGCCAGCCAGATGGCAAGCGGAATCTGGATCAGGATCGAAACGACGATGATCAGGGCATTGTTTTTCAGAGCCGTAAGGAAGGCAGTGTTTTTGAACAGAACCTCGAAGTTCCGCATTCCAACGAACTGCGTCGGCAAACCGTAGCCGTCCCATTTGTAGAGACTGTACCACGCTGCCTCGCCCATTGGGAGAATGACGAATATCGTAAAGAGCAACAGGGCTGGAGGCAGAAACAGGAGCAGGACCGGCAGCCGTCGCGCTAGGCTGGGATCCTTGCTGCGCGCCGATGATTTTACAGCCGAGCGCTGACGGATGACGCCAGTTGCGCTTATAGTGGTCATGTCGGCAGATCCTTCTGATGCAGATTGATTGCGGCGCGGATATCTCTCCGCGCCGCGACAGTCGTGATCAGAGCTGATCCTGCTCAAAGGCTTCCTGGATCTGCTGTGATCCGTCGGCAGGGCTCATCTGACCTGACACGATGGCCACGGAGACGTCGTTCACGACACGGCCAACGGAGGGGCCAAGATCCTGATCGAAGAAGTTCTGGTGCCAGGTCGAGTGCGCCAGCTGTTCTGCAGACTGGTGCAACAAGGGGTTCGTGACACCATCCTCGGCACCGACGGTGACAGGGATGAGCATGCCGGCCTTTGCCATTTCGCGCTCATTTTCGGCATTCGTCAGGTAGGCGAGGAAATCGAGCGTTTCAGGGGGCGCCTTTTTCGTTACCGCCCAGCCGTTCAAGCCGCCGAGAGTGTCTGTGACGGCGCCAGCGCCGCCGGCAACCGCTGGGAATGCGAAGCGACCGATGTTGTCGGGATCGAGCCCCTTTCCGTCACCGGCATTGGTGCGCTGGTTCGCCGCCGTATTTTCGAAGCCCAAGATCATCGCCGCCTTGCCGTCGCCGAAGACGCCGAGGGTTTGCGGCCAGGTGGCGCCGAGATACCCCGGCTGGAACGGCTCCAGCTTGCCGAGCTCGGCTAGCTGTTCGCCGGCCCTGACGATCGCCGGGTCGTTGAAACCTTCGCCATCACCAGCCTTCGCCGCCTCGAATGCCTTCTGGCCGCCATTACGCATGACCAGATAGCTCCAGTAGAAATGGATCGGCCATTTCTCGCCACCACCGCCAGCAATCGGCACGATGCCGGCATCCTTGAGCTTCTTTACGGCAACCAGATAGTCGTCCCACGACTTGATGCCGGCGGCATCGACCCCGGCCTCGGCAAAGAGCGCCTTGTTATAGAAGAAAGAGACGGTTCCCATCTTGAATGGCACGGCACCGATTTTTCCGTCATAAGACAGGCCCTTGACTGCCGCCGGGTTATACGTTTTTACCCAGGCACCGTCTTTCGCGTTCATCGCCTCTGTGAGATCCATCAGCGTCACTGTGGCCAGCTGCTGCTTCAGCACGCCACCGCCCCAGCTGTAGAAGAAATCCGGCGCGTCGCTCGACTGCAACAACGTCGGAAGCTTCGCCTTGAAGGCCTCGTTTTCCAGGAACTGCATTTCGATCTTCACGCCGGGGTGTTCGGCCTGGTATTTGTCCGCGATCTTGCGCCAAATCGCGACGTAATTCGGATCGAGTTCAAGATGCAGCCACCTGACTGTCGTGTCTGCTGCCGCGCTTCCCGCAGCAATCAGGAGCGTAAGTCCGGTCGCTGCAGAGCGAGAGATGAAACGGCTGCGAAGCATGGCTTTCGCCTTCATATGGTCAAACATGATTTCTCCTCCAGTAAGGGCAAAAATCGTCCTCTTCAATTTTTCCCTTATGCGGATTAAATCATCGGGAGGTTTTGGCGAATGTCAACTACCCTGCAGAAAAATGACAGTTTTTCCTTGACATCGGGGGGCGGCGACGCGTTATTTAATTCGCATACCGTTGAAATTATGAGTCCCGTGCGCTTTACGGGACATGGAAGAGCCGGCTCGCCCACATGAAGACCGCAGATCCCGAATTGATGCGCGCGATCAATCGTTTGAATGTGCTGGACACGATCCGCCGTCACGGGGCGATATCGCGTGTCGAGATCAGTGAGCGAACGCAACTGTCGACGACGACGGTGTCGGCGATCACCGGCTCTCTCCTCGATGACGGGCTCATCCTGCCTCGCCACGAGGGCGACATTCGCAATGAAGCGGCACGCGGCCGGCCACGGGTGATGCTCGAGCTCAACCCGGATGCCGCAAGAGTGGTCGGCGCCAAGATTGCCGCGAACCGCCTCGTTTTCGTGGTGGCCGACTTTCGTGGCGACGTGTTGTCGCAACTCACCCTTCCCATTCGGATCGATCGACAGCCGATCGGTGTGATTGCCGATCTTGTGGAAGATGGCGTGCGGCGCTGCGTGGTCGATGCCGGGCTTTCGCTCGAAGATATCGATACGGTCTGCCTTGGCCTTCCCGGCGTGATTGAGCATCGCACCGGTCATATTCGCAGCAGCCAGATATTCCGCGACACGAATGTTGATTTTGCCGGCGAGATGACAGCCCGCCTAAACACGCCAACAATCGTGGAGAGCGATGCACACGCCATCACGCTTGCCCATCACTGGTTTGGAAAGGCGCGCGATCTAGAGGATATGGTCCTTATTTCTCTGGAACAGACGCTCGGTCTCGGGGTGCTCCACGACAATCAGTTGTTCCGGGGCGCCGGCGGGCTTAGCCACAACCTCGGCGATCTGGTCCTTGGGATGGGACCGCGCGGCGTCGTGAGACTATCCAGCCAGGCTGGAGAGAGCGAAATTCTGGGTGACCAACCTGCCAGTGGCCGCTTTGCCGAGGCGATCCGGCTTGGGCGCGGAATGACGCATGCTCAAGCCCTTATCAAGGCCGAAGATAACACCTTGATCAGTGCCGCCATCCGCGCTGGAGAAGCCGTTGGCGTGGCGATCGCCAACATCGTCACTTTGTTTGCGCCCCCCCGCGTCATTCTTGTCGGTTCGAGCCTGGCGCTCGGCGAGCCGTTTCTCGACAGCTTGCAAAACGCCTATTCACTCGCGGTTCCCCCCTCGTTGAAGGGAGTTGCTGAACTTGTCTTTGACGATTCGACCGACGACTTCTGGGCGCAGGGGGCAGCTGCGGTAGCGCTGTATGAACTCTACGAGTCGCCGTGGAACACTACCGGTCCGGCGCTCTGATCAACAAATCACGACATTCAACGGGAGGAAATAATGGAACCAGTCGGTATCGGCATTATTGGGTGCGGGAACATCTCAGGCGCCTACCTCAAAGCGATGGCGTCCTTCCCCATCTTGGATGTTCGTGGTGTGGCAGACCTGAACCATGATCTGGCTGTGGCAAGGGCCAACGAATTCAACGTGCCGGCACGACGCATCGATGAGCTGCTTGCCGACCCCAAGGTCGAGATCATCGTCAATCTGACGATACCGAAGGCGCATGTTGCGGTTGGCCTGCAGGCGCTTGAGGCCGGCAAGCACGCCTATTCGGAAAAGCCGCTCGGCATCAATTTTGCGGAAGGCAAGCGGCTTGCTGACGCGGCAAAAGCCAGGGGTCTGCGCATTGGCGCCGCACCCGACACGTTCCTCGGCGGCGGCCATCAGACCGCGCGCACGCTGATCGATCAGGGCGTGATTGGCCAGGCCGTCGGGGGAACTGCGACCTTCATGTGCCCCGGCCACGAGCGCTGGCATCCCAACCCTGCCTTCTACTATGAAGTGGGCGGGGGACCGATGCTTGATATGGGACCCTATTACATCACCGATCTTGTCAATCTTTTTGGACCGGTTGCGCAGGTGGCGGGCTTCGCCGTCACGCCGCGCAAAGAACGGGTCATTACCAGTGAGCCGCGAAATGGTGAGCATATTCCCGTGCACGTCCCTACCCATGTCGCGGGCCTCATGGCCTTCGTGAACGGTGCTGTTGTCCAGATCGGCATGAGTTTCGACGTCGCCGGTCATAGGCACGTTCCGCTGGAGCTTTACGGAACCGAGGGAACCCTGATCGTCCCCGACCCGAACCACTTCGGTGGCGACGTGGAGGTGCTGAGGAAGGGTGGGACCTTCGAGCTGCAGCAACCAACAGCGCCTTATGGCGACGGAAACTATCGCTCGATCGGCGTTGCCGACATGGCGCACGCGATCCGCTCGAACCGTACGCATCGCGCAAATGGCGACCTCGCCCTGCATGTCCTTGAGGTCATGGAAGCGTTCCACACTGCTTCCGCGAGCGGCCGTACGGTCAACATAAGCACTCAAACAGAACGGCCCGCGCCGCTGGCACAGTCGCTCGTCGACGGCCGCTTGGCGAAGTAATTATCAGGAGGAAAATATGCGTGAAGCACTGATCGTCTGGGGCGGATGGAGTGGCCATGAGCCCCAGGAATGCGCGGCAATCATCAAGGACATGCTGGAGGAGGACGGCTTCAAGGTCTACGTCGAGCATACGACCGAAGCCTTTGCAGACCCATCGGTCCACGACCTCAGCCTCGTGGTGCCCATCGTGACGATGTCGAAGATCGAGAAGGAAGAGATCAAAAACCTGGCGGCGGCGATTGAAGGTGGGGTTGGCATTGCCGGATACCATGGTGGCGCCGGTGACAGCTTTCGGGACTGCGTTGAATACCAGTTCATCATCGGCGGCCAGTGGGTCGCCCACCCTGGAAATATCATCGACTACACGGTCAACGTTACCCGCCCTGACGATCCGGTCATGGAAGGCATCGGCGACTTCCCCTACACGTCCGAGCAATATTACATGCATGTCGACCCGTCGAACGAGGTGCTGGCGACAACGCGTTTCACCGGCGACTATGCCTATTGGATCGACGGCGTTGTAATGCCGGTTGCATGGAAGCGGAGATATGGAAAGGGGCGGGTTTTCTATTCCTCCCTCGGTCATCAGGCCAAGGAGTTCTTGGTGCCCGAGATGAAGACGATCTTCCGACGCGGCGCGAACTGGGCAGCACGCTGAGGCAACATGATATGCCGGTGCGGTCCATCGCCGCTCCGGTATTTAATAAGGATACCGTACGAATTCCTCGACGGTGTCAGATGAAGCGTTCAGCGGTCGGCGACGGAGTTGAGCGGCTGCGGGTAAGCAGGGACAGCGAGCGGACGAGGCGGAGATCGGCGATTGGCCGAGTGGGGGAATTTTCTGGGAGCACGGCAAGGTGTGCGCAGAGCATACCTGGTGGCGTTTGTCGGAGCTGCGGCATGATGCGTTTCGCCGTATCAAGCAGGCGTTCAATCGGGACAACGGATTCAATCCCGGGAAGCTCGTCGCATTGAGACAACGCCGTTTCGCGCCGTGAATGCCGCGGATAATGATCCGCTCAGCCTTCGTTCAAATGCAACGGCAATGCTCAATGTCTGAGCTATCAACGCAGCAATGTCATGTGCCCATCGTTCAAGGTGACGCGAGACCTTCATCACTCCCCGAAGGGCCGCGCTGACGCACTGGGACACTGGCACCGGGCCTATCGGCAACATTACGCAGACGAACAGTTGGAGAGCGATATGCTCTCGGCACTCGACGGATGTCTTGGCTGCAAGGGCTGTGCCACTGGATGTCCAGTCCAGACCGATATACCCCGGATGAAATCCCACTTCCTCGGCACGCTTTATCAGAAACGTCGGCGCCCTCTCGCTGACGGGGTGTCGCGACTGGAAGAGTATTCATGGATCATCGAGCGGTACCGCAAGGTATTTGCAATTGCGCCTCGGATCACGAACGCGATGACGGAAAGAATGACTGGCTTGCGCGTAAACTCTTCCTTCATTGCAGCGAAAATAGGCGTCCCGGCGCGAACGCATGGAAGAAGGTCTTCGCCGCACTCGATGCGCCTGTCGAACTCGCCGCAACGGGATGTTGCGGCATGGCTGGATTGTTTGGCCACCAGAAGCGGCATCAGCACCTGAGCACGCGGGTTTTCGATTTGTCCTGGGCGGGGCAGCACGAAGGACAGAAGGACGCCATGGTTTCCGGCTTCTCATGCCGTTGTCAAACGGAGCGGTTCGCATCTGTTCGCAGCGAGCAGCCGATGCGATGGATTGCCGACGCTATCGATGCCGGTTCGAGGTAGACGTGAGATGCGCCAGGTCGGTTGGCCGTTTGACTGCGCGTTCGTTGTTTTCGGAAGCGCTTGCCTCGAACGGACTCATGGCACTTGATCCTGTTGCTTGGAGCAAGGATTGCTCAAAACGTCCGGCAGCAACTGACAGAACTGCGGGCTGCGCGCATCTCCAGTGGCCGCCACGACAGGCGCGGATGCTTCTCCTGGCGGCTGCGGTTAGTCTTTCTGGCAGAGATGGGTGAACGACGTTTTGCGACATACGCCATAAGGATCGCAAGACGATGGCGTGCGTGGATGCTAGCCTGTTGGCGTAGGGCGGACCATTGGGGGACCGGAATGTATGATCATTGCATCATTGGGGGCGGCATCGTCGGTCTGGCCGTTGCGATGGCGTTGCAGGAAAGAGTTCCTGGTGCCAAAGTTATTGTCCTCGAGAAAGAGGAAGAGCTCGCGAGGCATCAGACGGGCCACAATAGCGGTGTCATCCATGCTGGGATTTACTACGCTCCCGGTACCCTGAAGGCAAAGCTCTGTCGTGAAGGGGCGGAAGCAACAAAGCAGTTCTGTCGCGAGAACCGCATCCCCTTCGAAACCTGCGGGAAATTGCTTGTCGCTACGAGCAAAGCAGAGATGCGCCGGATGGAGGCGCTCGAGGACAGGGCGCAGTGCAATGGAATTGACTTTACCAGGCTGACAATTGGCCAGTTGAGAGCCGATGAACCGAATATTGCGGGCATGGGCGCCCTTCTCGTTCATTCCACGGGGATTGTCGACTACGCGCTTGTGTGCCGCGCCATGGCCAAGAGAATCGTGGATCGGGGCGGCGAAATCATCCGTGGGAAAGAGGTCCTGGCCATCCTTGAGCATGAGAAAGGCGTACGGGTCCAAACATCGGCGGTGGTCGTCGAAGCCCGGAGACTGGTTGCGTGCGCCGGCCTTCAGTCAGACCGGATCGCGTTGATGGCCGGGATGAAGATCGATCATCGGATTGTGCCTTTCCGAGGAGAATATTATTCGTTGCCTGCATCCAAGGCGAAGGTGACGCAGCGCCTGATCTATCCGATCCCGGATCCTGACTTGCCCTTTCTCGGAATACATCTGACGCGAACGATTGATGGTGGAATGACCGTGGGACCCAACGCAGTGCTTGGATTCTCACGCGAAGGCTACGCTAAAGGCAGCTTCTCACCTCGAGACGTTTACAGCATGGCCACGTTCTCCGGTTTCTGGAAA
The DNA here is from genome assembly GCF_014193305.1 of Rhizobium sp. BK181. NCBI lineage: Bacteria > Pseudomonadati > Pseudomonadota > Alphaproteobacteria > Hyphomicrobiales > Rhizobiaceae > Rhizobium > Rhizobium sp. BK181. Next base: position 46,650 of record NZ_JACHZA010000012.1, read on the forward strand.
ATGGCGAGGAAGAACTGGCGTTCGGCGGTGTTGGAATTTGCCAATTCCGCCTCGCGTACACGCTATCTGACTGAGTGTCAGAAATACTGCCCGTCGCTGACGATCAGCGATCTTCAAAACCCACAGGCCGGCATTCGCGCACAGGCGGTCATGGCCGATGGCACTCTCGTGCACGACTTTCTGTTCAAACAGACAGACAGGATGCTGCATGTCTGCAATGCCCCATCCCCTGCGGCGACATCGGCCATTCCCATCGGTCGAATGATCGTTGATCGTTTGCTTGATCGTGATGACGGGACTTCAGACGCCATCCCTGCGCAGGCCGAAGCGTGACTGCTGCGCCGCCCCCTTCACGAAACAGCAAGGCCGCCATCGACGGGCAGAGATATGCCCGTAACCATTGATGCTTCGTCGCTCAGCAGGAAGAGGATCGCTTCGGCGACTTCATTCGGGGAAAGGAACCGTTCTAGTGGAATACGCGCTTTGACCGGGTCCGCCTTAAGAGGGTCACTCCATGCCAGCTCCCCCATCGGGGTCAAAGTTACGGTCGGATTGACACTGTTGACGCGAATGCCGGCGCTGCCGAGTTCCACAGCCATAACACGGGTAATGGCATCAAGGGCCGCCTTCGACGAGCAATAGGCCGTATGGTTTGCCAAGCCTCGACGAGCCGCATCGCTCGAAACGTTCACGATTGCACCCTTAAGTCCGCGAGAAAGCCAATCGCGTACTATGACCTGCGCCAGGACCATTGGAGCGACCGTGTTGACGTTCAGGACATGGGTGAAGTCCTCAACAGTGCTGGAAATGAAGGACTGAAGGATCGTGGTGCCGGCGCAATTGACCAGCATATCGACGGGAAGGGCCGATGCGACCTCCTCACCGATCCGATCGAGATTGGCGAGATCCATACAGATCGGTTCGCATTTCATTTCCTGCTGGAGTGACTGCAGATCGTCCGGGTTGCGCGTCAGTGCGACGACCGAGGCGCCTCGCTGCGCTAACATGACGGCTGTAGCCCGCCCAATTCCCTTGCCTGCGCCTGTGACAAGAACCCGCTTTCCAGTCCAGTCCATTATCGCCCTCGAGACCCTGATGATATTGCCGGTGACAAGACTTAGCTCGAAACGTTCCTAAAATCGATCTGGAGCACACGCATGTTCACGGTCGATCCCATTCACTATCACCAGTTTGCGTGGAGTTGGCCGGGGCGCACGAAGCCTGGCAAGAACCTTGGCTCTCGGGAAGCGCATTTGTAAAAAGAAGCTTTCGCATCGCCAGACCTTGCCAGTGCAAATCACTCGCAAACACGCACGCTTTCGATATGCCAATCGCCGTCGTACTGGTTCTGCACCCGTCGATCTTCGTGCCAACAGCGAGGCGGCGGCGGATCGACGTAGCGCTGTTCCTGGCTACTGGCGATGGACCCACCGACAAGCCCACCGATCACTCCAGCGGCAATGCCCCCCGCTATGGCCGCTCCGGTATTGTGGTGGTGATGATGGGACCGGGCGAGCGAAGGATCGGTTGCCGCAAGGAAACTGCTGACCGTGATGGCGGCTGCAACTACAGGAAAAATGGACTTTCTCATGTGGTTCATCCCAACTATTGCTATCCATGCGTCGTATTCAACCGGTTGGCTGCCACGACCTGTCCGGGAGGAACGCGCGTAAGCCCCCAATTTGTTCCAAGCCAATTGCGCCAGGGAAGCGCGCGTACCACTCAAGCCATTGCTTGCCGCGCGAAAGCTACCTCTTTCGGAACACGTTTCCTTCCCGTCAGTTTCCTTTGTTGATTGATGGAACGGAGGACAAGATGGCAGAAGACATCAAGGCAGGCTTTACCGGATCTCCAAGTGATCCTCCCGAAGGGCTTCGCAGGGCGGCGAAGACGGCCACCCAAGCTGTAAGGCGGGAAACGACAGCGCTCGCAACCGGTGCGGCTGCACATCCTCAAACAGCGACGAGCCTGCTTTTGGGGATTGGCGCCATCGCCTTCACGCTAGGGTTTTTCGCAGGCCGTGCGTCAGCTCGAGATGACTACACCTATTGGCGCTGAGCAGCTTTGCCCCAATTGCTGTTGGGGTGGCGCCAACGGTCTCGTAATGTCCCTATCGCGCCGGCAGCCATTTGGTCCGGACGCCAGTGTTGCTGCCTGCTTCTCCTGGTTCTCAGCTCCATAGGCGCCGATCCACCGGCTTCAATGTCGGTTCGTCTTCGCTGTGCATGGACGTGGCGAGAGCCCTAGCGCACCTCTGCTCCTGCGACTGCTCTTGCCTGACTGGAGGGTTTGCCAGTGGAATTTCGGACCACCAGCGGACCGTCGACCTTGATGGTCATCGGGCGAAGCTTCTTGCCGTGGACGGCCATGTCGATCAGCGCCTCTGCAGCTTTTTGGCCCATCTCGTAGTTAGGAAGAACAAGCGTCGACAATGGAGGATGCGTGTAACGAGCGAGCTCCTGATCGTCATAACCCATGACCGACAGATCCTCCGGAACACGCAGGCCCCTTTCCGCTGCAGCCTCCATCACGCCGATTGCCATCAGATCGTTGCCACAGAGGATCGCGGTCGGAGCGCTGGGTAGCGAAAGAAGTTCAAGGCCGGCCTCGTAGCCTCTGAGGGGCAGCCAGTCGCCATTGCGGACCAGAGCCTCGTCGAAGGCTACGTCGACGGTCGCAAGCGCCTGCTTGTAGCCTTTGAGCCGGTCGATTGCCGCATCCATCCAGGGCTCGCCATTGATGAAGCCGATCCGTCGATGTCCCAGCGCGGTCAGGTGCGCAGTGGCGGAAAAGCCGCCGGCGACCTCGCCCGGAACGATTGCCATTTGCTGACGCGGCTCCGCATAGCAGTTTAAAAGGACGGTCGGTGTGTTCCTGAGGCCTTCCGGCACGTGAACCTTTCGCGTGAAAATCGTCGCGTAGATCACGCCGATGATGCTTGGGTCGCGCAGAACCGACCGGAGCACAGCCTCCTCGAGTTCGGGATTGGAACGGGTTGCGTGCGCGGAAACGAGGAAGCCTTGCTCAAAGGCGTAGTCGCGTGCGCCATCGAGGCTGACGACGGGATGCGGGCTGGTTGAGATTTCGTCGACGATGAAAGCGATTGTGTCCTTCTCGATCGTCTCGGCGGGAGCCTCATTTCGGACACCAGGTAATTTATAACCAATTTTATGAGCAGCATCTCTCACCTTCGCCTGTGTTTCGGGAGAGATGCGCGATCCCGACATCTCGTTTAGAACCAGTGACACGCTCGATTGCGACACGCCTGCAATTTTGGCGATATCAGTCATGGTTGGCCGGGTTTTACCACCGCGCCGACCAACGTCGCCGCCATTCTGATTGCCCATACTTTTCCTCCCGCGATTTGCTGCGTCGCAAATCAGCATTTCGCAAGTGCTCATAAAATGGCGCTTGACTGCTAATAATATTAGCGACAGTATCCGCCCATGTGAAGCGTCTATTGCTCACGGCCGGTCGGAGGAATACCGGAATATTTTGGGAGGAGAAACTGAGATGGCTACATTCTCACGTCGTACATTCATGCTTACTGCCACGGCCCTCGGAGCGATTGCCGTTGCCGGCGCCACCGCAATGGCGGATGTTCCGAAACTAAAGCAGAAAGAGAAATACAAGGTTGGCTTTGCGCAGACCGAGTCCAACAATCCATGGCGAATTGCGCAGACAAACAGTATGAAGGAAACGGCCGAGAAGCTCGGCTATCAGCTGGTCTATACAGATGCTGCCGGCTCCGCTGCCAAGCAGGTCGCGGACGTCAACTCCATGATTGCTCAGGGTGTCGATCTGATCTTCCTCGCGCCACGCGAAGAGAAGCCACTCATCCCCGCAGTCATGGCTGCGAAAAAAGCCGGTATTCCGGTCATATTGCTGGACCGCAGTGTCGATCCTAAGCTTGCCAAGGCCGGCGAAGACTATCTGACCTTCATTGGTTCCGACTTCATCAAGGAAGGCCAGCGCGTTGCCGAGTGGCTCATCAAGAATGCAAATGGCAAGACGAAGATTATCGAACTCGAAGGAACAACCGGCGCGTCTCCTGCAAACGACCGAAAGAAGGGCTTCGATGAGGCGATCAAGGCTGCCGGTGGTTTCGAGATCGTCGCATCGCAATCAGGAGACTTTGCTCGCGACAAGGGCCGCCAGGTTGCGGAGGCACTCCTTCAGGCCCATCCGGATGCAGACATCGTTTACGCCCACAATGACGAAATGGCGATCGGCGCAATCTCGGCGATCGAGGCAGCCGGCAAGGTTCCCGGCAAGGACATTCTCGTTCTCTCGATCGACGGTGGCAAGGAAGCCGTAGGCCTCGTGGTCGACGGAAAGATCGGTGCCGTGGTCGAGTGCAACCCGCGCTTTGGCCCCAAGGCATTCGAAACGATGGCTCGATATGCCAAGGGCGAAAAGATTGAGCCGAAGCTCATCAATGATGATAAGTTCTACGACAGCTCGAACGCCAAGGCGGAGCTTGCCGGCGCCTATTGATCTCCCAGTCTGATCGCTTCCGGCCGGTTCGGCTTTTGCCGCACCGGCCGGTTTTTCTGTCAAAGCATGTGCGTCAGGATGTCGTGGAGCGTATGGCGATGCTTCTATCCATGCAGGGAATATCAAAGTCGTTTTCCGGTGTAGCGGCCTTGCGCTCGGCTTCACTCGAGATTGCCGAAGGGGAAATAATGGCGCTGGTTGGCCAGAACGGCGCCGGCAAGTCGACGCTGATAAAAATCTTGACAGGTGCCTATCATCGTGACGATGGCTCGATCCGGTTGAATGGCCAGGACATAGTGTTTTCGTCTCCCGCCGAAAGCCAGGCGGCAGGCATCGCCACGATCTACCAGGAGATCAATCTTGCACCGCAGCGTTCGGTGGCTGAGAACATCTACCTCTCGCGCGAGCCGCGTCGATTTGGATTTCTGGATCGCCACGCCATGCGCGAGGGCGCCCGGCGGGTTCTGAAAACCTTCAAGCTTGATATCGATGTCGATCGGCCTGTTGCGAGCTTCAGCGCCGCAACGCGCCAGATGGTATCAATCGCACGGGCGGTTACGCAAAATGCCAGGCTCCTGATCATGGACGAGCCGACGTCCTCCCTCGACGAGAGAGAGGTCGCTGTTCTTTTCGATACGATCCGCACACTTCAGGGTAACGGCGTCGCAGTCTGCTTCATCGGCCATCGACTGGATGAGCTCTACGCGATTTGTGATCGCGTGACGATCATGCGGGACGGACAGACCGTCGCCGTCAGCACCATGAAAGCGATGCCGAAGGTGGAACTGGTCCGGCACATGCTTGGACGCGAGCTTGCAGCCTTCGCGGCGATCAGTCGCGATGGCCCCGAAGGACCGGAGAAGCCCGTCCGGCTTGACCTATCGGCCGTCGGCTCGGGTGTGAGGGTACGCGACGTGAGCCTTTCGGTGCGCAAAGGAGAGATTTCCGGGCTGGCAGGGCTTTTGGGTTCCGGTCGCACCGAGACGGCGCGGATTATTTTCGGTGTCGACCGGCTGGAACGTGGTTCAATCCGCTTTGAGGGTTCCGAACGACACTATGACGAACCTGCTGACGCGATTGCCGATGGAATCGGACTGGTCTCCGAGGATCGCAAGGTGGATGGCATTGTTCCCGATATGAGCATCCGTGAGAACATGACGCTCGCATTGCTTCCAAAGTTGAAGAAGTCAGGGATCGTTGATCGTGCGAGGCAGGACGCTATCGTCGAACGTTTCATCAAATCGTTGGGCGTGAAGTGCGCGTCTCCTGACCAGCCGATCAAGGAGCTTTCCGGTGGGAATCAACAGAAGGTCCTCCTGGCGCGATGGCTCTGCACCGATTCTAAAGTGCTGATCGTCGACGAACCGACGCGCGGCATCGATATCGGCGCCAAGTCCGAGATACTGAAGCTGCTTAGGGGCCTCGCGGATGAAGGGTTGAGTGTCCTGATGATTTCCTCGGAACTCGAGGAACTGCTTGCAGCGGCAGACCGCGTCACTGTCCTTAGCGACGGAATGTCAGTCGCAGAGCTCCCGCGTCAAGAGCTTTCAGAGGCCAGCCTTTTGACGGCTATGGCCCACCAGGTGAATTGACATGACGATTTCAGATACGACCGTCAAAACCCAGTCGCAGTCACGTGGCTCACTCCTCGTGATGCTTAGCCGCTATGGGACATTCGTTGCCTTCCTCGCCCTCATACTATTCAACATCGTTGTTACCCCGAATTTCCTGTCCTGGCAGACCCTGAACGTGAATCTGACGCAGGTAGCGACCATTGTGATCGTTGCGACAGGCATGACGCTTGTCATTGCCACAGGAGGGATCGATCTTTCGGTTGGGTCACTGATGGCGATATCGGGAGCCGTGGCTCCCATGATCTTCATGGGTACGTTGTTTAGGATCGAAAGCTCGGAATTGGCTGTCGCGCTTGCCTTCATCATCCCCCTCCTGATCGCGATGGCGCTTGGGTGGTTTAATGGCTTTCTGGTCACGCGGTTCGCGATCCAGCCAATCGTGGCGACTCTTGTGCTCTTCATTGCTGGCCGCGGTATTGCGCAGGTCATCACCAACGGAAATCTGCAGGTCTTCAAGAACGAAGCTTTTCAGTTCATTGCGATGGGCCGTGTCGCCGGAATCCCGACCCAGGTCGCCCTGATGCTTGTCGTTGCTGCGCTTGCCTTCTGCCTGATCCGTTTCACGGTCATTGGTCGCCAGATCATCGCCGTTGGAGGCAACGAGAAGGCGGCGCGCCTGACCGGTATTCCCGTCCGCCACGTCAAGACTGTCGTATACATCATAAGCGGAGGCCTGGCTGGTCTCGCCGGGTTGATCGTCGTGGCTCGCAATTCAGCGAGCGACGCGAACCTTGTTGGCATGGGTATGGAGCTCGATGCCATCGCCGCGGTGGCAGTCGGTGGCTCGCTGTTGACGGGCGGAAGAGCCAATATCATTGGCACACTGCTTGGCGCCCTCGTGATTCAGCTGGTGCGCTACACGCTGCTCGCCAATGGTGTTCCTGACGCGGCCGCCCTGATCGTCAAGGCGGCGCTGATCATTATTGCCGTGTTCATTCAGCAGCGCGCCGACAAGTCCTGAGGAGATGAATTGATGCTATCTGCGATTTTCAGACCATTGGTGCCGAAGTCATCCGGAGACCTTGCGCGGTTTGGGGTTGTCGTTGCGCTTTTTACCCTTATTGTTTTCGGGGCGCTGCGTTATGAAAACTTCCTTTCACCGTTCAACATACTGACATTCCTCAGATACAATTCGATGTTCGCGCTGATCGCCCTTGGGATGGCATTTGTGATCATGACCGGCGGCATCGATCTGTCTGTTGGGGGAGTGGCAGCGCTGGCAAGTGTCGTTTCGGCGCTCCTGTCTCCTTATCATTGGATAGCTGGACTTGCCGGCGGCGTCGCCGCTGGTCTTGCCGTCGGACTGCTGAACGGGCTTGTCATCACCCGCATGCGGATTCAACCCTTCATCGCGACGCTTGCGGCGATGCTGGCCGCCTATGGAACGGCGCTGCTTCTTGCCGACAACCAGTCAGTATCGGTTTCCTATGATACTGGCTTCACCACGATCGGACAGGACGACTTGCTTGGCTTTCCGATCCCCGCCTGGATTGCCGTCGCCGCCTATGTTGTCGGCTGGTTGTTTCTCGAGCGTCGGCCATCCGGACGGCATGTTCTGGCGATCGGCGACGGAGAAGTGACCGCAGCACTCATGGGGCTGAAGGTGGAGCGGACGCTTCTGGCTGTCTACGCCAGCTCAGGCTTGCTTGCCGGTCTTGCCGGTGTGATCCTCGCGGCACAATTTGGCGCGGGGCAGCCAACAGAAGGTGTGGGCTGGGAACTGTTTGCAATCGCCTCGGTCGTTGTCGGCGGCACCCTCCTGACTGGCGGGGCGGGTTCCGTGGGTGCAACACTGGCAGGTGCGCTGTTGCTTGGCATGGTATTCAACGTGCTCAATTTCGAAAATGGGCTGGGCTGGATCTCCTTGTCTGCCTACTGGCAATCGGTGATCCGTGGGCTGTTTCTGCTCGTGGTCGTGGTGCTGCAGGCAAGGCTGACGGGGCGCGGCGAAAAGGCACTCGTCAGCGAAACCTGACCTGGAACAGATGGAGAGTGGCGTATGTCGTTCTTTTCCCTGGAGATCGAAACCTTCTACGAGCGGCCGAGCATGTCGAACGATACAAATTCGAGCTTGATGCCGATGTCTTCGGAAATGACAGTGCCGATTGCGCCCAAAATCGTTCGTTATCCAGCCTGAGGGCCGAACGATTCCGCAGATGTAGCGCCGATGTTTCCTCGGTCACTGCGTGCCTCGGCGTTCGAAATGTTCAGCTCCGTCAGAAGCGCTCTCCGTTGAGGGACCGACGTCGTTCATCAGGCCGAATTTCTGCCCTGAGAATGGGCGACGAACGACGTCACGAGATATCAACCGGCTTGGACCGCAGCCGGTTGACCGTTGCCAGGTCGGCACGTCTGCAAAGCTGGGGCGGCAGGCCGCGCATGATCAACTCGGCATCGGCGACCGCCATCGAGCCCAGCGCATAGAGTGCGTCACGCGTTCCACCGGTCCTGTGGGCGGAGAGCAGGATTCCGGGTGTCTTTCGCACTGGATCGTCCAATGCCACCGGCTCTTGCGGGAAGACATCGGTGGCGACCCGGATATGGCCGGATCCAGCCGCCGCAATCATTGCCGGGAAATCGACAACCGCTGCCCGGCTCATGAGGAGGAAGGCTGCTCCCTTCTTCATCATGGCGAATTCAGGCTCGCCGAGAAAGGACTGGTTTTCGCTGGTAACGCTTGCAAATACGAAAACCAGTTGGCTTGCGGAGAGCAGGTCTTCGAGACTGCTCGGCATGCAATCCGCGGTCGTAATAACCTCTGCGGGAAGCCATGGGTCAAAGACGCGAACAGGGTTCTTGAACGGGCGGATCAGTTCTCTGAACTGGCGTCCGAGATCGCCGAAGCCGATGATGCCGACGGGGGCCCCTGCAAAGCGGAAGGTGCCTTCGTTGCCGGCAAGGCCATACTGTTCGCGTCCAGCACGGAAGTCCCTGTCCGCCTCGGTAAACCCACGGGCGAGGTCAAGCCCCAACCCCAATGCTGCCTCGGCAACCGGCGAAGCGAAGGCAGCTGCAGGTGTGATAACCCAGATGCCACGCTCGACGCAGGTCTTGTAGTCGATGTTTGGAAGGAAATTGCTCTCGACATTTATAATTGCCTTGAGCCTTTGAGCACGGTTGAGGCGCGCCGTGTGCATATCCGTCTGTCCGAAGATAAGGACGGTCTCGGGAAGCAGATCGTCGATCTGTTCGGCGGACATCGGTTTGTCCTCCGAGATGACAAGTTCGCCGAGCTGTTCCAGGCGGTGTCGCACGCCTGGATCCATGATCAGGTCGAGTGTTCGCGGCAATGGGTCTACCAAGATCACGTCGCGGGGCATGATGTTCTCCTCTTCCTCCAAGGTAGTTACCACGCATCGAGTTGACAAACACCCAAGATCGCCTGGTTCCTTACCGGCGCCAGGCGACATGATACGATGAGCGCCAGGCGATCAGGTATGGCTAGACGCGCGACGAACGCGAACGCAATCAGCTGATGTCATCGACGGTAGACCAGCGGTAGGGAATTACTGACGCTACTTCTGCGGCTGCTTTTTCCGGGTCATGGAGTGTGGCGTTGTTTGACGTTCGGGAACTCCTTTTTGCCACTAATGACCTGCTCCTGGTCCATGACGCTGTTGAGATTGAAAAGCCACGCCAGAGGCTCGGACATGGTCTGTTGAGGAAACCATTTGTAAAACAGGGCTTCCGCCCCGGCGCGATGTGAAAACAGCTCGTAGATCCGATGCTGAACGAAAGCGAAGAGAGCCATGTCCTGCGTGGCGATCAACAAGGCATACGGCTCGTATGTAAAGGACTGGAACGGGTCTCGCACATCCGTGCAGCTTCGCCCTGCCGCTCTCCAGGCGGCCAGCTTTCCCAGGATGATTTCACGGTCGCCAAAATATACCTTGTCCCGGTCTGTATTGCTGCAGAACCACTCGATGAGCTGATCGTGATCCTGCATGGGACAAAGGACATAGGCGGGGATGGCCGCACCGATCTCCTTGAGCGATTTCGTCGGCTCAGGGTCCCGGCTTCTGACAGCTGTCATTTCAGCGCGGCACTCCGTCGGCTGTCCCGTGAAGCAATCCGGGGTCTTGCCTGAGGACCCCAGCCTCAACGCGTCCACTGTGCACGCTTCCTTCGCAACCCGTTCGGCGGTCGAGTTGCCGAGATAGCCGACCTCGACGTCGCGGAACCTTCGAACGGAGCGCCAGAGATAGGACACCCCCGACACGAAGACGATGGGTGAAAAGACGCCTGCACCCGTCCGCTCGGGGTCGTCGAGACGAACCGTGACCGCGTCGCAGAGGACATCCACTTTCCTGTCTCCCAGCTCGGGCAGTGGTTGCCTCATGGCGGAGAACCGGTTCCTTCCATTGATGGGGACCTGGATCAGCTGATAGTCACTGTTGTCAAAGATCTCGTAGCAAAGCTCGGCAAGATAACCGAGATATGGCCTTTTTTCGTTATTACCGTCCGGCGGAGGAAGGTAGGAGAACGGGGGGATATCTGTCCTGAACCCGATGACAATTTCCCGCGTGTGCGCCGATGAGGCGCTTGAAACAAGCAAGATCGCGCAGGCAAGCAGCACTGCGACACCTGTCGCGGCGATTTCCTGCGCCTTGCCGAGGATCTTGGACCTGCGCAGACGGCGCGGCGCCAATCCAAGGACAGAGAAGAAGACTGTAAGTGGCATCACGATGAGGTCAAGTGTGCTGTAATAGGCAAAGCACGTCTCCAGGTCGTGACCCGACAAAGACACGACCTTCAATATTGAAGCGGGTTGCGCCGGACTCCCCACCATGCACGGTTGCGAAACAGTGATACTGGCGAACACGATCAGATAGACGAGGGTCACGAGCGCGCCACACGAGGCAAGGCCAAGAATGACGGAGAAGCGCGGCGGTCTGTCCGGTGCCCTTACCGAGTTGATGAAGCAGAAGGCAATGATGGCAACCGGCGTAAGCAAAAGATAGTAGAGAAGTGCACCCGTCCAGCTCCCTGATCCGAAGAGGCTTTGCCACATCTGGGAAACGTTGCTGGCCGGCAGCGCCGAATAGAGCATTGCAACGAGAGTCATTCCGCTGGCCGCCACAGCGAAAGCGCCAATTGCACCGGAGATCGTCGCCCACGCGACGCTCTTGTTGAGCGGAGATTCCGATAGGCCGGTGCCGTAAACAACGCTGACAAAAGATGCGACGACAGTCGACGGCAGCCACACCAGCAGGAAGACCTTTGCTGTTTCGAGCGCCGCACTCATGGCCACCGCCTGATCAGTGAGCGGAACCGAGGAAATGAGCGGGTGCCATTGCGCCCGTATTACGAGGAAGTATCCGACGAAGACGATCACGAACCCGTAGAGCGGCAATCCGGTCGCCGCCATCTCGCGTTTGTCGACCACTTTCTCGATGATGCTGTCTCTTAGGCGGCCGGGCTTCATCTTGTCGAAGCGAGAGCCATACTCGCAGTAAATGGCCATGATCAAGGAGAACCGATCCCGAAGATCTTCGAGCAGGCGGGTGTTGTTCAATAACCGCTTTTCGAGATCCTTGATCCGGTCCTCGTCTGCCGTTGACCGGTCTGGCGTCCTCGCCGGATCGGTCAGATACTGGAAATCCGTCAGGGCATTCTCGGCCTCGTCGCGGACGTTTCGTTCATACTCGTTCAGCTTTCTTCGGATTTCGGGGTCGGACCATTCCACGTGTTCTTCATATGACCAATGGACGACGTATTTGAGGTTTCGCTCCAACGCAAAAAAGCTGTTGAGTTTCGGACCGAGAACGCGCTGCGCAAGCGCTGACGCCTTACGACGACTGTCATCGGATGGAGCACCATCGATCAGCGTCTTTATGCGGATTGTCTTTTCCTTGAGACGAGTCGGAATGCCTACCACCTCATGGGAGAACCGGCGTAGCCAGTTTTCGGCGGGAACCAGTGGATTGATCAGAGGAGCAAAACCCGAGATACCAAGCGCCAGAAAGAGGGGCCACTTCCAGGAGTCGAATTCGATGGTCCCCATACCAATCTGCAGACCGGAAACATTGAGTGCGTCAAAGAGCTGGACGATCACCCGCCCAAAGAACGCAAGCGTCGCATAAATGAAGATCAGGGATATGCAGTATATCGCGTAGGCCCGCCTCAGCGAGAAACTGTCCTTCAGGTTCCAGATCGTCAAATCCCTGAAGTCGCGAAACGCGCTTGCATTGACGTCGTAGGTGGGTTCTGAAAATCGCTTCCAGGCAAACGCACAAATCAGAGCGCACCCAGCTGCGAAGGCTAGGACGAACTGGCCGGTTACCGCGATGCCAACGAACGGAAAATCCCTACGGCTCCCTGGTACAAGCAAACCAAATTGCCATAATGAATCGGGAACCGTCGATGGCCAGTACGCGGATTTTGAGTACACCCTTGCGACTTCCTCGCAAACGTTGGTTCAGCCTAGCATTGTTGTTGCTGTGGATTGCATGGACCGGCCAGCGCAATGGACGGGTGCAGGCCCATCGAGCCTGTCATGGCCAGAGCCAGCGCAAAGGCAGCCACAATAAACAAAGTCTTCTTTGTCATTTGCGTCCCTCCACATTCGTTTTACGGGAATGTGCGCGATAGTAGTATCTTAGGCCCAATATTGTCTAAATTCAACCATCTATGGTAGGCTAATCGTTGGAATCATTTACTTCAACAGTCGTGCCTTCCGAATGTTAGCGGACGCTGAATATACTGCTTGCCACCTCTACATTGCGGTGTATCATTGCGGGAATGCAACGCGAGCTTGGCTGCATTTCATCATTGCCAATAGCTCGACAGGTTGGCAGTCCAATTCTCTGATAATCTTCGCTTGAGCCGGATCGGCTGTCTCAGGTTGCTTTTCTTGGCTAACCTGTCGTGGTGGTCATGGCGTTGATGCGCCGCATACTTTTGTCCGCTCGCGTTGCCTGGGGGGCGTGATAGTGAGCATCCTTGATCGCGTTTCTACAGAGCCGAGAGTCCTGATAGATGGCGCGCACCTTTGCAATTATGTCCATTTGCCAATCGTTCGGCCCCTCCCCGCCGGACACGCTGCCTGCCAACGTGTCATCTGCTCGCGTAAAATGCCCGCACCGGTTGGGTGGGAGCGACGACATCGGAACGGCAAAGGTGTTTTTACGACTGGGCCGTCCGCCTCAGCGTCGGCATCCGTTCACGGTCGATGCCCGACCGCAACGATAGCCCTTTTCGTTCTTCCGCTCGCAGGAGGCGTCGGAACGTCCGTTGCAAAGGCCTGAACGGAGACCAGCACGTGGCTCGATCCAGAGGCGATGGCGGGGCCAGTCAGGTTCGACGAGTTTTTGATGGATGCATCATGCGGCCGGTTCCCAACCCGACCCGATCTGAGAAGCGAACCTGCTTCGCGAATCCTAAGCCGGATCCGAGCGACCAGGCCCGCGACATTGCCAGAGGAGAAAGTCCATGCCTTCCAACGGAAAAATATCTCTTGAAGAACTCAATCGCCGGCTTGCCGACGCATCTCTTTCGGACGAGGAACTCGCCCGGTATTTTCTGGTTGATGAAGACCGATCTGGTCCCTTCAACCCGGTTCTGACCGTGAACCCGGACACGGTCAGCGTGCCGCAAACGGCAGAAGGCACGGAGCGGAGTGCGGCACTGCTCAACAGTGCCAATTTCGTCGCGCGCCTGCGCAGGCATTTCGCGTTCAATGCCCGCGTGGGAAGCGGAAGCTACCGGGGGCCGATCCTTGTCTCGGAAGGAGACAGCTGGTTCCAATATCCCTTCAAGCTGGAAGACGTCATAGACGACCTGATGCAGGACTACGCAGTCTTCAGTCTGGATGCCGCTGGTGACACACTGTCAAACATGTTTCGCGAAGCCGGATATTTGGACGCGATTGCCAATACCGGAGCCTCGGTCTTCCTGTTCAGTGGCGGCGGCAATGATGTCGTTGCTGGCGGAAACCTGGCCGCACACCTATTCGACTTCGACCCGGCAAAATCGCCGGCCGCGCATCTGCGTCCTTCCTTCAATCTCATCCTCGATGAAGCGATAGGGATATACTCGAAACTGGTCAGGCAGGTCGCCCAGAAGTTTCCGAACGTTCATATTGTCTGTCATGGATATGACTACGCGAGGCCTGCGAATGGGCCCTGGATCGGCAAGCCCATGGCATCCAGGGGCATCACCGATCCTGAGCTTCAGCGGGCAATCGCTCGGGTGATGATCGATCGCTTCAACGAGAGACTTGGTCTCCTGCAGTCCACGTCAGCAAGGCTCCAGTATATCGATTGCCGCAACACGGTGCCGGCAGATGAATGGTTTGACGAGCTCCATCCGACAAACGATGGCTATAGGAAAGTTGCCAAAAAGTTCGCGACCGTCATCGAGCAACTAAAGCCGAGGACCAGAGATGTCGATTACAGGGCTAATAAGGCGCGGGCTGCGAGGGCAACTGAAACCAGCAGTGCCCGTCCTGCAGTGCGACCGTCAAGGGCGGTTCCACAGAGTGCCAGGCCCAGTGACGGTCCTCGCGGCATCGCGCTTCACATCGGTCTGAATGCCATCGATCCTGCTCATTATGCGGGATGGGCCGGCCCATTGAATGCCTGCGAATTCGATGCACAGGACATGCATGAGATTGCCACGGGCCTGGGATACGACGCGACCCTCCTGCTCACGGAAAATGCGACACGCGAAAACGTTACCAAAGTATTCAAGAAGGCGGCGCAGGAGCTGAAGGAGGGTGATATCTTCTTCGTCAGCTATTCGGGCCACGGTGGCCAGGTTCCCGATTTCAATGGCGACGAAGAGGATGGCGTCGACGAAACCTGGTGCCTGTTTGATGGCCAGCTTATTGACGATGAGCTTTATCAGTTCTGGTCAAAATTCAGGCCCGGTGTCCGGGTTCTGGTGGTTTCGGACAGCTGCCACAGCGGTACCGTCATCAGGGCAGTCGTTCCCGACGCCACTACCGATGTCGCTGTTGTCAGCAGTCCGCTGGCACGGGCGATGCCCATCAACATCGCCAGTCGGACGTTCCGGCAGAACCGCGACTTCTACAGCAAGCTCGGAAGTTCGCTCTCCAGCGTGGAAGCGCAAAGTGTCAAGCGCGCCACCGATACACCGATCTCGTGCAGTGTCCGGCTGATGTCCGGATGCCAAGATAATCAGGTGTCGCTCGACGGCCCCGGGAATGGTGCGTTTACCGCGGCTTTGATCAGCGTGTGGGACCATGGCCGCTTCAGCCGCGACTATGCGGCCTTCCATGCTGCGATCTTGAGGAAGCTGCCGGAAACGCAATCTCCCAATCACTGGATGATTGGTCCGAAGAACCCCGTGTTCGATGCCCAGTCGCCTTTTGCGATCTGACGCCTTGACCCCACTCTTCGGCATGAGAGGCCAGGAGGAGAAAGCAGCAGTGTGATCGAATGGGAGCGTCGCCTGTCGTGACGCGGCGGGACAGGAACTGCTCACCACGGAAGGAGATCCAGTCGTCGTATCGACGGACCGCGCTTGCCGTCTGACGCTGCGCTTTGCGGCAAATTATCGAATGGCTCTATCGCGCAACCGGCAAATAAAATGCTAGCTTCCGGCAAAAGAAGAATGCCGGAGGATAGGATGGCGAAGAAAACGTTTGGTGACTGGATGGCTCTTGCGGAGAAAGAGCTCAAGGCGCCGCCGGAGTCGCTCGTCTGGAAGACACCAGAAGGGATCGATGTCAAACCGCTTTATACCGAGGGCGATATCGAAAATGCCAAGCACCTCGGGTCCCTTCCCGGATTTGCGCCGTTCACGCGCGGCCCGCGGGCAACAATGTATGCCGGCCGGCCATGGACAATCAGGCAATATGCGGGATTTTCAACCGCGGAAGCCTCCAATGCCTTTTATCGCAAGGCACTTCAATCCGGACAGCAAGGTGTTTCGGTTGCTTTCGACCTTGCGACCCACCGGGGCTATGACAGCGATCATCCGCGCGTTGTCGGCGACGTCGGCAAGGCCGGAGTGGCAATCGACAGCGTCGAGGACATGAAGGTCCTGTTTGATGGCATACCGCTTGACAAGGTCTCGGTGTCGATGACGATGAACGGCGCGGTCATACCTATCCTGGCGAATTTCATCGTGGCCGGAGAGGAACAGGGTGTCTCGAAGGCCGAGCTGTCGGGCACCATCCAGAACGACATCCTCAAGGAGTTCATGGTCCGCAATACCTACATCTATCCACCGGAACCATCGATGCGGATCGTTGCGGACATCATTGAATACACCGCGAAGCAGATGCCGAAGTTCAACTCCATCTCTATCTCGGGCTACCACATGCAGGAAGCTGGGGCGACCCTGGTCCAGGAACTTGCATTCACTTTGGCCGACGGTCGGGAATATGTCCGGGCAGCGATCGCCAAAGGCCTGGATGTTGACGATTTCGCCGGTCGGCTCTCCTTCTTCTTTGCCATTGGAATGAATTTCTTCATGGAGGCGGCAAAGCTGCGCGCCGCACGGCTGCTCTGGACGCGGATCATGGAGGAATTCAAACCCCAGAAAGCCTCCTCGCTGATGTTGCGTACGCATTGCCAGACGTCGGGCGTGTCGCTACAGGAACAGGATCCCTACAATAATATCGTCAGAACCGCATTCGAGGCGATGTCGGCTGTCCTCGGTGGGACCCAGTCGCTCCATACCAATTCCTTCGACGAGGCGATCGCCTTGCCAACCGATTTTTCGGCCCGTATCGCCCGCAATACGCAACTGATCCTCCAGCACGAAACTGGTGTGACCAAGGTCGTCGACCCTCTGGCTGGATCCTACTACGTCGAGACCCTGACGAATGAGCTCGCCGACAAGGCGTGGACGCTGATCGGTGAGGTCGAGGCACTCGGCGGCATGACGAAGGCTGTTAATGAGGGCCTTCCCAAACGTCTCATCGAGGAGGCGGCGACGCGCCGGCAGGCAGCGGTCGACAGGGGCGACGAGGTGATCGTAGGTGTCAATAAATACAGGCTCGATACGGAGGAAGACATCGAGATCCTCGCCATTGACAATGCGGCTGTTCGAACGGCCCAGGTAAAGCGGATCGGTGAAACGAAACGCCGCCGCGACCAGGCAAGGGTCACGGCGGCTCTGGATCAGCTGGGACTGGTTGCGATGAGCGGTCAGGGTAACCTGCTTGAGGCAGCCGTTGAGGCAGCCCGCGCGCGCGCCACAGTTGGCGAGATTTCTGATACCATGCGGCATGTATTCGGCGATCACGCTGCCGAGCCCGAGGTCATCAAGGATGTCTACGGGCAGGCATACCGGGACGAGCCCGAGCTCGAGGTGCTGAAGGATCGCATGGCTGCTGCCGCCAGGGTTCTCGGCCGAGAGCCCAGGATCATGGTCGCAAAGCTCGGGCAGGATGGGCACGACCGTGGGGCCAAGGTCATCGCCTCGGCATTTGGTGACATCGGGTTCGACGTCCTGGCAGGTCCACTTTTTCAAACACCCGAAGAAGCAGCCGATCTTGCTGTTGCAAGCAAGGTTGATATCATTGGCATGTCATCGCTGGCGGCTGGCCACAAGACACTTGCGCCGCAGCTTGTCGAGGCGCTCAAGGCGCGGGGCGGTGGCGACATTATTGTCGTCGTCGGGGGCGTCATCCCGCGGCAGGACTACGCATATCTAATGGAGAACGGTGTTGCCGCTGTCTTTGGACCGGGGACCAATGTCCTCGATGCTGCAAATGAGGTTCTGGATCTTCTGGAGGGCAAGCGGCGCAACCGCTAGTCGACCGTCCCTGCCTGCCGGGTTCGACACCGTGGCCGTTCATACGATCATTCGATCGTCATCGGCGCCCCCTATTCGCGGAGACACGAAAATCGGACTGGGAAAATGAGCGCTCATGAAAATTAATTTCATATAGCCAACTTTTTATGGGATTCGAGTTGACGGGTTCGAATTTTTGTCCCAACCTGACGAAAATAAATTACGCGTTGGGAACGAGATAACAGCATGAAAGTTGGAATTATCGGGCTAGGATTCCGGCTCGGCTACCTTGGCCATGTCTTCACCGCAGTGGATGAAAGCTTCGAGATCGTCGGTTACGTCGACCCCGATCCAGCAGGCCTGCCTGGTCTCGCCGAACAGGGCATTTCCGCAGGAACGGCCTACGCGTCTGCGGAAGAGCTCATCGCCAACGAGACGCTTGACCTTCTGATGATTGGCTCGCCCAATCACATGCATCTCGACCACATCAGGCTGGGCCTGGAGAAAGGTCTGAAGGTTTTCTGCGAAAAGCCAATCGTAACGACGATTGCCGAAAGCATTGAACTGGCACGACTGATGGCGAAGTTTGGTCATGAGCGGCTGATGGTCGGTCTCGTTCTGCGTTACTCTCCGCTGTACAAGGATCTCCGCGCGATCCAGGCGTCAGGCAAGCTTGGGCAAATTGTCTCGATCGAGGCTGCGGAACATATCGAGCCTTACCACGGTGCGTTTTTCATGCGCGACTGGCGCCGCTATGAGCGCTATTCGGGTAGTTTCATGCTGGAGAAATGCTGCCACGACCTCGATCTTTATAACGGTGTCGTCGGCGCGCGTCCCGAGCGTGTTGCAAGCTTTGGCGGTCGTAAGAGCTTCATCCCCGCAAATGACCCCGTGCGCGAAGGTATCAACGACGTCGAACTGTTTCATCGCAAGCCGAGTGGCTGGATGGGGTCCGACAAGGTGTTCGACAGTGACGCCGACATCATCGACTATCAGGTGGCAATCGTCGAATACGCCAACGGCGTTGGAATGAACTTCCACACCAATCTCAACGTTCCAGACCAGTTCCGTCGCTTTGCCATTATGGGATCACGCGGCATGGCCGAGGGCGATTTCGTCCGAGGCTATCTCGATGTTCATGAGCAGCTGACAGGCAAGAAGGTTGTCGAGAACAAATACGTCGCGACAGAGCTTTCGCAGCACTACGGTGCCGACGAGCAGATGGCGGCAGATTTGCTCGACAGCGTGCGTACCGGTACCGAACTTCCAGTTTCGACGCTCAATGCCCTCGAGGCCGGCATCCTGGCCCTATCGATGGACGAGGCAAGGATGAAGAAGGCGGTTATCGATCTGCGCCCGATTTGGGACAGGTTCGACGAAGCCCTGCACGCAAGAGCGGCTTGAGAGGGCGGCAAGATGAGCGTCCAACGCAACGCAGTCATCTTTGCCTGGATCCTTCTCCTTCCGGCAGTCCTCTATGTCGCTGTGATCGTCGCGTATCCCCTGGTCGACACGTTCATCCTCTCCTTCACCGATGCGTCGCTGAAGAAGACGACGAATTGGGTCGGCTGGGTGAACTACAGTAAGATCTTCAACGCTACCTTCGCCGAAGTCATCGTTCGCACCTTCATCTGGACGTTCTTTTCTGTCTCCATCAAGATGATTATCGGTGTCTTCGGGGCGACGATGCTGAATTCCGCGGTCCCCGGCAGGGCGCTCTTCCGCGTGCTGACGATGCCGCCATGGATTGTCCCAATGGCGATCGGCATCTTCATGTGGGGCTGGATGTACAACGGCCAGTTCGGAATGATTTCCGGCATGCTGCAGCGTTTTGGCCTTGTGGACGCGCCGGTCGCGTTTCTCGCACAGGGGTCCACGGCGTTCTGGGCGACGATCATCACCGACGTCTGGATCGGCGTTCCGCTGGTCACGCTTTATATGCTCGCGGCCATGCAGGCGATTCCGCAGGACCTCTACGAGGCTGCCTGGACCGACGGGGCCGGCCGCTTCTATCGCTTTCGGCGCATTACCCTCCCGCTGATCGTCCCTTCGATGATCACCATGTCGATGCTGTCACTGATCGCGACCTTCAATTCCTTCGACATCATCTGGATCCTGACGCGTGGCGGACCGAGCGGCGAAACGACGACGATGATCATCGACACTTATAAAACCGCAATCGGCTCGAACAAATACGGCGAAGGCGCCGCGCGCGCCGTGCTGATCTGCATCTTCCTGTCGATCTTCTGCGTCTGCTATTTCCGCGTGACCAGTCGCCTTACGTCCGGAGACAAGCGATGAAACAGCCACATCTGCTGATCCATCGGTACAAATGGTATGAAATCATCGGCATCTATGCCGGCATCCTCATTTTCCTTACCTTCGTGCTCGCGCCCTTTGTCGAGGGCTTCCTGGTATCGCTTAAGCCGCTCAGTCAGCTCTTTTCATCACCCTATCGCTTCATCCCGGAAAACGGTTCCTTCGAGGCCTATCGGACTATGTGGATTAGCGTGCCGGGCTTTGCGCGCTACATCTTCAATTCCTTCTTCATCTCGACCATCGTCACCGCTGTCGTCCTAGTGCTGGTGATCCCTGCCTCCTACGCGTTCGCGCGGTTTGAATTCAAGGGCGCCGGGCTGCTGCTCGGTGCGTTTCTGGCCGTCAACATGTTTTCGGGCGCAGTACTGCTCATCCCGCTGTTCCGGCTGATGCGCACGCTCGGCCTGCTCAACACCTATTTCGCAATCATGGTTCCGGGTGTTGCCTTCCTGATCCCGTCGGCGATCTGGCTGTTGAGAACCTACATGATGCGCATCCCGCGGGAGTTGGACGAAGCCGCCTTCGTTGACGGTGCCAGCCACTTCTATACGCTCCGCCGCGTCATCCTGCCGATCGCCATGCCCGGCATCATGGTGGTTGCAATCACCACCTTCATCGGCTCTTATGCCCAGCAGTTCATCTTCGCGCTCACCTTCAATTCCAAGACCGAATTTGCGCCGTTACCGGTCGGCCTCTTCGCCTATTTCGGTCGCCAGGAAGTGGTCTGGAATGAACTGATGGCTGCAAGTTTCGTCGGCATCGCGCCGGCCATGATCGTGATTTTCTTTCTTCAACGGTATCTCGTCAGCGGGCTGACCGCGGGCGCGGTGAAACAGTAAGTCAACCACCAGAGAAAAAACGGGAGCTAACAAAGTGACAATTCATTTCAAGACCGGGCTGATGGCCCTTGCCCTGCTCGGTTCTACCGCGCTCGGCGCCATGACCGCGCAGGCCGCTGACAAGGAGATCAGCTGGATCTACTGCGGCGACAAGATCGATCCGATCCACGAAAAATACATCAAGGAATGGGAAGGCAAGAACCCGGGTTGGAAGGTCACGCCCGAGGTCGTCGGATGGGAACAGTGCCAGGACAAGGCCACGACGCTTGCCGCTGCAGGCACGCCGGTCGGAATGGCCTATGTCGGCTCGCGCACACTCAAGGAATTCGCACAGAACGACCTGATCGTTCCGGTCCCGATGACCGACGAGGAAAAGAAGAGCTACTACCCGAATATCGTCGACACGGTCACCTTCGACAACAATCAGTGGGGCGTGCCGGTCGCCTTCTCGACCAAGGCACTCTACTGGAACAAGGACATTTTCAAGCAGGCTGGTCTCGACCCTGAAACCCCGCCGAAGACCTGGGCTGAAGAAATCGCCGACGCCAAGCAGATCAAGGAAAAGACCGGCATCGCAGGCTACGGCCTTCCGGCTAAGACCTTCGACAACACGATGCATCAGTTCATGCATTGGGTTTACACCAACAACGGCAAGGTAATCGACGGCGACAAGATCGTCATCGACAGCCCGGAAGTGCTGGCAGCGCTCCAGGCCTACAAGGACATCACGCCCTACTCCGTCGAAGGCGCGACCGCCTACGAGCAGAACGAGATCCGTGCCATCTTCCTCGACGGCAAGGTCGGCATGATCCAGGCAGGCTCGGGTGCTGCTGCCCGCCTGAAGGACACCAAGATCAACTGGGGCGTGGCACCGCTGCCGCTTGGCCCTTCCGCCAAGGGCGAAGGTACACTGCTCATCACCGACAGCTTGGCCGTCTTCAAGGGGACGGGCGTGGAAGACAAGGCGATCGAATTCGCCAAGTTCATTACCTCGCCGGGCCCCCAGGGAGAATATGAGCTTCAGGGCGGCGCCGGCCTCACGCCTTTGCGTCCGTCGCCGAAGGTCGATGAATTCGTCAAGGCAGATCCGTCCTGGAAGCCGTTTATCGACGGCATCGCCTTCGGTGGTCCCGAGCCGCTCTTTACGGATTACAAGGGCTTCCAGAACTCGATGATCGAAATGGTCCAGTCCGTCGTGACGGGCAAGGCCCAGCCGGCCGATGCCCTCAAGAAGGCTGCTGGCGAGATCGAAGCGTTCAAGTAAGCCTTTGTCGGGATCGCGGGCGCAACAACCGCGATCCCCCTTACAGTATGCATGCTGCAGGCGCGGCAACCGGAGACAGGTTTTGGGACAGCTTCTTCTCAACAATGTTCAGAAGTTCTATGGCGACTTCGAGGTTCTCAAGGGCATTCAGCTCGAGGTGAAGAACGGCGAGTTCGTGGTCTTCGTCGGGCCGTCTGGCTGCGGCAAGTCGACGTTGCTGCGCATGATCGCCGGTCTGGACGCGACCTCCGGCGGCGACATCGTCATCGGCGGGCTCCGAGTGAACGACCTGCCGCCGGTCAAGCGCGGCATTGCAATGGTGTTCCAGTCCTACGCCCTTTATCCGCACATGTCGGTTTTCGAGAACATCGCATTCCCACTGCGCGTGGAAAAGATGGAAGAGGAAAAGCTCAAGGCCAAAGTCGAGCACGCCGCACGCATTCTCCATCTTGACCAGAGGCTGCAGCAGAAGCCGGGGATGCTTTCCGGCGGCCAGCGCCAGCGCGTGGCGATCGGCCGAGCGATCGTGCGCGAACCGAAGATCTTCCTGTTCGACGAGCCGCTTTCTAACCTCGACGCGGCGCTACGCGCCGACATGCGCATCGAGCTTGCCAAGCTGCATCGCCAGCTGAAGGCGACGATGATCTACGTCACCCATGACCAGATCGAGGCGATGACCATGGCAGACCGGATCGTAGTGCTCAACGCCGGGGAGATTGCCCAGACCGGCGCGCCGCTGGAACTCTACCACAAACCGGCGAATATCTTCGTCGCGAGCTTCATCGGCAATCCAAAGATGAACTTCCTGCCGGTTACCTGTAGCGCAGTCAGTGAAGCCGGCGTGGAGATCGATTATCAGGGGCAGAAAGCTACCATCCCAGTGACGCCGCGGCAGGGCGCTGTTGGCAAGACGCTGACGCTGGGCGTGCGCCCCGAGCACATCCAGATTGGATCAGGTGACATCCAGATCAGAGTTGCACCTACGGTCATCGAACGACTTGGCGCACAGACAGTTGCCTATGCATCGCTTGACGGTGAAGGCGAGAATTTCTGCGCGACGCTGCCGGGCGGTGCTGCCGTTCGGCCGGATCAGCCTCTGTTGGCCGGGATTAACGTTGTCGACTGCCATCTGTTCGACGACAAGGGGATATCATTCGAGCGCCATGTCGAACTGACAGATATCGACGTGAATTTGCTCAACCCCACCGCGGCTGCCTGATCAGCCGACCCGGGGAGCGCCGCCCTCAGTACAGGGGATAGAAGAGCCTGTTAGCTGGGTAGGAATAGGCGCCACGGTCGAGGATTCCCAATCTAGACATGCAGTTTCTGAGCGCCGTGACGTGCCAGGGATTGGCTGGATAGGGAGAGCCCCGGTAGTTGGCCTCTGGCTCGCAATAGCGATAAGCCCGCTCAAACCGCGCCAGAAGCACGGGATCCGAATCCATCCGAACGCCATGAAAGCTTTGCCATTCCGCCGGTGCTTCCGCCGCCGAAATCGCCAACAGACTAGCCACTATGCCCAATGCAACGGAGACTCTCATCGACCTGACCTCCCGCGCGCCTAACGCCGCTGAAAAGAAGATGCTTTTCAATCGCGTAACGTCAAGAGGCATATGTCAAAGGAAGGCGAGATTCGTTACCAGACGAGTCCGCGCGCAGCCACGTCCTCGACACGGGTGACGACGCCGTCGCGGTGAAAGACCATCGTGTCGAAAAGATTGGATACAACGCATGTGTGGTTGGGGATGATGCGGATCTTGTCGCCGATCTCCGGACGCCTGTCGCCGCATTTCGATAAGTCGATAACGCCGTGTTCCTCAGACAATCCAGTGATCACCGCCTCGGGGTAACCGACCACAGTTCCGAAGTCGGAGAAGCCAAGCAGGTCGGAGGTTAGTGCCTTTGAACCGGCGTCGATGACGGCACGATCCCCGGTCGGGCGAGACACGACCGTCGCGAGCACGTGCATGGCGCAGTCATCCCAGCTGCAGTGACCGGCGCGAACCATGGCCCGATCGTTGTAGATATAGGTTCCGGCACGATGCTCGGTCGCGGCGCTGACGAGATGTGCCTCAAACAGACTCGGCGTGCCGCCATTGCTGACGATCGGGCAATCAATTCCCTGCTCCTCGAGAAGCGATAGTGCTTCGCCGAGAAATGCCTGTACCGCCTCGGCAGCCCCGGGCTTCGGATAGTTGAGAAGCCCACCGAAAGAGAGGCCGGGGATGCTGTGAATGCGCTTCGCCAAGTCTCTTGCTTCATCGGGCGTCTGGACGCCGCAGCGGCCACCACCGGTATCGCATTCGACCAGCACAGTCAGCGGTTTACGGGATGCGAAATAGGCAGACAGGCCATCGACCGTGGCCGTGCTGTCGGCGACTACCTTCAGGTCGGAGATGCGGTCGTTGAGGGCTGCCAGCTGCTTAAGCTTTTGCGGGCCGAGGATGTTGAAGGTGATCAGGATATCCTGGAAACCAGCCGCTGCGAAGACTTCAGCTTCACTGATCTTTTGACAGTTGATGCCCTTTGCGCCTGCTGCGATCTGCTCGGCTGCGAGCGCCGGGATCTTGTGGGTCTTGATATGCGGCCGGAAGTTCAGCCCGTGCTCGTCCATGTAGGCCTGCGTACGGGCGATGTTCGCCGCCAGGCGATCCTCGTCGATGATTGGCCGTGGCGTCGAGAGATCGGCGACCCTGTCGCCTGGCCTGGCGATGATGGCGAACGGATTTTCCTGCATATGACGCGCTCCGTGTTAGCGGCCGTGGGGATCGGCGACCATCGGCCAGATGTTCTTCGGCGCGCGACGATAGGGCGTCTTGGCCGGATTGTTGGGATAAGGCGTTCCGGCCGAACAGTAAATGATTTCCGCTGCGATCTTGGAGAAGGACGCGTAGAAATGATTGGTCGATTTGATCACCAGGATTTTCTTGGATGTCGGATCGATACCCATAACCGAAAAGAGGCTCGGATCGAAGCTCTGGGCGCGCGTCGAGTTCAGGATGATATCGATGCCGTCGAGTACGATATGCGCCGCATCGCCGAACGGCGCAAAGCTCTCGCCAAAACGCATCTCGGCATTCGCAACGAGCTTTACGACCTTGACGATCCCGTCCACAGGATTGCCGGTGCCGGGGCCAGACTTGGCGCCGAACCGGAGCGGAATTTCGGCGCCCTCGCCTGCTGCCATACAAATCTGCACTGCCATCGGGTCCCAGATCGTGCCTATCGCGACACCCTTGGCGCCTCTTTCGATGAGCTCCTGGAGGAGGACGGTGGCATCGCCTGCAGTGCCGCCGCCGGGGTTGTCCCATACGTCAGCGACGACGACAGGCCACGAGGTTGCTGCCATAGCCTGCGTGACAGCCTCGACCTCGTCGATCTGCGGCATCATGAAAGTGCCACGTTTGGAAAACAGCTCTAGGCCAAGCTCACGTGCAAGGGCCGCACCTTCCTCCGGCTTGTTGTTGGTGACGACAAGTATCTTCGTACCCATCTCGGGCACATCTCCGGCCATGAAGCCGTGAACCACGGAGATCGACAGGATATCAGCGTGGTCCTGCTCGATGTGCATGATCTTGTCGACGAAGGAACGCATCGGGTCGCGCGAGGTGGGATAGACGTCGATCATCCGGCAATCGAACGCGGACATGACGGGGTTCAGGCGCCCTTCCAACGTCTCCACGGCAATCCGCCAGAGATCCTCGGCGCGGTCGACGAAATCAATGTGCGGGAACTCTTTGAAGTAGACCAAGAAGTCTGCCGCCTTTAGGCGCTTGGCGGTGAGGTGGCTGTGCGGATCGAGCTCGGCGCAGACGAGGAGCTCTGGCCCGACGATCTCGCGGACACGCGCCAAAATATCGCCCTCGGTGTCCTCGTAACCGGCGGCGACCATGGCGCCGTGCAGGCCAAGGATAACGGCGTCGACAGGCATGGCGGCTTCTAGCTGCGCGAGCACCTCGTCGCGTAATCCCTCATAGGCGGAGCGGTTCACCAGCCCGGCCGGGTCCGCCCAGGCGGCGGTGCCCTCGATCAGTTCCCATCCCTTCTCCGCGCAAACACGACGCCCCACCGTGATCGGTGCCGAGCAGAGCGTTGGCGTTTCCGGATGTTGGCCGGGAGGCGCATAAAGCGACGCTTCGAAGGCGCGTCGATCGACGCAGATCGGTGAAAACGTGTTGGTCTCGGTTGCGAGCGCCGCCGTGAAAATGCGCAAGGGTTCGGCCTTTGTGTTGATCAGCCCATCGGGTTCGGCAGGTAGCCGGTAAAGCCGCAGATCTTCCAGCGGCCTTCATGCAGGCGGCAGTAATAAAGTGTCTGCCACTGCATGATATCACGCGTGCCATCAGCCTTGCTGAGGCCGCCATCGAACTTCTTGCGCACCAGCGCCATGTCACCCTCGATCTCTATGTCTTCGAGCGTGGTGGTCGTGAAGATGGCCGTGCGGGTGTCTTCGGCAAACGCTTGCGTGGCAAATTCCTCTGCCTGACGCACCCACTCGTCGCGGTAGGTAGACAGCGTCGGAAACGCAAGCCGCCATTTATCGGGGCTGACTTCTTTCCGTCCATCGATGCCGATGAAGCCTTCCTCGACAAAATCGTGCTCGACCATCGACCAGTCGCCAGCAAGGAATGCATCGATGTCGCGAGGGACCAGCATCTCCCAGATCGAATGCCGCGCGACGTCTGAAACGGGAAACGGGTTTTTGAAAGGATCGCGCATTATCTCCCCCGGATTGAAATTCTTTTCATCAATGGCGTTTTTCGCTGGTCAAATTCGGCTTTCTATGGTCACTTGTCAACTTAATACGAAAATAATTTGCAAGGATCGATCGATGTCCATTAAGCGCTATGGCGCGGTTCAAAAGGGTGCCGGTGGCAAGCCCCTGCCCTTCGCGCGGGCCGTTGAAGCCGATGGCTGGCTCTATGTATCTGGCCAGGTCGCCATGGAAAATGGCGAGATCATCGATGGCAATATCGTAGCGCAAACCCACAAGACGATCGAGAACGTCCTGGCGATCCTCAAGGAGGCGGGATACGGCCTGGAGCATGTCGTGCGTTGTGGCGTGTGGCTCGACGATCCCCGCGACTTCTGGACCTTCAATGCAATCTACCAGCAGTACTTCGGTGACCATCCCCCTGCTAGAGCCTGCGTTCAATCGTCGATGATGGTTGACTGCAAGGTCGAAATCGATTGCGTGGCGTATAGGTCGAAGGATCTGTAAACTGCACACTAGCGGGGGACGGGATGGATATTTTCTCAACACTGCAGGAAGAGAAGCCCCGGCTTTCACCCTCCGAAAGCCGTATCGCCGATATCCTTCTCAAGGACTTTGAGTTTGCGGTAAATGCCTCGATCATCGAGCTCGCCGAAAGGGCGGACGTTTCTCCGCCCACCGTCACGCGTTTCTGCCGCCGATTGGGCTGCGAGAGCTTTTCCGATTTCAAGGTTCAGCTTGCCAGGACAGCTTATGTTGGCATGCGCTACTTGAAGCCGGAACCCAAGAGCACCAACCCGGGTGATGTCGCGCAGGACATCATCACGAAGGCACAGAACGCACTGTTCCTGCTTCATCGTTCGCTCGACCTGGCTGCGATCGAGCTTGCCGCCGAGCGGCTCTCACGCGCCGACATGATCTATGCCTTTGGCTCCGGCGGCAACTCGTCGATGATTGCAAGCGAACTTCAGAACCGGCTTTTTCGCTTCGGCCTGCATGTCACGGCGAGCTCGGATCATGGCATGCAGTTGATGATGGCAGCCGCCGCGAAGTCGACAGACGTGTTGATAGGTTCTTCCTTTACGGGACGCAATGCCGAGCTCGTGCGCGCTTTCGCGCTTGCCCGCGAGTCAAGAGTAACCACTATAGCGCTCACCCAAAGCGACAGCCCGGTGGCAAAGGTGGCGGAAATTGTTGTGCCTGTCGACCTGCAGGAAGGTAGCAACATCTTCCGGCCGACGTCGACGCGCATTGCCTATCTGGCGATCGTCGACATTCTTGCCAGCCTGGTCGCCTATGCAATTCAGCCGAAGGCTGCCGTTGCGCTACGCCGCATAAAGCAACAACTCGTTGCCCATCGCGATGGTGACGACCGGCAACTCCTCGGGGATTAACATGCCAAAAAGGGATGCAGAATGACAAGGACGGTAGCGATCGTAACGGGTGCTGCAGGTGATATTGGACGAGCCATCGCCGAGCGCCTTGCAGACGATCACGATGTCATTGTGATCGTCGATATAGATCCCGCAGCCGCCGCCAAGGCCGCGCTCGATCTCGGTCCTGTCGAACGCTTTGTCGCGCACGCCTGCGATGTAACCAGCGAAACAAGCGTCGCCGAAATGGCAAGCCAGGCAGCCTTGCTGGGTTCGGTGCGGACACTCGTCAACAATGCCGGCGCGGCGCGTGCCGTCAGCCTGCATGACACCACACCCGAGATCTGGCGGATGGACAATGCCCTCAATCTCGAGGCTGCGTTCTTGTGTTTCCGGGCTGTCGAACGCCAGCTGGAGGCCTCGAAGGGATCCGTTATCAACATTGCTTCCGTAAATGGCATGAACGTGTTTGGCCACCCCGCTTATAGTGCCGCGAAAGCCGGCCTGCTGCATTTCACCAAGTTGGTTGCCGTCGAATACGGAAAGCTCGGCATTCGTTCAAACGCGGTTGCACCTGGCACTGTCCGCACGAAGGCCTGGGAAGCGCGTGCTGCGGCCAACCCCAATGTCTTCGAAGAGGCGCGACGCTGGTATCCGCTCCAGCGGGTTGTCGATCCAGGTGACGTGGCCAATGCCGTGGCGTTTCTTGCGGGACCACAGGCTGGTGCAATCACGGGCGTCTGCCTGCCCGTCGACTGCGGGCTGACTGCCGGTCAGGCGGAGCTGGCGCGGACGTTCTCGCAGTCCGAACACTATTGATCCCGATACACGTCATGAGAGGAACCTTGATGTCGTTGGCGCCCTATCGCCTGGAGAGTTCGTGGCAGCCTGACGGCGGTCCGAACGGTCGCTTTACGTTTTCGCTCTTCAATCTCTCCGAGGAAACGCTCTTTGGCTTCACGCTGGCCTATACGTCGCTGACGCGCGTCATCGATCCTAAGGCCTGTGAGAATGCAACCTTTTTACGTCGTAACGCGAATTTCCATGAATTCGCCCCACCGGAGGGCCTTCGGGTCGATCCGGGTAAGAGCTGGAATTTCACAGTCAGCGGTCTTCACCGGCCGGCGCGTCATTGCACCGATGGTGCCAAGTCGGCTTATGTCACGCTCCAGGACGGGAAACATATCACAGTCGCCGTATCCGACCTACTTCTGGAGGGCTGCGTCAATGAGCCTCCGCCAATCCTTCTGCCGGAGGGCAAGGTCGCGCTGCCATTTGCATTGCAACCCTGGCCGGCGGACATAGACGCGAAGCCGGGAGAAGATTTCCCCGTTGTTCTCTATCCGGGCGAAGGATCGACGCGCGATGATGTGCTGGCTATCTCGACAGTTCTGTCGCTTCACCGCCGATTGTTCGAGAGTAGTCACGCGCCATTCAGTCTTGCTGCCTCGCCGCAGGGGCGTTCTGTGCAGTTCCTGGTCGATGCAACCATTGCTCCGGAAGGCTACAAGCTCGAATTCTCCGCGACACAGATTGCGTTGTCCTTTTCCGCGAAGGCAGGACGCCAATATGGGTTGACTTCGCTTGCGCAACTCCTCCATGGCGCCCGCACCGACCGGAGAAACTTCCGCTTTCCTGTCTCCGGTACGATTTCAGACAGGCCGCGATACGGTTGGCGGGGCTGCCATCTCGACGTGTCGCGCCAATTCTACCCGACCGCCGACGTCAAGCGGTTGATCGACATCCTTGCCTGGTTGAAGCTCAACATCTTCCACTGGCATCTGACGGACGATGAGGCATGGCGCCTTGAAATCAAGGCCTATCCCCAACTCACGACGACCGGCGCCCTTCGTGGCCCGGATGAACCTCTCCTGCCTCAACTCGGCAACAGCGCAGAGCCTGTCGGTGGCTTCTATTCCCAGGACGATGTCCGCGATATCGTCGCCCATGCGGCGAGATTGAGCGTCGAGATCATCCCGGAGATCGATATTCCCGGCCACAGCACGGCGACACTGACCGCGATACCCGATCTGACTGACGGCCAGGAGGCGCCCGAGAGCTACCATTCGGTGCAGGGCTACCCAAACAATGCTCTCAATCCCGCGGTGCCTCTGACCTATGAATTCCTCGAAACTGTGCTCGACGAGATGGTGGACCTTTTTCCGTCACTGTACCTCCACATTGGCGGTGACGAGGTGGCGAACGGGTCCTGGCTGGCCTCTCCGCTTGCCAGGAAGCTGATGAAGCAGGAAGGGATTTCGGGCACTTTCGCATTGCAGTCCTATTTTCTCAACCGCGTAAAAGAGATGTTGACGGCTCGCGGTCGCAAGCTCGCGGGCTGGAATGAAGTTGCACATGGGGGTGGTGTCGCCCCAGAGGACACATTGCTGATGGCCTGGGAAAATCCGCAGGTCGGCATCGATCTTGCGACCGAGGGCTATGAGGTCGTCATGACGCCGGGGCAGGCCTATTACCTCGACATGGTACAGGCGGAGGCATTTCAGGAGCCGGGCGCAAGCTGGGCCGGAACCGTGCCACCGTCCCATACCTATGCCTATGAGGCGGAGGGTGACTTCCCCGAAGCGCTGAAGGACCGAATGAAGGGTGTACAGGCGTGCATCTGGTCGGAACACTTCCTGTCCCGCGGCTACTTCAACCGGCTCGTCTTTCCGAGGTTGCCGGCGATTGCCGAAGCCGCGTGGACACCGAGGGCCATGAAGGACTGGGAACGCTTCGCTGCGATCGTGCGGCTCAGCCCGGAATTATGAGGCAAGTGATGCGGTTAGCTGTGGGCGGAATCCATACGGAATGCAGTACCTATTCGCCGGTCATGATGACGGCTCAAGATTTCCGCGTGCTGCGCGGCGGGGAACTTATGGTCTCCGACTACTTCGCCTTCCTCGACGCGGATGGCATTGAACACCTGCCGCTCCTGCATGCACGCGCAGTGCCTGGCGGCCCGGTATCGAGGGCGGCATATGAGTTGTTCAAGGCGGAATTTCTAGATCGGCTAAAAACTGCCTTGCCGGTTGACGGCCTCTACCTTGCCATGCATGGCGCCATGAACGTCGAGGGAATGGATGACGCGGAGGGCGACTGGATTGCCGCCGCCCGCTCGGTGGTCGGCGAGGAGTGCGTCGTCGCAGCGAGCTACGACTTGCACGGCAATGTCAGTCAACGGATCATCGACCAGCTCGATATCTTTGCGGCTTATCGCACGGCCCCGCATATCGACGTGCGTGAAACGATGATACGCGCATGGTCCCTCCTCGTAGACGCCCTGAGGTCTGGCCGACGGCCCGGCGTGGCCTGGGCACCGGTACCCGTCCTCTGGCCAGGCGAGCGAACATCGACCGAGGACGAGCCTGCAAGAAGCCTTTACAAATCCCTGCCTGACATTAATAAGCGCGCCGGCATCCTCGATGCCAACCTGATGATCGGTTACGTTTGGGCAGACGAACCACGCGCGACCGCCTGCGCGGTGGTCACTGCCACGGATCGTGCGGCCGCCGAACGCGCCGCGGAAGAGATTGCGCTGTCCTACTGGAATGCACGCGAACACTTCGTCTTCGGGCCGGTGACCGGTCCGCTCGACGCCATGATCGATATCGCGGAAACTGCTGCGACGGTGCCGGTGATCCTTGCCGATTCCGCCGACAATCCAACGGGCGGCGGCGTCGGCGATCGGGCCGATGTTCTCAATGCGCTCATTGCCAGGGGGTTCGACGGAGCCCTGCTTGCGGGCATAACCGACCGACCCGCAGTCGAGGCCTGCTTCGGAGCCGGGAAAGGCTCGAAAATCGAACTCGCCATTGGCGGCACGCTTGATCCTTCCAGCCTGCCGGCTCATGTCGAAGCAGAGGTGGTCTTCCTCGATGACCCCGGCCCGGTCGGCGAACGCCAGGCGGTGGTGCGAACAGGCGGCATTACCGTCGTGCTATCTGCCCGCCGTCGTCCGTATCACAACATAGCCGATTTTACCCGACTGGATCTCGATCCCCAATCCCTGCGTTTGCTTGTCGTCAAATCAGGCTATCTGTCACCTGAGCTGGCGCCGATTGCCAATCCGAACCTGATGGCGCTGACGCAAGGCGTTGTAAACCAGGACATCGAAGGGCTAGACAGCAGGCGACGCATCAGACCGACCTTCCCGTTCGATCGAGACTTTGATTACGCACCGCAGGCGCGCTTGTCGGCGCGCTGGAGAGCATGATCTTTTCGGTCTGGCAGGTTCCGGTCCCGTGCCGAACCTGTTAGACGCGTCCATCCACACTGCATGCTCGGCGTTACTGCCGCACGATATATGTCATGAACCGTTTCCTTCCCGATGTTTTTCGCGACCCGACGATCCGGGTCAGCATGCTTGCGATCTTTGCATTTGGATTTGCCGGTGCATCGACCTCGCCCTATCAATCGGTTATCGGTATTCGTGAATTGGGCATGAGCAATGCTCTCTACTCGGTGCTGATTTTTTCGGCCGCAGCGGTCAACGTCACTGTCAGCATCCTGCTTGGCAACCTGGCGGACAAATTGGGCGAGTACCGGTCGCTGATGGTGACTGTCGCAGTGTTCGGGATCTTCGGCTACGGGGCGATATACCTCTTTCCAGCGCAGGGCACCTTCATCATCTGCGCGCTTCTTTTGCTGCCGGTCTACAACGCGCTTAACTCACTCCTCTTTGCCAACGTGCGTGCCAGCACCAGGGGAATGCCCCGCAATGAAATTGCATCGGTGAATTCAGGTGTTAGGGCGATGATCTCGCTCTCCTGGGTGCTTGTGCCAGGCCTCGTCGGGATCGTCCTGTCACGATCGGCAAGCATGCTGCCGGCCTATCTGTTTGCGAGCCTCGCCTGCATGGTCTGCCTCTGCCTGATTGCCGCCTTCCTGCCCCGCCAGAGCGGAACGGACAACGCGGCCACGCACCACCTGTCATACATTGCAGCGCTCGCAGCGGTCATATCGCCACGTGTCCTCGTGCGGGTGCTGGCCGTCTCACTCATCAGCAGCACCCTGCACGTCAATGCCGCCATCCTGCCCCTGATCGTCACGGGACCTGCCCATGCGACCGTTGGCGACGTCGGTATTCTCGTTGGCATCGTCGCGTTCCTTGAAGTCGTCTTTATCGTCGTGTGGGGCCGTGCCCAACGCATTTTGAGCAGCATCACGGCGCTCGCGCTCGGCACTGTCATCTATGTGGTCTATCTGCTCTTGCTTGGTTTTGCCTCGGCGCCTTGGCATGTCTATGCGCTGACCATCGTCAGCGGCATCGGCGCAGCGGCCCTGATCAGCATTCCGATCACCTATTTGCAGGATCTTATCGCAGATCGACCGGGCCTCGGCAGTGCGTTGATATCGGTCAATATTTTTGTAAGCGCTGGTCTGAGCGCGCTTCTCTTCGCAGTCGGAACCGGTATCGGGGGCTATTCAGGGACGGCCATCATCGGTGCCGTTGCCGGCATGACCGGCCTGGCGCTCCTCCTATGGTTCGACGGACGCGGGATTGGCTGACGATGTCCGGGCTTTCCAAACGGAAAGCGAGCGCCGGAATTGTGCCGGTGTTGCCTGTCTGCTTGCCTTGAAAGCCTTGGCGAGGAGAAGGCTCGGCGAGTCCGGCGTATAGGTGAAATGGCCGCAAAGGAGGTCGACGTCCCACGGGCCGCCGCGGTTTGTCCGCATTGGCAACATTCCATCGGCAGCAATCTGAAATACTCGGGGCGGCTGATCGGATCGTTCCGATTGCACGCTGACAATGCTGTGCGCATCCCCACGGGGAAGCATCCGAAAATCCCCGGAACGCATCGTCACCAGTCGTCCTGCGGCCGTGCGGATGGAACACTGGCGGCCGAGCACGAGATGAAAGTGTACGACGCCAGGCGTGGCATGGTCATGATCGATGACGAATGCGCCCCTCGAGCCTGCACCGCAAATCGAGCAGCAGTTGCAGATCGGCCAGATCAAGCTGGCGGCTAAGAGTGTCCATTGAGACGATCGGTTGTAAACATGAGCTTGCTGGGCATGCAAACGCGCATGAAAAGCGTTCATGGTCCCCCCGGAGCATCGGCGCAACAATGATCATGGAGAGACAAATGATGAAATGGAAGGAATATCGAACCCAGCTTCTCGGCCGGATCGGGGAGCTCCCCAAGCTCGCACCGGATACGATAAAAACGGCTATCAGACGCTGGCCGGGGGCGGGTCGGAAGACCAACCATCTCGATGCCAAACAGCGAGAATTGATCGCCTTGGTCGTTGCAGTCACCCTGAGGTGCGACGGTTGTATCGTGGTTCACACGACAGAGGCAAAGAAGTTCGGTGCAACGGAAGCCGAAATTGCCGAGGCGCTCGGTGTTGCGATCTCTGTAAATACCGGCGCAGCGCTTGTCTATTCTGCACGTGTCGTGGATGCTACTCACGCTGTCACAGAGTGACGGTGCGAGGTCGATCGACGCGAATGGAGCTTTCCATGACTGTGAATTCCAAACTCTCGCAGGCAGGTGATAGGGTCTCGCTCCCGACGCGGTTTCGCCTTCCGCGCGTTCCTGCGGCATTCTTTGGCATCGTTCTCGGTGTCGCGGGTCTTGCCAACAGCTGGCGGGCAGCGGCGGCGATTTGGCCGCTCCCCCCCGAAATCGCTGCCGCACTGAACCTTGTCGCCGTCGCAATCTGGCTGGTGCTGGTAGTCCTCTACACCGCCAAGTGGATCGTGGATCCGCAGGCGGCACGGGATGAGGCGGAGAATGCGGTTCAATGTTGCTTCATCGGCCTGGCTGGAGTTGCGACAATGCTGGTTGCGTTGGCCCTGCTTCCCTATTCTCGTCCCGCCGCCGAACTGATCTTCGGACTAGGAGGTACGTTCACGGTCGTGTTTGCATTATGGCGGACCGGAATTCTGTGGCGCGGCGGGCGTGATCCGGTAGCGACGACGCCGGTTCTCTATCTGCCGACCGTCGCAGGAGCGTTTGTCACGGCGACGGTCGCGGGGGCGATGGGCTATGGCGATTGGGGCCAGCTTGCCTTTGGTGCGGGCTTTTTCTCGTGGCTCGCAATCGAATCTGTCCTCCTCAATCGGTTGCTGACGGCGCCTGTCCTGGCTGAACCGTTTCGTCCGACGCTCGGCATTCAGTTGGCGCCACCGGCGGTCGGCAGCCTCGCTTATCTCAGCGTCACAACGGGTACGCCTGACATGATGGCGCATGCGATGATCGGGTACGCCATCTTGCAGATGCTCCTGCTCCTGAGGATGTTGCCCTGGATCGCCCGGCAGCGGTTTGCAGCATCCTACTGGGCGTTCACCTTCGGGATCACAGCACTGTCGACAGCCGTATCGAGAATGGTTGCGCGTGGCGATACCGGACCGATGCATGTCTTCGCCCCGCTTCTTTTCATTCTGGCAAATATCGTCGTGATCCTTGTCGCAGTCGGGACCATTCTGCTGTTGGCACGGGGAAAACTGTTGCCAACCCAAACCGCACCGACGATGTCTGCCCCTTAATGCAGTTGCGCGCTGCGCAACTGATAGCGGCATCCGCTTCAGGAGTGAGCCTCAACGCGTGTCGTTGCCTGATGCATTCTCCATGGCAGGCATCGAATCGATGTGATCTGCTCGGCAATCGCGGCAAATGGAACTTGGCCGATGTTGTCCCGAATTGCGGGCTGGAAGGGGTCCAACTATTCCGCCTCGGTCCGGGTCAGGACATGAAGCGGCTCAGATAGGCAAAACTCCTTGTTGCGAATTCTGTGGGCTGCCGCGGATTGTCGTGTTCGACTACCAGGGTGCGAGCACCATTCAGGAGGGCTGCGCGCCACAACAATGGCCACACCAGAATGCCTGAGCCGACATCCGACCAACCGTCCTCGTCCTTCCTGGCACCCTCAGGTGCCTGGTCCTTGACGTGGGCCGACGCAAGGATCGGCGCATATCTGTGCAACCATTCCTCTGGAACCACACCTGCACGTGATAGCCAGGCAATGTCTGCCTGCCACGTCAACGGACTTCCCTTGGCAGTATCGAACATGAGTTCAAACCCGTACCGACCACCGAGAAGTCGCGTAAACCCTGCCATCTTGTTGTGATAGCCCAGCGCGATGTGGTCCCGCTTGAACCGTTCGGCCAAGGCGCCCAACTCGCGACCCAAGCGCTGCCAGGCGCTCGCGGTCTCCTGTGAGGCCGGCGGTGCAGGATGCGGAACGTACAGTTCCCCTATTCCGCACACTTCACAGGCTGTGAGGATTGGCCCAGCCTCACGTCGGAGTGTGTCCAGGGTGACATGGGCGGTCGGCGCGCTTAGCCCATGGCGTATGAGGCCTTGCTTCAGCTCGTCTGTATCGCGCAAATGACTTTCCAGCGGCTCCACCGAGCGGAAACCGGCGCGGGCGGCGGCCGAAAGTTGCGCATCGAGCGACCCAAGGCCTCTCATCGAGAAGAGCTGCAGGGACAGGATTGGTCTGGTCATTCAACAGCCTCCGGCCGAACGAAATTTGCCGGATCATCGTTGATGGTCTGCCCAGAGAGCAAGCGCAGTCCATCGAATGCGGCAAGCCATGGCTGGCGAGTCACAGCTTTCGAGTGGGTATTTTCGACGAGATTGGGTTGACGCACAAGCTGCTGGAGACCGTCTAATGCCTTGCCTGGTGGCGAGAGAATTGCTCCGTTCATTGACCGCGAAGCCGCCCGGAACAACCTTGGTGAGAGTGTAGGAGAAGAAAAGTCCCGCGGCATTGCCGCGGGACTTCATATGGCCGTGACCGGGAGAGAGATGGTCAGGCGGCCTGAACCTTGCGGCCGGTGCGTGCCCACGCCGGCAGCCAGTCGCCATGGGCGGCGAGCAGATCGTCCACCATTGACCAGATCTGATCAAGATCGAGTTCGGCCGCGGTGTGCGGGTCCATCATGGCGGCGTGATAGATGTGCTCGCGGTTTTCCGTCATCATGGCCTGGACGGTCAGCTCCTGAACGTTGATGTTGGTGCGCATGAGGGCCGTGAGCTGCGGTGGCAGATCGCCGATAAACGTCGGCTGGATGCCGGATGCGTCGACGAGGCATGGCACTTCAGCGGCGCAATTGTTTGGAAGCGACGTGATGCATCCATTGTTACGAACGTTGCCGTAGATGACCGAGGGTTCGCCGGTCCAAACCGAGTTGATGATCGAAGAGGCGTATTCTTTCGACTGCTTGACCTCGATCTTGTCAGCCGAGCGATAGGCCTCCGCCTGTCCCTTCCAGCGCTCGATCTGTTCGATGCAACGCTTCGGATATTCGTCGAGCGGAATGCCGAACTTCTCGATCAGATCCTCGCGGCCTTCCTTGATGAAGTAGGGAGTGTATTCGGCGAAGTGCTCCGAGCTCTCGGTGACGAAGTAGCCGAGCCGCGTCAGCATTTCATACCGGACCTTGTTCGGGCAGCGAGGATTCCAGCCCGGCTTCGGAGCGCGGCCCTCGCGATAGGCGCGCATGAGATCCGGATAGAGGTTCTTGTAGGATCCGTCGGGCAGGCGATGTTCAAGCTTCAGATAGAAAGCCATGTGATTGATACCGGCCGAGCGGTAGCGGATCTCCTCGTAGGGGATGTCGAGATCGTGTGCCAGTTCCATGGCTGTGCCCTGCACCGAATGGCAGAGGCCGACCTGCTTGATGGTTGGATACTTCTCCGCGATCGCCCAAGTATTGATTGCCATCGGGTTGACATACTGAAGCATGATCGCTTCAGGGCAGACGGCAAGCATGTCCTCGCAGATCTTCCAGAGGTGCGGGACGGTGCGAAGGCCACGCATGATCCCGCCGACTCCGAGCGTGTCGGCAATCGTCTGACGCAAACCATACTTCTTCGGGACCTCGAAGTCGGTGACCGTGCAGGGCTCATACCCGCCGATCTGGAAGGCGACGACCACGAAGTCGGCTCCATCAAGTGCCTTGCGCTGGTCCGAATAGGTCTCGGCTTTGGCCTTGACGCCGAGCGTCGAGATCAGCTTGTTGACGACGATGGCGCTTTCTTCCAAGCGCTGCGGGTTGATATCCATCAGGGCGATCGTGGCGCCCGACAAGGCTGGGCGTTGCAGCACATCACCGATGATGTTCTTCATGAAAACAGTGGAGCCAGCTCCGATAAACGTGATCTTGGGATTTCTTGCCATTATAACCTCCGGCATGTGCAATCAGGCTACCTCGAAAGCGGCTTTGACGAGCCGTTCCGTGTAGGCGGTCTTGGGATTGGTGAGAACTTCGTTGACGGGCCCCTCCTCCATGATCTTGCCATGCTGCATGACAATCACACGGTGGCAGAGGGCACGCACGACCTTGAGATCGTGCGAAATAAAGAGATAGCTGAGGCCGCGTTCGTCCTGCAGCTTGCGCAGCAGCTCAATGATCTGGGCCTGGACCGACAGGTCGAGGGCAGACGTTGGTTCGTCGAGCAGGATGAATTCGGGTTCGAGCGCGATGGCGCGGGCAATTGCGATACGCTGGCGCTGACCACCGGAAAACTCGTGCGGGAAACGCGACAGGATATTGCCTGGCATGCCAGCTGCAATCAGCGCCTCGCGGACGCGGTCGAGCCGTTCGGCTCTTGTTGCTCCGAGCTTGTTGACAACGAGCCCCTCCTCGATGATCTGGCCGATCGTCATGCGCGGATTGAGCGAGGAGAACGGGTCCTGGAACACGACCTGCATGCGCGAGCGCAGCGGCCGCATCTCGGCACGCGATTTTCCGTGGATTGGCTGGCGATCGAAATAAATCTCGCCTCCATCGGTGTCGTTCAGCCGAAGCAGCGCCTGTCCGAATGTGGTCTTGCCGGAGCCGGACTCCCCGACGAGGCCGAGCGTCTCGTGGCGGCGAAGTGTCAGGCTGAGGCTGTCGACGGCGACGAGCTCCTTCAGTTGCGGTTTGAAGAAGCTGCCATGCCGCATCATGAAGGACACGCGTACGCCCTTGGCATCGAGGATGACGTCGGACCCCTCGGGCAGCGGGTTGGCCTGCCCCCGCGGCTCAGAGCCTAGCAGGTGCTTGGTATAGACATGCTGCGGATTGGCAAAAAGCTTCTCGGTCGTGTTGTGCTCACGCATCTCGCCATGCTGCATGACGTAGACGTAGTCGGAGAACTGCCGCACGACCGTGAGATCGTGGGTGATCAGGATCACCGCCATCCGCATTTCCGTCTGCAGGTTGCGGATCAGGTTGAGGATCTGCGCCTGGACGGTGACGTCGAGCGCCGTCGTCGGTTCGTCAGCAATCAGCACGTCGGGGTCGTTGGAGAGCGCCATGGCGATCATCACGCGTTGGCGTTGGCCGCCGGAGAGCTGGTGCGGATACTGCTTGAGCCGTGCTTCTGGATCGGGGATCTGAACATGCTTCAGCAGCTCCAGCGCGCGGGCTTCCGCCTGCTTCCTGCTCATCTTGCGATGCACCCGGATGGCCTCTACGATCTGGCTCCCGATCGTATAGATCGGATTCAGCGAGCTCATCGGCTCCTGAAAGATCATCGAAATCCGGTCGCCACGCAGTTTGCGGCGCTGGCGCTCGGAGAACTTCAGGATATTGGCGCCGTCATATTTGACGGTCGACTTCGGTGCGACCACAGCACGCTTCGACAGAAGTCCCATGACGGTTCTGGCTGTCACCGATTTTCCCGAGCCGGATTCACCGACGATCGCGATGGTCTCCCCGCGGTAGAGTTGGAAGGAAATATCTTTCACCGCCTCCACGGTGCCTTGCTCGACCTTGAAGTTCACGCCGATGTTGCGGGCGTCGATGACGGGGCTCTCCTTGTGCGCTTCGTGATCGAAACGGACGGATGGGGCGAAGGAGTTGACGAGTGCAAGTGCCATGTTCTTCACCTCAATAAGGATCGACTGCGTCACGCAGGCCGTCGCCCAGCGCGTTGAAAGCGAAGACGGTGACGAGCACGAAGCCGACGGGCGCCAGAATCCACGGATAGGTGCCAATCACCGAGTAATTGGCGGTGTCCTGCAGCATCAGGCCCCAAGAGATCAGCGGCGGCTTCACGGCAAAGCCGAGGAAGCCGAGGAAGGATTCAAGCAGCACAACGCTCGGGATATGCAGCGTCACGGCAACGATGACGTGGCTCATCACGTTCGGGAAGATATGCTGGAAGATGATACGCCGGTCGGTAGCGCCGACGGCCATCGCTGCCCGGACATAGTCGATGCGTGCGAGCGCCAGCGTCTTGCCGCGCACCTCGCGCGACATCTGTGCCCAGCCGAGGGCCGACATGACGACGATGACGAATGCAAGGAAGACATTGGTTGGCGCGGTCACCGGGATCAGCGAGGTCAGTGCTAGGTAGAGCGGGAGCTGCGGAAAGGCGAGAACCACTTCCACGAAGCGTTGCACCCAGGTATCGAACGCGCCGCCGAAATAGCCGGACACCATGCCAACCGTCGTGCCGATCATGGTCACGATGAAGACCACGGTGAGCGCGATCGTCAGCGAAATCCGCGAGCCGATAATGGCGCGCGAAAGGATGTCGCGGCCGAACTTGTCGGTGCCGAGAAAATGCACCGGCTGGCCATCGATCGACCCGAAGAAGTGTCGGTTTGCCGGAATGAGCCCGAGGAGATTGTATTCCGCGCCCGGTACAAAGAAGCCGAGCAGGCGCGGATTGTCATAGTCCGGGCCGACGATTGGCTGGAAGGTGACGGGATCGAGCTCCTCGGATTCGCCGAGTGCATAGACGCGGGGCGAATAGGTGAAGTTGCCGTCCTTGTCGTGGAAGCTGATCATCTGCGGTGGCGCGAAGCCGACGTCCGTCGCCTTGGGGTCCATCGGTGCGAAGAAATCAGCAAAGACGGCCATGAAAAGCAGGAGACCAACGAGTATCAGCC
This sequence comes from Rhizobium sp. BK181, assembly GCF_014193305.1. Taxonomy (NCBI): domain Bacteria; kingdom Pseudomonadati; phylum Pseudomonadota; class Alphaproteobacteria; order Hyphomicrobiales; family Rhizobiaceae; genus Rhizobium; species Rhizobium sp. BK181. Next base: position 87,836 of record NZ_JACHZA010000012.1, read on the forward strand.
CCATCATGCCGGTCCATGAGCGCCTCAGGCGACGCCAGACAAGCGACAGATAGCTTTCGTTGCCGTACGGTGCGTTCTTGATGGTTTCTTCGTGGGGCGGTGGGGGAGCAGAATCAAAGGCGAGCATATCATGCTCCTCCGTACTGGCGGACCCGCGGGTCCAGCATGGCGAGCAGCATGTCGGCGATGATGTTGCCGACGATGAGCGTCGCCGAAAGGACCATCATGAAGGTTGCCGTGACGTAGACGTCGCCGATTGCCATCGAGCCGACGATGGCCGGGCCGACGGTCGGCAGCGAGAAAATGATTGCAGTCTCTATTTCGCCAGTCAGCATGTAGGGGAGCACGACGCCCTGATACATGACGAGCGGGTGGAGCGCATTTGGCACAGCATGGCGCATGACGACCGCACCACCCGACAATCCCTTGGCGCGCGCCGTTTCGACATACTGGGCGTTCAGCGTGTCGAGCAGATTGCCCCGCATGACGCGCATGTTGTAGGCGAGACCGCCAAAGGTGGCGATGGCGACGACCGGCCAGACATGGCTGACGAGGTCGACGAATTTCGCCCAGGACCACGGCGCTCCGCCATACTGCGGCGAGAAGAAGCTGCCGATTTCCGAGACGTTGAATTGAAAGACGAGGAGATAGACGATGATCAACGCCATCAGGAAGCGCGGCACCGTCATGCCGAGGAAGGAGACGCCGGAGAGCAGGCTGTCGATCCAGCTGTACTGGCGGGTGGCCGCCCAGATGCCAAAACCGATACCAAGCACCGACGCGAAGATGTGGCAGACCAAAGCCAGGGCCAACGTGCGTGGCAGTCGCTCGGCCACAACGTCCGCCACGGGCTTGTTATAAAACATGCTGTAGCCGAAATCGCCTTGTGTCACGATACCTTTGATCCAGTTGAAATACTGGATCACCATCGGCTGATCGAGGCCATGAGCGACGCGATAGGCCTGGGCCTGCGCATCGGCGGCCGCGAAGGACGCTCCACTCTGATTGATCAGCTGCGAACGGATGTAGTCGGCATAGTCACCGGGGGGAGCCTGGATGATCGCGAAGGTTACGATGCTCAAAATGATCAGTACCGGGATCGCGGAGGCTATGCGCACGAGCAGGAATCGTAACATCGGACGGTTCGCTTCTCCTTGCCGCCAGTCGCGCCTGTCGGTGCGGCCGGCTTGTTGATATTGCCCGGCCGCGCTTCACGCGCGACCGGCTTTTCGGTTGGGAGGGAAGTCTTAGTTGATCGGACCCTTGTCACCGGGCTTGCCGGGCAGCTGCTCCGGGAAGAGCTCGTATTTGCCCTGCTTGTCGGCGGCCACCCACAAACGTTCGCGGATGACGGAGTCTTCGGCCCAGTTGAACATGAAGATCGGGGTGCCTTCCGGGACGTTCGAGAAGCGTTTGTTGATGATCAGTGCACCTGGGTATTCCGTGAGGCCGACCGTATCGACATTCTCGGTTGCCACCTTCTGGTACTGCTTCATCAGCTCGACGCGCTCGTTGTTGTCCTGGCTGGTCTGGAACTTTGTGACGATATCGACCAGCTTTTCTTCGTAGGGCATCAGATCAACCTTGCCGTCCTTGCCGGCGCGATGCTGCCAGCTCGTCCGTGGGCCGACGGGCGCCAGCTGCTCGGTGTTCTGAACAACCGAGGCAAGTTCCGGCGAGCTGCGCTGGATGAGCCAATCGAAGCGGCCGCTGTAGTGGGCGTCGTCACGCTTGGGGCCGTCCAATGCATTCAGGATCACCTTCAGCCCGAGCTTTTCCATCTGGCCGATGACGCCTTCGGCAAGGCTCTTGTCTGTTGCATAGCCGTTGTTGACGAGCAGCACGATCTCGACGTTCTTGCCGTCGGCCGTCCCCGCAGGGAAGTTCACGAACCCGTCCCCGTCGGTATCCTTGAGGCCGACCTTGCCCAAGAGCTCTTTGGCGGCCTTCAGGTCGAAGGGGTAGTAGACCACGGAATTGCGGTCGTAGAAGCTCGTGCCGGAGGAGAGGCCGCCGGGATAAATCGCTGTGAACGGACCCTTAACCAGGGAGTCACCGATCGCCTTGCGGTCGAGACCCATGGTGACCGCCTTTCGGAAGTCTTCATTGCGGTTCAGATCGCGGAGGGCCTGGCCACGAGCATCAGGATCGCCCCAGCCGTTGGCGGACAGGTTCATGCGCATGTTGTAGCCGATCAGGCGTGGACCGAAGGCGAGGCGTGCGGGCGCGGTCTTCTCGGCGGCGCGCTTCAGCGACGCCACGAAGTTTTCAGGTTGCTCCAGGTTGGAAATGTCGCCGGATCCGGCAACCGCCTGCACGTCACGGTCCGCCCAGGTCGACAGCTTATAGTGCAGCTCGTTGAGGTAAGGCAGCTGATTGCCCTTCTCGTCGACCTTCCAATAGTAGGGATTGCGGCGCATCACGATGATGTCGTCCGGACGGTATTCGACAGGCACCCAGGCACCCATGACCGGCATGTTCATGTATTCCGGCGGGAACGCATTCTTGAACTGATCATACGTGTTCTTCGAATACTTCGGATGCTGCGGCTTCAGAATATGCGATGGGCCCGGGCAGAAGCTCGGATAGGCCATCGTGTAAAGATACTGCTTCGGGAACGCTTCCTTGAAGGTCCACTCGACGGTGTAATCATCGATCTTCTTGAGCGTCGTTCCCTCGCCGAAAGCCTCGGGCGAAGCGCCGCCGCCAAGCGGCGAAACGTTCGGATCGATGACCTCGTCTTCCCAGTAGAACATAATGTCATCAGCGTTGAACGGCACGCCATCCGACCATTTCGCACCTTCGACAAGGTGCATCGTCAGCTTGTGACCATCCTGCGACCACTCCCAGCCCTTGGCGAGGTTCGGAAGCGGTTCGGTGTCCTTGGCCTGGACCTGGAAGAGCGGTGCGGTGCGCGTCAGGCATTCCGAAAGGCCGATATCGATGCCACCCCAGCCTTGTGTCTGGCCGGCGCCGTAGTTCCAACCCTCCGGCCGGCCGCCGATAACGTGACGCATGGTGTCGCCGTAGACCCCGATGCCGTCAACCATGTTCTCGGTCTTGAAGACGAGCGGCTCCTTGGGAAGGCGATCCTTCACCGGGGGCAGCTTGCCGGTGTCGACGAAGTTCTTCTTCACCCAGTCTGGTTCATTGTAGGATGGAAGTGCCTTGAATTCCTCGATGGAATCTCTCGAGACGTATTTGATCTTGCCTTCCGCCGGAAATTGCGGCGGAACGGGCGGTGCTGTTGGCTCGGAAGCATAAGCGTTCAAAGCCTGGACCGAGACGCTCAGCGCCAGTCCGGCAAGAATGCCAAGGTTGCGGAAATTTCTCATCGTCTCTCCCTCTTGTTTCGAGGCGCGCGCGGCGACCCCGGTTCTCCTCAAACGATCCGGCAACAGGCTTGCGACGATAGGGTCCCTCCCGGAGCCCCATCGCCACCCGTCCTCCGGGAAACTCAGACGGCCTGCTTCAGCGCCGCCTTTTCGGCACGCAGTTCGTCGATCGAACGGACGTTGCGGCGGGCAGCACCGGCCCAGTCGCGGGTCTTGACGGTCGATTTCGCGAGACGTTCCTTTGCTGCCGGAACACCATCCGCATACTGCGGAAGCCAGCGGGCCTGGGCGACGACCATCTCGTCGACCATCTGCCAGACCTCTTCCGGGGTCGCGACGGCACCGACCAGCGGATCGTGCAGGACGGCGAGCTTCAAGAGGTCGATGTCGCCGCTGATTGCAGCATGGACCGACATGCGCTGAACATTGATCGACGCCATGCAGGTTGCCGCACATGCTTCCGGAATCGTAATGCTGGAGACCATATTGATGCCGAATCGGTCGACGAAACCGGGCGATTCGATGATCGCGTCGGGCGGCAGGTTGGTGATGACGCCGTTGTTCTTGACGTTGAAGTGGCCACGATAGACGCGTCCGGTTTCCAGCGCTTCGAGAATATGGCTGGCATGTTCGTTCGAGCGCTTGGCCGGATCGATCGGCTTTTCGGCCGAAGCCAGGAACTGCGGGAATTCCGTCTCGAACCAGTTACGCGTTTCGGTCGAGTGGCGGAGGTAACCTCCGGTCTCGCCGTGGATCCAGTCGGACATGTCGATCCACTTGGTGATCTCGTCCGGCCGCTTGCGGTACCAGGGGAGGTATTCCGAGAGGTGGCCGTTGCTCTCCGTCGAGTAGACGCCGAAACGCTTCAGGACGTCGATGCGCAGCTTTTCCTGCTGCGAGAAGACTGGATGGGCCTCAAAGGCGGCGACAAGCTCGTCCTTGCCGATCTTGCGGCCGTTTAGCTTCAGATCGACGAACCAGGTCTGGTGGTTAATGCCCGAGCAGATGTAATCGAGTTCGGAAGGAGACTTCGCGCCGAGCACTTCGGCGATCTGCTCGGCACCGTGCTGGACGCCGTGGCAGAGACCGACGGTGTCGACCTTGCCGTACTCGATCGCGGCCCAGGTGTTCATCGCCATCGGGTTCGCGTAGTTCAGGAACTTGGCGCCTGGCTCGGCGACTTCGCGGATGTCCTTGCAGAAGTCGAGAATGACCGGGATATTGCGCTGGCCATAAAGAATGCCGCCAGCGCAAATCGTGTCACCGACGCACTGGTCAATGCCATATTTCAGCGGAATGCGGATATCGTCGGCATAGGCTTCGAGGCCGCCAACGCGCACGCAGCTGATGATGTAGCGCGCGCCGGTCAAGGCCTCGCGGCGGTTGGTCGTCGCCGTCACCTTGGTTGGCAGCTTGTTGGACAAGACGATCTTATCAAGGATCTGCTTGATCATCGTCAGATTGTGTTCACTCATGTCGGTCAGCGCGAACTCGACGTCCTGGAACTCAGGAACGCAAAGGATATCGGTAAACAGTTTTTTCGTGAAGCCGACGCTGCCCGCGCCGATGATAGCGATTTTGAAACTCATGATCCCTGCCTCAATGCGATAAAATTGCCGTCGCTGAACGATGAGAAGAAGATTAGCGCCCGGGCTTGCGCTCGACGCTAGAAAAGGCCAGAAAACGGGCTTATTCTCCTCCCCGCCGGTCCTCGGTGCTGGCGGTGTTCTCTCTCTTGAGGGCGGATTATGCGCATATTCGGCGATGCCGCCAGAGAAGGATTATGCTTTCATGGGTAATTTTGTGCTGCAGAAATTGATTGACAACGGACCGGTGATGCGGACGGTGTCGCTGCCTCGTGGCCGCCAGAGCCTGCATACGATGCCCACCAGCACCGGCTACGAGATTCGCGAAAATGCCACCTACGACTGGGACGGCCGCAAGCGCGGACAAACACCTTTTACCGTTTTGCAGCACACGATCGGCGGGGCGGGAAACCTGCGGTACGAGAACCGCCAACTTCGCGTCAAGGAAGGCGAGACGCTTTTGGTCCTGGTCCCCCACAATCATCGCTACTGGCTTGATGACGGTGATCGCTGGGAGTTCTTCTGGATTTCGATGAACGGTGAGGAGGCGCTGCGTATCCATCGCTCGATACTTGCCGTCACGGGACCGATCCTGAAGCTGCAGCCGCAAACAATCGAGCATCTTGCGGATTGCAGCCTGCGCCTGATCAATGGCGCGGAAACGCCGGGGCTCGCCTCCGCCATCGCCTACGAGGCCGCGATGGCGCTGTACGACGATGTCTTTGGATCGCATCCGGTTTTCAGTGAGGAATACCGTACGATGCAGCATGTCATCGACTACATCTCGGCAAACCTCGAGCGTCCCTTGCCCGTGGAGGATCTTGCCCGGATCGCCGGCCTCAGCCGGGCCCACTTCTCACGAATGTTCGCAGCCAATGAGGGCCTCCCACCGGCTGAGTTCGTCTTGCAAAAGCGGTTGAGGCGGGCTGTGAAGCTGTTGACCAAGACCGCCAACATGCCGGTGAAGGAAGTGGCGATCCGCTCGGGGTTCGAAGACGCAAACTATTTCTCCAAGGTCTTCCGGCGGGTATACGGAACCAATCCGACAGAGTTCCGCACGACCGGCATGTATGCGAGCGTCGGCAAGGTGCGCTGACGCCCGCGAAACGCGCCGGCTACCGGGCGAGGTCGTAAGTGAGCTTGGGATACCAGGTCGCCGGTCTGCCTTCCGGGGTTGTGTCGAGGACGGTCCAGAGAGGCATGAAATCCGGTGCGCCGCGCGGATCCTGACCGGGATCGGCGGTTGCCGGTCCCATTTCCGGGTTCCAGAAGTGACGGATCGCGCCATTCTTCAGGGTGAAGACATTATAGGCGGCATCGTCACTGCCATCGGGTCCGATGGCATGATAGTCACGACTAAATTCGTCCGTTGTATCGGAATAGAGTGGGAGGTGATGCCAGCCCCGCTCCTTCTTGAACGCCAGCAAACGGTCTATCGGCGAACGCGCAACGACCGCAAAGGCAACCTGCTGGCATATGTCCGGAACCTCGCCATCGAAGGCAGACAGCATGGACGTGCACATTGGGCATGGCCGCTCGCGATTGGGTCCATACATGTAGCTGTAGATCACCAACGTGGTCTTGTTGGCAAAGAGGTCATGCATTGTGACTTCGCCATCCGGCCCCCGGAATGTGTAGTCTCTGGTTACCTCGCCACCTGGCGGCAAAGCCCGACGCTGCTCGGCGACGCGCTCGATATGGCGGCGCAGCTCGATTTCTTCGGCAAGGAGTTCGTCGCGCGCCTGCCTGTATTCGCTACTTTCGTTTGGAAAGGTGAGGGCGTTTCTTCTTGCCAGTTCTCTGGCAGAGACAAGGTTGTTCTGATCCATCACGAGACTCCTCCTTTGTTCTAAAACGCCGGCGAACCTTGCACCGGTCGCCATCCTGACAAGGAACGTTTGACAAAAGCGAAAATCGACAGGTGGCTGAAATTTTCTCCGAAATTTCCGTCCGTTCGCGCCAGGACCACATTTGCCCTCCGCTACGAGAGGCCTCATCATGTTGTTGGCACTTATAAGCACGAGACCAGGGGGAGTGATGTCTCAAGTCCTCAAGAACAAGTTTCAGGGGCTAGCTGCTGCTGCGACCGCGATAGGGTTTGCTTCACAGCTTGCGCTCGCGCGGATCAAGCGGGAAGACAGCGATCCGCTGCCGCTTCTGAGGCGCACAAGTTCGGACTGAGTCTAGCGACCCAACTGGACCTTCCGGAGATCAGACGCTGGAACTTCGGTTCGACAATCAGGGGGGCGTACTGCGACCCGCAGTTTCCTTCGAACGGTTTTCGCGCCATACCGATAGACATCACGCCGAGTTCGTCGCCTCGGTGCTTCTTCGCGTATGCCGCAAACTGATGGGAAGCCGGATTATCCCTCTGAGTGTGTCGCTCGCACACCATTGCTCCGGAGATCTCGCTCAAATCAAGTCTCTATTCGGCTGCGACGTGCAATTCGGCGATTACTCTGATGGCCTGACGTTCGACGCAGCCGTCCTTGGCCTTCCGGTCATCGGTATAGACCCCTTCCTCACCGAGCTGTTGTCGGACTTTGCGAGCAAGCCATCACCGCGCGTGTGTCGACCATGGACGCTGGTGGAGAACACGATCTCGCCTCTATTGCCTCATGGCGAAGCGAGTGCCGACAATGTTGCGCACCGACTGGGTGTCAGCGAGCGGACATTCGCGCGGCGCCTGGCTGCGCAGGGAACGGCCTTCGGGTTGATATTGGATGGTCTGAGACATGAACTGACGATTACCTGCATGCAGGATGGTCTGCAGGCTTCCCGGATCGCCTGGTTGCTTGGATTTCACCAGTCCAGCTCGTTCACCCACGCCTGCAAGCGCTGAACTGGGAGCACACCCTCTCAGTATCGGCGGCTCCAACCGATACAATGAGACGTTCAGGAGGTAACGGCGCATCCGAGATTTCACCGTCACCCACCGGCACCAATCGCCTATTGGCATGAGGCATATGGCAGCTCAGAACAAGTTTTTGGCAGCGTATTGTAAGCAGAAGAGCAGCTGTCTTCTTAAAGTGCCAAAAAAATCAACGTCCAATTGGAAAATTGGCCGCCGCTCACCCCAGCGGTGGCATCCTTTTCCGCCTTAACCACGGCTTCTCGTGGGTTAACATTCCACGGAAATTCCATTCGCTCGCTTAATCCCGAGGGGCGCCCTTCCCGCCTCTGATATACGACCTATGTCCCCTTCATCCTTCATCTCCTGGAAGGAAGACGGAGGCCTCCAGTCATCGGTTGACCGGTGCGGATGTCTCCCTCCACGGAGGCTACGATGAAAACCTTGGTATCGCTGTTTGAGGCTGCCATTCTGGCGGCCGGCTCACCGGTCGTTTCCAACGATGGCACAGGCCTGGAGCGCGCCCAGGCCGTCTGCTCGTTTCTTCAGGGGACCGGCCTGAACGGCGATTGCGCAGTGGACGCCGGGGAGACGCTCATCGAGGTTTCTCTTGCTGGCCAGTACGACAGTCCCGCAGACTGTCCTAAGGTGGCTGACATGCTGCGGGCGCACGGTTTTCAGCTGGGTCCGGATTGGGAACTGCGGATCAAAGCCAGCATCAAGGACGAGCCGGAGGTTACCGAGTGCGGCCTGTCCCCTGCTCGCCATTAACATCGGCGATGACGTCTGCCTATGGTTTTTGTTTCGGGGCAATCGTCAATTCTGATCCGTGGGCCATACGCAGCTCGTCATCACCTTCCATCCGGTCGGTCGCCTTGTGCAGCAGGGACGAGCTGTATCCTGAGGAACGGTTTCCCTCGATCAATGTGACGTCGGAATTTCCTGGATTGTCGGAGCGCTCAAACCAGTCGACAGCAAGGTGGAGGAAATTCATTTCGAACGCCCGGTTCGTCACCCCATGTCCCACGATAATGACATCGTTGGATATTCCGGACACATCGTCGATTACCGTTTGCAGGAAAAGCCGGAGACGCTGGGCGACGTCCGCCCTGCTCTCCCCGTCGGGCGGCCTTGCATAGAATTTTCCACTGGTGCTGCGCAGCCTGGCCCATTTTTCGAACTCGTCCGGAAACTTTTGCCGACGCTCCGCATGATCGTATATTTCCGTGAAAAGGCCAAAGTCCTGCTCGCGAAGCAGGTAATCCTCCCTTATTGCGCCTATCCGTTCGGGCGGTAGGGTTTCGAGAAGCGCGTCCTTGCTTTGCCGGGTCCGCAAATAGGGAGAGTACCAAATGTCCAGGCTGGCGCTGCCGGTCTGCGGCAGTCCCGCGAGGTAGGACGCCAACGCCTGACCGGCCGTTTGCACTTGCCGGTAACCCCATTGCGTCAGAGGAACATTGTGGTCGCCGAACTGCCCGTAGGCCTTTTCATCAATGTTGCCGAGGGATTCGCCATGTCGGACCAGAAAGATACGCATCGCCGTCGTGTGTCTCGATGTCAGGTGCCCTCATCATGACGACAAAGGCCGTGCGGTTCAATCGGGGCAGTCTTTCGCGCAAGCAGCAGGTAACGTGAAGTGCGAGCCGTGGTGAGGGTATTTCTCCCCAAAACATGGGAGGCAGCGTTGATCACTTGCAATTTCTGAGGGATCTGACCTTATGACTGAAAATTCATATTCATTTCCGATCGCTGGCTTCTGGTGTCGACAATCAATGAACAGATGCCCCTTCCCCCTGGCGGCTTTCCCGATGCTCGCACTCGCCTTTCCAGCGCTCGCCGAAATGCGCCCGCTATCGGAGGTCACAAACAGATTGAAGCTCAGATCTTAATTCAGAATTCGCGCCAGGATATCGAGTGCTACAAGTACATCCTGAAAGATTTCCAGCAGCGGAAAGTCAGAAAAGCCGATGTGTTTGTCGTCTTCGATGATCCAGGCATCGAGGGCATCGGGATCGGAATATCAGAGACCGATGAAAACTACAGTTGTGAAGGCGGCGAGATGAGGGCCTGGGAAGCCGGAAAGTACTCTGTCGTGAATCAATTTCGCTAGAATTGGCGAGACACCAACCGAGATCGTCTACGAAACCCGGCAAGTCTGGCAGAGGACGTCCGCAGCAAGAGGGACGCCACGCTCCGGCCCGTTTGGACGAACGGTCGTCGACCCAGAAGTGCAACGCGTGTCGGCGACGTCAAATCACCCCGTTGATCTGGTAAAAGCGCCTAATAGCTGCAGGGTCGATCGTTGCCGAATCCGCCACTGCACGCCGGTCTGAGATCAAAGTCGGCATTATGTCTGCCATACCCGACCGATCCCGTCGTGAGGGGTGCCTCTGAGCTGGTTGAACAGGCCGATGCGAGACCTGCAATAGCGACGAGCATTCCAACGGATATCATTCTTCGAAGCGTGTCCATCACAGCCCCCGTGCAACACTATCGGTGATAGAATTTAGCCTCACCGGGCTTCTCGGAAATAGGCCGAACCAATCAACATTTCGTCATCTTGGTGGGCACCGTACGTTTTCCGGAAAGGAGCAAAATACAGCTGCAGCGAGAACTGGAGATATCGCTATCCACAGCCTGCCATCCGCTCCATAGCAAAAGGCCCTGATTGCACATGCTTTGCAGGCGAAGCCGCGTTGGGGGCGGTGTGGACCCGCACGAAGGCTCTTACCGTCAAAATCTGTTACTGAAGCACTGCAACGGGGAATATCCTACGCCCGTCGATAATGGTTGCTGCCGACTTGCTATTGCGATGCCGGCGTGAAGCGCGCTACCAACGCATGGCGGTCACCTGGATAGGTGAAGCGGACATGGGTGACTGGTCCGACATTGCTCCAGGTACGTCGCTCGACAACCAGGCAGGCGGTATGACGCGGTATATCCAGGGCAATGGCTTCGTCGGCGCCGGCCGAGACGGCGTGGATTCGGTGCTCGGCGCTGCTCCACGGTATCTGGTTGATCAGCCACGCACCCGGCGCCATGTCAGCGAAATTTTCTTCGGCGGCTTCCGGGACAGTTGAAAGACTGATCAGGCGCTCTTCCAGGCAGAAGGGCCGCCCGCCCGCATGATGAATGCAGGATACGTCCAGCACCGACGATCCCGATGCAAGATCGAGGCGCCTGATGTCGTCCGGCCTCGCCTTGCGCTGCTCGCGCTTCGATACGGCGTAGGAATAGGCGAGGTTCAGTGACTGAACCTCCGTCCGGATGTCGTGGATCTCAAGCACCGCCGATTGCGCTTGAGGTTGCGTCACGAAACTGCCCGACTTTTTCCTGCGCTCGATGAGACCCGCCTTGGCCAGTTGCGTAAGCGCCTTGTTCACGGTCATGCGCGAACAGTCATATTCCTTGGTGAGATCCACCTCGAACGGAATGCGATGGCCAGGAGGCCATTCGCCCGAGACGATGCGGCCTTCGATCTCGCTCACGATCCGCTGGTGCAAGGTTGTGTCCTTGCCTTGATTCATCGCCACGCTCCAGTTGGTGACTCCCGCTCTAGTCGGTATACCGCGGCGAGGGAAGCCCTATGTTGTCAGGAGCTCGCCCATCGCCTTCAGAAACCTTCGGTTGATGTCCTCGCGCGCCACGTGGCGTCCGCTCGAGACCTGTTTTCGTCCAAGCGTCCAGACGCTGTCGATGGTGACGCCACCGGCAAAGACCCAATGATCGAGCAGCTGGTCGCCGGAGAGATAGGGGACGGCGGTTGCGTCGAGCGAAACGAGGTCGGCGTGGTTTCCCTTTGCGATACCACCTGGAGCCTTGAGCGCGTCACCACCGCCACCGATCGCGCGATCGAAAAGGTTCCGCCCGGTCGAACCGCTAGGGGCGGCAATGACGTTGCGACCTCTCAAGGCGAGTCGCAATGAATATTCGAGCTGACACAGTTCCCCGGGCAGGGAGATGCGAACATTCGAGTCAGAGCCGACGCCGAAGCGCCCGCCTTCTTCGATGAAAAGTGGCGCGGGGAATGTACCATCACCAAGGTTGGCTTCCGTGATCGGGCAAAGACCCGCAATCGCGCCACTCTGCGCCATGCCGCGTGTCTCTGCGTCGGTCATGTGTGTCGCATGGATCAGGCACCAGCGCTCATCAACAGGTGCGTTTGCAAGCAGCCATTCCACGGGGCGTGCGCTTGACCACGCCACGCAGTCTTCCACTTCCTTGACCTGCTCGGCGATGTGGATATGGACCGGCCCGTCGCCGGCAAGCGGCACGATCTTGGCAAGTTCCTCCGGTGTTACGGCCCGCAGGCTGTGCGGCGCGATGCCAAGCTCGGCGCCGGGGATTGCGGTTGTCACCCCGCGGCAGCCCTCCATCAAAGCGGCAAAGCTGTCCAGGTTATTGATAAAGCGTCGCTGGCCATCAATCGGCGTCTTACCGCCGAAGCCGGAATGGGCGTAAAAGACCGGAAGAAGTGTCAGGCCGATCCCGCTGGTGGTTGCTGCCGCACCGATACGCTCTGCGAGTTCGGCAATATTGCCATAGGGCATTCCGTCCCGGTCATGGTGAAGATAGTGGAACTCTCCGACGCGCGAAAAGCCGGCCTCGAGCATTTCCATGTAGAGTTGGGCGGCAACGGCCTCGACGTGCTCGGGTTCCATAGACAGGGCAAACCGGTACATGACGGTGCGCCAACTCCAGAAACTGTCGTTCGCAGGGCCCCTGACCTCTGCAAGGCCAGCCATTGCGCGCTGGAAAGCATGGCTATGGAGGTTGCTCATCGCCGGAACGATCGTTTGGTGATGCTCGTCACCGGGTCCGGCGTCAACACCTGTCTGAACGTCTTCAATTCGTCCGTCTGCAATGGTCAGGCGCACGTTCTCGCGCCAGCCTCCCGGTAGCAGAGCCGCGCTGGCGTGAAGTCTGGTCGCGACAGGTCCGGTCATTAGGCTTTTCTCCTCTTTGGCACTGCACATCTTCCTTTTTGAGGAGGATGCACAAAATTTCACTTGTCACCGCTCCTGTTATGTATATACATGTTTCCACATAAGGGAAGGCGCAAAGCTGATGACTGGGAACAAAATTTCAACCGGCGACGCATCCGGAGATCTCCGTCCACATCTGTGGCGGAACGCGCGATTGGCGACGCTCGAGCAGCAAAAATTGGGTCTCGGCATCATCGAAAAGGGTGCCATTGTCACCGAGAATGGCCGTCTAACTTTTGTCGGCCCGGAGGCCGACCTGCCGGTGGCGGCAATCGAGCGGGCACAGATCACCGATCTCGAAGGCCGCTGGGTTACACCCGGTCTGGTGGACTGCCATACCCATATCGTCTACGGGGGCAACCGCGCCCGCGAATTCGAGATGCGCCTCCAAGGGGCTACCTATGAGGAGATTGCACGGGCTGGTGGTGGGATTGTCTCCTCCGTCAAGGCGACGAACGCGCTCTCGGTGGAAGGCCTCGTGGAAGCAGCGCTTCCCAGACTGGATACGCTTCTTTCCGAAGGTCTGACCACCATCGAGATCAAGTCTGGCTATGGATTGAGCGTCGACGGTGAGCTCAAGATGCTGCGCGCTGCGCGCCGGCTCGAACGCGTCCGTGCGGTTCGGGTCGTCACCTCCTATCTTGGTGCTCACGCCACTCCGGTCGAATACAAAGGGCGCAATGCCGACTACATCACCGACGTAGTCATCCCGGCTTTGCAAAATGCCCATGCAGAGCACCTTGTCGATGCCGTCGACGGATTCTGTGAGACGATCGCGTTCTCAACCGCGGAGATCACTCGAGTCTTCGATCGGGCAGCCGCCCTCGGTCTGCCGGTCAAGCTCCACGCCGAGCAGTTGTCAAACCTCGGGGGCGCGAAGCTCGCAGCCTCATACAAGGCGCTTTCTGCCGATCACCTGGAATATCTTGATCCGGAGGGCGCTCGCGCGATGGCTGAGGCCGGGACGGTTGCCGTCCTGTTGCCGGGTGCATTCTATGCCATCAACGAAAAACAGAAGCCCCCCCTGCAGGCACTGCGAGACGCTGGCGCCCACATTGCCATCGCGACGGATTGCAATCCGGGCACCTCGCCGCTGACGTCGTTGCTGCTGACGATGAACATGTCCGCCACCCTCTTCGGCCTGACCGTGGAGGAGTGCATTGCGGGGGTCACGCGCGAGGGCGCGCGGGCTCTTGGGCTGCTTGACGAAACGGGCACTCTCGAAACCGGCAAATCGGCGGACTTCGCCGTCTGGGATGTGGAGAGCCTGGCAGAGCTCGTCTACCGCATCGGCTTTAATCCGCTTCACGCACATGTCTTCAAGGGCGAAAGGATCGACCATTGACCATTACCCTTCATCCCGGAACCGTTTCTCTCAAGCAGCTCGAGACCATTTACTGGACCGGAGAGCCGGCCAGGCTGGACGCATCGTTTGATGCTGGTATCGCCAAGGCGGCAGCGCGTATTGCCGAAATCGCTGCCGGCAATCAGCCTGTCTATGGCATCAATACCGGTTTCGGGAAACTTGCGTCGATCAAGATCGACAGCGCTGATGTGGCCACGCTTCAGCGCAATCTTATCCTCTCGCATTGCTGCGGCGTCGGCGCACCACTGCCCGAGAACGTCGTCCGTTTGATCATGGCCCTCAAGCTGGTCTCCCTGGGCCGTGGCGCCTCCGGGGTTCGACTCGAGCTGGTCCGGTTGATCGAAGGCATGCTGGAAAGGGGCGTGATCCCCGTCATTCCAGAAAAAGGCTCCGTGGGCGCGTCGGGAGACCTTGCCCCACTCGCCCACATGGCGGCCGTCATGATGGGAGAAGCCGAAGCCTTTTTTGCAGGCGCTCGTCTTTCCGGTCATGTGGCTCTCGAGAAAGCCGGCCTGAAGCCGGTTGTCCTTGCCGCAAAGGAAGGGCTTGCGTTGATCAACGGTACGCAGACCTCGACAGCTCTTGCGCTGGCCGGGCTCTTCCGGGCGCATCGCGCAGCACAGGCAGCCCTGATCACCGGTGCCATGTCCACTGACGCGGCAATGGGCTCGTCCGCACCATTCCACCCGGATATCCACACCTTGCGCGGTCATCGGGGGCAGATCGATACGGCCGCGTCGCTTCGAGCGCTTCTCGAAGGCTCCGTGATCCGTCAAAGCCATATCGAGGGCGACGAGCGGGTTCAGGATCCCTACTGTATCCGCTGCCAGCCGCAGGTCGACGGCGCCTGCCTGGATCTCCTGCGGATGGTTGCGCGGACATTGGAGACCGAAGCCAACGCAGTAACGGACAACCCTCTGGTGCTGTCCGACAACTCTGTTGTCTCGGGCGGCAACTTCCACGCCGAGCCGGTGGCATTTGCGGCTGACCAGATTGCGCTCGCAATATGCGAAATCGGAGCGATCGCGCAGCGACGCATCGCCTTGCTGGTCGATCCTGCGCTATCCTATGGATTGCCAGCCTTCCTTGCAAAAAAGCCGGGGCTGAATTCCGGCTTGATGATCGCGGAAGTCACCTCCGCGGCGTTGATGTCTGAGAACAAGCAGATGTCCCACCCTGCCTCCGTCGATTCAACGCCGACCTCCGCCAATCAGGAAGACCATGTGTCGATGGCTTGCCACGGTGCCAGACGCCTGCTGCAGATGACCGACAATCTCTTCAGCATTATCGGCATCGAAGCAATGTCGGCGGCCCAGGGGGTCGAATTCCGTGCGCCGCTTTCGACCAGTCCGGAGTTGCAGAAGGCACTGACCGCGATCCGCAGCGCAGTTTCGACGCTGGATCTCGACCGTTACATGGCCAACGACCTTCAGGCAGCGGGCGATCTCATTGCGACCGGTGCACTCAATGCATCTGTGTCGCGCGGCATTCTTCCGGTCCTGGAGGCTTGACATGTCCGTGTTCGAAGTCAGGCAGGGGACCTCGCCGGTCATCCTCGCATTTCCTCATACCGGGACCGACGTCCCTGCGGGCATCTGGGATCGCCTGAATGACAATGGCAGGAAACTTGCCGATACCGACTGGCATATCCATCGGCTCTACGACGGCCTCCTCGCCGACGCTACGACTGTTCGCGCGACTTTCCATCGGTATGTTATCGACGCGAACCGTGATCCTCAGGGGCGAAGCCTCTATCCCGGGCAGAATACGACGGGTCTGGTCCCGGAAACGGACTTCGATGGGCAAGCGATCTGGAAAGATGGCGAGTCGCCGCGCGAGGCCGACATCGCTCTGCGGGTGCGGGACTTTCATGCGCCCTATCATGCGGCGCTTGCCGCCGAAATCGAGCGCGTCAGAGCAGACCACGGTGTGGCAATCCTTTACGATTGCCACTCCATTCGCTCCCACATCCCGTTCCTCTTCGAAGGCAAGTTGCCAGACTTCAACATCGGGACGGACATGGGCAAGACCTGCGATGGCGCGATCGAGCAGGCGACGCTGACCGTTGTCGGAGCCGCCGAAGGCTATGACAGCGTGCTCAACGGCCGCTTCAAGGGTGGCTGGACCACCCGCCACTATGGTCGTCCGGAAACGGGAGTACATGCCATCCAGATGGAGCTTGCGCAATCAACCCATCTTGAGACCGAAGCGACACCGTTTGCCTACGACAGCCATAAGGCCGACCGCCTGCGGATACATCTGAAAGACATCCTGTTGCGGATCGAACAGATCGCTCAGGGCCTGAAACGCTAGAAATCACTCCACAAGGGGAACACGCATGACATCCAATCCACGCCACAACATCCGTGAAATCCGCGCGCCGCGCGGCAACGAGCTCACTGCCAAGAGCTGGATGACAGAAGCGCCATTGCGCATGCTGATGAACAACCTCGACCCTGACGTGGCCGAAAATCCGAACGAGCTCGTGGTTTATGGCGGCATCGGCCGGGCAGCCCGCACCTGGGACGACTTCGATCGTATCACGGCGACCCTGAAGACGCTGAGCGAGGATGAGACGCTGCTGGTGCAGTCTGGCAAGCCGGTTGCCGTGTTCCGGACACACAAGGATGCCCCGCGTGTTCTGATTGCAAACTCGAACCTTGTCCCGCATTGGGCGACCTGGGATCATTTCAACGAGCTCGACAAGAAGGGTCTTGCCATGTACGGCCAGATGACGGCCGGTTCCTGGATCTACATCGGTACGCAGGGGATCGTACAGGGTACGTACGAGACATTCGTCGAAGCTGGACGCCAGCACTACAATGGCAACCTCAGGGGAAAATGGATTCTTACCGGCGGTCTCGGCGGCATGGGTGGGGCTCAGCCGCTTGCGGCTGTCATGGCGGGAGCCTGCTGCCTTGCGGTCGAATGCGACGAGACCCGCATCGATTTCCGCCTTCGTACGCGTTATGTCGACGAAAAGGCAAAGACACTCGACGAGGCGCTCGCTCTCATCGACAAGTGGACGAAAGCCGGGGAAGCAAAATCGGTGGGTCTCCTCGGCAATGCCGCGGAAATCTTTCCCGAGCTTGTTCGTCGCATGAAGGCGGGCGGCCCACGCCCCGACATGGTGACTGACCAGACGTCGGCGCACGACCCGCGCAACGGTTACCTGCCCGCTGGCTGGACGGTCGAGGAGGCTAAGGCCAAGCGCGAAAGTGATCCGAAGGCTGTGGAAGCTGCTGCGCGCGCCTCCATGAAGCAGCAGGTCGAGGCAATGGTTGCCTTCTGGGATGCGGGCGTCCCGACACTCGACTATGGCAACAATATCCGCCAGGTCGCCAAGGACGAAGGTTTGGAGAATGCATTCGCCTTCCCGGGCTTCGTGCCAGCCTATATCAGGCCACTGTTCTGCCGAGGTATTGGTCCGTTCCGCTGGGCTGCACTCTCTGGCGACCCGGAAGATATCTACAAGACAGATGCGAAGGTGAAGGAACTTCTTCCCGACAACAAGCATCTCCACAACTGGCTTGACATGGCGAGAGAGCGGATCTCATTCCAGGGCCTGCCGGCACGCATCTGCTGGGTCGGTCTTGGCGATCGCCATCGTCTCGGCCTTGCTTTCAACGAGATGGTCCGGAACGGTGAGCTGAAAGCTCCTATCGTTATCGGCCGTGATCATCTGGATTCCGGTTCTGTCGCCTCCCCGAACCGTGAGACCGAAGCGATGAAGGACGGCTCGGATGCCGTATCCGACTGGCCGCTTCTGAATGCTCTGTTGAATACCGCGTCAGGTGCCACCTGGGTATCGCTTCATCACGGTGGCGGCGTCGGCATGGGCTTCTCCCAGCATTCCGGCATGGTGATCTGCGCCGATGGCACCGACGATGCAGCTCGCCGCCTCGAGCGTGTCCTCTGGAACGACCCGGCGACAGGCGTCATGCGTCACGCTGACGCGGGCTACGAGATCGCCCTTGATTGTGCCAGGGAGCAAGGCTTGCGCCTGCCGGCAATTCTCGGGAACTGATGAAGGATACCGGGCCCCAAATCCGATGGGGCCCGATTACCCGAAAAAAGCCTTCATCGTGACCGTGACAACCTCCTCAATCTTCGGCGTGGACGCGACCAATCACTCCGTCGTCCTTGCAATCCAGGAACGAAAATGATCCGCGCAACCGTGCTCAAGTCCAGGACCTATCGCCGTATGCCGTGGAAGAACGGCGGGGGCGAAACCATCGAGATCGCGGTTTCGCCAGAGGGGGCGCCGATAAGCGATTTTGATTGGCGCATCAGCATGGCAATCGTTGCCACGGATGGACCGTTCTCGATCTTTGCCGGCGTCGACCGGACGCTGTCGATCCTCGAGGGAAACGGAATGTCGCTGGCGATCGATGGACACGCTCCTGTATTGCTGACACAAGAGAGCGCTCCCCTCGCCTTTCCGGCCGATGTTGCCGTGTCTGCAGCGTTGCCAGATGGTCCGATCACGGACCTCAACGTCATGACGCGCCGCAACATGCTGCGGCATCGGGTGGAGAGACTGGCTGTCAACTCGACTACATCCATGCGACCCGAGGCCCAGACCTGTCTTCTGCTCTGCCGCCAGGCTGCGCTTGCAGTCGAATGGAGCGACCAACATGTCGAACTTGAACCAGGCGACACAATCCTCCTGAAGGGGGCCAGAGGGGTGGACGTCACACTCCACGGCGAAGCGCCCTGCTTTCTCATCTCCATCAATTCGCTCTGAGACCCCAGATCTCGATCGATTGTGGAGCAGCTAGGTTGGTGGCAGGCACGTCCGATACGGTGGGGTCCGGCCGTGCACAACGAGTGGCTATCCAATCACCAGCCGGATCAATCACGACAGCCTGCTTATAGGACCCCTCATCTGGCATGAGCGTGCCTGACCACGTGTCGCTCCGTTTCCATCAACATGACCATTGGCAGGCGCAAACAGCCCAAGGTTCAGCCGGTCGCCCCCGTAACTCATGCCAAAACAATATTGTTTCTATAGTCTATAAATTAGATGGTTTTAGCTGTGTGGGAGCAAGTCCCTGCCCTAGTGTCTCCGTGTCGAAACAACTTCACGCGGTGACGATGTTCAGCCGCAAGGGGACGAAACATGAAATTGAGAGCACTTTTGGTGGCAGTGGCCCTAGGGTCGGCCAGCCTGCTGACACCATTTCTTGCAGGGGCAGCGGAAAAGAAAGTCGTTGTCGCATATCAGACCGACGCGCTTCCGTCATCGGTCGCCATCGCCAATGGTGAGTTTGCCAAGGCAACCGGCTATGAGATCGACTTCCGCAAGTTCAACTCGGGTGCAGAGATCTTTGCCGCCATCGCTGCTGGTGATGTTCAGGTCGGCTACGTCGGCTCGAGCCCGTTTGCGGCAGCAACCTCACGCGGACTGGAGGTCAAGGCCTTCTACCTCTCATCCATTTCTGGCGTCGATGAAGCGCTCGTCGTCCGCAACGGCTCCGGGATTTCGTCGGTCTCCGACCTAAAGGGCAAGAAGCTTGCCGCGGCTCCTGTCTCCACGGATCACTACCAGCTCCTTGCTTTGATCAGGTCCATCGGGTTGACAGAAAAGGATGTACAGGTCTTCGCCATTCCGCAGCCGGAGATTGTTGCGAGCTACAACCGCGGCGATATTGACGGCGGTTTCGTCTGGGATCCGGCACTGACCGAACTGAAAAAGAACGGCAAGGTTCTGGTCACATCCAAGGACGTTGCGGACCGGGGTGCGCCCACTTTCTCCGCCTGGGTCGCCGCATCGAAGTTTGCTGATGAAAACCCCGCGTTCTTGAAGAGTTTTGCCGGCGTCATCAACACCTATTACGCCTCGTTCGCGGCAGACAAGAAGGCCTGGGATGGCGATAGCGAGAATGCACGGTTGCTTGCCAAGACTTTGGGCGGAACTGCCGAGCAGCAAGCTTCCGCGCTGAAGAACCTCACTCTTCTTACGCCTGAGGTGCAGGCATCCGAGGCCTGGCTTGGCGGCGGCGACAAGTCGGGTGCCGCCAGAATCCTCAAGGATACCGCCGCCTTTTTGAAGGACCAGGGCAAGGTAACCGAAGTCCTGCCGAGCTACGCTGCCTTTGTTACGCCAGATGCAGTCGTCGACGCAAACAACTGAAAACACAATTCAAATCACCTCTGCACGCTGGCGCGAGAGGCGCCGGCGTCACTGACGAAGAGATTACATATGCTCAAAGTCGATCAAGCCAGCGTCTTTTTCAGAACGCGAGACGGCCGGACGGTCCATGCTCTCGATAGAGTTTCACTCAATATTCCCGACAACAGCTTAGTCGTGGCACTTGGAGCCTCGGGTTGCGGCAAGTCCACGCTGCTCAACGCGATAGCGGGATTCCTGCCGCTCTCGTCAGGCGCCATCACCCTTGACGGGCGCCCCGTCACGCGTCCGGGAGCAGACCGGGGAGTCGTGTTCCAGAAAGACACGCTGCTGCCATGGAAGTCGGTCCTTGGCAACGTCGCGCTTGGACTGCAGTTTGCGGGAGTTTCAAAGGCTGAACGCAGAGCTCGTGCGATGGAGTTGCTCTCTCTCGTGGGCCTGAGCGATTTCGCTGACGCATTTCCCTACGAACTGTCAGGAGGCATGCGCCAGCGTGTAGGAATTGCCCGGTCTCTGGCTGCCGATCCTGAGGTGCTACTGATGGATGAGCCATTCGGCGCGCTCGACAGCCTGACGCGGGAACAGATGCAAGAACTGATCATATCCATCTGGAAAGCCACACGAAAACGGATCTTCTTCATCACCCATTCGATCGAGGAAGCGCTGTTTCTCGGCACGCAAGTCGTGGTTATGTCTCCGCGACCTGGTCGCATCGTAGCGCGCTTTGATCTCGACTTTGTCAGCGAGTTCGCGCGAGCCGGCGACGCTGGAGCCATCAAGATGGCGCCGCAGTTTGCGACTTTGCGAGAAGAAATCCGGGGAATCCTGCATGGGTCCGATCAAATCAGGAGTGCGGCGGAATGAGTGACACCATCGAGACTGCCGGGCTCCTCGTCCGGCCCACACAGGAGCAGCCCAACACAGTGGACATGAAGGGGTTCGGCGCCGGGGAAGGAAGTACGCTCCTCATCAGCCTCGCGACAGCAGTCGTGCTGCTCACATCATGGTGGCTGGTTGCAAGGCTCGGACTGGTTCCGCGTCTCTTCCTCCCGGCACCACAGGAGGTACTGACCCAGATCGGCACGGTTTACAGGGACGGTTATGCCGGCGCCTCTCTCGGTGAACATGTCTCTGCAAGTCTCTTCAGGATCGCCGCGGCGGCCGCCATTGCGATCGCTGCCGGCATCCCGATTGGCCTGCTGATGGGTCTCAACCGGTGGGCAAAGGGCATCTTCGATACGCCGATCGAATTCTACTGGCCGCTACCGCCGCTTGCCTATCTGCCATTGATGATCATCTGGCTCGGAATTGGCGAGACGTCGAAGGTGACGCTTCTCGTCCTTGCAATTTTCGCTCCGATCTGTCTTTCCGCCCAGGCCGGGGTTCGCTCGTTGCCGATCGAACGCATCAATGCGGCGCGATCCCTCGGTGCCCGGCACTGGCAGCTGGTTGTCAGCATCGTTCTGCCATCTGCACTTCCGGAGATCCTCACAGGCATTCGCATCGGGTTCGGCGTCGGCTGGGGCACGCTTGTTGCAGCGGAACTTATCGCCTCAAATCGCGGCATCGGGTACATGATCATGTCAGCTTCCCAGTTCCTCGCGACCGACGTCGTCTTCGTCGGCATCGGGATAATCGCTGCCTGTGCATTCGCGTTCAGCCTCGCCGTTCGGATCTTGGAAGCAACCCTCGTTCCGTGGAAAGGTAAGATCTAGCGCGAACGCCTGCCACGTCCCTGACGGGGCGCCCTTTCTGTCACGACGGGGATCGACCGCAATGAAACAGATGCAGATCTTTGCCTTCGACATGAACTGCGTCGGCCATATCAATCACGGCATGTGGACCCACCCACGCGATACCTCGCTTCACTACACGGATCTCGATTACTGGGTGGATCTTGCCCGAACTGCCGAGCGCGGAAAGCTCGATGGGATATTCCTGGCTGATATCCTCGGCGTCTACGACGTTTACAAGAACAGTGCGGCGCCGGTCATCCAGGCTGCTGCCCAACTCCCTGTAAACGACCCCATGGTGCCGATCGCGGCCATGGCCTACGTCACCAGGCACCTCGGCTTCGGAGTGACAGTCAACACGACTTTCGAACCGCCTTACCTCCTTGCACGGCGCATGTCGACGCTCGACCACCTGACAAAGGGTCGGATCGGGTGGAACATCGTCACCGGCTACCTCGACAGCGCAGCGCGGGCAATGGGTTTGGAGAAGTTGCCGGAACACGACGCGCGCTACGATGCGGCAGAAGAATATCTCGAAATTCTCTACAAGCTCTGGGAGGGAAGCTGGGACGACGATGCATTCGTTGGCGACAAGGTCCGTGCAATTTTCGCCGACCCTGCAAAGGTTCGTGCCATGAAGCACGAGGGGCAATACTACAAAATTGAGGGGTTTCATCTTTCACAACCCTCACCGCAGCGCACGCCGCTACTCTTCCAGGCGGGAGCCTCCGCTCGTGGGCAGGATTTCGCCGCCAGGCATGCCGAGTGTGTCTTCGTTGCCGCGCCAACCCCGCAGGCAGTCTGCCGGCCCGTTGAGGCATTGCGGGCAAAGGCCGAGGCGTTCGGACGCGGACCAGATGCCCTGCGCGTTCTGCAGCTTGTTACAATTGTTGTTGGCCGGACCGAGAAGGAGGCGCGGGACAAGCTCCAGGACTACCGCACGCATGCCAACGTGGAGGCGTCTCTTGCACACTACGCGGCTTCGACTGGCGTTGATCTCTCCAAATACGGTCTTGACGACCCCATCACGCAGGCGTCGACCAATGCCAATCAGTCGGCACTCGCCGCGATCACCAAGGATGCGCCGACGCCCATGACACTGCGCCGGATCATTGACCACATGGTGCTTGGTAGTCGGATGAAGCCAATTGTCGGATCACCCGCTCAGGTCGCGGACCGACTGGCGGAATGGATTGCCGATGGCGGCATAGATGGCTTCAATCTCGCGCGTACCGTTGCTCCGGAAAGCCTGCTTGACTTCGTCGATCTCGTGATCCCGGAGTTGCAGGAGCGCGGGCTATTCAAGGCAGATTATGCGCAGGGCGCCCTGAGACAAAAGCTGTTTGGCAAGAGCGGCAGGTTGCCGCCTGGGCACCCTGCCGCCGCGTTCCGGCATTGATTACTTGTGGTCCAGCCTGGCGACCAGCCGATCGCCAAGCCACTGGATGCCGCAGACCAGGACGATCAGCACGGCAACAACAGCGACCATTACGGCAGTCTCGAAGCGTTGGTAGCCGTAGCGTATGGCGAGATCACCAAGTCCGCCGGCACCGATCGCCCCCGCCATTGCAGACGCTCCGATCAGGGTCACGAGGGTAACGGTGAACCCGGCGACAATCCCGGGGAGCGCTTCTGGAACCAGCACTTCGCGAATGATCGTCCACCCATTGCCCCCCATGGCGCGCACGGCATCGATCAGGCCGCGGTCTACTTCTCTCAGGGATACTTCCGCGATACGCGCGTAATAAGGTGTTGCTGCAATCGCGAGCGGCACGATCGCTGCCCACGTTCCCAAAGCCGTACCGACGATAAGACGCGTCAACGGGATCAGCGCCACCAGCAGGATGATGAAGGGAACGGATCGAAAACCGTTGATGATGGCGCCAAGGATACCGTTAATCCACGCGTTTTGGGCTATGCCGCCCTTGTTGGTGAGAACCAGCGCCAGCCCGAGCGGTAGACCGAAGACCAGCGAGATGAGCCCCGATGCGCCGGTCATCAGGATCGTTTCCCAAAGCGAGCGAAGCAGAAGATTAAACATGATCGGTGTCATAACCGAGAACCTCCACCCGCGCCGAGCGGGCTTTCAGAAATTGCAGGACCTTGTCTCTCAAGGCCGGGTCGCGGGTCGGCACGGCGATAAAGAACCGCGCCACAGGCTGGTTCTGAATATGGTCGATACCGCCGTGGACAAGGCGGAAGGATTGCGGAAGTGCTGTGGACAAGTCGGCAAAAACCGCGCCCTGTGCCACGGGGCCCGCCATGTCGATGCTGAGGATGGCTTCATCGCCCGATGTGGGCGACAGGCGTGCTGCTATATGTTCAGGCAATTGCGGCCGGCTGCCAGACAGCAGGCTCTTGGTGATCGCTGCTTTTGGATCGGCAAATACAGACCAGACTTGTCCTTCTTCCGCGATGCGGCCAGCGTCAATGACCGCAACACGATCTGCTATGCTTCGGACAACTTCCATCTCGTGGGTGATGAGGATGATCGTGAGCCCAAGCTTGCGGTTGATGTCCTTGAGCAGGGCCAGGATGGATCGCGTCGTCTCAGGATCGAGCGCGGATGTCGCTTCGTCAGACAGAAGCAACGCCGGACGGGCTGCGAGTGCGCGGGCGATGCCGACACGCTGCTTCTGACCACCGGATAGGGATGAAGGATAGGCCCTCGCCTTGTCGGCAAGACCGACGAGCTCGAGCAGTTCATGCGCGCGTTGCAGGCGCTCCGACTTTCCAGCGCCAGCGATCTTCAGAGGGAGCGCAACATTCTCTTCGACGGTTTTCGATGCCAGCAGGTTGAAGTGCTGGAAAATCATCCCGACACGGCGCCGAAGGGGTTGCAGTTCCTTTTCGTCGAGACCGACGATGCCGCGTGCCTCGATTTCGATCAAACCGCTGTCCGGACGCTCTAGGCCATTCAGACAGCGGATCAACGTGGATTTTCCGGCCCCGCTTCGCCCGATGATCCCGAGAATTTCGCCCTTGTGAACGGTGAGCGATATTCCATCCAGGGCGGCAGTCGTACCAAAGTGCCGGTGGACATCGACGAGGCGGACGACCTCTTCGCCCTTTACCGCTGGCGAAGCCTCGATTGTGGCGGCCGATACATTCGAATTCATCTTCTATCCTTTCGGAAAACGCTCAAGGCGGCCCGGGCTGGGAACGCCCGGGCCGCCTTGTTCATGCACCCGCTGCGTGGCGCAAATGTCGATCAGTAGGCGCTGACGCCGGTTCCCTTATACACCTTGTCGAACTCCGCCTTAACCGTGTCGTTCTGGTAGGACGATACAAGCGTCTTGACCCAGGCTTCGTTTTCGCTGCCCTGCTTGACGGCAATGAAGTTGCGGTACGGGTTATCGGCGATCGGCTCCTGCGCAATACGGTCAGCTGCGGACAGGCCGGCCTTCAGTGCCCAGTCGGTATTTACCACGGCTGCATCCAGATCATCGATGGCGCGGCCGACCACGCCGGCATCAAGCTCCTTGATTTCGACGTTCTTTGGATTCTCGGTAACGTCAGTGACTGTTGCAAGAATTCCCGTGCCATCCTTCAGCTTGATAATGCCTTCGTTCTGCAAGACCCGCAGTGCACGGCCTTCGTTCGAGGGATCGTTGGGGACACCGATCGTCGCGCCTTCACCAATCTCGGCGACCGCCTTGTGCTTCTTGGAATAAAGACCGATCGGCCATACCGCGGTATATCCAACAGGGACTATGTGGTAGCCATGCTGTTCAACCTGGTTGTCGAGGTATGGCTTGTGCTGGAAAGCGTTTGCGTCGATTTCGCCGCGCTCCAGCGCCTCGTTCGGCTGCGTGTAGTCGTTGAAGACGACCGTTTCGACCGTCAGGCCTTTCTTTGCGGCTTCGGCTGTCACGACTCGCCAGACATCTTCGTCCTCGCCACTCATGATGCCAACTTTAATAGATTTGTCTTCGGCGAAGGCAGTAAACGGCGTTGCCAGGGCGATCAGAGCGATAGTAGAGGCGGCCATCACAGTAAGGGTGGTGCGGCGCGCGAGGCTTGGTTTGGACGTCTTCTTGTTCATTTTGGTGTTTCCCGTCTTGAATTGGTGAGGCGAGCCTCGAACAGCCGGATAGTTCCAAAACTGGTGAAAATAAACCAAGCAAGCCCATCTCTATTGCGCTGCAGCACGGAAAAACTCTTCGGCCGACGGGCGCAAGTGGGGGATAAAAATTCTACTGATTTGGTAGAATATTGCCATTGCTCGGTTCTTCGGCCCATTCTAGGTTAAACCATCCGGGCGCGAAGGACAAACGCGCCTTCCCCCACCAAGGTCATCGGAATCGCGTGCATTGGACCACGACAGCGTGACAACCGGACGAAATAACGGCGGCAAGACACGCCACCCCGTTGTTGTGGTTGTTGGTGGAGGCGTGTCTGGTGCTGGCGTTGCCTATCACCTTGTGCGTACCATGGGCGAGCAAGCACCCGCGATCGTCGTGTTTGAACCACGTTCTGAACTCGGCAGAGGGCTCGCTTACGATACGACCGATCCTGCCCATCGCATCAATGTCCCCGCTGCGCGCATGAGCCTGCTGCCCGACCGGCCCGAGGATTTCCTGGAATGGATCGCGCGCGAGGATGCGGTCGCCGACGATCCCGAAGCTTTCCGGCCAGACGGCAACCTTTTCCCGCGCCGCCAGGTCTTTGGCTCTTACATTGCTTCAGCTCTCGCCCCTTATGTTGAAACGGGAGCAGTGCGCCATCGGCGCGCGCTCGTTGTCGACGTGTGCCGCGACGGATTGCTCTGGCGCATTGCCGACAGCCAGGGCGGTCAGGTGTTTGCCGATTTCCTGGTTATAGCCACCAGTCATCCCTCACCGTCGGTGCCGGGTGCCCTGCGCGTTCTCGAGGGACATCATCGTTTTGTGCCCGATTCGACCCGTATTGAAGCTCTGGGGCACATTCGTCCGAATGACAGGCTGCTGATTATCGGCAACGGCCTTACGGCGGCCGACATTGTCGCTTCGCTGGCACGCACCGGTCACCGCGGCCAGATCACCTCGATTTCACGTCGGGGATTGCGATCGAGAGGGCATTCGCCCTGGCCGCAAGATCCGTTTGGGGACTTCGAAGCAACCCCAACCCACAGCGCCACCGCCCTCCTCCGAAGCATACGTCTGGCGATCACCGAGGCCGAGGCCGCCGGACTGACTTGGCATGCGGTCATCGACCAGGTCCGTACCCATGGGCGCGCCCTCTGGCAGAAATTACCCATGTCGGAGCGATGCAGGATTGTGCGTCACATCAGACCCTTTTGGGATGTCCATCGGTTCCGGATCGCGCCGCAGGTTGAGGATGTGTTGGAACAGGCAATCGCGGAAGGCAGGATGGAGGTCCTGGCGGCGTCCGTCGGCAAGGTCCATTTTGAAGGCGGGTCGATCCACGTCGCGCTTCGACGACGCAGCGGCCCCTCATTGCAGCGGTGCTTCGATGCCGTCGTCGTCACAACCGGTCCGGCACATGGCGGGATCCTGGACAGTCAAGCCTGGCTTTCAACGATGCGCGCTCAGTCGCACTTGCAACTCGATCCAACCGGCCTCGGCATCGCATGCTCCGAGCGCTCGGAGGCGCTGGATGCCGATGGATTGCCCGACGCGACTCTGCTCGTTTCCGGGCCGCTGGCGCGAGGTACGTTCGGAGAGTTGATGGGCTTGCCTCAGATCACTGAACATGCGGTCTTCGTGGCGAGCGAGCTTTCCACGAAGGTGACAGCACTTCGGATGCCGGCTCGAAACTGAACAGCGCGTATCGGGGCCTTTGGCACAAGCCTGCCTTCAGGCCATCTGAGAGCCCGTCTGTCATGGCGCGGAACCCGGTGTCACCATGAACGGTTCAAGTTCTGGATCGAAGTCGACCTCGACCACGTTGTTGAATGTCGCAGTCGCGAGCATGATACCAGCAAATGCCACAAGGTCGACGAGCGTCTTATCATCGTAGCGCTCCTTCAGGCTGGTCCAGATTTCCGCGGGGATCGCGTTGGAATTGGCGACGATGGCATTTCCGAAGCGGTCAAGAATGGCCTCTTCTTCCGAGAGCACCATTGCGTCCGGATTGAAGCCTGCATTGATCAACGCCCGGCGGAAGAAGCCGACGGCGATCTTTGAGCGCGCTGCTTTCGAAATCGAATGGGAAAAGATCCAGATGGGTCGATCGGGAATGGACGCGAGTTCGGCGCGAAGCGTGAACCATTCAGCGTAAATCCGGTGCGCCACCGGCGAATGCAGGAGTGTCCGCTTCATGTTCGTCATGCGACCGCGAACCCTCACCTCTTCGTCGTGCGCTGCCTGAATCTCGCGCGAGGCGGTGGCGTATTCGATCTTGGGGATTTGGCTCATGATCATGCTCGTGTTGTCGGTTGCTATCGTCTTATTGCGAGTCGCAGGGTAACGCACCCGGCCGTCCTGATCCTCCTTTAGGTTGTCAGATTGCTCCAAGCCATCTCATCACAGCGAGGATAGGAAACGCGAGGGAGAACGACATTACGTTCTTGACAATTCCAGCTTGCCAATTCACGGTGAAACCGGTTTCACTCGCAATACGGATAGTTCGTGCGGCTCGATCTTTCGGTTCTCTTGCCCCATCTCGGCTTTCTCGCGCATGGCGCGCTTTTGACGGCAGAGGCATGCGCACTGGCCCTCATCGGAAGCGTCGTGATGGGGGCATTCGTGGCGATCGCACGGACTTCCTCCTCGGCACTTCTGCAGCGGGTCTCCTGCCTCTACGTCGACATTTTCCGCAATGTGCCCTTCATCGTGCAGCTGTTCTTCTTCTACTATGGTCTGCCCGAGGTCGGCATCTACATTGACGCGTTTACAACAGGCGTGATTGCGCTGTCGATCGCAGGCGGCGCCTATGCCTCCGACGTCATCCGTGCAGGCATTCTGGCTATCGATCAGGGCATCATCGAAGCTGCTGAGGTAAGCGGCCTGTCGCGGCGCGTTTTGTTCACGCGGATTGTCCTGCCGATCGCGCTGCGCACGTCGGTGCGCCCCCTCGGCTCGGTCCTCATCAACATGATCCTCACCTCCTCGATCCTCTCGACGATCACTCTGAATGAGCTCACCGGCTCTGCGCAGATCGTCGTATCGCAGACGTACCGCCCCTTTGAAGTCTACGTTGTTCTCCTCGTGGTCTATGCGGCATTGACCTACCTCGTCTCTCTCGCGATTGCGCTCCTCCACCGCCGCCTCAACCGTGACATGATGGAGGCTGTTACCTGATGCGTTTTACTGATTTCACGGCGTTCGACCTCGTCCTTCTCGCGCAAGGGCTCGGCGTCAATCTGGCCCTTTTCCTAGGAACGTCCCTGATCGGACTGGTGATCGGAATCGCGTGGGCGATCGTGCGTTACTACTGCGTGCCGGTGTTGAGCGCGTGCATCACCTTCTTTTCCGAGCTGCTGAAGAATTCACCGGTTCTGGTGCAGCTGTTCCTGGTGTTTTTCGGCCTGCCTGGCCTTCTCCACATCCGCGTCACGCCCGTCACGGCGGCGGCGATCACCCTTTCCGCCAACACAGCCGCCTTCGTCTACGTCATTGCGGTCTCGGGCATCGAGTCAATCGGCCGGGATCAGCTCGAAGCGGCGCGTGTCTTTGGATTAAGCCGCCGGCAGGTGCTTCGTCATATCGTCGCGCCACAGGCGGCTGCATTTGCGGTCGGGCCTCTGATCGCTCTCCTCGTCAACCAGCTGCAGGTCACGTCGCTGATCTCGGTTATCGGCGTTGTCGACCTGACCAAGATCGGCAACATCCTGAACATGCGCACCCTAAAGCCATTTGTCGTCTGGACGGCTGTTGGCCTGCTTTACTTCGCCGCCGCCAAGCTGGTCGCCTATGCGGGATCGCGCTTCGAAAAACGCCTCCGCGCCCATAGCGCCTGGAGAGGGCTCTGAAATGATAAGAGTTGAAAACGTAAGGAAGTCCTTCGGTCAGACGCCTGTGCTCGACGGTGTCGATCTGACGATTGCGCCTGGCGAGGTTGTTTCGATTCTTGGCTCCTCGGGGTCGGGGAAGTCGACGCTGATCCGCTGCATCAACGGGCTGGAAAGGCTCAGCGGCGGCCGGATCATGGTCGATGAATTCGACGTCAGCATGCCGAAGGAGCTTGCCGAAGCGCGGAAACGCTCCGGCACGGTCTTCCAGTTGTTCAACCTCTATCCGCATATGACTGTGCTCGGCAACATCACGCTTGCGCCGATCGAAGTGCTGAAGAAGCCCCGCGGCGAGGCTGAAGCCAGGGCGCGCGCCCTTCTGGAATCGGTCGGACTGGGCGGCAGGGCCGATGCCTACCCGGCGCAACTTTCTGGCGGTCAGCGCCAGCGCGTCGGCATCTGCCGCGCGCTTGCGATGCAGCCTCGCTACCTGCTGTTGGATGAAGTGACCAGCGCGCTTGATCCGGAGATGACAGCGGAAGTGCTCACAATTCTAGCCAAGCTCGCCCAGGACGGGACGACGATGCTCTTCGTCACGCACGAGGTCGAGTTTGCCAGGCAGATTTCGGACCGGATCGTGTTTCTCGACAAGGGCAAATTGCTGGTCGATCTCCCGACAAAAGACTTTTTCGACAACAGTGGTGGCATGGCGCAACCGCGTGTCGCCCAGTTCCTTTCCAAGATGCGCAAAGATTAGAGGTGCTAGATGCTGCTGTTGGCCAACAAAGAAGCCTGGCCGGGTTTTCCGACGTCCGTTGAAATGCTGCGCGATGGTGCAAACAGTCTCGATGCAATGGTCGCCGGGATCGGCAAGGTCGAGAGCGAAGTGAAAGTGCGGAGCGTGGGTTATGGCGGCTGGCCCAACATGCTTGGCAATATGGAGCTTGATGCCGCGGTCATGGACGGCAACACCCGCGAAGTCGGGACTGTCGGGGCCGTGCCCAACACGCTGCCGGTCGCACGTCTTGCCCATGAAGTTATGAAGCGCCTCCCGCACGTCATGCTGACCGGTGACGGCGCCCGGCGCTTTGCCACCGAGATCGGCTTCGCAGAGGATGACGTGTTGTTCGAAGACAGCAAGAGGGTCTGGTGGGAGCGGCTGGAAAAGGAGCTGTCGGCGGAGGACCTCGCGAAATTTCCGGACATACCGCTCGCGCCGTTGAGCCGCGCGATTACCGATCCGGAGCGCGTTCGGGACACCACGGTGTTCCTGTCGGCGGATCCTGCACGCGGCATCCACGCGGCGACGTCAACTTCTGGCTGGGCATGGAAATATCCTGGCCGCCTTGGCGATAGCCCGATTCCGGGTGCCGGTTTCTACGCTGATAGTCGCTATGGGGCTGCCGCCTGCACGCACACTGGAGAAATGACAATGCGTTGTTCGACGGCTCGCACGGTCGTCCTTGCAATGAAGCTCGGCTATTCACTCACTGACGCGGTGAAACTCGCTATCGACGAGCTCAATGAACTTTCCTCGGGCTTCCTGGCGGGCGTCGTGATCCATGCGGTCGATGCGAAGGGAAACCACGAGGTCGTGAACTTCAGATGCGAGGGCGAAATTCGCTACTGGCTCTGGGAGGACTCGATGCCCGAACCGGAACTGCGGGTAGCGAAACAGGCATAATCAAAGAGGGAATGAAAACATGAAGCGCATTCTGACTACACTTGCCGCATTCGCCATTGTGGCAGGTTCTGCTCTCCCGTCGTTTGCGGGAATGATCGACGATATCCGATCGCGCGGAACCGTTCGCATCGGAGTCTCGCTCGGCGGCGAGCCGATCGGCTTCCGTGACGCGCAGAACAATCCCGTCGGTTACGATGTCGATGTCGCGACGCAACTCGCCCAGAAGCTCGGAGTACCAGTGGAGTTCGTCGACGTTTCAGGCGATGCACGTATCTCTATGCTGGTTTCAGGCCAGATTGACCTCTCAGTTGCCAACACCTCCGCAACGCTGGAACGCGCCAAGACCGTGAACTTCACGATCCCCTACAATCGCGCCGGCTTGCGGGTCATCGTCCAGAAGGATTCGGGCATCAAGGAGTTGAAGGACCTCGCCGGGAAGAAGGTCGTCGTTGGTCGGGGAACGACGGGCGAGAGCTTCCTCAAAACGGCTGTCCCGGATGCAGAACTTGTCTACGTCGATCAGTTTGCCCCAGACGGCGTCCTCCAATTGCAACAGAAGCGCGTCGACGCGGCGATCGAAGATTCTTCGCTGCTCGATTATCTGGCGACCAAAAATCCGTCGCTCGTGACCCTGCCGGGCCTCTACTCCAACGATCCAATCGGTATCGCCGTCGCCAAGGGAGACCCGGAATTCGTGCGGTGGCTCGACATGTTTGTCTCCGATTACATCCAGTCGGGCGCCTATGCGGCGAACTACAAGAAGTGGTGGGGTCCCGAATCTAACCCTCCTGCCTTGAACCCTCAGTGGTAGGGCTACCACGGGCTGCCTTCCGGCAGCCCGTTTTCGTCTAGGCGGTCCGGCGGGGAACGAAACGGGTCGGCACAGTCACAGGGGGCTGGGAAGTCTTGAAAATGCCGGGATTGGCAACGGCATCGACGATGTGGCGGACATAGAGCGCCTTGTCATAGCCAATCGACGAGATCGGATAGGCATCGAAATCGGTCAGGGACAGGTTGTCGAAACCATAGAGCCGGAAGCGCGTGGGTCGGCCATCGGGAAAATCGACCCGACGGACATCCAGGATTCCCATCGCCATCGCATCTGACGTGCAAAACACCGCATCGAGAGCGCTCAACCCTGTCAGTTCGATGGCGGCCGCATGCCCGCTTTCGTAGGAGTAGTCGCCCTGAACTGTTCGAATGAGGTCGATCCCGTAGCGTGCGAAGCACTCCTGGTAAGAGCGAATGCGGGCCTGCTCGACCGGAGAGGATGCACGACCCGTAACGAGAGCGGCACTGCGAACCCGTTTCGATGCGGCGTCAGCCACCGCTTCGGCGATGCCGGCCCGTTCGTCGGGGATGATGACGGGAGAGTACTGGTCGTGAAGGCCATTGAGCATGATGACATGATCGGAGCGGAACATCCGCCGCACGGTCGGCGCGTCGGCAAAGTCGGAAAACACCAACGCGGCATCGACATGATAGGCCACCCCATTGCGCAAGAACTCTTCGACGCGCGCAACCGATCCGATACGGATCAAGATGACCTGCTTGCCGACGATCTGGATCTGATCGATGAGCCGGTCAAAGAGATCGAGGTCAGAGAGATCGTGAATGTGATTGACCACTACGGCGACGAGATTCACTGTCTTGGTGGTCAGGCTTTGTGCGAGCAGGTTCGGCTGGTAGCCAAGGCGGGTGGCCGCTGCGATTACACGTTCTCTTTTCTCGGAGGACACCGGCCGGGGTTCGTTGGAAAGTGCCCGGCTTGCTACCGCACGCGAGACACCCGCCAAACGGGCAACGTCGGCAATCGTGGGAGGGGCGTCGCGGCTACTGTCATGATTCATGTTCGAAAGCTTTCCACCATTAAGAGGGTGATATCGCACCGCTCGGTGCTTCGGCTATGTTAATCTTCGGCTCCCCGGCGCCTGGCCCGCCACTATTCACGCTTTTTCTGCCTTCACCTTTGCCATGCCTTGATACTTGCTTGGAGGAACTTGATGTCTGTCACGCTAGCCCCTGTTGCATTGCCCGATTTCGGCCCGATTGGACCGCAGCCGCAGGTTCCATCGGCAATTTATGATTTACGTGCGGTTGCCGCCTTCAATGCCGCGCGGACTGACTGGCTTGTGGTCTATGCCGACCGTGAGCACTTCGGAAATATCATGCATCTCACCGGTTTCGAGCCGCGCTTCGAGGAAGCCCTGCTGCTGCTTGGTCCGGAAGGGCGTCGTGTGATCATCACCGGAAATGAGTCCGAAAGCTATGCGGCAATCGCCGGTCTCCCCGGGATCACCGTGCTGCGGGCGCAAACCTTGAGCCTTATGGGGCAGGATCGCAGTCAGGATCCGAAGTTGGCCGATCGGTTGCGCGATGCGGGACTAAAGGGCGGCGATTCTGTCGGCCTGGTCGGCTGGAAATATCTCGGACCTGACGAGGATGAGGACTACGGCCAGAGTTTCTTCGTCCCGCATTTCATTGTCAATGCGCTGCGGCGAGTAATCGGCCCGGCGGGAACACTGCTTGATGCCACCCCTATCCTCATGCATCCGGAGAATGGTCATCGCGCAGTTGTCGATGTCGATCAACTCGCGGCGTTTGAGTGGGCGGCAGCGCGTTGCTCGCAGGCGCTGTTCAGGGTCGTTGCCGGAACTCGGGAGAACGAGACGGAATTTCAGGCGCTTGGGCATCTCGGCTACGAGGGAGATCCGACGAACGTCCATACAATGTTTGCTTCAGCCAGTGTCGGCGAGACCATCATCGGCCTGAGAAGCCCCACGTCGCGCCGACTGAGAAAGGGCGATGGCGTGACGACAGCACTCGGTTACTGGGGTGCGCTGTCGTCGCGCGCTGGGCTGCTAACGGACTATGAAGAAACATTCCTGAAGCCTGCGAAAGCCTACTTCGAGGCTTTGACGACGTGGTACGAGACGGCAGATATCGGCGTGACGGGCGGCGACCTCTTCGCCGCGGTTACCGAGAAACTTCAGTCCGCGGGTCTCGACTCGGCTCTAAATCCTGGTCACCTCGGCAGCCACGAGGAATGGCTGCATTCACCAGTACGGCCCGGGTCGACTGAGCGTTTGCGATCCGGCATGCCGTTCCAGGTTGACGTGATACCAGTACCAATGCCCGCGGGTTGGGCGCTCAACTGCGAAGACATGGTGGCCTTCGCGGATGCCAACATGCGCGAGGAGATACGTCAACGTCATCCGGAGATGCATGCGCGCATTCTTCTGCGGCGTTCTTTCATGGCGAACAAGCTCGGCGTGACACTCTCCGAGAATATTCTTCCGCTTTCGTCGACACCGCTTTATCTGCCGCCGTTCTGGCTTAAGTCGGGGAGCGTTCTCGTGCGAGAATGAAGCCATGTATTGGCGCGACGGGCCGGAGTGTTTCTTTTACGCGGAGGTCTTTTGTTCGCATGTGTCGGCGTCGATGACTTTGAAGTCGCTTGAGCGCATCAGGCGGCCCATCGTCCGCAATCGTTCGATAAGCTCGCTGCCGTCGACCGACGCACGGGTCAACTCGAGCTGGCGGTACTCGCTGGATGCTTGGCTCCAATGGTCGCCACTGCGGCCGTTCGGTCTCCCTTCGGATTCCCAGAGTGCGTAGGCGCGTTGATTGATCCAGTCGTCCTTGCTGCGTGACATGCCGGCCTCAGCTGTGGAAAGGTGTATCGATTCCTTCAGGCTGACAAATGGGCATTACTGGTTCGTTACTGCAGTGCAAAAAGCGCCTGCTGCGACATCTCTTTGGCGTATTGATCAACCGGGGCTCAGCTCATTGCGCCGTTCTGCGAGTTCGACGGTGATACCGTCGGGATCGCGCAGGAACGCCACCCGATCGATTATCTCGGAATTCACGGCGGGACGGGGCCTCTCCCTTACCGCCGCGCCGGCCGCTTCGAGTTTGGCGAAACTTTCATCGACGCTATCAACGAGGAAGGTAATATGCAGGACTCCCGACGTTGCGGGCGCCAGATCCAAAGCGGCAGCGGCGCCGTCAGGCGGCGCGAAGATCTCGAGCATGCCATTGCCCGTATCGAGAAACGCCACTTCCGTGCCGTTGGCCATTGTCTTCCGCAAGCGCAGGCGCAGACCCAGGAGATCACAATAGAAGGCAAGTGACCGGTCCATGTGGCCAGTCACCATGCCGACGTGCTCGAAGCTCTTGATCATGCCTCAGACCCGGAAGCCAGGCGATCCTCCTCCTCCGGCAACCAGGACCGGTAGAGAGGATGATCAGACAGGATTGGCAGCGAAGTCGGCTTACCGGTCCGCTGCGAATGATAGGCCGCCGTGACCAGTTCCAGTGAGTTGCGAGCGTCCTCCAAGGTTACCGGTGGCTCGCCACCGGTGGTCAATGCACGATGAAAGAGTTCGAATTGTCTCGTGTAACCGTCTTCGTGGACGACATAGGCGGCCAGAGCGTCATCGACACGCTTCTGGTGGTCCTCCGTCCCGGCAATAAAAGTCCATGGGTCTCGACCCATCGTGTAAGGCTCGAGGATACTTTCTGCTACGAGATCCGAGAAGCAGAACCGCAGGCGGGAGATTTCCTTCCGGGAGCCGAGTGTCATCGACAGCGTTGCCAGGGATCCATTCTTCATCTTCACCGAAATGGCTGCAGTGTCTTCAACCTGGATCGGATTTACGAGTGTCGCCCCGTAGGAGAATATTTCGGAGCATGCGCCGTGCACGTAGTTCAGCATGTCATGAGCGTGAATTGCGTGGCCAAGCAAACCGCCTCCGAGCTCAGTGACCCACTTCCCGCGCCAGGGCACAGCATAATAGTCTGGCCCACGCCACCAGTGCGTTTCGATTGTGGTGAGGAATGGAGTACCTGTCAGGCCGAGATCGATCAGCATCTTCAGCTTTTGAAGTCCCGATCCGTAGCGGTACTGGAAGATAGGCATCAGTTGCGGACCTTCGGCGCGCGCCACTATGCGGGCCATTTCGTCCACCTCTGCAATCGAGCCAAACAGCGGCTTTTCACAGATCACGTGTTTTCCGGCTTCGAGCGCCTTGCGGCATAGTTCGAAATGTGAACCTGGCGGAGTGCAGATATCGATAACGTCGAGATCCGCACGAGCGATCATCGTTTCTGCATCCTGGGTATATTCCGGTATTCCAAACTCATCACAAAGTGACCGACCACGCTCCTCGTCCAACGAGCAAAGAACGGCAACGTCAAACAGGTCCTTGTTCCACGCGAACCCGGTTAGGTGGCGGGATGCGATACCTGCTCCGATGACACCAACGCGAAACTTCTTGGGCATGTGGGTTCCTCAGCAATGACCCAGGCGCGCGGCCTTTGATTGCGCTTCAAGTGAAAGGCGGCATACCTCGTACACATGTTCCTGAGGCATCGCTGTTTCGGTCCGGTCACGCACATCTGCAATGAAGGCATCGAAATAATCGAGCTTCTCGGCAGAGCAATCGATGTGGGTCATCTCCTTGCCATTCACGAGGAAGAGGTGGTCCTTACCCGGGCGTCCGGCAATATCGATATATTTTCGCAGCTCGATGTAACCGTCGGTACCGAGGATTGTCAGGCGGCCGTCGCCCCATGTCGGCAAGGCCTCCGGAGTAAACCAGTCGACACGCACATAGCCCGAGGCGTTGTCAGAGCGAAGCAATACCTCACCGAAATCCTGGAAGGCGGGTTTGTCGGGCATGCCGAAATTACCGACCGAACTTGCCACCACTTCGGCACGTCTCGAACCAGTATAAAACAGGAACTGGTCGACCTGATGGGATGCAATGTCAACGATTATTCCGCCAAATTGATCGGGATCGAAGAACCAGTCCGGCCGCGTTGGCAGCTGCAGCCTGTGAGGCCCCATGCCGAGCGTCTGGATGACAGTGCCGATCGCACCTTCTTTGATGAGTTTGCCTGCCTTTACGGCGGATCGCACACAGTGGCGCTCGGAAAAACAGATCGAGAATATGCGACCGGTTTCCGCGACGGTGCGCCTTACCTCTTCCAACTGCGCGAAGGTCGTAACCCCGGGCTTGTCTGTCATGACATCCTTGCGTGCGTTCATCGCGCGGACGGCCAGTCCAGCACGGTCGCGTGGGATGGCGGCGATGCAAACGATGTCGATGGAAGGATCGGCAAAGATCGTGTCGCGATCGAGTTGCGGCGCATCGGGGTAGGTTTTACTGAAGGTTTCAAGAAGCGCAGGCACCGATGTTTGGGGGCAATACCCTGCGAATTCCGCGCCTGCGGCAAGCAGGCCCTTCACATGGTCGAAGGTGTGTCCATGGTCGATTCCGACGACGGCAAATCTCAACATAACAGAACTGTCCTCCTGCAAATGCCCAAATCGGTCTTGGTGCCTGAGTTGTGCGTTCTCACCGAAGAGACAGCGAAACGCCTGGGCTGTCAAGGCGCAGTGGCCCGGGCAGCGAACGATTAAAAGACATAACAATCTGATATTAATGGTTAAAAAAAGTATCTAAATAGTTAGTTATGGCTCGATTGCTAAGCTAGAACCAAAGGCGGCGGCGGCGGCCGACCGATTGCCCCGTGTCCCTAGATTTGCGTCCAGACCCCAAGATTCGCGTCGCGTAACCGCGTAGATATGCGTCTGAAGAAAATTACGCTCAGAAACCGCTTGCCTCGGTGGCAGCAAAGGCAGCTTCGTCGTTGTTGCTCCGTCCTTCGTACTCGGTCACCTCTCTGACCCCCATGTGCAGTTTGCGTCGACTCTTACATTGCAATCTTAGGTTACTGGTGCTTCAATCGTGGCTCACCGTGGGGCACCGAAACGAAGCGAATGCCGCTTGGCACATTTGCTCCCGATGTGTCCGGCTTAGCCGGCTGCGGCACTCGCTCGCAGTCTTAGTATCTCGCGCTTTTGTCGCGACTTTGCGTGTAATGCTTTGTTCTATGGCCAAGGGAGCCACAACTGTGAAGGCTATTTGCACCTATCTGCTTTACAATAGATGTCTCGTGGGACTGGCTTCCATGTTCTTGTTATGCGCCTCGCATGCAACAGCCAAAGATATGGCCGATGACTTCAACGCGGGAAAGCTTGATCCAACGAGGTGGTCAACCATCCAAGCGGAACCTCACCAAATTGGATACCCGAAGGATGCGCGCTGTGGAGGTTCAGCAATTTCTCTCACGGTCAAAGACGGGGATTCTGGAAAATCTTGCGATGGTCCTTGCCAGCGGGCAGAGCTTCGTACTCAAAATGCCTACCGTTCGAAATATGGGGACGACCAATGGTACGCATTCAGTTTTCGAGTCGCAGGCGACGTTCCCCCGACGAACAGCGACCGGTTCGTCGTCTCGCAATGGAAGGCACCCAACGATATCAGTCCTTTCCTCGCCCAGCGATTTGATAACGGAGTTTTTTACATAACAGTGCAGGACGGCGAGCGCCGTCGGACGGTGGTTTCAGCAGATGGCGATCCGGAAGCCCTCCAAGCGGCGCAAGAGGTACTGAGCAAGGTCGACCCGCAAAACCAGCAAATGGTGTCGGCCATCAACACCCTGCAGCAGCTCCAGCTCTTCAGAACCCAGCAGCCCGCGTTGGACAGCCTATTTTCGGATACTCTCAAAGACGCGCTCGGCAGTCAAAGACCGGATGCGCCGTCGGTCAAGGAACTTGCTACAAAGCTTGGCATCGATGACAGTGACCTTGTTCCGGCGATAGGTGACCTTTCGTTTGCAACCGATATCCACGAATATCTCGGTCCGGCTAATATTGACGTTACGCTGGAAAGCAAAGATCCACTTCCCGATCCACGCAAAGGTTGGGTAGACATGGTGTATCATGTGAAGAATGGCCGGACAGACAATACTGTCGTTCCTCCGAAAAAGGGCTTCATCGAAATCTGGGCGAACGGAAATAAGATGGCAACGGTTACTGGGGATTTGGGAGCGAAGATCACAGAACCGAATGACCTAACCGGATATTTTAAATTCGGCATCTATCGGGCTCCCCTGCCCGGCAAATTTGAATTCCGCTTCGACGAATATTCACAGGCGGCGAAAAAAGCAGACCTGGCAAAAATGTGTAACTAGCCGATCACTGAAACGCAGATCCACACCGCCAGCATGAGGCCCAAGGCGCGGCTGTGACTTCCGCTTAGCCGATCTCAACAATTGCAGCTGACCTTGCCAGGTCGGTTCTATCGTAGCCCATTCGACGAGAGATTCACGATACGCGGTACGACCATCTCAGGCTGTTGGGATTCTTGTTGTAAGCCCCTGCGACGCATAACCAGCGCGCTATAAAGCGAAACTCCAGTCGGCACACTCACCTGGCACACGGAAAATCATAGTCGACGAGATGGTCAGCATGACCGTACACAACACCCGTATTGTCGAAGCAGAACCGCTTTGGCACCACGCGGATGAGATATCTTTTTCCGCAAACAGCGGGAATGGTAATCGAGTAGCTCCGAGGCCCCTTCGCTGGAGGTGTATCGCTCCATTTCCGATGCCCACTATACGATGCATTTAGGAGGAGCAGTGTGTCGTTCCGTAATTTGAAAACGCTGCCGAGCGACGGAGAAGCCTCGGTCGCCTTCACGTCAGCCATGCTGGGATAGTCGGTGGTTGCTGGCGGAGCTTGTGCGACAGGGATTTCTTTCTCCCTCACTGCAATATCAAAACGCACATCGTCTCTCTCGGGTACATCGCCATAGCCGTTGAGATACCGCCAAGTCAGGTGCAGGGCGCTCTGGAAACCATCGGTGTTTGCCATAGTCATCGGAGCAATCGAGAAGTCGAATGGGACGAAGGTGTCAGCACCGGCACCGGGCGCTGGACAGCCAGTGAACAATGGGCGGTAATTGCATGTCTTTCCACCGTTTTCCCACGCACACTCACTGAGTTGGTCCCACTCCGCAGCTGTGAGCCTGCTCGAGCCTTTCGAGAGATTGCCCCCATGATCCGGGACCATCCATGGCATAATGCGGCCATCGCCAGATGTCGAAGCCCAATCCGTTCGGTGATCTTGAACGGGTTGGAGCGCCGCATTTTCCTGAACTATCCCCACAGATTGCCCAAGGGTCGGATCCTTGACACCGGCTGGCATAGCTACCGCATCTGCGGCAAAACGCTTGCCGGATTCCATCGTCGTCAGCGAATGGCAAGCGAAGCAGGGATGTCCCTTAATTGCAAAAGCCTTCGCGCGCGCCATGGAGACCCCGTGCGTGGACACGTAGCCCGAGCCGATGACACGAAACGGCAAGTCGACCCTGGCGATCCTCGCCGTCAGGAAGTTGCCAAGACTGAAACTCCGCGCCCTGCTATCGAAGTAACCGACCCTGGCTTGCTGAATGTGCGGGTCTATGACGGTTGGTTTCTTGTTGTCGTGACACGAGACGCAGTCGACGGCAAAGGTCTTGTCATACAATGCTTCAGCATCTCGTCGTCCGATCGTATCACCATAAGACTGCCCACCGGGAGGAGGGAAGCTGTTTGACCAATCGAAGACGGCGCGATCCTTGCGACCGTCGAGGAACGCGATCTCGCCGGTCACGGAGTTAAAACCGATTGCGCTATAGCGCGAAAATCGAGGATCGGATTCTGTCCAGTACGGGTCGGCGTGGACCTTCAAGTCACCCGAAGACTTCCTGCATAAGAAAAGCCACTCGACATGGTTTCGTTGGACGCGGCTGATGCGCGAATTTAGCCCGCAGAAGGTAACGCCGCCCGCCAGGGAAGGCTTGTCGCACTTTGTTATCTCCTTCGTCCACTTTACGAGACGGCCATCTGCGTCACGATGGGAGAACTTAAGGGGAGAGCCGGGCTCAAATGGATTGGGCTCCAATTCGACGGAGTTACCGTCAACTTCGAGGCCAAGCCGCTTCGATTCCGGACCCGTGCAATCACCATCGGGGATCGGCCCAAAGACAGATCTGGCTTCGTCACCGAACCTGTTGATGGGATCGGCATTCAATCCCGCGGGAGCCCAAAGGATTTCTTCATTCAAACGTCGAACTGCATCGACTAAGTGGCCCTCGTCCAGCTGAGGCAAAGATGATAGCGACGTCGCTCCGCTTTGGACGCCCGCTAGCATGGCATCATCCGCCAGCCGCTGCCGATCGGATCCTCCGGAGTCAACGCTGGTCGCCCCGATCTGTGTCGCCAGGGCTAACACAAGCGAAATTGCGAATATCGGCCACCGCGGGTGTTCCACGATTTCTTTCCATCCGCCAACCGAGCGAACCTATCGAGCCCTGATCTGGATCCCTTGCGGATCAGTCACGACTGTAAGGGATCGGAATTTGAGCCCCGTGCCGAAAGGATCTTCCGCGATCGTCGCGTAAAGCGTGGCCATGTAGTCGACTTCCGGGGGCGCTTGGGTGGCTATTACTTGGGTAAAGACGACAGAGGAAATGAGCACCTCAAAAGTTCCATCAGATATATTCTTCCGGATCAGGATGTTGCCAAACAACCGCCGTGCCCGTTTTTTCTCTGCCTCGAGCTTCTTAAACGACGCGTCGAGCTCCTCCGCAACGTCCTTTCCGACCGCGTTAACTTCGCTTTCTGCGACGCCAAGCTGGCACAGCAAGTACGTGCCATCTCCGGCGAACAGAGCACCTACGGCGTCTTTCCTTCTGTTATCCATCAGCCAAGCATACCGGGATATAAAATCCTCAACCGCGGTCCGTTCGTCAGCTGTCGGCATGGCAAGGTTTGCCATGTTGAAAAACTGGTCTCCGTCTCCCAAACTCGGGGACGGACACTGTTTGGCTTGCGCCCACGCGTCCCCAGAAATGCCAACGAAAACAAATGCCACCAAGGCTACAGTTCTTAAAAACGAATTCATAGCGCCCTCCATGAGTTCACAAAGGGATCGGACCGCTTACAGTCCCGTCCCAATCCCAAGCCTCGTAGATCTGCACGGCTCTGTTCGCCCTCGGATATCTCGAAGGCATGCCTGAAATCATTGAATAACCGCTTTGGGTAGAGTAGCTTCAACTAATACACTAAGCAAGTTCTGGTAGTGCCCGTCAGCTACGCAATTAGATGGAGCAGCGATGAGTGACATCAGGCGATGGCTGGCTGATATCGGGCTGGACAATCTCGGTGACCAGTTCGAACATTCCCAGATCGACCTTGAAAGCTTACCGCTTCTAACCGAGCGCGATCTACGCGAAATGAGAATTCGCACGGGCCCGAGACGCAAGCTTCTTGCCGCCATTGCTGAGATGCGGACACCACGGCAAACCGATAGAAGAAATCCGGTTGAACGCCGTCAACTGACGATTCTCTTTTGTGACATGGTAGGGTCGACCGAGTTCGCGGCGATCCTTGATCCCGAAGACTTCAGCCATATGACACAACAGTACCTCGCGCGTTGCAGTGCGCTGGCTAAGTCCCACGGGGGATACGTGGCAAACTACGTCGGCGACGCGTTCCAGGTGTTGTTCGGATACCCAACAGCCGAAGAGGACGACGCCGAACGCGCGTTGCAGCTGGCTTTCGATATTTTCGCCTCGGTGTCGCAACTCAAATCTCCCGAGGGCACGACACTTCACGTGCGGATTGGCATCGCCACGGGTCTGGTGGTTGTAGGGGATATTGAAGGCGCTCCGGCGGGCGTCTCAACAGTCGCGTTCGGGCCCGTCCCCAATCTTGCGCAAAGGCTGGAGACGCTGGCGGAACCGGATACCATCCTGGTTGATCAAAACACTTACGATGCAACTGCCCGCACCTTCGCGTTTTCGGATCTCGGCACCAGAACGTTAAAGGGCTTCCCACAGCCCATCCACGTTCGACAGCCCATTAAGGCGTTGGCGAGTGCGTACAGGTTTTCCGGGGAATCGCGGCTGACCCGATTGGTTGGAAGGAAGACGGAGCTTGACCGTCTGGCGGCTCAATGGCGTCAGGTCATGCTTGACAAGCGCGGTAATGTAGCGGCGATCAGCGGAGAACCGGGCATCGGCAAGTCACGGCTCGTTTTCGAACTCCAAAAGCGCCTTGGGGATACGAAGGCCCTCATCGCTCAATGTTCGCCGGCGTTCTCAAACAGCGCGCTTTATCCTTTCCTGCGGCTCCTCAAACAAGAAACGGGAATATCGGATGGCGAAGCAGCAAACGTCACCTCGGAGCGGCTCACAGCTTTCCTATCGCTGACGGGGGTGCCTGTGCACGTCGGATATCCAATCTTCGCACGGCTGCTGGCGCTGGACCAGCCTGGATCTCCGCCTTCCGAGCTCGGCTCTGCCGAACAGGAATATACAATAACCAACGCTTTTTCGGGCTGGCTCCA
Source organism: Rhizobium sp. BK181 (assembly GCF_014193305.1). Classification (NCBI taxonomy): domain Bacteria; kingdom Pseudomonadati; phylum Pseudomonadota; class Alphaproteobacteria; order Hyphomicrobiales; family Rhizobiaceae; genus Rhizobium; species Rhizobium sp. BK181. Next base: position 131,650 of record NZ_JACHZA010000012.1, read on the forward strand.
ACACCTGTGCATCGATGGACCGCTTTTGCTTGTTGTCGAAGATGAACAATGGATCGACCCCTCCTCGAGGAGGCTTTTGCAGGCCTTGGTGAACGCCGTTGCCTCGGCACCTATTCTCCTTGTCGTGACCTCTCGCAACAAACCGGCGTTGGAGGTGAGTATTCCTGAATTCCAACACCTCAAACTTACGAGACTTTCGCGCGATGAATCCGGTGAACTGATCGAGAGCTTGGCGGAAGCTGCGGGCCTCCATCTGCAAGTCGCCAGCAAGGTCCTTGACAAAGCCGAGGGTGTGCCTTTGTTTTTGGAGGAGCTTGCGCGGTCCACATTGGATGACGTCACTGAGGTCGCGGATCACGGGCCGGATCGAGCTGAGAAGCGGGTTAACGTTCCCGTTTCCCTGCAGTCAGCACTGCTCTCCCGCCTCGACAAACTCGGCCGGGCGAAGACTGTCGCACAGACAGCGGCCGTGATCGGGAGAGAGTTCGATCTCAACACTCTTGCCCACGTCGTTGGCGTTACGGCCGAAACTCTACGCCCAGAAATAGACCAATTGGTCGATGTCGGTCTCGTTGCCCCGCAACCCTTCAGCAATTGGCCGCGCTATACTTTTTCTCACAGCCTTCTTCAGGAAGCGGCGTGTGGCGCATTATTGCGTGACAGGCGTCGGCAACTTCATGCGTTGGTGGCGCAGGCGATCGAACTGATCGAACCAAAAACGGTGGTCGAACACCCCGAAATTCTTGCCCAGCACTATGATGAGGCGAGCCTTTTCGAGCGCGCCGCTGACTGCTGGATGAGCGCAGGAAGAAAGCTGGCCGCAACATGGGCGAAGGTCGAAGCCGCGAACATGTTCCAGAAGGGCCTCGAGTGCGTAAGGAGAATGCCTCCCTCTAAAGTTCGCGATCGAAAGGAACTAACCTTGGAGCTCGAACGGGGCGACGTCCTCTACGCGGCGTACGGGTACATAACGGCAGAGGGCAACGCCGCCTATAGAAATGTCATGACGCTCAGCGAAACGGTCGGCGATACGGCTGCAGCGATCAACGCGCTCGACGGCCTGTTCGGGACCGCGTTCAACTCCGCGCGGTTTTCCGACGCGGAATGGGCAAGCAAGCAGCTCAGGGGAATTGGCAGCAGGGAGAACAATATCAAGGCGTTGGTGCTCGGACTCCAGTTCGGCGGTATGTGCGCGTTTGTGAGAGGTCGATTTCCGCAAGCCCGTGAGGCATTGGAGGTCGCTCTCTCCTATAGCGGCAGCGCTGGCCAGATCGGCAGCGATTTTCCAAGCATGGCCATGGTCTATCTCTCTTGGACCTTGCACATGCTCGGCGAGGAAGACCAAGCGTTGGAGCAATTCCTAGACGCGGAACGGGAGGCGCGAGGCCAAGTGGATTATCGCGTCGCCGCTTGCCTTGGCAACGGCTGCATCCTGATGTCGCTCCGCCAGGACACTGCTACACTCCAGAGACTGGTAGACGAACTAATACCGCTTGCGACACGTAACGGATTTCAGCTTTGGCTGAAGATGGCTACGTTCTTCTCCGGCTGGGCGAAGGTTGCCGCCAGCAATGACTCGTCCGGGATCGCGCAGATGCAGCACATTTGCGACAACATGGGCGAACAAGAAGTCGACAAGACATGTTACCTCGGCGTACTGGCGGACAGCTATCTTCGAGTGGGTGCGTTTGCCGAAGCTAGGAGCGTTGTCCAGGGAGCGTTAACCCTTGGAGAACGAACCGGCGAGCACTATTACACTGCGGAACTCTTGCGGTTACGCGGAGAGTTGGAGATTAAGGCCGGCCGTCTTGGCGATGCCGAGGGTTTCCTCCGAAAATCAATCGAATTTGCCGTCGCTCAGGGAGCCAGGGTCTGGGAGGCCAGAGCCCGGCAATCGCTTAACATCTTGGGGTAGAGGTATTTTCCCAGCCGTCACAGCTGGCAGATCACTTCTACCTCGGTTTCCCAGTATTTAACGCGGATTTGCGAAATCGGAGCTCACAATGAACGTGTGGATGCCCTTTGAGATCAAGGTATCACAGAGCAAAACTGCGCAAGAATACAGGTATGGCGGAAACGCCTTGTGGGTGTTTCGGCGCCTCGCCGCCTCCCTAATCGGGGCCTCTCTCTTGACCGCGCCACTACCGGCATCCGCGAAGAACGCGACAATTCACCCACCACCGCAATCCGTCGACCTCCCACGCGGCCAGGAGATCGGCGACATCACGTATCAATGCGACGGAAAAGGTCCGGCAACATGCCACCTTGCGGATTTCATGACGCGCGCGAAGGTCTGCGCCTTGATCGTCGTTAAAGCGGACGCATTCACCTTTGAGAAGTACGACGAGGAGAAAGGATTTTGCCGGGATGACGAAGCCCCACCCAATGGCCCAACAAAACTCTATGGTATCGCGTCGGTCACGAAGTCAATCACCTCAACGCTGCTCGGACATGTCCTTTCCGTCAAGCGCGGCGCTCGCACACGAGCGGACTTCGACGCTGAGCTTAGTCAACCAGTGGTTCAATACATTCCTGAGTTGGCCAATGCCATTCCCAGTGGCTACAGTCGAGCAACAGTCGATCAGGTGCTTCGCATGCAATCCGGCGTCTGGTGGAGTGAATACGGATGGTATGGCTTTTTCCCTGGGGCGGTGCTGTTCGACAAGCAGGTCCGCACCGGGATGACGGAGAGCGTGATCGACTTCGCGCACCGTTTCATCTTGCGCTCCGGACCGCCCCGGAATTTGTTCAACTATTCCGCGCTGGACGCTGCCATCGCGGCTGCGGTCGCAGATCGTATGCTCGGCGAAACCCGCTTAACCGACTTTTTCGAGAAAGGGATTTGGGCTTCGATCGGTGCCGAGCAGCGGGCAACGTGGGGTGTGGACAACACCGGACTGGCCGTGGGGCCATGCTGCTTCAAGGCGACGCTCCGTGATCTCGCCCGGTTCGGCTTGTTTGTTCTCAACCAGGGTCGGGACCATTCGGACCGCCAGATCGTGCCCCAAGCCTGGTTCGATCTGGCGACAAAACCTTCTTCAGACCCGAACAACGGGATCGCGGCCGATAACAAGTATCAGAAAACCGACTGCCCACTGAACTACGGATACTTCTGGTGGCTGACAAAGGGCACTGATTTCACGGCCGTTGGTCGCGACGGTCAGTTCATTCACATCTATCCGGACAGTAAAACAGTCATCGTTCAAATCAGCGACTGGAAAGCCTGGACGAACGGTGATGCGTTGGAATGTGAAGCGTTCCGGGCGCACGACGCGCTGGTATCTGCCACCGCCCGGTGAACACTCTGTCGGTCCCGGAGGACCAAGCTTCTCGTTCATCACCGCGAGCCACGCTTCCGGCAGAGAGGAAACGTATCACTAAGCGCCAGCGACGTGGCAAGGCTTTCGACTTGGGCTGAAGAAAGCGACCGACCGTCTCGGCGGCGTCCGGATCGGCTTCCCATGCGCGTCCGTCTAACGCCGGAACAGCGTCCAGCGCCGCCAGCCCTTATCGGACGTCCCGTTTCTCCAGTGGGTCCTGCTGGTGTAGAGGCTCGGGATTTTCACCGAAGCGAGCCTCTGGCGATGGTTTGCATTGTTGCCTTGTCCCTTCCCACACAGTGTGCCGCCGGACAGCCATTTACATAAGAAAGGCGCTGCTCAATGATGGGACGGCACAGTTTCGAGGGCATACGAATGCAGTCGACAAGTCCGCGAGCGCCGGGGCGCACGAGAAGTATCATTTTCGCAGGCCTCCTGACAGCTGCGATCCTTTTGGCCGCGACGCTGGTGGGTTGGTACGCTCATCCCGAATCCTGTGGCGGCGTGACAGGGTCATACTCGTGCATGAGCGCCGCGGACTGGGGTACTTTCCTATCGGGTGTCTTCGCACCGATCGCGTTTATTTGGCTCGTCGCCGCCGTTTGGATCCAATCGCAAGAGCTCGCCGAGCAGCGCGAGGAGCTGCGGCTTACACGTTTGGAGTTTGAGGAAAACCGCGAGGTCATGCGTCAGCAGGCAGAGGAAGCAAAGAAGCAGGCAGAGTTTGTCGGCATGCAGACAAGCATTCTCAAACACCAGGAGGAGGACCGAGTCATCGCGCAAATGCGGGGAGACTTTTCTGAACTCGTCCGCGAACTCGCGGGGCTCATTAGCCAACACTTCAAGGACGTTGGAATTGTGGAGGGTACATCGGCGAGTGGCAGAAGAGCTGCGAGCGTCTATCAGGGTCTAGGCGTTGAAGAGAAAATCCTCATAAGCTTTTGTAAGCACCTTGCCGACAACCCCGCAAACCGCGGGCTGATGCCCCCGTATGCCTTTGTCCCGGCAATCCTAGACAAGGCGAAGGCCGCGGACGCTCTAGCAGCTCGGATTATCGCTCTGTCGGAAGAGCTCGGGCCTATCCAACAAAGTACGGTCGCCCGGCTGGAAATCAAACGGCTGAGCGCGAACATTCGCGCTCTCCTCGAGGGAAACTGGCCGCTGACGTGAGCTGGGCGCTGCCGCGGCGCAAGGAGGCTTTGCTACGGCAGAAGCCGTCTCGATCCCATCGACGGGGTCTTAACCGTTTTTAGCCAAGCGGACCTCTAGGTCCCGAAAGACATCCAGCCGTTCCGTGACAGCGTTTGAAAGGTATTGCGCTTCACGCCACGCGAGCTGCAGCGCGACCTTAGCATCCTCTGTTTTGCGTTGGGTGTCGAGCGTGGTTTTGTCGTCATAGTTGATCGCTGCTGAAGCTCGCGCATCCTCTGCTGCCGCTAGCACAACGGCGCCGGCAAACGCGTGGACAAGAAGCTCGGTGTCGGCCCGCATGACCTCCAGGCGATTAACTGTCGCATTCAAAAGTTCGCTCATCTTTTTAATCCCAACCATCTCTGTTTCTAAAATGATGAGTTTCGAACTTTGGAAAGGTCAACCCACTTTTCTCGGCAGTCGGAACGAATTCGCCCTCTTCGGGTACGCGAGCGCGTCTTTGTACAGCGATCTTCGAGCATAGTCGACGTTCAAGCGCGCTTTGGGGAGCGATTCACGGAAACGACACTGTCTCCTTGGTAAATGAAAGTGGGCTCCAGGAGCTCCGACGCCAAACGCGCTGTTACGCGACCGTGGGTGTTGGAATCCATCAAGACGTCCTTGATGCCGTCCAGCACATCGCTGTCGCTAGTGAAGCTTGCGTACAGCGCTTTGGCCACCCTCGCCCTGTAATCCTTATCGGTAGCGGCCAAGTGCTCCAGAATTTCATCGACGAGATCCCCGAGGTACTTTAGTTCTCCAAACTCCGTCAATTTTTCCATCTAGTGCGTCCCAACGACCCTTGCTGATTTAAATTCAATTACGGATCTTCGCGGGAGGCAACCCTGTTTTCCGGCGCGCATGTTGAGAATGACGGCACGACACGTGCGCTGCCATGATCGCGAACGGAACTTTCTGGGAGCGTCTCCTGATCCTGTCGAACAAGATATCGGCGCACAAAGATGACCGCTTAAATAGATTCACGAAAGTCACGACCACGCGATTGACGTCGCGAAAATTCCGGATCCACAATTGGTGACAGTAAGGGACTGACCGCTGCGTCAGATTAAAAATGTCATCAAAAAAGTTTGTTTCTCCCAACCGCCAGGAATCCGAGGAAGGTTGCTCGAAGCTTTCCACCAAAGGAAAAAAATATCCGAAGAAGCTCGTGGGATGCGCTGCGATACCATTGACGAAGGCTGCAGATTTGAGGGCGAAGACCATCGAAGGCAGAATTCGCGCAGGCGTTTATGCCATCTATCATGTGGGAGAAGGACCCCTTTACGGAGGCGCAGAGGTCTTCAGTGAACAAGGAGGGTTGGCCTACCCCATTTATGTTGGCAAAGCGGGAAGCGCGAGCAGTTCAAATGAGCGCACGGGGGCGCTGTTTCGGAGACTGCGCACTCATTTCATTTCCATCCGGTCTGCGAAAAATCTCCGGCTTCGCGACTTTCGTGTGCGCTACATCGAGTTGCAGGCTGACGAAATCGAAACGGCAGAGAGCGCACTTTGCGAATTCTTCCGACCTATCTGGAATTATGGCATCCGCGGGTTTGGCAATAAAATGCCCGGCAAGGGGCGACGGCAACAGCTAAAATCAGCCTGGGATACGATTCATCCAGGGCGAGGATATGGAGGACGAAAACGCCCAGTTGACCACACGGCGGTTCCCTTGCAGCAACAGATAGAGGACTACGTTGCACATTGGACGACAACCTGTCCCGCCGTTCAGAACATTGTCGAGCGCAGAATGCCGTCGTCTGGTGTTAACCGGCAGGCTGCCTGGTGGGTGCGACAATGCGCCTATACGGTCGGCGGCATACAAAGCCGTGCCGAATCGGAGGAAATTGCAGGTGACAGGAGTTTGACCCTCAAGTCCAGGCGGTTTGTGCCGGCCGTTAATCTGTCTTAGCTTCAAAGGAGGTTAGAGGGATAGACATGAAAGACGGCCATGGGAAGACAGTGGGATCTGCATGTGGGCAGCTCAGAGTTTGGCCAAAGAGGGAAAATCGGCAGCGCGCGCAGGCCTTTTTAAACGGCTCTCGCGCTGCCCTCGGGGCTGCGCCAGTTTTCGAGGTCCATAGGCCAATGCGAGCCAGCATTTTTTGCTCTTAGCAGAATCGCGACTATATTGTAGTAGAGTTGCAAACGAGAAGAACCAACCGCGAGGTTGAGGCGAGAGCGCAGTTATGAGCTATAATCCAACAAAGGCCGCCCAAGTAATCGCCCTGCTCCTGCTGAGGAGCAAGGCGAAGACAATGGACATCGTAAAGGTTGTAAAGCTCGTATACCTCTGTGATCGGGAATTCCTTCGGCGATGGGGTTTCCCAATTCTGGATGAAAATCGTGTCGCGATGAAGCATGGTCCGGTGAACTCCACGACCTACCGCTTAATAAATGGCGAAGCTGGGCCTGATCCCGAGGGATGGAAAAGCCTGTTGTCCGACCGGGCGCAGCACAAAATCGGATTGGCACGCGACGTGGGCCAGGACGAACTTGACCTTCTCAGTTCGGGTGAGATCGAGGCGATTGATGCCGTCTGGAAGCGATTTGGGGGAATGGGAACGTGGGAGCTCGTAAGGTGGACCCACCAGAAAGAAAACATACCGGAGTGGGAAGACCCCGGTGACACATCCAAGCCGATAACCTTGTTGAGCATCTTCAAAGCAATGAAGATGGAGAACGCGGAAGAAATGGTCGAAGCAATTGAAGATCATCGATATATCGACTCGATGTTCGACGAGATTCGAGTTCATTGACGGAATGTTCAAGAGAGGTACGCTTCTGATACCGTCCGGACCATCGCACGATCCGGACCGTAAGCATCTCCATGTGGTTTGCAATGACGCACGCGAGGACGGCACGCACCTCCTCGTATCCATCTCAAGCTGGCGCTCGAACGGTGATCCAACCTGTCAGCTACAAAGTCACGAGCACGATTTTTTAGATCGGCTGTCGTTTGTGGAGTACTAGTTACTCCGTAACGCGGCCAACTCAGGGAGCAAATGGGTCCCGATAATTGGCGTCTTGAACATCAGGTTGATCACTTAGCTGCCGAGCTTGGACACCCCAGGTCTCAGCCATAAATCGATCAAAGGCCGTCACCGAGTCGAATTTCATCTCGATTTGAGAAGCTTGCTATGCGGTTCGCGACTCGTGCTAGGCGCTGCTGTCAACTCCGGCTCATGAGCTGAACTGCAAGGCGTTTCGCATGGGCCAGCTGCTGGCAATTCCGAAGGCGCAATCTAAAAACGTGAATACGCGCAAATACAACCGCAAGGCAACACTACTCGTTAGACGCATTTCTAAAGGGAACTGGACGCAAATCAACGGGCCAAAATAGCTGTTTTTGGGCGCTATAGACGCAAATCTAAGGGCACGAGACACCGATCCGATGTTCGAGAGAATCTTCCATCGGTACGCTTGGCCGGTCTATCCGGGCTATTAGGTGCTTCCATTCAACCAATTCGCACCTACCTCACCTCGCCGCGTCGGGAGCATGTGTACGATTGCTAAGCAAGATCCAAAGGCGGTGGGTCGCCGCTAGGTAGATCCGGCCAGCCAGTCTCTTCCGCGACCATCCGCTCACGCCCTGAAGTCGGTTTCCAGTTTTTCGATAAGGGTTTCCGCTGCCCGTTGGTTCTACAAGGCCAAGTGATTCTTGCAGCTAACATTGGAAAGCCTCTCGCGCATCCCGGTCGAGGCTGACCTGTGCTCTTGCAAGATGTTGGCATTGGAGATCATGGATTCTTGAGATTCCATCATGGGTGAGTAGCGGCCCTGCGGCGACCGGATGTGATGAGGTGGAACGGCCCGCTCCGACAGCATCTAGTGCTAAAAACGTCGCATCGGCCTCGTCCGTCTTGCCGCGCTTGACGAAAGGTTTGACGTAAGCCGGCGGAATGAGACGCACATCATGACCAAGTTGAGCAATCTCCCGCGCCCAATAGTGCGCGCCACCGCATGCCTCCATGCCAACCAGGCACGGAGGCAGCCTTTCGAAGAAGCGCAGCACTTCCGTGCGCCCCAGTTTCCGATTGAACAGGGCCGAACCTTCATTGTCAGCGCCGTGAACTTGGAAGACGTGTTTGGCTAAATCCAACCCGATTGTGCTAGCTTGGTTCATGGAACGGTCTCTCCTTTCTGGCGTTCAAGCAACGACCAAGCCTTCAGCGAAGCGGTGATCCGCAAGACCATGCGCTTTGTCCCCATCAAGACCGCCGAGCAGCAAGCAGATGCGATGGTGCTGAAGACCCGTGCTCTTCTGGTGCAACAGAGGACGCAGTCGGTAAATGCCTTGAGAGCGCATTTGGCGGAATTGGGTATCATTGCAGCCGGGGGCGTTCCTAATGTCGCTGCCTTGATAGATATTGTTCGAGATGTCGAAGACACCCGACTACCAACGTCAGCACGCTTCGCCCTCACGGCCATCGTGGATCAGATCGACGCCTTGGCTGTTCAGATTGAAATGATCGAACGCACTATTGTCATCGAAGCAAAGCGCGATGAGACCGCGCGTCGGCTGACGACGATCCCAGGCGTTGGTGCCATTACGGCAACGACGATAAAAGCCTTGGTTCCGGATCCCGGTGGATTTAAGTCAGGTCGCCACTTCGCCGCTTGGGTGGGACTTACCCCTAGGCCTCACTCCAGTGGGGGCAAAGAGCGATTGGGCAGGATCTCTAAAATGGGCAATCCCGAGCTCCGTGTTCTTCTTGTCCTCGGCGCGACCTCAGCTCTGCGGATCGCGCGCAGAAGTGAGAAGGCACGGCCTTGGCTGAAAGCGCTACTTGCCAGGCGCCCATTCAAAGTGGCTGCGGTCGCGTTAGCTAATAAAATGGCTCGGATCATCTGGGCACTACTAACCAAGGGCGGGATCTACGATTCTTCAGATCTAACCTCGGATGCATTGCAGGCCGGATGAGTAGTGAGCCGATAGAACTGATCTGACCGGCGTCGGCGGCAGAAGCAAGGTGCAAAAGCAAACGATGAACCCATGGGACGAAATCCCGGACGAACGAAGCCGTCAACCTCAGTGCACTTCAAAGTGCGTGGATGTGATTTAGCTCCTCGTTCCGCGGATCTCATCGAGGCCAGTGGTCATGTACCGCATTCAAAGGCCGTACATATGAACGCACCGTCCGCGTGGATAAATCGGTTGAGAAGCCCCTTGCACCGCGGGCCGTTCCACATATGAGGTTGTATAGGTTCGAGAACGGATCGGTAGTTGCTATGGGCTCAAACCATGGATCCGCCCACTAAGGAGGAATTCAATGCCACTCAAATGATCCATTTGACAAAAGACCTGATGTGATGGGAACCGAAGCTTACGCCTCCAATTGGGGCCCATGATCTCGTTGCCGCAAGGCCGATTCCGAGCTATGCTGCAATGCAACACTATTGGGAGGTTGACATGCATACCTTGCCAGTAATTGCAGACGTCCAAATCGAACGCGCTTTGGCTTCACCGGCCAAGTTTGCCGACAACCCCTTCCGCACTTGGGCGCTTGACGCGCTACAGCGACGGAACGCCACTCTCGACGCAGTGTTCTACGATGTAAATGCAGTGACGCCTGAAGAAATCCCCGACGTTGCATTTTGGCTGGCTCGGGAAGGAGCCGTCATCCTTGTGCCTCCTTCGGGAGAGGGTCGCCTCAAGGTGTTTTTGACGCCTGAGGATTTTCTACGCCATTCCGACAGCGCCAACGCGCTGGCAATCGCTGGCGTCGGTAGTTCTGCGCTCGGAGCCGCCGCGTTCGCGCGAAATGTTGCCGACGGGCTTGGCGAACCCGTTGCCGCTGTTGTTTCAGGATACGGATTGGCGGACGTTTTGACCGAAGCACTCGGTGGCTTTTTCTGGTTCGGTGCGCTCAACAGCATCCGACATGTATTTGAGCCCATCGATGCATTCACGAAGATGTTTTCCAGCACAGAACAGCTTGAGCATGGTTACCTGTGGACACGAACAAGCCAGGATACCGAAACTGTGATCTCGTTGCTCGAGGACAAACGATTTGCGCCGCGTTTTCTTGTTGGGCATTCCAAAGGCAATCTTGTTCTCTCCGAGGCGCTCTACGCAATTGTCGATGAGCGGCCAGACCTGGCCGAGCAACTCTCCGGACGGTCGCGGATCGTCACGATCAGCGCAAAAGTCGGGATGCCTTCGCTTTTCAGGGATGTCGTGGACGTAATGGGTGAGTGGGACTGGTTTGGCGCCCTGAATTCGCGCCCTGACATTCCGGCGGATATCACGGTACCCAATGCTTGGCACAGCACCAATCCTGCATTTCCGATCGGAACAAGCATCAACGTTGCCAAAACGATCGAGAGCGTGCGCACGAAATTCCAACGCGCTCCGGTTGCGATGCGTGCCGCCAATCTGTCGAAAATTCTAGACGCTCCGCAGCGCACGGTCGCTTCGATGCGTTCGCGCTTGCAGAGCGATGGCCGCGAGAATGAACGTTGGTAGACCGCGCCGATGAAAAAAAGCACCCGTCTTGAAGCGAGCGTTAGAACAATGCTGCCGACGAGGCAGTTTAGCGGGTAGATGCAGCCTTCGCGACGTTGCGGATGTCCGCGCGGTCGATGCCGAGGTAGCGCAGTTCGCGGTTCGTCATGCCGCGGTTCGTCATGCGGCCGAGTTCAGACCGCCTGATGGTACTTGCGCTAATTAGTGAACGAGCGTGCTACATCCGTGATAATCCCATTTACCGGCTGCCAGTCCGTGGCGCTTCGTTCGCTTCGGTGGCCTCTGCATTCCATTGCAGCGCCAACTAACGATGCTAGTAATGCCCTAAACGCATAGCTTTAAAAGGCATCCAAGTTTAATCCGACAAAGTCACATGATCAATTCGTCAGCGTAGAAATTCGCTTCGAGCCAAGAGCGTGCGAGCGTAAGATCGAAGTTGTCGGGTGCCAAGCCATGCCCTGTTTCCAGCGAATGGTGGGTGATATCGGCTTTGGCTTTTGAAAGCTGCTCGGCAGGGAGCAGGGGGTAGTGTGGCCTGCGTCTGTTGTCGTGGAGCTGAGCCTTGAAATGATCAGCACGGGCTTGCGCGACAGTTCTGCAAGGACGGATCACTCGGCAATCACCTACGGGCGCAGCGGGTTCGCTCCAACAAGCAACCGCGTTACGACGGCAAGGTTCCCTCCCGTCAAGCCTTGGCTAGTGCACGTGCATATTGGCCGCCCCTATTGCTTCCAGAAACTTTGCACGCGCTACCTCGGTGTCGATTTGACCGGCGAGTGCACCTCGGCACGCGTTTCGCGCCTCGATGAAGGACACCGTTTCACAGTCCTCCCAGCTATCTTTCAAAAAGAGAACGGCGTCGAAGGCGCTCGTGACGAATTCGCTACCTCGCGAGCCCACCGAGATTTGGACGGGCTTTTCCCACTTGGCGATTGACATGACGATCTCCCCGTTGGCTCAAGCGACGGGCAAACGTGCAATTCTTGGAAAAGTTCCGTGCCCCTACCGCGGTCATGGATACTTCCTCTGCGAGGGCGCGGACGGCCGACAAGACCTGCGCCGACCGCCCACTCCTCGTGTGCTACCCAGCGCCCAAGAACATCAGCAGATACTAATGTGTTCCAGGCCTTCTCCCAACCTCGTCCAGGGAGAAGTGGCCCAAAAGTAAGAGTTTTATTCCTTTTGAATTGGTTGGGCTGTGGTTATCCTGTTGATAGTTGGTGAATCGTCCGCTTCTACCGGAACCTGCCCACGCACCGGTTGTCGAGGACGGGCGGCGCTGCGAGGACAAATTAGTGTGCCAGGTAGCAAATTCTCACGCCGGTCCAGAGCTCACTTCCGGCTGCAACTAGACTGCCAATCGATTGCTTTCCGCATCGCTAGTGATGCTCTTCACCTTGAGTGTGTCGGTGTGAAGGTCGGGTATGATATCGCGCGATCTGACGCCTTGGCCACGCTCTTTTGAATCGGGGCTCCCCGACGCCCCATCTCGAACGCTATTCCAACGTTGGCCTGTTCAAAGCCCGAGCTCCGGGCCCAGAGGCGTTCGAACTGACCGCCAAATGTCTTGAGGGTGGAACGCTTCTTGCACGGTTACTAATGTGTTTACCGCGAGGAGGCTTTTGTAATGAATTGGCACAGAAGCGATATTTTCGCTCCCCTGATGCTTGTAGTGGGTGGTCGAGAAAAATACAGACTTGTGAGTTCGCTTAGGGAGGCTGCGGAAGCTCTCATTGGTGACTGGCCATCTGACGACGGCGAGGAGTACATGGAAGCGGTAAAGATTTGTCTGGACGCAATCCACGGCAAGCTGACGGCGCATGAAGCACGTGAGGCACTCATTCGGGCTGCAGACGAAGCAGGAATTCCGGTAATCCGCGTTGTTCATTGAACATACGGTTGGGAGATGTTCCGTTTCAATCTAGATCTTGCCTTGTAAAAGCGATATCTTTGGTTGTACTGCGAGAGGTTCAAGGAAGTTGATTTCGCGTTTCGCGGGTGGAGGCGGCGGTGGAACAGATAGAGGCAATCGATCAAGCAAGAGCGGCGCATAAACAAAAAAGGCTCCGAGGCGGGGCCAAGTAAATCAGCTTACAAGTGAATCCTAACGTACAGCAAAGTACCCATTGCCTGGTGCACATCTACAGCTAATCGCGGGAAGAACCTGAGGCCCGCTCGCTAGAAACCAAATTTAGCCCGCGCGGTCTCACAAGCATCATCACCAGGAACACAAGCTCGACAGACATCTGGCCGAACTTCATAGACCAGGCATGCCGTGCTTATGCCGACTTCACCCGCCAACGCGGAGCATCGCGAGCCTTCGCAGCGCATGCCGCCTTGATCAGCTGCCACGTAGTAGCCGGGGACCAAAACCAGATCGTCATCAGCTTCCGTGGTGAACCTGGGCCACTCGGATGAGTATGAGCAGCACGCACCGCAGCTTTGGCAACCGACTTCGCCGTCAAACGCCACCCTCGCCCTCGTCGCGCGCGACAGACTTCCCGTGAGGCGAATACGCCGCGCCATCGGGTCGATCGAGAGTGTGAAGGAGGTCAAGTTCCCTAAGCCGCTCCACCGTCGCCGTTGTGACCGACTTTTACCTTGATTGGACGCTCTTTAAACCGGTGTGACCTTGCGTAAGTGATGGCAGCGTTAAGATGTGTCCAGGCCTTGCCATCTTGGGAATGCAAGTCGCCATCCTTGGCAAGCTTCAAGGCTTTAGCCTGAGACGGTGTCAACTCCACCGAAATGGCTTGGGAATTTGCGCTGACTTTCTCTTTCGCAATCAGAAACGGTCTCCTTTAATTTTCTTGGCTCCCAGAATTGGGATTTCGTCCTTAGTTTTGACGTGCCTAAACAACAGAATAGAGCCGGACACAAATCCGGCTCCACTGTGCTTCCATCTCGTCTCCGTGCCAGTATATCCGTGGTCAGGAAGGCGAAGGGATTTGGCGGCGGGCGTTCTAGGGCTTCCTTTCTTCGGACGGCTCTACGACAGGCTGCGCCAGTCTGAGCGCCCTAAGCTTTTGCGTTTTCTTGTCTCTTTCAGCAGCTTCGGCTTCGAGAATATTGCGAACCGTGGAATTCACCTGCGTCGCTTTCGCGTAGTCAGAAAGTTTGGCAGGGTTGAAAAACGCTTCTTTCGTGATGGTCATGACCTCACTCCCATTAAATCTGCATCCTCAAGCAAGCGATCAAGTTTTGCGGGAATTTCTACGCCCAGCGTCGGACTTGCCTCTGGCAGATGATGTCTTCGCATCGTACGCTTGGCCGAAATTCGTTCCGCCAAGGTGACCGCCACCACTGGTGTTCCTTACCTGGCGGAGAGCCCGCTGGATTTGTTGGTCGGCATTTGTCTTTTTCATTCGATCACTATCTCTGAAAACGAGGAAAGGAAGGGAGACCCGACCTTTGAAGGTTCGGTCGATGTACATCCCTGATAAAAGGCCGATGGGTAACTTAGGCAGCTTGCAGGTTTTCAGCGGCGCTCTTGCCCGAGCGGCTATCCTCGACGACGTCGAAGCTGATCTTCTGCCCTTCGGAGAGGAAACTCATCCCTGAGCGCTCGACGGCGGTTATGTGAACAAAGATGTCCTTGCTGCCGTCCGTAGGCTGGATAAAGCCGAAGCCTTTAGTGGTGTTGAAAAACTTAACGATACCTGTGTTCATGACGATTATCCTTTTCAATCGCACGATTGGTCGCTGCCCGACGAGAGCCATCGGCAGTCAATGATCGATGTCTGTAAGAAAAGGTTCGCCAGCTGCGTCGTGTAACGCAAAGCAAAGCTCAAAAAGCAAAAGTCGATGCTTTGTATATAATGAGCAAGAAAGTTATATTCAAGACGAGAGGCCCCGCCTAATTTCCCCGCGATATTCGACAGCCTTCGGCGGCTTCAAAGGAAAGAGCGTAGCTTTTGAAGCCACGCCCCGCTGTATAGCTTGGCGGCAGCTGACTACGCGGGAGATGACCGTGGCGCTTTCAGCAACGCAGCTTTTCGCTCTTCCTCGCGTCTGCCCAGCATCGCTATGTAGCGACTGCGCAGCGTTTTCATGTCGATTTCACCCTGCACCCATTTCTCAAGCCATGCTTGGAAGTCCATGGACCTCTCAACGGGCATTCCCGCTTTCTCAGCTCGCCTGAAAGCGGCTAGCCTCGATTTCCATATTGATCCCTCTAACAAGTGGAGGGGGCTTGGCGGGCGCCGCCCCGCTGCTTGAATTGTAATTCTGATTCAGGACCGCACTTCTCACTGGCGAATTGGACGTTGATTCAATGCTGTTACCAACCGGAAACAGCTCAACGATATCCTGGAGTGGGAATCGATACGCGGCACCACCGGCGTCGACATAAAGGTATCGGTCGTCTAGGCGCGAGCGAAAGCCCAGTCATCCAAACCATCGCAGTTGCACTGCCGACCGCAAGCATTGCCAGTGAGAGAGCGCGATCGTCATCCTGTCAACGCGATTGCTTTCGATCGAGCTCCGCAGTCAAATCGCGGAAGTTGCCGTCCCACGGCTAGAAACGGTCAACCAGATCGCCGAAACCGCAAAATAGAACGCACCAAATCCCGCATAGGGCGCGACGTCAAGAATCGATGGCGGCGTAGCACCTAACGACTGCGTGATCATGAACCCGCCAGCCAGGCACGACTGGCCCCCGCTCAGGATCATCGCCCATTGGGCACCATGATACTGCCACCGCCGGACACCTGTCATAAGCTGAAGCAAACCAGAAAAGATCGCCCAGACGCCAAATACGGCCAATATTGCGAATGCGCTTTCTGACGCTGCCACGACTACCGCTACCGTCGTTGCCGTGCTGACGAGAATGTTGAGGGTCTGCGAGCCATTCGCCTTGAATCCGCCATTTGAGCTAGCATCGACCAAGTTCGCGACGGCGTCCCATGCTGGATAGATTACGAGCAGACCCAATGCCCAGATTTGGTTGTCGGCAGTGATGATTGCGAGAGAAACCCACAAGATCGAGAAGGACGCACGCACGTAGTAGTACGATCGCAACCAATGGGATTGCCGGGTTTTCTGGCTTTTCATGCTTTGCTCCAATGCCGAGGCCTACCTTCTAGTAGGATGATTCATTCCTTATGTCAAACCTTTGATGATCGTATTTCATGCTTGACAACCTGCCTACCGATAGGTAGGGATGACTATGGAGACAACAACTTCGACCGCTGGAAAGATCTTGGACATCGCACAGTCCTTCATCGTGAAGGGCGGTTACAACGGTTTCAGCTACGCCGACATCTCAGGCGTCATTGGCATCCGCAAGGCTAGTATTCATCATCATTTCCCGACAAAGAACGAGCTGGTCGCAGTTCTCGTCGATCAGTACCGTAGGCAAGCATCTGATGGCCTCAATGGCTTGGACAAGAGCATTCCGAGCCCGCTGGATCGGCTTGAGGCTTATCTCAGTTTTTGGCAGAAATGCATCAAGGACGCGTCGGCTCCGATCTGCGTCTGTGCCATGCTCGCCAGTGAGATCGCTCTTTTGCCAGATGACATCGCTTCGCGGGTGCGTGCACATTTCCAGCGGTTGGCTGAGTGGTTGGCGGGCGTTTTGAAATCAGGGGCCGATCAAGGGGTATTCCGCATCGCCAATACACCTGGTCAGGAAGCGCAACTGTTCATGGCGGCCGTCCATGGCGCGATGTTGTCAGCGCGGGCACTGAATGATCCCAAGCTGTTCGGCATCATCACGAAGCCCCTTCTGGAAAGGTTGAAGGCGGTTGGTAATGAGCGTAATCCTTGAAACCAACCCATCGGCAGCTGAGTTTTATTGTTTCCGATCCCCGCAGCTGCGGAAAGCGATAGAACGCGAAGCAACGTCGCGTGCCAACGGGTGACGCTGCGCAAGCCATCGGACGATCAAGACGCAAACAGATGCTGTTTGCCTCGAGCGCGCCTCTAGTCGCAAACGTTCCTGTATAGTACCACCCGGTGCCCATGGCGGTATCCGTAGTATTTCCTGGTCCAGCAGCGTTGGGCATAGCGGCTTTCCGGGCCGTCATAGTCGTCATCGTACACATAGCGAGGCGAGTACCGATAGTCCCGCGCGGCTGGTGGATCATCGTGGTAGCGAGGCCCCGCGCCGTACTCAAAGTAGATCTGAGAGAATGCCGGCGACGCTGACAACGTGGTCGCCAGTGCCAGCGCCGCGATAACGAGCTTTTTCATATCTTCTTCCCATTGCAGTTAAATGTATTGTCCCTTGGTAAGGATGTCTCCCGCCTCAGGTGTAATACGTCATTGGTGTTGCGCTTGAACATCGGACCTAAGTCCGGCAGCGGTCAGACTTCGGTTTGGTCACCGTCAGGACCTTTGTCCGACTGTTCATGTTGATCCGACTCTGCATAGTCTTGCACGTCCCCAGCCCGTCGGACACCGGAGTACTCGGGGTGCCCGCCTTGAAATACACCAAGCGCGAACTTCGAACGACGATGGAGCCAGAGATGCGACAACGTGACGAAGCACTCACATCGGAAGATTTGTCGATCTGTGATGAAGTCCTGAACCACGTCGCGCAAAAGCATTCCATCGAAGATCAAGCCGATCGACTCCATCTTGCGGCTATTGTCATCGAGGTCTACCGGCAGGGAGTCCACTGTCCAGAACAGTTGACTGTGCTTGTCGATGCGTCCTGCGAAGCCATGCTTGAAATGAAGGGTTCCGGTCAGACGTCGGCTACGGCACCGCTCGAGGCCTCAATCCCCGGCAGAACTTGTCACAGCCAGTCTAGCCGGGTTCGCGAGCACCCCTGCCATCGAGAGCAATTTGCTGAGGCCGGTTCCCCATGTGAACCTCATCGGCACCTTCAAGGCGAACCGGAGGCGGCGGTCATCGGTCTGGATGGATCTACCGGAAGCGCTGCGTAAGGCTTTGGGCGCGCATCGATCCCCTAAGTGTATTGCCAGAAAGGCCGGAGCGCATGTCGAACATGGAAACCGGCCCCTTTCCTTCTTGGCGACCCCCTGCCGTCGTGCCTGATTGTGTAGGAGGCAGCGTCACTAGCTAGGCCGTCGACTCATAAACTCTGACACCAGATCCTTGCCGCGACGAGTTTGACCGCTGCGAGATAGTTTTCCGGGCGCTTGTCGTAGCGAGTA